>NZ_JACFRA010000009.1:0-40407 GCF_016101165.1 Bifidobacterium sp. W8114 | reverse complement strand
CGACCTATTAACAACCACCCAACACGCTTACAGCCACAAGGCCAAACCCCCAACATAAACAACGCGTTTAGTTCCTATAGCCCCAACACTGCTAACGAAAATCATAGTACTTGCAAGTCAATGCAAGGCGTATATCCCCGCCAAGCCACATCAGAATATCCGAAAGCTGACGCAGACCACAATGCGGCCCATGAAAACCTTGGCGAGACCAGGTTGTTAACAATGTTATTATAGTTTACATCGTTAATCACTAATGATCGTCAGGAGGTATATCTTGCAACCCGCAAAAAACGATTCGGGGAAATACGCCCTGTCCTGTTGCCAGGTGCGTAAATCATTCGGGAGCAGGCAGGTGCTCAAGGGTGTGGATCTTCAGGTCAGGCGCGGCAGCATCTTGGGTCTGCTGGGTAGGAATGGAGCAGGCAAGTCAACCCTGATCTCGGCCTTGACCGGGCTGGGCGAGCCGGACTCAGGCCACATCTCAGTAGAGGGGCGCAACCCTTATCGAACCCCCTCGCGCATCTTCGGCCGGGTAATCGGACTTGCTCCCCAAGACCTGGGCATCTATCCCCATCTCAGTGTCCGGGACAACCTGTGTGGCATGGCCGGCCTGCAAGGGCTGAACACCAAGCAATGCAGCAAAAGGGCCGACGAACTGATAGAGCTCATGGGATTGGGATCCCAGTCAGGAACAGCAGCCGAGAATCTATCGGGAGGGCAGAAACGACGCCTTCACACCGCCATGGCCATGGTCCACAATCCCCCAGTGCTCTTCCTGGACGAGCCGACGGTCGGAGCGGATGTAGAGGCCCGCGCCAGAATACTGGACATGGTCAAGGCCATGAGCCGGCAGGGCACCACCATCATCTACACCACCCACTACCTCAAAGAATTGGAAGAGATGGGCGCTGACCTGGCCTTCCTGATCGACGGGCGGATCCAAGTCCGGGGCTCCCTGCAGGAGGTACTCCATAAATATGCCCGGGCATCCCTGCGTATCTCATTCGTCGGCCCTGCCCCAGGCCAGGTCCCGGGATGGCGGACGGCAGACGGCTTCCTGGAGCCCGATCACCCGGTGTCCAGTCCAGAGCAGGAGTTGGCCCGCCTCCTGCAGAAGCCGGTCATGAAAGAGGCCCGTCTGTCGTCAGTCACCATCGTCCAGCCTGACATCGAGTCGGCCTACATGACCGTCATGGGTTCGTCCTCTAGCGACCCTGCCGGGTTACGAGCATGGGAAGACAGGTGAGCGCCGTGCATTTCAACGGATATTTAGCGACATTCCGCCTCAATTTCAAAATCGAGCTGCGAAGCATCTGGCTGCAGGCGGTCATTGTGGCCATTCCCCTGATCATCATCCCCTTCATGCTGCCCTCCTACCGGGACTCGCTGAGAGCCCAGGGGCATCTGGGCGCCAACGGATCCGAGCAGGCGCTTCCTGGGTTCGCCATCCTTTTCGCCATGTTTTCCCTGCAGCTGGTCCTCCAACTCTTCTTTCAGGAGCATGAATGGCACACCTGGGACAGGATGCGGGTGTCGGCGGTCTCCCTCTTCGACCTGGTCATGGCCAAACTGAGCGTGTCCTTCATGGTGCAGGTGGTCCAAGTCTCTCTAGTCATGCTGATCGGGACGGCGCTCTACCATTATCGGCCCAATGGATCAGTCCTGGCCCTGGCCGCGGTCTGCCTGGTCATTTCGATTGTGCTGACCCTCTTCGGCCTGTTGCTCTACATCTTCTCGTCCTCGCAAAACATGGCCATGTCCTTCAACAACATTCTTGGCATGCTCCTGGCTGGCATGGGCGGAGCCCTCAGCCCTGTCTCCGGATTCCCGGACTGGGCGCAGAAGCTGGCCAAGGGCAGCCCCGTCTACTGGGCCATGGATGCCATAGGAAAAATCAATTTCGACCATGCCGGAATGGCGGATGTATGGCCTGACCTGCGTATCCTGCTGGCCTTCCTGCTCGCCCTGGCTCTCCTGGCAACGGTACTATTCAAGAGAGGAGTACAGCGGAAGGAGTGAGGAAGCATGGCTGACCCACCCAAGGCACCCGTCAAGACGACGCTCAACCGAGACTACATTCTGCGCTCTGCCCTATATTTCGTCGACGAGCACGGACTGGAGGCCCTGAACATCCGCGCCTTGGGCAAGCAAATGGGGGTGTCAGGACCAGCCATCTACCGCCATGTACCCAGCAAGGCCGCCCTGCTTGATGGAATCGTCGAGCTCATCTGGCAGTCAGCCACCGACCTGGACTCCATACCCCAGGACATGGGATGGCGGCAAGCGCTTGAAGATGTCATGCTTCAGGTTCACCGGACGCTGCTTTCGCATCCCCGGGCGCTCCCGCTCATGGCCACGCATCCCATCAACACCGACCAGTCCTTCCACATGGTCAGCACCTGGTTGAACCAGCTGACCGCCCATGGGCTCAAGGTCGATTCCGACACCATCCACCTGCTCAACAGCCTTGCCGGACTGACCCTGGGCAGTGCCATCGCCCAGGCCTCTCCCCCAGTCGGCGGTGCGGGTGGCCAAACCAATACGGATCTGGTTAAAAGACTGGCCGAGGATACCCAAGGATTCGATGATCTGAAAACGCTCTTCGCCTCTACGGACGACGGAATCAGTGCCCTTATGGAGACCAGCTACCGCAAGGGCCTGCACGCCCTCATCGCCGGCTGGCCCGCCTGATCAGTGGCCAATGGATCGTTCCCAGTCACGCACCCATAACACGCACTCATAAACTTCATGTTCTACTCAGAATCACTTCCCCGACATTCCACCTGAGAGAACCTTATCGGCACGTAGTATAGTTGAAAGACGCAAGGCTTCCTGCTTGTACCCTCGCACAGAGGGATGGGGATATACGCAACGTCAGGGAAGCCTCCAAGGGTATTTCAACCGGTAGGGGCCGGTGGGTCAGCCTTTGGGGAAGGGGATCATGCTTAATAGGTGTCAGCATCAGCACATGTCGATCAGACCGGCCGCGGCCGTCAGTCTTCTGCTATCTTTCGTCCTGCCTCTAGGCCTCCTCGCCGGCACCAGCGCCGATGCCGGCACCACCGCCAGCGAGCCTGCTGTGGCCGGCGCGAGCGCGCCAGCCATAGCAGGAGGCACCGGGGGGGGGGGGGGGTCGTCAGACCCCTCGCGTAGCTAAGCAAAATTCCGGTATTTCCCCCAGTAAGGCAACGCCTTCAACCACACCCCTCTCTCTACGCCATCACCCCTATCTACAACCTCCCCGCTAAATACAGCGCAGCTGCCGTCACCCACCATCCCAGCACCTAATAAAAGAATCGCGACCGACGAAGATTTAAACGGCCGATCACAGCCACGCTCATCCGCTCAACATACCGTCACCTTCAACGACCCTGAACAGCAAACCAGCACAGAACAAAAAATCACGGACGGAAACCGTGTAAGCCGACCCGTCAATCCATCAAGAATCGGCTATGTATTCGACGGATGGCTCATAGGAGACACACCCGTCGCCTATGACTTCAGTCAGCCGGTCACTGGCGATATCACCCTGACAGCCCACTGGATACAAGGCTCCAGCTCATGGAGCCTCGATCCAGTCCATGGACCAGCAAGCGGCAACACCAAGGTCACTCTTACCCCGCCCGTCATACCCAATATTCGGTTCAGTCAGATCAGCGCGGGAAATAACTTTGCTGTGGCATTGGGATCAGACGGCAACATCTACAGCTGGGGCTCCAACCAGAAAGGGCAGCTTGGTCGAACAGCCAGCAGCAGCCTATACGATCCCAATCCCACACCCGGTAAGGTCGACAGACCCGCAAACGTACCATCCGACTTCACCTGGGTTCAGGTCAGCGCAGGAAACACTTTTGCCCTGGCTCTCGGTTCTGACGGCATTCTCTATAGTTGGGGAGACAACGACTTATATGAGCTTGGACGCGATGGTGTTTACAATCTCTTCGGCGGTGACCAGACACCAAGGCCTGTAGACAAGCAGGACACCATCAAATTCACCCGCATCAAGGCAGCGGCAAACCACGCCATGGCTTTTGATTCTTTTGGAAATCTCTACAGCTGGGGATGGAACGAGTATGGACAACTGGGTCATGATGGTGGAACTCAGCAAGTCAAAGAACCGACTAAGGTCGACAAACCCGCGAATGCATCATCCAACTTCTCCTGGATTCAGGCAAACGGAGGGTTCTACGATACGATTGCGATCGGTTCAGACGGCAACCTCTACAGTTGGGGGAACAACGACTTTGACCAACTAGGCCGCGACACCACTGATACAAGGAAGAATCCCATCCCCGGCAAGATTGACAAGCCTGCAGGTGTTCCCAGCGACTTCACATGGCTCCAGACGGGTTCAGCCCATTACAATTCCATGGCTTTGGGCTCGGATGGAAATATCTATACCTGGGGTTCGGATCTTCAAGAAGTCATGCTGGGACGCGACCTGAGCCTCAATGCAGCCAATCGTCCGGCAGCTGTCTATAAACCGGCAAACGTCAATTACATTGACTGCATGACGACTGACTACCACTCCATGGGGCTCGGCTCAGACGGCAACCTTTACAGCTGGGGAACGGGAGGGGACGGCGAGCTCGGGCACGCCACCCCGGTAAGCGGCCCGGGAATTGTGACCAAGCCAGACAGTGGCAAGGATGACTTCACCTGGAAGCAGGCCAGCATAAACAACGGCTATACCATGGGACTGGGCTCAGATGGCTACCTGTATACCTGGGGCTTCAACTATTACGGCGAACTAGGGCACGGCGCCGCCGGCGATAAAGAACGCGGAGTGGTGTCGACGCTCGGCACACCCGACCTCACTGGCATTAAGTTCGACGGAACCACTATTAAAGACCTGTCAAAGAACACGAATGGCAACACCTGGAGCGCCACTGCCCCGCCACATGCAAAGGGGAAGGCGGATGTGACCGTCCAATGGACCATAAATGGGGCGTCGCAGCCGGATGTGCATTTGACCTATCGATATGATGGACCAAAATACACCGTCTCCTTCAGCAACAAAGACAAGTCCTGTCCGGCCTCTTCCGACATGCCCCAAAACCAGTCCGTCACTGAGGGCGGGCAGGCCGTGCGCCCATACCCCGATCCGAAAGCGGACGGCTGTCTGTTTGATGGCTGGTTCATCAAGGATGCCAATAGTGATTCCAAGGTCGCCTATGACTTCAGCCAGCCTGTCACCGGAGATGTCGCACTAATCGCGCATTGGAGTCAAACCAATAGCGGCGGATGGTCGATCAACCCGATCAAGGGCAGCTCGATGGGCGGCCAGCAGGTAACCATCACGCCGCCCAAAACCAGTCGGGGCATCCGCTTCAACCAAGTCAGTGCAGGTGGCTACCAGATGAGCGATGCCATGGGCTTCTCCGTAGGAGTGGCCAGCGATGGGAACGCCTATGCCTGGGGCAGCAACCAGCATGGTCAGCTCGGCATCGGCAACACAGCCAAGCAGAACAAGCCGGTCAAGATCCCCCTGCCGGACGGCGTGGACTCCACCTTCACCTACACACAGGTCGTAGCAGGCGGCTTCCACGTGCTTGCCATAGGCTCCGACCAAATCGTCTACAGCTGGGGCGCCAACGACCACGGCCAACTGGGCGACAACACAACCGTCGACCATTCCACGCCACATTCCGTGCCGGACCCGTCCGACACAAGCCGGCCTTTCAAGGCCGTCCAAGTGAGCGCCGGTGCCTATGACTCGGCCGCCATCGACCTAAATGGGAACGTCTACACCTGGGGCAGCGAAGGCAACAGCTGCGACGGTAACTTCAATCCCAGCTTCACCCAGCCACAGAAGACACCTGCCCCAGCAGCCGCCCCTGACGGCTCCGGCCAAGGACTGCAGGCGGTGCAGGTCAGCCTCGGATGGAGCTTCATCTTGGCTCTGGACGCGGACGGCAACGCATACGCTTGGGGATACAACAACTACGGTCAGCTCGGCAACAACAGCACCAGCAGCACATACACAGCCACACCAGCCAAGGTGCGCGACCCGAACAGCCCCGAGGACCCTAATAAAGGACTGCAAGCCACTCAAATCAGCGCAGGCACGGACCACGGCCTCGCCATCGACAAGAATGGGGCCGTCCTGAGCTGGGGGCACAACAATTCCGGCCAATTAGGGAACGGTTCCACCTACGACCAGCCCGTCCCCAAACCGGTGAAGAATCCCGGCAGGACAGGCAACTTCACCGTGGTAAGCATCAGCGCAGGAGTCATATACTCTCTGGCCGTCGACAGCGCAGGCAACGCCTGGGGATGGGGACACAACGCCTATGGGCAAGTGGGCAACGGCGACGTCTATCCACTGCAAACGCCTACAAAAGTGCTGAGCACCGACTCTTCCGCCAACACCAGCGAATCCCTGCAGGCCATGCAAATCAGCGCAGCCCAATATCATTCCCTGGCCATCGGCCGGGATGGCAACGCTTACGCCTGGGGCGACAACACATACGGCCAACTCGGCAACAGAAGCCTGCAGCAGAGCCGTAAGCCGACCTCAGTGGCCTTCAATCAGGCACTGCTGATCACCAGTGTCAGATTCGACAAGACGGTGGTCAACTCCCTGTTGCAGAACCCTGATCAGTCCGTCTCCCTGACCACCCCTGCCCACAATCCGGGACAGGCCGATGTGATCGTGGACTGGACCCTGGGAGGGATCATGCAGCCTCAAGCGCACCTGGCCTACACCTACGAAGGCATGTTGCCGCACGCAGGCAGCAGCGGGACCTTGATCTTGCTGGCGGCTGGAATGCTCGCCGCTGCTGGCGCTGCAGCAGCGGGACGTCACCGGCGCGAATCCCGCAACCTGCGAAGCTAGAGACTTCACACGAGTAAGCAGCCGGACCATACCCCAAGATGGCCCGACCACACAGGGTGGCCCCGCAGTCCCCAACACAGCGGAGCCACCCACCCTCCCCCTTCAACACCAGCGCCAAAAGGGAAACCAGGCAATTTAGACACCCAGAAGGGAACAACTGGTCGCCTGCACTTCCGCCGAATTCCAGTCCCGCAGTCAATGTGTGTAGAGCGTGGTAGCATGATGAGATAGAAGCCGGGACCGTTCCCGGCGTGCAGCTCGTTTTTCTTGGGATTTTTATTAACGGGCCGTTGATTTTGAGGAAGGGGATCGCACCCATCATGCGTCATTGTCGGAAAAAGCAGATCCGGTCATCCACTGTAGCTGGCCTTCTGCTCGCGATTATCCTGCCTACCAGCCTTCTGACTGGCCTTGCTGCCACTGCCGAGCCAGTCACGAACGATTCCAGTGCAGCCAGCGCGAGCGCGCAGACTGCTCTAGAAGGCACCGGGGGGGGGGGGTCGACCGACCGCTCGGGTAGATAAGCAAAACCCCGGCACTTCCTCCAGCACCATAATCTCGCAGAGCCCGTCAGCAAAACCCGCGACACCTTCTTCACCTACAGCAACCCCAAACACCTCAG
The DNA here is from genome assembly GCF_016101165.1 of Bifidobacterium sp. W8114. Taxonomy (NCBI): domain Bacteria; kingdom Bacillati; phylum Actinomycetota; class Actinomycetes; order Bifidobacteriales; family Bifidobacteriaceae; genus Bifidobacterium; species Bifidobacterium sp. W8114. The sequence continues at coordinate 32,947 of NZ_JACFRA010000009.1, read as the reverse complement.
CAACACCATCAACGCCTTCCACTGCCCCAGACACATCGGAATCGCCGTCGGCTACTACCGCACCCCAGAATCCCACCAAGCCGACTCCCTCTTCCGACTCCTCCCCTGCTCCTACGGCCACCCCATCTGACAGTGATTCCAATAATGCTGACAAGGCAGACGAAAGCAACGGAAACTCGGTCCAGCCACGCTTGGCCACAACATACACAGTAACTTTTGACAGCACAATAGGTTCGTCAACACAAAAGTCAACGCTCAGCCGTGGAAGCAGGGTGGTACGTCCCCCAGACCCCTACTGCAAAGGCTATTCCTTTGTCGGCTGGTTCATTGGGGATGTCGCCTATGACTTTACCCAGCCCGTCACCGAAAACCTCACGCTGACAGCCCGCTGGGTCAAGGGTCTCAATTCCTGGAGTCTCAGCCCCAACCATGGTCCTGCCACCGGCAACACGACAGCAACCCTGACCCCGCCGGCCATAGGAGATATTCGCTTCAGCCAGTTCAGCGCAGGAAAAGACTTTTCACTAGCCCTTGACTCGCTCGGAGTGCTATACAGCTGGGGCAACAACAGCGAGGGGCAGTTGGGACGCACACCCACCGCCAGCGAACCTGCCGATCGGCCTGGACGAGTAGACGTTCCAGGTGGCACCCGCTTCATCCAGGTCAGCGCAGGAGACGAATTTGTTGTGGCCATCGATATCAGTAACCATCTATACAGCTGGGGAAGCAATGAAAAAGGCCAGTCAGGACTAGGTCTCGTCCACTCATCAAGTCCCGTGCCAAATCAGGTGGTCCCATCTACAAATTCCTCCAAAAGCTTTGTTCAAGTCAGCGCAGGACCAAACTATGCGCTGGCCACATGCTCGGACGGAACTGTGTACAGCTGGGGAGACAACAGCAGCGGCCAGCTGGGACGCGAAACCGACGAACTCCATGGTGACTCGTCGACTTATGGGCACGCGTACCCGAACCCAATACCGCTTCCAAAAGGCGTAAAGTTCACCCAGGTGTCCGCGGGCGGCACGGCTTCCTTTGCACTCGCCTCTGATGGCAGCGTCTACAGCTGGGGAGACAACAGCAACAGCCAGCTGGGACGCACCCCCACCGCCAGCGAACCTGCCAATCAGCCATACAAGATGGATACTGCGGACGGTTTGAGCTTCACCCAGGTCAGCGCAGGATACCGCCACACACTGGCTATTGATTCAGATGGCAATGCATACAACTGGGGGTATGGCAGCACCAGCCAGCCCAGCAAGGTAGCCCTGCCTGACGGCATCAGAACAAGGCAGGTCGGCGCGGGATACGACTACTCTCTGGCGACTGGTTCCGACGGCAACATCTATAGCTGGGGAGACAACAGCAGCGGCCAGCTGGGACGAGATACGGGTGGTGAAACCACAAACCAGCCAGACAAAGCGAACATGCCCGACGGCATCACCTATACTCAATTCAGTGCGGGGTACAGGCACATCCTGGCTATGTGCTCGGACGGCTACCTCTACGACTGGGGAGACGACAGCAGCGGCCAGCTGGGTGCCGGGAACACCAGCAGTGTGCCAGTTACCACACCAAACAAGGCCGACTTCCCACAAGCATTCAAATTCATCAGCGCCAAGCTGGATGGAACCCCGATTACCGACTTGACCAAGAACCAGAACGGCACCTTGAGTTTCCGCACCCCAGCGCACGAAAAGGGCCGGGTGGACTTAACAGTCGCATGGATCAGGAACGGCCATCAGCCCGATGCACACCTGCCCTACAAGTATGATGGTTCCACGTACACAGTCACTTTCGACGGTGCAGGCGGTACACCAACACCAGATGCCCAGCGGGTCATGGATGACGATCAGGTCGTCCGCCCCGACAAGGATCCGGCCAAGGACGGCTATCTGTTCGACGGCTGGTTCCTCAAAGACTCCAAGGGCGACTCCAATATAGCCTACGACTTCAATCAGCCCGTCTTCAGCGACATCACCTTGGTCGCCCACTTCAGTCCCGTCTCGCACTGGAACATCGACAAGAAGGAAGGACCGGAAACCGGCGGCCAGAGCGTCAAACTCACCCCGCCGCAAGGCCCACGTGGAATCCGTTTCTCTTGGATCCAAGCGGGACAGGATTTTTCCTTGGCTCTCGGTTCAGACGGCAACCTTTACAGTTGGGGAACAAATTATAATTACCAACTTGGACACACCCCCTCAGATAAGCCTGTCGTGGTGGAAACTCCCGCCGGAGTCCGCTATACCCAGGCCGCTGCAGGACAAAAGTTCGCCTTGGCCCTTGGCTCAGACGGCTATGTATATACCTGGGGAAGCAACGATTGTGAACAGCTGGGACGCAACACCTTCGCCAACAATCGCAATCCCCCAGACAAAGTGGCACCGCCTGCGGGAATCCACTACACTCGAGTCTACGCGGGCGATAGCTTCGCCTTGGCATTAGGCTCCGATGGCAACCTCTACGCCTGGGGAGACGATAGGGAAGGCGCACTAGGGCAAGGCAGGTCAGGATTAAAGAGCAGAGACCCTCTTAGAGTCGCTGCACCCGAAGGCATCACATTCACCCAGGTTTTCACAGGTCCATTCAGCAAGCATGTCCTCGCCCTGGGCTCGGACGGCAACCTCTACAGCTGGGGATACAACAATTCGTTCCAACTGGGCCGCCAACGTAGTACGACAACTGACCTATATGACCCTCTGCCCTACAAAGTAAAGGCCCCAACCGGCGTCACATTTACGCAAGCCAGCACGGGCCTGAACTTCTCGCTGGCTCTCGGCTCCGACAATAATCTCTACAGTTGGGGAGGCAACAACAAAGATCAGTTGGGAAACACGGAACTGATTTCTGCGACCCCTTCCAGGGTCGTCATGCCGTCAGGTGTTCATTTCACCCGGTTTGTGGCGGGAAGTTACTTTGCCCTCGCCACAGGATCGGACGGCAACCTCTACAGTTGGGGATACAACGATTGCGGACAACTTGGACGCACCACCAGCGGCAAATCCGACCATCTGCCCACCAAAGTGGACGCTCCAGCCGGCATCACCCTCATCCGGCCTCAGGCAGGAGGCAATCACTCTTCAGCCATAGGATCGGACGGCAACACCTACAGCTGGGGAAAGAACGACCAAGGTATGCTGGGACGCGACATCAGCGGTGACCATGATCCGACTCCAGGCAAGATCATTTTCCCTGGAGTCGGCATTCCCAAACTCGTTCAGTTCGGCAATACGAGCGGAATTTATCCGACAGCCAACAATGACGGCACTTGGAATGTGACCACGCCGCCTTACACACCAGGGCCGGTTACGGTAACCATCAACTGGACGCTGAACGGGGTTACGCAACTCCCCGACACCAGCAACACCTACCTGTACACCTCCATCAGCGTCCTGCCTCGGGCCGGCGGCACCGGCATATTCCTGCCCCTCGCCGTTGGTCTGCTCATCATCATGGCAACCATGGCAGCGCGACACCTGAGAAAGGACAGAAGCCTGAATCAGTAGACTTCGCACGAGTAAGCAGGCCCGGATTGCGTCTATCCCCAAATTATGACGATCTGGGCCCTACAGGGTGGCCCCGCAATCCCCCAACACAGCGGAGCCACCCTTCTTTATTCATTCGGGTGTTGCTCCCACTCTTGCCCGTCCGCGCATGATATACTGCAATCCAGCTGTCGGGATGGTCCCCGGCACACGTCTCGTGAAGCGACTTGGGGATTTTCATCATCGAGCCACCTGTTTGGGGAAAGGGGTTCGCAGCCATCATGCACCATAGGGATGCTTCTGCCCGGCCATGCATTGCCGCGAGCCTTCTGCTTGCCATCATCCTGCTCGCAAGTCTGATCATGGGCAGCCTCGCCACAGCCGACACCGACACCAACACCGACACCGACACCGACACAAGCCAGCCAACGCTGCAGACCACGCCGACGACACCCCGGTCCCCATTGACACCAACACCCTCGCCACTGAACACCACACCATCACCACTGAACACCACACCCGAACACGATCAAACACCTGACAGCCGCCCCCAGGCACGCTCAACAAGGCACACCGTCACCTTCGACAGCGCCGACGGCAGCAGCATCGACCCTCAAAACGTCGATGACGGCGCACTGGCCAGCCGGCCTGCCAAGGACCCGACCCGGGACGGCTACCTGTTCGACGGCTGGTTCACCGGCAATCTTGCCTACGACTTCACCCAACCCGTCACTGCAGACCTCACCCTCACCGCCCACTGGACCAAGGGAACCAGTGCCTGGAGCCTCTCCCCCACCTCCGGGTCAGCCGCCGGAGGCGACAAGATCACCTTGGTCCCACCCGCCAAACCCGGCGTACGATTCAGCCACATCAGCTCGGGTCTATGGCATACCTTGGCGATGGGCTCGGACGGCAACCTCTACAGCTGGGGACAAAACAAAGCAAGTCTGGGACGTGACACCAATGAGATACCAGCCACCGCACCGAGCAAGGCGCCAGAAGGCACCCCAGGCCTGGTCACCCCGCCGACCGGCGTCCACTTCACCCAGACCAGCGCAGGAATGAGCCTTTCCCTGGCCATGGGCTCGGACGGCAACCTCTACAGCTGGGGACTAAACGAAAACGGGCAGCTGGGACGCAGCACCACCATCACGCCAGCTGACAGACCGGGCCTGGTCACCCCGCCGACCGGCGTCCACTTCACCCAGTTCACCGCCGGATACTCGCAATCCCTGGCCATCGGCTCGGACGGCAACCTCTACAGCTGGGGAGACAACAGCCGAGGCCAGTTGGGACGCGACACGGGATCAGCGACCTACGACGCCACGCCAGGCAGAGTGTCAATGCCGACAGGCATCACCTGCACCCAGATCAGCGGGGGAACCTTCTATTCCCTGGCTCTGGGCTCGGACGGCAACATTTACAGCTGGGGAGACAACACTCAGGGCGAACTCGGACGCAACACCAACAGCGAACAGCCAGGAACCCTGCCGAACAAAGTGATCCTGCCGAAAGGCGTAACGAAATACACCGCGATTGCCGCACAGGGATGGTGTTCTCTGGCCATGGGCTCAGACGGCAACCTCTACAGCTGGGGTTACAACAGCTACGGCCAGATGGGACGAGATACCGACACACCCACACAAAACATCGATCCAGGCAAAGTGACGCTGCCCGCAGGCGTCACGAGATTCACCCAGTTCGGCGCAGGAAACCAACACACCCTGGCCGTAGGCTCGGACGGCAACCTCTACAGCTGGGGGAGCAACAAATTCGGCCAGCTGGGACGTGATGCCAACAGCTTGAGAAATGCCGTACCGGGCAAAGTATCCCTGCCGGCAGGCATCAGCTGCATCCAGATCAACGCAGCAAATACCTCCTCCCTGATCCTAGGCTCGGACGGCAACCTCTACAGCTGGGGAGACAACAGCCGAAGCCAGTTGGGACGCACGACCACTGGTCGTTCTGACGCCCTCCCCGGCACAGTCACATTCCCCGAGGATCCCAGACCCGTCAGCGTCAGCTTCGGCGGGACGCCCGGCACCAACCTCAACGCCCAGTCAAACGGCACCTGGAGCGTCACCACGCCCCAGCATGCAGCAGGCAAGACCGATGTCACCATCATCTGGGGCATGAACGGCCAGCAGCCCGACACCCACCTGACCTACCAATACGTGAACACCTACCATGTCACTTTTTCTTCCGACAGTGACTCCCCTACAGCACCCTCGGGCATGCCCGGACCCCAGTCCGTCACCGAAGGCAGGCAGGCCACACGCCCGATTGCAGACCCGACCAAAGACGGCTTCCTGTTCGACGGCTGGTTCCTCAAGGACTCAAAAGGCGAATCCAAGGTGGCTTATGACTTCAGCCAGCCCGTCACCAGCAGCATCACCCTGGCCGCCCATTGGAGCCCTGTAGACATCGGCAGCTGGGCAATCAGCCCGAATAATGGCGATGCCCAGGGCGGCCAGCAGGTGACCATCACCCCGCCCAAAACCAGCCGGGGCATCCGTTTCAACCAGATAAGCGCCAGCGATAATTTTGCCGGTTTTTCTGTAGGGGTGACCAGCGATGGGAATGCCTACGCCTGGGGCGGCAACGACTACGGGCAGCTGGGCCAGGATCCGAGTACGACGGCCACACAGTACGCGCCGACCAAGGTCCCCCTGCCTGACGGCGCAGCTACCGGGTTCACCTACACGCAGGTCGCCGCAGGCGGAACCCACGTGCTGGCCATCGGCTCCGACCAGACCGTCTACAGCTGGGGACACAATCAATATGGCCAGCTTGGCGACGGCAGCAGGCAAGACCACTCCAAGCCACAGCCCGTCAAGGGCCCAGACGGACAACCCTTCAAGGCCACCCAGGTGACCGCCGGCTTCACCGATTCGGCAGCCATCGACCTGAATGGGCGCGTCTACGTCTGGGGCAGCGAAACCAACGACCAGGACACCTATAGCGCGCCCAAACTGACACCGGCCCTGGCCAAGGATCCCAGCGGCTCCGACAAGGGGCTGAAGGCGGTCCAGGTAAGCGCAAGATACAGCTTCCTCATGGCCCTGGACGCCGACGGCAACGTATACACCTGGGGATACAACAACCACGGACAATTCGGCAACGGCCAAAGCACAGGAAAATACAGCACCGTATATGCTGCCGACCCAGCCCCCGTGCCCGATCCCAAGAACGCCAGCAAGACCTTTAAGGCCAGGATGATCAGCGTGGGCGAACTCCACGCGCTGGCCATCGGACAGGACGGCACAGCCTGGGCATGGGGAAGGAACACATCGGGCCAGATCGGCGATGGCACGCTGACCGACCGGTCCACACCCACGCAGGTAAAAAACCCTGCCGATGCCAGCCAGGCATTCCAGGCCGCCCAAATCATCGCCGGAGCCACATATTCGCTGGCTATCGACCAGAGCGGCACAGCCTGGGGATGGGGAGAAAACACCTTTGATCAGTTGGGCAGCAACCAGGGCACCTCCGAGCTGCTCGTCCCCTCACAAGTGTCACCCCCCGCAGGCCAGGACAACGCAGGCAAGGGCTTCGCGGTCGCGCGGATCAGCGCAGGATCGGCTTGTTCCATGGCCATCGGTCAGGACGGCAACCTCTACAGCTGGGGATACAACTACCGTGGGCAACTCGGCACCGGCAGCAACAACGGCACGAAGATCATTACGCCGACGCTGGTGGCGCTATATCCGCCGCCGCTGATTACCGGTGTCAGGTTCGACCAGACACCCGCCGGCAGCCTGCAGCAGAACGCTGACGGGTCGGTCACCCTGGCCACGCCAGCCCACAATCCGGGACTGTCTGATGTGATCGTGGACTGGTCCCTGGGCACCACCAACCAGACCCCGACCCACCTCAGCTATACCTTCAAAGGCATCCTGCCCCATACAGGCAAGACGGGAGTGCTCCTCCTGCTCGCCTCAGGCCTGCTTGCCGCCGCCGGCGCCCTGGCAGCCGGACGCCACAGGCACGAATTCGCTTCGCTCGAGTAAGCGGTCGAACCGCACCCCAAGAACGGCCCGGCCATGATGGGTGGCTCCGCCCCCCCCAACATCATGGAGCCACCCATTTTCATTTTTATCTCTGCGCCTAGAGGAAAATATCTGCATCCCAACTTGACATAATATTTTTTACTCGTTTTATCCGAGTGTTGCTCCCCTTAAGACCCGAACCTGCATGCTAGCGTTCTTTCTAGCTACCGGGAACGTGCCCGGCATGCGACCGATGAAAAAACTTGGGGTTTTCATCATCGGATTGCCTTACCTTGGGAAAGGGGTTTGTAGCGATCATGTGCCATCCGGACGAGTCTTCCCGGTCAGCCATTGTTGTAGACATTTTGAAAGTTATTGTCATTCTTCCAGCCAGCATGATTTTCGGCGGGCTCACTGCGGCCGATGCCATCGCAAATCCGATCAGCCCGGCCCAGCAAACAGACGCATCCGTCAGCACAACCACCACCCGAGCTCAGCCAGGTTCAACTTCATACCAGGTCGTCTTCGACAGCGCCGAGGGCAGCAGCGTCGACTCCCAGAACGTCAAGGACGGTGCTTTGGCCAGCCGTCCCGAACAAGACCCGACCAGGGACGGCTACCTGTTCGATGGCTGGTTCGCCAAAGACGCCAACGGCGACTCCAAGGTGGCCTACGACTTCACCCAGCCCGTCACCACAGACCTCACCCTGACCGCCCACTGGACCAAGGGCACAAGCGCCTGGAGCCTCTCCCCCGCCTCCGGGAAGACCAGAGGATACGCCAAAATCACCCTGACCCCGCCCACCAAACCAGACATACGCTTCAGCCACATCATCCCGGCAAAAGAAGAAGGCTCCCAGGCCATCGCCTCGGACGGCAACCTCTACCGGTGGGGAGACAACAACTACAAATTGGAGACTCCTGAAGACGAAAAGCGCACGCCAAGCCTGGTCAACCCGCCGACCGGCGTCCACTTCACCCAGGTCAGCACAGGCTACTCCCATTTCCTGGCCATCGGTTCAGACGGCAATCTCTACAGCTGGGGGCACAATGCTGACGGAGAACTGGGACGCGAAACTGTCAGCACGACACCAAAAGACAACCCCCAGATAGACAATCAGCCGAGGCTGGTCACTCCACCGGCCGGCGTCCACTTCACCCAAGCATGTGCAGGCAAATGGCATTCCCTTGCACTGGGATCGGACGGCAACCTCTACAGCTGGGGACAAAACAAGTACGGCGAACTTGGACGTGACACGGGTTCTGCCATATACGACGTCAAGCCAGGCAAGGTGAACTTGCCGAAGGGCATCACAAAAATCACTCAAATCAGCGCAGGAACCTTCTACTCTATGGCTCTTGACTCGGACGGTGACCTTTACAGCTGGGGCGACAACACTTATGACGAGCTGGGACGCTACGCCGGCGGATATCCCTTCCGTGACCGTTCACCGCGCAAGATGATCATGCCAGCAGGCGTCAAGAAATTCACTTGGATCAAGGCTGGAGAGTGGACATCCCTGGCCACCAGCTCAGACGGCAGTCTCTACAGCTGGGGATGGAACGAATATGGCCAGCTAGGACGCAACACCGCCCCGGCGAGGCAAGACCGCACGCCGCGCAAAGTGACCATGCCGGCAGGCGTCACGAAATTCACCCAGGTCAGCACAGAGCACAGACATTCCCTGGCTTTGGGTTCGGATGGCAACCTCTACAGCTGGGGTCTAAACGATTGCGAACAGCTGGGCCGCGACACCGGGTCAGCCAAATACGACGTCAAGCCGGGCAAAGTGCCTACACCAGCAGGTGCCGCACAATTCACCGAGGTCAGCGCCGGCTATTCCCACTCCCTAGCCATTGGCTCCGACGGTAACCTGTACAGCTGGGGCCAAAACAAGTATGGCGAATTGGGACGCCCCACCAGCGGCAAGTACGACAGCAGCCCCGGCATGGTCGCATTCCCCGAGGATCCCAAGCCCGTTAACGTGAGTTTCGGGGGGGCACCCGGAACCAACCTCGACCCCAACTCGGACGGCACCTGGAGCGTCACCACGCCCCCACATGACCACGGCAGAGTAGATACAGTCATCACCTGGAGGATGAACGGCGAGCGTCCAGACGCACACTTGTCCTACAGGTACCTAGGCAATTATCTCATCGTTTTCGACCCCGACGGTGGCAATGGGTTCGGTTTCCAAATCGTGACCGAGGGAAACCGACTGAAACCCCCCGCCAAGGATCCAACCAAGAATAAACACCTGTTCGACGGCTGGTTCATCGGCGACACAGCCTATGACTTCAGCAGGCCGGTCACCGATAAGGCGACTCTGACCGCCCACTGGAGCAGTGCCGACAGCAACAGGTGGAAGCTCGACAAGGACAACGGGCCTGAGACCGGTGGTCAAACCGTCACCCTGACTCCGCCACCGGAACGCGGCATCCGGCTCAGCCAAGCCGATGCAGGAGACCTCCATTCCGGGGCCGTGGGCTCCGACGGCAGCCTCTACACCTGGGGAGACAACGACAGCCATGGGCAGCTGGGCCGCGACACCACCGACAAGCAGGACAGCCGTCCCGGCAAGGCGGATGCCCCTGCGGGCGTCAAGTTCGTCTATGTCAGCGCAGGCTACGGATTCTCCGTGGCCTTAGGCTCCGACGGCAATCTTTACAGCTGGGGAGACAACAGCCGAGGCCAGCTGGGACGCACTGTCACCAGCAGCACCCCGGCCAACAGGCCCAACAAGGTTGAGACCCCGGCAGGCATCACCTTCGTCCAGGCGAGCGCAGGCGGATCATATGTGGTGGCTGCTAGTTCGGACGGCGACATCTACACCTGGGGCAACAACATCCACGGCGAACTCGGGCGCAGCACCACCAGCGACAACCCCGCAGACAAGCCCGGCAAAGCCAACACCCCAGCAGACGTCACTTTCGCCAGTGTCAGTGCAGGCTGGGACCACACGGTGGCCGTGGACACGCAAGGCGCGATATACACCTGGGGAGACAACAACCACGGCGAGCTCGGGCGCAGCACCACCAAAACTCCGGCAGACAAGCCCGGCAAAGCAGACACCCCAACAGGCGTCACCTTCACCCAAGCCAGCGCAGGCGGAAGCCACTCCGTGGCCGTAAGCGACGACGGCAGCCTCTACACCTGGGGGTACGCCGCCAACGGACGCCTGGGTCGCGACACCAACAACACCCCCACAGACAAGCCCGGCAAGGTTGGCACCCCTGCTGGCATCACCTTCACCCAGGCCAGCGCAGGAGACGGGCATTCCATCGCCTTGGGTTCCGACGGCAGCCTCTATACCTGGGGTGACAGCAGCAAAACCCCGTCGGATAGGCCCAACAAGGTGGATACCCCAGCAGGCATCACCTTCACCCAGGCCAGCGCAGGAGCATCGTACTGCCTGGCCCTGGGATCTGACGGCAACCTCTACAGCTGGGGAGACAACACCAACGGTCAGCTTGGCCGCGACACCGGCAGCACCCAGGCCGTCAGCCCGGCCAAGGATGACTTCCCCGAGCTAGGCATCCCCACGCATGTCCTGTTCGACAATGCGGAAGCCTCCAACCTGATCAGGAAACCCGATGGCACCTGGACGGCGACCACGCCGGCGCATATGCCCGGCACGTCAACCGTCACCATCGACTGGAGGCTGAACGGAGCAGCCCAGACCCCCGACACCAGCAACATGTATCGGTACAATTCCATCAGCCTGCTGCCTAGGGCCGGCGGAGGCGGCCTGCTTCCCCTGCTCATCGCAGGACTGATAGCCTTCGCATGCGCCGCGGCAGCCAGACGCCACCGGCTGGAAAACCTCAGCCGACAACAGTAAAGACTTCCCTCGTGTAAGCAGGTCCGGGTTATCACTATCCCCAACACACTCCCGGACCACAAGGGTGGCCCCAACTCCCCCAACGCAATGGGGCCACCCATATACTTCCACCACAAGGGCATGGGCATCGCATCACCTCAGCCGCGCTGCCTGTTCCATGTGATTCTGTTGAAAAGTCATTGCATATGTCAACAACAGTGCTTATCGCAGAACCGGCCTGATTTCATTTCGGCACAGCATCTCATCGCAGACAGAACAACATTGGGGGAACCGCGACATTACAATATATGTAGCGCTACAATTATCAACAGCAACGCCGACGACTCAGCCACCGCAGGCCTGTCCGAACGGCACTGCAAGGAGGAGCCATGACCGGCGCACGCCGTCAATCCCAGTCCACGCAAAGCCATCCTGGACCGGACGTCCACTTCACACCATCCCAGGTCCGACTGACCCCTGGAAGCATCTACGCCGATGCACAGCAGGCCGGCTCAGACTACCTGCTGAGCCTAGATCCCGATCGTCTTTTGGCCCCCTACCGGCGTGAGGCAGGTCTGCCTGCCAAGGCGGATCCATACCCCAACTGGGAATCCATGGGTCTGGACGGCCACATCGGCGGCCACTACCTGTCCGGACTTGCGGCCTACTGGCAGAGTCTGCAAACCTGGCCCTTCCTGGAGCGCGCCACCCGCATGCTGACCGGCCTGCTCGAGTGCCAGGAGGCCTCGGGCGACGGCTTCCTGGGCGGCATGCCTCACAGCGCCGAACTCTTCCGGAACCTGCGGGAGGGTCACGTTCAGGCCCAGTCCTTCGATCTGCTGGGCGCCTGGGTGCCCCTCTACAACCTGCACAAGCTCTTCGCCGGCCTGCTGGATTGCTGGCAGTCCTTCCAAACCAAGGCCGCCTCCGAAATGGCCCGCGTCATGGTCCTGCGCCTGGCCGACTGGTGGTGCGACCTGGCGGACAATATCGACGAACAGGATTTCCAAACCATGCTGACCTGCGAGTACGGGGGCCTGAACGAGGCCTTCGCCCGCCTCTATCAGCTGACCGGAAAGGACCGCTATCTCCACCAGGCCCGTCGCCTGACCGACCGCCCCTTCTTCGAACCGCTGGCCGCAGGCAAGGACCAGCTGACCGGCCTGCACGCCAATACGCAAATACCCAAGGTCCTGGGCTACGAGCGTCTGGCCGAGATTACCGGAGACGAGACCTTCCGCACAGCTGTGGACACCTTCTGGCATGGGGTGGTAGACAAGCGCACGGTCTCCATCGGGGCCCACTCCATCTCCGAGCATTTCAATCCGCCGGACGACTTCTCGGCCATGGTCACCTCCCGCGAGGGCCTGGAGACCTGCAACAGCTACAACATGGCCAAGCTGGCCCTGCGCCTCTACGACCGCACCGGACAGGCCCGCTATCTGGACTTCTATGAGCGGGTCCTGGTCAACCATCTGGTTTCCACAGTGGGCATCCGCGAGCATGGCTTCGTCTACTTCACCCCCATGCGGCCCCGGCACTATAGGGTCTATTCCAGCGCCCAGCGCTCCTTCTGGTGCTGTGTGGGCACCGGCCTGGAAAACCACGCCCGCTACGGTGCCATGATTTTCGAGCGCCGGCCCGGAAAGAAATCCAGCCAGGAATCCGAGTCCCTGGCGGTCAACCTCTTCATCCCCGCCAGCCTGGACTGGTTCCAGCGCGGACTACAGGTCAGCCTGGCCTACGCTCCCGGCCCTGGAGCCACCAACCTGGGCCGTCTGGATCTGGAGGCCAGCGACAAGAGTCAGCAGACCTTGGACCTCTACATACGCCATCCCTGGTGGCTGGAGGGCGCCGAGTACCGGATCGCGCAAGGCCAGGCGGACATGACCGTCGAGCCAGCGACGTCCGGTTCGGATGGCAGCCCCCGCTTCGACCACCTGCATCTGACCTGGACCGGCCAAGTGAGCCTGGAGCTGAGCCACCAGGTTCGGGTGACTGCCGAGCCCCTGCCGGACGGTTCGGACTGGGTCAGCCTGCTGCGCGGTGTCAAGGTCATGGCCGCCCGCAGCGACGATGCCGACCTGATTGGCCTGAAGGCTGACGACTCCCGTGCCGGGCACATCGCCTCCGGCCCCCTGCGTCCGCTGGGCGACCTGCCCGTGCTCCAGGGAGCGCCCCAGGACTTCCTGCTGCCCCACCCCCAGGATGATGGCGCCATAGAGGTGGCCGTCTCCAGACCCAAGACCGGAAAACAAGGGTGGACCGATTCACGCCTGCTGCTTGTCCCCTTCACCTCTATCGAGGCCTCCCGATACTCGGTCTACCTGCCTTGGGCGCAGGATGGCAATAAGGACCGTGTTCACCGGGCCCTGGAAGAAGTCGATGTACAGGAACAGGCCCACGAGCTGCAGGTCTGCGACCGGGTGGACTGCGGATCCCAGCAGTCCGAAATCGACCACGAGTATCAGGGCAGGAATGACCGGCAGGAGCTGATTGAGGGAATCAACACCCGTCACGCCCAGGCTGGGGGCTGCTTCTCATACCGTCTGCGAGATGCCACCGGCGGAGCGACAATGCTGGAGGTGACCATGCGGGACCAGGACAGCGCCGCACCCTACTCCTTACGGACGGAAGGCCTGGAATTGGGCGAGCCCGTAAGAAGCCAGGAAAACGGCAGAATACTGGACCGCTACCCCCTGACCGGTCGTGGATTGGACGCCCTGCCCGACCGGGCCGTCAGGGTACAGGTCCAAGCCGGAGACGAAGGTCCCACCCCTGACCTGCTGACACTGGCGCTGATTCGCGGTTGACGAGTTCAAGACTGGGCTGTGCTACCAGCCTCCACCAGCGTGAAGGGAAGGTGCACCTGCTCAGGCTGATGTCTGCCGGGTAGATCCTTCATCCGAGCCATGAGCAGTCGCAGGCACTCGGCCGCCACCCGGTCCGTATCTACGCGGATGGTCGATAGTGCGGGTGTGAGGAAGCGGGACACTTCCAGCCCGTCGAAACCGATCAGGGCCACCTGCTCGGGCACTCGCACCCCATGTTCCTCCAGCGCGTGCAGAGCCCCGATGGCCACCACATCCGTCAGGGCGAAGACCCCGTCAAAATTCCTGCGGCGAGCCAGCAGTACTGCCATGGCTTGATCCGCGCTGCCCTGTTCCCAGTCGCAGTCGACCACATCTTCAGGTCCTAGGCGAATTCCATGGACTTGTGCTGCCTGCATGGCCCCCAAGAGCCGCTGGTCTTGCCCTAGGCTGGACTGAACCAGTTGGTCTGGGGCTTTGTAGGAAGCTCCAAGAACCAGAATCCGCCGGCAACCATGGTCTATCAGATGCTCCACTGCCGCCTGGGCACCCTTGCGGTTAGGACTGCGCACGGTGTCCACGGACCGGTCCAGTTGAGGACCGTCGAAAACCACCAAGGGATAGCGCCGATTGAGCGCGGCAATAGAGTCAGCGGACAGGGCCGGCGCAGACAGGATGGTCCCTTCGCAGAATTGTGTGGCGATGTCTGCCACCATGGATGACTCGTAGCTGGCCATCTGCCTGGTCTGCTGGATCAGTGTCTGATACCCCATGCTCACGGCCTGATCTGATACCGCCGCCGCCAAGGCCGCCGAGAAGGGCGAACGGTCCAGTTCCACAGTGGAGAAGCCGATGATTCCGGACCTGCCCGAGCTGAGCCGCCGGGCCGCCAGATTGGGTCGGTACCCCAGACGTTCCGCTGCCTCCAACACTCGACGCGCCGTAGCGGGCTTGACCGAGGATTTGCCCCGTAGTGCATTGGATGCCGTCATCCTCGACACCCCGGCCTCGCCGGCCACATCGTCCAAAGTCGTCACTATAGCCGTCGCTTCCCTCGCGCCTGATTTGTCAGCCCATTCTATCGCCGGGCAGACAGGGACTTCAGGGGAGGGAAATACGGGCTGCGGTACGATATTTGCTCGCTTTGTCTTCAGTGAGGCAGTAAACAGGAGCACTGTGCTGGCACGGAGCCCGAAGCAGGCTTGACCTATATGGATCTGATATCACAAATGGCGTCGTGTGCTCTTGTTTTTTCGGGTAGCATGATGAATGTAGTGGTGTTGGGGAGTTGGCTGGGTTTCGATATGGCTTGTACGGCTGGCGTGGGGGCTGAAAGGCTTCCTGACGGATGGGACGTTGTAGGCAGAGATTCATCAGCACCTTCCAGGGGATGTTCGAAGTGGCTGTGTCCGGTGTGGGCGAAAGGTTGTCGGCTATGCATCAGGGTACCCGACTGCGTCGCGCCTCGGCGACGACGATCCTCCTGCTGGGCCTGCTGGCAGGCCTGGTCACCGCGACCGCCGACGCGGACGCTCCCCCATCCATCAAGGGGGGCCGCCATACCCCTCGCGTAGCTGAGCACACCTCCGGCATCCCCACCGGCCGCGCAGCCAGCACCCCCCTGCCCTCGCCCTCGCCAATACAAACCACCACACCATTGAGCCCAAGAACAAGCCCAGGAACCCCATCATCGACGACGGGAACACCCGACAACACAGGATCTGCTTCAGCCAAGCCATCCGATACCGCTGATCAAACTTCGCATGTGGTGCGCTTCGACCCGGATAACGCGAGCAGGCCTACCCAATCAACTGTGGAAACCGGCACCCTCGCCACTCCCCCACAAGAAAACCCACAGCGTGGGGGCTTCAGGTTCGACGGGTGGACATACAACGGCCAACCCTATGACTTCCGGACCCCCGTCCTGCAGGACATAACCTTGAAAGCCCAATGGTCGAAGACCACGGACTGGAGGCTGAGCCCGGAGCACGGGCCCGCCTCCGGCGCCCGGCTGACCATCAGCCCGCCCGACAGGCAGGAACCCTGTTACACCAGCGTCCACGCAGGAGAGCAGATCCTCGGCCTGACCGGGGACGGCCGCATCCACACCTGGACACAGGACAGCATTCCCGAACAGGTGCCCTCCCCCACGCAGGCTCCCGCCGGGTTCCGTTACCTGCAGGCCGCGGCAGGCAGCCGCCGGCAGGCCGCATTGGGATCAGACCAACACATCTACACCTGGACCAGCCAACAGACCACACCCACGCTCCTCGACACCGGACAGGATGCCGGGTTCACCAGCATCAGCATCAACGACGACCGGCTCCTGGCCGTGGACCAACAGGGACAGGTCCGCGCCTACCAGTCCAGCGATGCCGACAGCCAGAATCCGAACCCGAAACCCGACGAACAGGAAACAACCATCCTGCCCGGACAGGCGCAGGCCGTCACCGCCGTAGCCTCCGGCAGCCAGGCCCTCATCGTGGACGCGGACGGGCAAGCCTGGACATGGAATACGAGCAACACCGGCAACGTCAAACCCGAACCCGTCAGGCAGGACCCGGGCACGCGCACCGTCCAGGCGCAGGCCCTCAACCAGGGATTCCTCCTCCTGGACGAGGACGGACAGGCCCGGTACCTGGCCTATGGCAAGAGCAGCCCCACAGCCGTCAGCCTGCCCAACAGCGAGCAGATCGGCAGAATCAACAGCGGCGAAGAACAGACCATGATCGTTGACAAAGACGGCCACATCTGGGCTTGGAAGCCGGGAAGCAAGCCCATCCGGGCGGACGATGGGAGCCGGCAGTACTTGCAGGCTGTCAAGGCCGGCAGCAGGATCACCGCCGTCGACCGGCAGGGCGGCCTATACCAGTGGGGCCTGGACGGGCAGGGCCGGCCCGGCAAGCCCGTCAGGCGCGACACCATCTCCGAGTCAACCCTGGAATCAGCCAGCATGGACGGCAAGCCACTGACACCCGACAAGACCGGCGACGCCTGGCAGACGGAGGTTCCCGCACGCCAACCCGGACAAGCCATCATCACCATCACCGGCAGTCAGGACAGCCAGCCCTTCACCAGAAGCCTCACCTACACGGTCGACCAGACCCTGTTAAGGGGGACCGAAACCGAAACCAGCTACACCATCCACTTCAACACGGGCGGAGGAAACCCCGAACCAGGAGACCAGCAAGTCTCCTACCCCTACGGCAGGGTCCAACGACCCGCCCCCGACCCGGTGCGCGAAGGCTACCAGTTCGACGGATGGTTCATTGGCGAAGTCGCCTACGACTTCAGCACGCCCGTCACAAAAAACCTCACCCTCACCGCCAAATGGACCAGCAAAACCCCCAACACCTCCTGGAGAATCAACCCAGACAAGGGCAGCCAGCTCGGCCACGAAACCACCACCATCACCCCACCAGACAGCACCAGCGGCATCAGATTCAACCAGATCAGCGGAGGAAAAGACTATACCTATGGTTTTTCCTTGGCTGTGGGCAGCGACGGGAACGCGTACGCCTGGGGAAGCAACCAGTACGGGCAGCTTGGCGACGGGACGACCGCCGACCGGGCTACGCCGGTCATGGTGAAAAAGCCTGCAGGAGTGCCGACCGACTTCACTTATGTGCAGGTCGCTGCAGGCGGCTACCACTCGCTGGCCATCGGCAGCGACGGATACACGTACGCCTGGGGATTAAACTGGGCTGGCCAGCTCGGCAATAACACCAGCGGTGGCTATATGACTGCTCCCGTACGCGTGTGCGATCCCAACAGCCCCTACGATGCGAGCAAAGGACTGAAAGCCATACAGGTCAGCGCCGGACACGATTATTCTCTGGCTATTGGTAGTAACGGATACGAATATGGTTGGGGATGGAACGGTCTAGGCCAGCTCGGCGGCATCATCAACAGCAACACAAGCAACCCGAATCCTATCCCCATGCAGGTGCTGCTCGATCCCAATGATGCAAGCACAGGACTGAAAACCATGCAAATCAGCGCCGGAGACTCGCATTCGCTGGCGATTGATCAGGATGGAAGCGTCTGGGCATGGGGGTTCAACTATCATGGCGAAATCGGCAACAGCATCAACAACAGCATGGAAAACAAGGCGAATCCTATTCCCATGCAGGTGCTGCTCGATCCCAATGATGCAAGCACAGGACTGAAGGCCAAACAAGTGAGTGCGGGGGGCAATCATTCGCTGGCGATTGACGAGAACACAAATATCTGGGCATGGGGGTTCAACCATAACGGTGAACTCGGCAACAGCATCAACAAGGGCACCATCGACCCGAATCCTATCCCCAGACAGGTACTGCTTAATCCCAATGATGCAAGCACAGGGCTGAAAGCCAAACAAGTCATCGGTGGAGGCAATCATTCACTGGCGATTGACGAGAACGGAAACATCTGGACATGGGGAAGCAACGAATATGGTCAGCTCGGCAACGGCAGCATCGGCAGTTGGACTTCGAATCCTACCCCCAAACAGATGATGCTCGAACCCAATAATGCAAGCACAGGACTGAAAGCCATGCAGATTAGCAGTGGATACTATCACTCCTTTGCAGTCGACGCGAACGGACGTGCACTGGCATGGAGTAGAAACAATACTGGCCAGCTTGGAAATCCTGAGGCAGGAAATCCGAGCCCGGCTCCCATGCCGGTGATGTTCAACCTGTCTCCGGTGATCAGCGGCGTTACCTTCGATACCAGCCCCGGCACGAACCTGAGCCATATAAGCAACAACAGCGTCACTGTGCTCACGCCCGAACACCTGCCTGGCCCGGTCACGGTCAGCGTCGCCTACACGATGGGCGGTGCAGGGCGCACCCTGACCGACACCTCTTTGACTTACACATACCTGCCTGCAGGCGTGCTTCCCCGCGCCGGAGGGGAGGGCATCCTGCTCGCCCTGGCCACCGGCATGACCGGCATGGGCGGGGTCCTGGCATCACGCCGCCACAGGAGAGAACAACACAAGTTGTCAAACATTTCTCACGAGTAAGACAAGCCGGGTGGCGGATCAATCTTCCCGCCCCGGCTTACAGGGGGCGCACGGAGGCAAGTGTCACTGAAGGCTCAATCCCCAAGTGAGCCGACACCCCTCTCGCGCCCCCACCACACATATGTTTACTTCTTCCAGACCGGCATCGGCATCATGTACACGGCCATAAACAGGCTGGTTCGGGATTGCCAAATCAGACTCGATTCTGAGCGTCTCCCGACTCCCATCTGCTGACGCACAACCGGCAGACCCCTACAATCTGCGGGCCAGATTAGCTCATGTCCAGCCACAGGACAGCAAATCCAGGACGCCTATTTCCACATATCAGACTACGGTTTCTTCACCTGCACCATCCTTGACGACTCGAGATACCGACCACCAGTCAAACCAAGTCAGGCCTGACCACACGGCATTCCGCGCCTTGACCGCCCGTATCAGACCCGCCAAAATCCAACGATAACCCAGCAGGACTGCCATAACCTACCCCGCGCCGGTCTGGCCAGCACTCGCCTGGTCGGCGCTTGTGCCATCCCTGCACCCTAGGAACACTGATTAACGAAGCAATACTTATATGTATATGCTGTTTACCTTTGTGGGTCAGGCGATTAGCTATAACCTATGAATACGGTTAGGCATAGTGATCAATCGAGCCTTGGTTAACAGTTCGATACATTTCTTATGAATTGCTCCGCGCGTGTTTCTTTTTCCAGTAGCATAATAAGTGCAATGTTGTTGGGGAGTTGATCGGTTTTCAATGTGGTCTGAATAGCTCCCTGACGGATAAGGCGTTGTAAGCAGGGGTCATCGGCACGTTTGGGGATGTCGGAAACGGTCGTGTCCGGTGTTGACGAGGGGGTTTCGGCTTATGCATCTGGTTACCCATCTACGTCGCGCGTCAGCGACAATGATCCTCCTGCTGGGCCTGCTGGCAGGCCTGGGCATTACATCCGCCAACGCGGACGACACCGCGTCCGCCGGCCCTGCGGACGCTTCTGTGCCCATCAAGGTGGAGGGAGGTAGTCAGACCCCCCGCAAAGCTGAGCAAACCCCCGCCATTACCCCCGGCAGTGCAACCAGCACCCCCCTGCCTTCCCCCTCGCCACTGGAAACCACATCACCACTGACCCCCACGACATCGAGCCCAGCCACCTCGTCATCGCCGACGAACGATACAGACAGCGCAGACCCCACTTCAAACGAGCCATCCGATACCAGTGAGCAAGCTACACACATGGTGCGCTTCGACCAAACCGACGGCAGCAAGCCTACACAATCAGCCGTAAGAACCGGCACTCTCGCCAGCCCTCCGCTAGAGAATCCCCAACGTCCCGGTTTCCGGTTTGACGGATGGACTTATGACGGCAAGCCTTTTGACTTCCGGACCCCCATCCTCCAAGACACGACCTTGACTGCAAAGTGGACCAAAGCCACGGACTGGACGCTGAGCCCGGACCACGGGCCCGCCCCCGGAGCACAGCTGACCATCAGCCCGCCCGACAGGCAGGAACCTCAGTTCGTCAGCATCCAAACTTCAGGAGACCAGATAGTCGGTCTGACCGGCGACGGCCGCATCTTCATGTGGACGCAAGACAGCACGCCAAAACAGGTTTCCTCCCCCATCCAGGCTCCCGACAGGTTCCACTACCTGCAAGCCGCAGCAAACGACCAATGGCAGGCGGCACTCGGATCCGACCAGCACATCTACACTTGGAACAGCCAACAGGCCACGCCCACCATCCTGGACACCGGCCAAAACACCAAGTTCACCAGCATCTGCATGAACGGCGAGCATCTCCTAGCGGTGGACCGGCAGGGACAGGTCCACGCTTTCCGAACCAGCCAGGCCAATAGCCAAAATCCGAACTCGAAGCCCATCGAACATGAAACAACCAGCCTGCCCGGGCAGGCACAGGCCGTTCTTGCAGCCGCCACGGCCAGCCGGATCCTCACCCTGGACGCGGACGGGCAAGCATGGGCCTGGGACACGAACAAGGTTGGAAGGGCCAAGCCCGAGCGCATTGAGCAAGACCCGGGCTTGCGCATCGTCCAAACCCAACCCTACAACAAAGGGGCCCTCCTCTTGGGCGCAGGCGGGCAGGCCTATTACCTGGCTGACAACACCACCAAGCTTGTAGCCACCGGCCTGCCAGAACAGCTGAAAGCCAGCCGGATAACCGGCAACGACAGCCAGGCCATCACCATAGACAAGGACGGCAAGGTCTGGGCCTGGGAGCCCGGCGAAACACCCATCCGTGCCGACAACGGGAAGCAGGCCTACACGCAGGCCGCCGCTACGGGCGGCAGAATCACCGCCGTGGACAGGCAAGGCAGCCTATACCGGTGGAGCCTGGACAAGCAAGGCCGGCCCGGCAAGCCGGCAAGAATCAACACCACCCAGGCGCGCGCCCTGGAATCAGCCAGCATGGACGAACAAAAATTGACTCTCAGCAAGAAAGACGGCTCCTGGCAGACGGAGGTGCCCGAACACCAGCCTGGACCAGCCGCCATCACGATCGCCGGTAGGCAGGACGGCCAGCCCTTCACCAGAAGACTCGACTACACAGTCGACCAGACCCTGACCAGGGACGCCCGGCAGGCATCCGTCTACACAGTCGGCTTCGACTCAGATGGCGGAAGCCTGAAGCCGGACCCACAGCAGGTGTCCTACCCGCTCGGAAGGGTGCAGCGTCCCACACCCGACCCGACGCGCGAAGGCTATCAGTTCGACGGATGGTTCAAAGACAACATCGCCTACGACTTCAGCAAGCCCGTCACCCAGAACCTCACCCTCACCGCCCACTGGACCGCCAAAGACCCAAACAACGTTTGGAGGATCAACCCCAACAAGGGCAGCCAGCTGGGCAGGCAGCAGACCACCATCACCCCGCCCGCCAACAGCCAGGACATCAGGTTCAACCAGATCAGCAGCTCAAAAAGCGACGGAGTGGCGACCTCATTCTCTTCGACGGTCGGCAGCGACGGGAACGCCTACGCCTGGGGATACAACAGTTCCGGCCAGATTGGCGACGGCTCGACTACACAGCGGAATTCGCCGACACCCGTGAAGAAGCCCGATCGCACAACGTATCCGGACCGGCCGGCGGATTTCACCTACGTGCAGGTCACCGCCGGAGGCAAGCATTCGCTGGCCATAGGCAGCGACGGATACGTGTACGCCTGGGGAAACAACGACTACGGTCAGCTCGGCAACCGCACCACCGGCGGATATTCGGCCGTCCCCGTGCGCGTATTCAATCCCGCCACAAGCTCCAACGTGAACACGGGACTGAAGGCCATACAGGTCAGCGCCGGAGATGGTGTTTCGCTGGCCATCGACACGGAGGGGAACACCTGGGCATGGGGGCGTAACAACTACGGCCAGCTCGGCAACAACAGCACCAGCAATTCCAGCCTTCCCGTACGCGTGCAATACCCCACAAGTGCGGGCACGGTGCAGGCCGTACAGCTGAGCACCGGGTACTATCACACGGTGGCGATCGACACAAACGGAAACACCTGGGCATGGGGATCAAACGCTCAAGGCCAGCTCGGTAACAACAGCAACAACAATTCAAGGATTCCCGTACGCGCGCAATACCCCACAAGTGCGGGCACAGTGTTAGCCGTACAGGTCAGCGCGGGATGCGCTCATTCGCTGGCGATCGACACAAACGGGAACACCTGGGCATGGGGATACAACGACTATGGCCAGGTCGGCAACGCCAACTCGAGTTACAGCGTGACTGCTCCTGTACGCGTGCAATACCCCACGAGTGCGGGCACGGTGAAGGCTGTGCAGGTGAGCACGGGAACCTGGCATTCGCTGGCGATCGACACGAACGGGAACACCTGGGCATGGGGGCGTAACAATACTGGACAACTCGGCATCAACACCACGAGCGATCGGTATACCCCGGTGAAAGTGCTTGCTTCTGCACAGTCCACGAGCTCGGCCGGCCCCTGGCTGCATGTCGTGCAGGTCAGCGCCGGACGCTTGCATTCCCTGGCCGTCGACAAGGAAGGGCACGCCAGGGCATGGGGACAAAACTCCTCCGGCGAGCTCGGCAACACCGACATCCCCACAGGAGACTCCTCCAGTGCCAGACGCATGGCTCCTGTGTCGGTGATGTTCCCCCTGCAGCCGGTGATCACAGCCGCCAGGTTCGACACCAGCCCCGCCACTAACCTGACCCATGTCATCAACAGCAACAGCGTCACCGTGCTGACACCCGCACACCAGCCGGGCTCGGTCAGGGTCAGCGTCGACTACACGATAGGCGGAGTAGGGAACACCCTGACCGACACATCCCTCACCTACACGTACACGCCTGCCGGCGTGCTCCCCCAGGCCGGAGAGGAGGGCATCCTGCTCACTCTGGCCACCAGCATGACCGGTATGGGCGGTGTCCTGGCTTCACGCCGCCACAGGAGAGAAACACACCAACTGTTGCACACTTCGCACGAGTAAGATCGGCCGGACGGCGTGTCAATCCCCACGCCACCAGCCCAACTTGGCGGGAGCAGGGAGGAAAAGCGCCATCTAAGGCTCAACCCCCAAGGGAGCCGACACCCCTCCCGCGCCCCCACCATCCATATACTTGCTTCTGCAGAACCGGCATCGGCATGATACGAGCAGCCACGCAGCAGGCCAGTTCGAGACAGCCAAATGAGCCTGGGCTCCGACCGTCTCCCGGCTCCCGCCGGCTCGAGAACGTGCTGATGTCAACTGGCGGACCCCCAAACAGTTCGGGTCGGATTAACCCATGCCCAGCCACAGGACGGCTAAACCTAGGCCACCTATTTCTTTACAAGAGACATCGAATGCTTCGCCCCCCCCCCATCCTTGGCGACTAGAGCACACCGGCCACCAGTTGCGCATGTCTGGCCCGGCCCTGCGGCAGTCCGCGCCTCGACCACTTGTAGCTGACACATCGAATCCTACGGTAACCCAGCAGGACTGATCCAGTCGGAAACTGTCAAAGACCTTGAGTGGATAGCTTCGATAAACTGCCACGCAAGGCCTTGGATGCCGCCATCCGCGGCTCCCCGACCTCACACCGGCAATCTCGTCCAGAGCCGTCACCACCCCGCCGCTTCCCCCGCACCTGACCTGCCGAACCAATCCACTCCTGGACAGACAGAGAGCTTGGGAATCGGAGCACCGGGCAACGAAGCGATACCCACCTGCTGTCTCTTCTGCCAGAGAGGCGATTAACCAGGGATACGCTCAGGCATGGGGATCGAACAAGTCCTGGACTATATTTCGAAGCGTTTATTGTGGGTTACACCATGTGCGGTGCTTTTTCGGGTAGCATGACAATGTTGTAGGGCAATTGGTTGGGTTTCAATGTGGCTTGAGGGGTCACTTCCTGACGGATAGGACACTATAAGCAGGGGTCATCGGCACACTCTCGGTGATGTTGGATGTAGACGTGTCCGATGTGGGCGAAAGGTTTTCGGCTTATGCATCTGGGTGCCGGTCTACGGCGTATCTCGACGATGATGATCGTCCTGCTCAGCTTGCATGCGGGCCCTGCAGCGGTATCCACCGACGCGGACGGTGACGCACCCCCCACTCTCCCCAGCAGCGCCACCAGCACTCAAGTTCCCTCGTCATCGTCCCTGAAAACCGCATCACTGCTGAACCCTGCAACAACATCAGATGCCCCATCAACGTCGACGGGCATTCCGGACAGCACAGAATCGGCTACTTCAGCCAAGCCATCCGATAAGACGGACAGTCAAGCCATGCATACTGTGCGCTTCGACCCGGCCGATGGAAGCACACCTACCCAGGCGACCGTGAAAACCGGGACTCTCGCCGCTCCCCCGCAAGAGAACCCTCAGCGCCCCGGCTTCCGGTTCGACGGATGGACACTTGACGGACAACCCTTCGACTTCCAAACTCCCATCCTCCAGGACACGACACTGGCCGCAAAATGGACCAACCCCACGGACTGGACGTTGAGCCCGGACCACGGACCCACTACCGGCGCCCGCTTGTCCATCAGCCCACCCGACAGGCAGGAACCCTACTACATCAGACTCCAAACTGCAGGCGAGCAGACTGTCGGACTGACCGGTGACGGCCGCATCTACACATGGACGCAAAACAACATACCTGAACAGGCACCTTTCCCCATCCAAGCCGACGACGGGTTCCATTACCTGCAGGCCGCAGCCGGCAGCCGACTGCAGGCAGCATTAGGATCCGACCAGCACATCTACACCTGGACCAACCAACAGCCCAAGCCCGTGATTCTCCACTCCAGCACGAACATCCAGTTCACCAGCATCAGCATGAACGGCGGCCGGCTCATCGCGGTGGACCAACAGGGCCGCGTCCACGCTTTCCAAGATGACCAAGACGAGAGCCGGAATCCGACTCCAAAACTCGCCGAACAGGCTACAACCAGCCTGCCCGAACAGGCGCAAGCCGTCCTCGCCGTCGCATCTGGCAGCCGAACTCTGGCACTGGACTCCGACAGACAAGGCTGGATATGGGATACGACCAACAATGAAAAAACCAAACCCATAAGCATCAAACAAGACCCCGGAATCCGCATCATCCAGGCCCAAGCCCTCAGCAAAGGGTTCCTCCTCCTGGACGCGGACGGTCAGGCCTATTACCAGGCCGGCAACACGGCCAGCATGACCCCAGTCAGTCTGCCGGACGGCGTGCAGACCAGCAGGATCGCCGCAAACGGGGATCAGACCATGATTACCGGCAAGGACGGCCACGTCTGGGCCTGGAAGCCCGGCAAGACGCCCACCCGCGCAGACAACGGAAAGCAGCGTTACATGCAAGCGGTCCACATCGGTAGCAGAATCACCGCCGTGAACAGGCAGGGCAGCCTATACCAGTGGAACCTGGACGATCAGGGCCAGCTAAGCAAACCAGACAGATTCAACACCATACAGGCGCCCACCCTGGAATCAGCCAGTATGGACGGCCAGCCGCTTACACTCACCAAGAACAACGACTCCTGGCAGGCGGACACACCCGCCCGCCAGCCAGGGCAGACCACTATTCTCATCGTTGGCAGGCAGGACAGCCAGCCCTTCACCAGAAGCCTCAACTACACGGTCGACCAGACCCTGACCAGAGACGGCCAACTGGACTCCACATACACGGTCCATTTCAACACGGGCGAAGGAGGCCCGACCCCCCAGGACCAGAGCATCCAGCCAGTCTACGGCAGGGTCCATCGGCCTACCCCCGACTCGACGCGCGCAGGCTACCAGTTTGACGGATGGTTTATCGGGCAGGTCGCCTACGACTTCAGCAGTGCTGTCAGCAAGGACCTGACCCTGACCGCCCACTGGACACCCACCAAACAGAACAACCAGTGGAGCATCAGCCCCGACAAGGGCAACCAGCTGGGCAAGGAAACCACCACCATCACCCCGCCAACCAACACCAGCCGGGGCATCAGGTTCAGCCAGGCCAGTGGCGGAGGATACCTCTTCGCTGATCAGACGGGGTATTCGCTTGCTGTGGGCAGCGACGGGAACGCCTACGCCTGGGGCAACAACAAGTTCGGCCAGCTCGGCATCGGTACGACCGCCCGGCAGAACACACCCGTCCCGGTGCCGAAGCCTGCAGACGCACCCACGGATTTCACCTACGTGCAGGTCGTTGCCGGAGGCTATCATTCGCTGGCCATCGGCAGCGACGGGTACGTGTACGCCTGGGGGCTCAACGACCACGGGCAGCTCGGCAACAACACCACATCCAATTCGTCGCTACCTGTGCGCGTGCACGGGCCAAACAACTCCGGTGAAGGCCTGAAAGCCATCCAGGTAACCGGCGGAGCCTGGAATTCCATGGCGCTAGGCGTTGACGGAACCGTATACACCTGGGGCAGCATATCCAAAGGATACGATCGTAACGGCTCAAGCCAGCAAACCTTCCCCGCTGCAGTCAAAGACTCCTCGGATGCCAGCGGCGTCTTCCACGCCGTACAGATCAGCACCGGCTGGTCCTTCGACATGGCCATCGGCCAGGACGGTTACGTGTACGTCTGGGGCTACAACACCAACGGCCAGTTCGGCAACAACACAAATAACGGGACCAGTGCCAACATCTTCAACCCGACGCCCGGCCGCGTGTTCGCCTCCAGCAAGTCCACGGCTGCAGCGGGCCCCTGGCTGAAGGCGGTGCAGGTGAGCGCTGGATACTGGTATGCGCTGGCCATTGACACGGACGGGAACACCTGGGCATGGGGACAAAATACGTATGGTTCACTCGGCAATGGCACCAGCAACGGAGAATACGATGCAAATCCTGTCCCCGTGCGTGTAAAATACCCGGTAACTGCAGGCCCTGTGACAGCCAAGCAGGTGAACGCTGGAGGCTATTATGCGCTCGCCATTGACACGGACGGGAACACCTGGGCATGGGGGCGCAACGATTTTGGCCAGCTCGGCGACAACACCACCAGCAATCGGTATACCCCGGTAAAGGTGTTTGCCTCCGCGCAGTCCAAGAGCTCGGCCGGACCCTGGATGAACACCGTGCAAATAAGTGCGAGATGGCAGCATTCACTGGCGATTGGCACGAACGGATACGCCAAGGCATGGGGAGACAACCAGTACGGTCAGCTCGGCAATCCCAATGCAGGAAGCCGGAGTCTTGCTCCCGTTCTGGTAGCGTTCAACCTGCAGCCGGTGATCACCAGCGTCGCCTTCGACACCAGCCCCGGCACAAATCTGATTCGCGGCGATGGCAGCAGCGCCAGCGTGACCACGCCTGCACACCTGCCGGGCACGGTTACAGTCAGCGTCAAATACACGCTGGGCGGCGCAGGAAACACCCAGACCGACACCTCCCTCAGATACACGTACCTGCCCGCAGCGCCTACAGTCGTGCTTCCCAGTACCGGCGGGGCAGGCATCCTGCTCACCCTGGTCACAGGAGTCGTGAGCATGGGCAGCGTGGTGGCCTCCCGCCACCACAAGAAGAAACGGCATCAGCTGTCGCAAACTTAGCATGAGTAAGACCAGCCAGGGGCGGGTCAATCTCTCGGCCCTGGCTTACCGGGGGCGCACGGAGGCAATCGTCATACAAGGCTCAATCCCAAGTGAGCCGACACGCCTCCCGCGCCCCTCCCACCACACTTAATGCTTACTTCTGCCGGATCGGCATCATGCAGGCAGCCTCGCAACAGGCCGGTCGGGACAGCCAACTTAGTCAGAATTCCGACCATCTCCCGGCCCCCATGCACTGGCGGTCAATGGCAGGCACAATCTTGGAGATTGAGATGCTGGCTAACAGTACGATGTTTGCTCACTTTTTCATCAGTGATGCGATAAATAGAGACACTGCGCCGGCACGGAGCCCGAAGCAGGCTTGACCTATACGGATTCATTCTTACAAACGGCTGCGTGTGTACTAGTTTTTTCGGGTAGCATGATGAATGTAGTGGTGTTGGGGAGTTGGCTGGGTTTCGATGCGGATTAAAGAGTCGCTTCCTGACGGATGGGACGTTGTAGGCAGGGATTCATCGGCACCTTCCTGGGGATGTTCGAAGTGGCTGTGTCCGGTGTGGGCGAAAGGTTGTCGGCTTATGCATCAGAGTACCCGACTGCGTCGCATCCTGGCGACGACGATCCTCCTGCTGGGCCTGCTGGCAGGCCTGGGCGCCGCGACCGCCGACGCGGACGCTCCCCCATCCATCAAGGGGGGCCGCCAAACCCCCCACACAGCTGGACAAACCCCCGGCATCCCCACCGGCAGCACAGCCAGCACCCCACTGCCCTCACCCTCGCCAATACAAACCACCACACCATTAGGTTCCGCAACACCGAGTCCAAGCACTCCATCATCGACGACAATCAATAAAGACGGCACAGACCTCGCTCCGGTCAAATCAGCCGAAAAGACAGATACTCA
Source organism: Bifidobacterium sp. W8114 (assembly GCF_016101165.1). Taxonomy (NCBI): domain Bacteria; kingdom Bacillati; phylum Actinomycetota; class Actinomycetes; order Bifidobacteriales; family Bifidobacteriaceae; genus Bifidobacterium; species Bifidobacterium sp. W8114. The sequence continues at coordinate 3,939 of NZ_JACFRA010000009.1, read as the reverse complement.
AACTTCCCTTACGGTGCGCTTCGACCCGGCCGACGGAGGCACGCCCACACGGGCGAGCGTGGAAACCGGCACCCTAGCATCCCCTCCACAACACAACCCTGTGCGTGGGGGCTTCCGGTTCGACGGGTGGACGCTTGACGGCCAGCCCTACGACTTCCGGACCCCCGTCCTGCAGGACACGATCCTGACTGCAAAATGGACCAAGGTCACGGACTGGACGCTGAGCCCGGAGCACGGGCCCGCCACCGGCACCCGGCTGACCATCAGCCCGCCCGACAGGCAGGAACCCTGTTACACCAGCGTCCACGCAGGAGAGCAGATCCTCGGCCTGACCGGGGACGGCCGCATCCACACCTGGACACAGGACAGCATTCCCGAACAGGTGCCCTCCCCCACGCAGGCTCCCGCCGGGTTCCGTTACCTGCAGGCCGCGGCCGGCAGCCGCCGGCAGGCCGCACTCGGATCCGACCAGCGGATCTACACCTGGGACAGCCAACAGACCACACCCACAATCATCGACACCGGCCCAGACACCCTGTTCACCAGCATCAGCATGAACGATAATCGGCTCCTGGCCGTGGACCGTCAAGGCCGGGTCCACGCCTACCAGGCCAGCGATGCCGACAGCCGGAATCCGAATCCGAAATTCACACAACAGGCCACGACCGGCCTGCCCGAACCGGCGCAGGCCGTCACCGCCGCCGCCTCCGACAGCCGGATCCTCATCGTGGATTCGGACGGGCAGGCCTGGACCCGGAACGCGAACAACACGGTAAAAGCCAAGCCCGAACCCATCAGGCAGGAATCGGGCACGCGCATCATCCAGGCCCAGGCCCTCAACCAGGGATTCCTCCTCCTGGACACTGACGGGCAGGCCTATTTCCTGGCCGACAGCACAACCAGCACCACAGTTTTAAGCCTGCCAGGACAGCTGAAAGCCAGCAAAATCACCGGCAACGACAGCCAGGCCATCATCACGGACAAGAACGGCAAGGTCTGGGCCTGGAAGCCCGGGCAGACACCCATGCGCGCCGACAACGGGAACCAGCCATACACGCAGGCCGCCGCTACGGGCGGCAGAATCACCGCCATCAGCAGACAGGGCGGCATGTTCACGTGGAGCCTGGCCGGGCAGGGCCTGCCCGGCCAGCCAGCCAGACTCATCACCACCACAACACCCATCCTTGAAACAGCCAGCATGGACGGCCAGGCACTGACACCCGACAAGACCGGCGACGCCTGGCAGACGGAGGTTCCCGCACGCCAACCCGGACAAGCCACCATTGTTATCACCGGCAAACAAGACGGCCAGCTTTTCACCAGAAGCCTCAACTACACCGTCGACCAGCCCCTGTTAAGAGACACGAGACCGGCCTCCACCCACACGGTCACCTTCGACACGGCAGGAGGGAGCCCGACACCCGGCCCCCAGCAGGTCGCCTATCCCTACGGCAGGGTCCAACGACCCTCCCCCGACCCGGTGCGCGAAGGCTACCAGTTCGACGGATGGTTCATCAACAAAGTCGCCTACGACTTCGGCAAACCCGTCACAAAAAACCTCACCCTCACCGCCAAATGGACCAGCAAAACCCCCAACACCTCCTGGGGAATCAACCCCGACAAGGGTAGCCAGCTCGGCCACGAAACCACCACCATCACCCCACCAGACAGCACCAGCGGCATCAGATTCAACCAGATCAGCTCCGGAGGATACGTTATGAATGATCTGATGGGGTTTTCGCTGGCTGTGGGCAGCGACGGGAACGCCTACGCCTGGGGATACAACGGCTTTGGCCAAATCGGCGACGGGACGACCACCAACCGGGCTACGCCGGTCATGGTGAAAAAGCCTGCAGGAGCGCCGACCGACTTCACTTATGTGCAGGTCGCTGCAGGCGGCTACCACTCGCTGGCCATCGGCAGCGACGGATACACGTACGCCTGGGGGAATAACGATTTCGGCCAGCTCGGCAACAACACCACAGGGAATTCGTCAGTCCCTGTGCGCGTATACAGCCCAAACGGCTCCGGTACAGGTCTAAAAGCAATCCAGGTCTCCACCGGAATGCGAAGCTCCATAGCGCTGGGAGCCGACGGAACCGTGTACACCTGGGGAAGCTTATCCGCAGGCAACGGTCAATACACAAGCCAGCAGACCGTCCCCGCCGCGGTCATGGACCCTGCTGATGCGAGCGGGGTCTTTCATGCCCTGCAGATAGGCACTCAATGGTCTTTTAATCTCGCCATCGGCCAGGACCATTACGTGTACGCCTGGGGCTACAACAACTACGGCCAGCTCGGCAACAATACTAGCGACGGGCTTAATACCAATACCGCGCACCCAACACCCAAGCGTGTATTCAGTTCCAGCCAATCCACGGCTGCTGCGGGCCCCTGGCTGAAAGCGACCAAGGTGAGCGCCGGCGGCTGGCATGCGCTGGCCATCGATGAAGACGGGAACACCTGGTCATGGGGGCGCAACATCGTTGGTCAGCTCGGCAATGGCAGCAACAGCGGCGATAATCCGAATCCGATTCCCCAAAAGGTGCGGTACCCGACGGATGCAGGCACAGTGACAGCCATACAGATCAGCGGCGGAGACAGTCACACGTTGGCTATCGACACAAACGGAAACGCCTGGGCATGGGGAATCAGCAACTACAATCAGATTGGTGACAACGCCGGGTACAACCGGTATTCTCCTGTAAGGGTGTTCGCCTCCGCGCAATCCACTAGCTCAGCCGGCCCCTGGCTGAAAGCCGCGCAAGTAAGTGCCGGCTACTTTCATTCTTCGGCAATCGATACGGACGGATATGCCAGAGCATGGGGAGACAACCGATATGGCGCAATCGGCAATCCCGACGCAGGAAGCCCGAGCCCGGCTCCCATGCCGGTGGTGTTCAACCTGTCTCCGGTGATCAGCGGCGTTACCTTCGATACCAGCCCCGGCACGAACCTGAGCCATATAAGCAACAACAGCGTCACTGTGTTCACGCCCGAACACCTGCCTGGCCCGGTCACGGTCAGCGTGGACTACATGATGGGTGGTGCAGGACGCATCCTGACCGACACCTCTTTGACTTACACATACCTGCCTGCAGGCGTGCTTCCCCGCGCCGGAGGGGAGGGCATCCTGCTCGCCCTGGTCACCGGCATGACCGGCATGGGAGGGGTCCTGGCATCACGCCAACACAGGAGAGAACAACACAAGTTGTCAAACATTTCTCACGAGTAAGACAAGCCGGGTGGCGGATCAATCTTCCCGCCTCGGCTTACAGGGGGCGCACGGAGGCAAGTGTCACTGAAGGCTCAATCCCCAAGTGAGCCGACACTCCTCTCGCGCCCCCACCACATTTATCATTCAATCGCCCGACAGCAATAGTGAAAACAGCTGCTTTTACCGCGCGCGGCCAGTCGGTTATCTTGCATCAGGAACAAAACCCTAGGGCCGGTCTACTCCTGGCTGGCAAGCTTGAAATAGATGGTTTTCAGTCTTAATCAGAGGCAGGTTGCTGCAGTCGGCGACCCCAAGACACTGAAGCGGTCCAAACTAGGTCTGCCTTACAGTCTTCTATCGCCGAACAAATGCTGAACTTCACGATGGAAATGAGAATCAATAGAACGATGCTTATACGCCGTTTTCAGTAGTGATGCAATTACTCAGAAATACAAAACCGATTACCACATGGTCGTCTATAGCGAGATCACCCATCACGATCCGTATCGTGTGTTATCTGTGGGCTAGGTGGTATGGTGAAAAGCGGGGAATGTCGAGAAGACGACTGGCTTTTGTCGTGGCTTGTGCAGTTTGCTGCACAGGCTGGTATTGAGCTATGGACGGCTTTCCGACATGAAGAACTTTGAATAGGCAAGCGGCGTTTGCTCCGCTTGGTGTTTGGTGAAGGGGTTTTGGTTTCATGCATCTGGTTTCCCGTCTGC
>NZ_JACFRA010000008.1:0-52243 GCF_016101165.1 Bifidobacterium sp. W8114 | reverse complement strand
AGGGACACGTCGGTGATGCCGGCCCCGCCCGAACCGTAATGATAGGAGACACCCTCAAGGGACAGAAACTCACCAGCCATACCCAGCCCCAATCCACAGCCCGACGAAACCCCGAGCACCATACGAATCCACAACGCGAAAAGCTACAGCGAACTTTACACTGAGACGCAATACAAGTATTGCTTGCGTGACGGTTAAAAGTCTTCCATAAATTATTGACAAAAAGATGCAATAAGTCAAAAATTATTGTAAAGTATGATTCGTATGCTAAGGGCATACCTAATTTAGGGGAAGGAGGGGAACATGAACAACTCATTGCAAAATCTGCAGGAAGCAGAGACTCCGCACATGGAGACTTTCAGTAACTCACAGTTTAGTCTTATTTGTGCGTGCCAAAACAGCAACTGGAGCATTATCTGCAGTTGATTGATGATGCAGGGCCTCCATACCATGGTGGCCCTGCATTTTATCAGTGCAATGCCATATACAGAAAAGGTATGCAATGGAATTGGTTGATTTTGGAAAGTATTTAAAACAAGACTCGCCTTTTTTTGAAGAACCTTTCAGCGGCAAACAACATTATTTTGAGCCTTCTCTTGTGGTAAAAGAACATCGTGCATCTTTTCATCGCAATGAGGTGTGGACTCAGTGCGAGTTTGGTAAATCAATGCCTGAGCAGGGATGGAAAATTCATGTGGGATCCACGGTTTTGAACTGTGGAGTTGTTCTTAATATTGTAGGCCGTATCTGTTCTCAAAGACAAACAGCGTTCAAATTTCTTAAAAGCAAGGAAGTTTTTCTATCCCAGCATGCTAAGTATGCTAACCGCTGCCAGGCGGGAAAGTTCATAACCATTTATCCTCAAAGCGATGACGACTTTCTTGACCTTTTGCATATCTTGTGTGAACGGTTGCATAATATCCCTTCTCCACCGATTCTCACTGACGTTAATGTCCCTGAGACGCCGGTATTTTTCCGCTACGGCGGATTTCAAGCACTGCAAACGCTTGACAATGAGGGCAAACACGTTCCTGCCATTAGAAACGATAAAGGCGAGCTCATCCCCGATATCAGGTCGACACAGTTTTCAATGCCGGATTTCGTTGTGCCGCCTGCACCTATCGTCCAACTGATAAAAGACTGCATGCACCCTACTGATAACCTTTTATCCGAACTCATAAAGGGCTATGAAGTCGAAAACGCCTTGCATTTCAGCAATGCTGGGGGAATTTATCAATTAAAAAGCAAAGATTCAGGCAGAGCTGCAGTGATGAAAGAGGGAAGGGGGCTGCAGGGCATCGATGGTTCGGGTAGTGATGGAAGGGATCGCATTAACCATGAATATGCGGTTCTTGAAGCTCTTCAAGAAGTCAAAGGTGTTGTAAAACCAATAAAACTATCCCCGGCAGGGGATAACGCTTATTTATTCGAAGAATACATTTCTGGTCAAAGCCTATTCGATTGGCTGGCAAGGCAGTACCCATTTACTGCGACAAACAGTACCGTCGAGTATGAGGAACAGGCAATACGGATAATCGAGGAGTTGCGACGTGTTGTAGATGCCGTGCATAAAGCGGGAATATGCCTTCGTGATATCCAACCTCGGAATATCATGCTTGGTGATGATCTGACTGTCACTCTTATTGATATGGAATCCTCGGTTGAATCTGAGAATCCTGAAAAAATGCCAATCGGGACCCCAGGTTTCATGCCCCATGTGGATTGCACTCCCACAGAGTCCGATTCCTATTCCCTTATGCAGGTGGCAATGCAGCTATTTGTACCGATTGTATCTGCTCAAGGTCTAACAGATGACTATTGGTCTACCGAGTTGGAATTTGTATCACGCAATTTTTCGAAGAATGCAACAGATCTGCTGACTTCTTTGAGGAAGTCAATAAGCCCTTCACTACTTAAGCAAAGCGAAGTGGTCACACCCTCAACCATCGCCTACCCGGTCTATGACCATATCGAGATGTTGCGTTCACGGCTGATAGGCGGTTTACATTCGTCACGCAGGAATGATCACCCCAATTATCATGGGGATGTTGAGCAATATGAAAACGAGCAGGCACAGTTTGATATTGAATACGGACTTGCAGGGGTGATGTTCGCATTAGGACCCTCGGATGAAAACGCCGGCGCTGATTTGGCAACTCTTAAAAAGGCAGCATTGGATTGCGATTTCCAAGATTATGGACTGTATCGTGGCTCTTTGGGGGTTGCTTGCGTTCTTGCAGAACGCGGAGAAACTGACGCGACGGATCAGCTTATTGACCGATTTTTAGAGCATGACCGCTCTCAGGACAACATTTCGCTGCGAAGTGGATTGGCGGGCCAATATTTGGCATTACGCAAGATACGCCAATTTGACCACAGTGATGTGGTCCAAAAGGCATACGACCAGGTGTTAGCTGCTTTGTCCACTTATGACAAGGAACAGTTGCAATCCACAAAGCTGTATGGAATCGCAAATGAAAACGGATCAGGTCTGTTGGACGGATACAGCGGCATCGCAATCGCCCTCCATCTCGCTGCCGCAGACACAAACAATAAAACCTTAGAAACTCAAGCAAGAGATGCTCTGAACCTGGAGTTGGACGACCTCGTGATATCTGAGGATGGAATAGCAATGGTCCCGGATAGAAGTAGGTTACTTCCATATCTGGCTGAGGGCAGTGGTGGTGTCGCATTAGCGATAAAGGTACTTGACCCAAGGCTAACCCAAAAAAGGAATGCGGATTTCCTAAAGAAAATCGTCAAAAGCTGCGGTTCTCGGTTGTGTGTCCAAAGCGGGATTTTCTACGGTTATGCCGGACTATTAGGAATAGACATGCAGTGTGGATTCCAGACTGAAAACACAAAACAAAGATTCGACAATCTCGCGCTATACCTCTTTGACGACAAACATGGCAACCAATTGATTACCGGAAATGGCGGGCAAGCCATGTCGTGTGATTATTCCACAGGTGCCGCCGGCCTATTGGCATTGCTCAATTACCTGACTGGTAATGCAGATACATGGGTATTCGGTTTACCCCCAATTGAGTCCACTATAAAGAACTCAGAGTGATCTGTCTCCACAACGTTGCATTTTCCTAATCGGTTTATGCGGAATATGGGGCTATAGGAACTAAACGCGTTGTTTATGTTGGGGGTTTGGCCTTGTGGCTGTAAGCGTGTTGGGTGGTTGTTAATAGGTCGGGTTGTTAATAGGGGTCTTGCAGGGGTGCCCGTTCCTGTTCGATTGGGGAATGAGAACCAGATCGAAGAGGGCCAGGCATTGCCATCCGTTTGTCTCGGGCTTCTTACCCTGGTTGAGCTAACGGCATGTTTTCTCTGTTTTCACGACGTTTTTTTCGATCTGGAACGTATGCGGCCGAGCAGATGGTGGATCCGCACCACGCCTTATCCCGTCATAGGCATGATCTTCCTGCTGTTCTTCAATCTGTGGAACGAGGATCGCGGCGGAGGGGAAGATTATTCGCTGATCTTCTCTGTGGCTGTTACCGTGCTGGCGGTCGACTATCTGGTGCAGATCATCAATGAACGCATCGTTCCCAGGGAAGGCCCATACAAAGAGACCCATATGGTGGTCTGTAACCGTCCGGTCTATCACCGTCGGTTTCCAAAGCGGGCCCATGTACGGCGGCTGAAGCCGTCGTCGTCGGCCGGCCGGGGGGAGGGTGCATGCTGATCGGCTATGCGAGGGTGAGCACGCTTGAGCAGAACGAGGATCTGCAGACCGATGCGCTGAGGAAGGCGGGTTGCGGGAGGATCTATGTCGATCATTCCTCCGGTGCCAAGGCCAGCCGTCCCCAGTTGGACCGGATGTTGGAGGCGTTGCGCGAGGGCGACACGGTGGTGGTGTGGAAGCTGGACAGGCTGGGGCGCAGCGTGCAGAACCTGGTCGACCTGATGGACAGGTTCCGGAAACAGGGGGTGGGGTTCCGCAGCCTGACCGAGAACATGGACACCAGCACGCCTGGAGGGGTGCTGGTCTTCAACATCTTCTCCGCCTTGGCGCAGTTCGAGCGGGACCTGATCCGGGAACGCACCATGGCCGGCCTGACGGCGGCCAGGGCGCGCGGCAGGAAAGGCGGCCGCCCCTACAAGCTCTCCGACAAGGACGTCGCCATGGTGCGCCAGCTGTACGACTCCAGGACCGTGACCGTCCAGGAGATAGCCGACAGGTTCAACGTCAGCCGAAGCACCATCTACAAGGCCCTGGAACACTCGAAGGACCAGAGCCAGCATCATAACGTACCGTCTGGGTATTATTTCCCTGCAAACCGTCCTGCTTACGACCAGCAAACCATGCTGTTTAATTAGAGGAAAGAGAATAAATAAGAGAGAATAGCGGGTAAATTAGGGTGAATAATAGCTAGAACGAGCAATTCAAGGGATCCCGCATAGAGCAAGTACATAACGTAAAGAGCAAAAGAGACACGGATATTCGACCTTCTCAACACCCCTATTTGAACGTTTAGGGATTCAGCGAGGGAGGTCGTTTTTTCTTCCTTGGATTGTTTCTGCTCCAGTTGCGCAATATCCGGAAGATCCGGGTCCCAATCCCTATAAGAAAACGTTATAAAAAGGCCATTGATCAATACTATGACAACAAACACAACGACTACCGTAAGGACAATGAAGACCTGAAGAGCGAGCCTGGTCCCTCCCGTAAAACCGTTCCAAATGGACTTCGTTAAGAAGGTGGTGAAGCTGGATATAGAGCAGAGCCCCAGCAGGCGCTCGGCAGAATCCATCAGTTTGTCGTGCTTATCCTGGAGTTCGTTGTATCTCAGCTGAGTCTGTTCAAGGGTCCATTGAAGTTGTTGCTTTTGGTCGTCGCTTGTCTGCTGGTCCTGTCCAGGGGCTTGTTGGGATGGTTGCTTTTGGTCGTTGCTTGTCTGTTGGCCTTGTTCAGGGTTTTGTTTAGAAGTTCGCGTTTGATCATTGTTTTTGTGAAAACAGGCCCGTCTTCGACTTGCAGACCTCGATCTTTTCGTTCTTTTCCTCGTCATGGATGCCTCCCCATCATGCTGTCATGAATAACATTATTGGTCGCCTCCTACCCAGAAATCCATAAAATATGTACCACTTCTTCCGCTCAATATGGTATAATTATATTGTAATCAGTTGGACCGAGGATTGGAGTCGATGATGACGGCAGCAGGCAGGACGATAGGGCAGGTGGCCGAGGACCTGGCGGACAGGCATGATCTGGCGCCGGGGTCGGCATTACGCCTGGCCAGGGTCTTCCAGGAGCAGGCGGCCCGGGCCGACGGCGTGGAGGCGGACGAAGCGCATGTGACGGACAGCCAGGAGCGTGCCATCGAACACATGGCGGGCAATCCGGACATTATCGCCCTCGACGCCGACGAGCACGCCATCAACGGCGAGCTCAAGCCCTTGCGCAGAATCCAGGCAGGCAAGGAGGAGATCATCGCCGACGGGGAGCTGAGGGCGACCATGACGCGCGCCGCCGACGACGGCATGAGCGTAGGCCGGCTGGCCGAACTGACCGGCCTGGACCGCAGCGACGTGCTGGCCATGCTGGGGGAGGGGCAGGCACGGTGACCGGCGGATACAATCTGGTCGACCAGCCCTGGATAGGGGTCATCGGCGCTGACGGGACGCATCATGAGTGGGGAATCCTCCAGGTGCTCCATGAGGCCGGCAACATCAGGGGCCTGGACGAGGCCGAGGAAGCCTACCGGGTGCCCGTCCTGCGCCTGCTTATGGCCATCGCCTACCGCATCCTTCCAGGCCCGGAAACCGGCCAGGACCCGGTAAAGCAGTGGCGCGGACTGTATGGCCGGGACGGCTTCGACCCTGACCTGGTGGACGCCTACCTGGACCGGTGGCATGACCGGTTCGACCTGTTCGGCCGGGACCGTCCGTTTATGCAGTATCCGGGGCTGGCCACCAGGAAGGGCCCCCGGCCCCTGGTCCTGGCCGATCCAGTGGCGCGGGGCATCGGGCCGGGGCAGGTCTTCGTTCCGGAGGACGGCGTGGACCCGGCCAGGGCGGCGCTCATGCTCCTGTCGATCCAGGCCTGGGACACGGCCGGCATCAAGCCTGCAGCCGAGGGCTCGCCCAGCGCCAGAAACGGACACGAATACCCGCCCCACGGCCTGCCGGGCCAGGGAATGTGCGGCCTGCTGGACATGGCCTGGCTGGAGGGCCCCGACCTGTACCACACGCTCCTGCTGAACTGGGCGCCCCCATGCCGGCGGAACGGCGACCGGGCAGCCTGGGAGCGTCCCCTGCCCCCGTCGCCGGGACCCGTCCTGGGCCGCAGGCCCGAAGGGCCGGCCGACTGCCTGACCTGGACCGGGCGGCGCGTGCTCCTCGAAGGAGGCCCCGGCGGGGTGGACGGGGCCATCGTCACCTACGGGGACATCATCGACCCGACCACCCTGCACGGCATCGAGCCCATGGCCCGGTGGGCGGCCCGCACACGCAAGGGATCCGCACCAAGGCCTGCCGGCATCCCCTCCGGACCGAAGCCCACCCTGGCCCGCGCCATCACCGGCATCATCCCCTCCAGCGCCGAAAACCCCGACGTGTGCCCGGCCGGCATCGCATGGGATGCGCAGGCCCTGGACACGGCCGGCGCCGACCTGGGGCTCTCCCTGCACACGATGACCGTCTCCTACGGCCGCCAGGCCAGCGGCATCACGGACATTGCAGCCCGCTCGACACCCATCATCCCGGACTGGCTGACCCCGCTGGGCGGCAGAATCCTTGCCCATACGGCCCGCGCCCTGACGGACATGGACGACGCATGGGCCAACTACCGGATCCGCACGATGCGCGCCGCCGGAGGCCGGCCGGAGGGAGGAGGACTGGACCGTCTGAACGCCGTAAGGGCCGCCGCCCGCGACGAGGGGGCCCTGGACATGCGGAACGCCATGAGCCTGCTGCTCCAGGGCCGCACTGACCCGGTGGGCATCCTGGAGTACATGGCCGGGCGCATCAAGAGCCGCCCGGTCCCCGAACAGCCCAGGAATTTCCTGCATCAAGGCGGACAGGACCCGGTCCAGGCCCTGGACGTCCTGCATGGACGGCTGTCCCAGGCCATCCTGGGGCCGGGGCTGTCCCGACTCACGGACGTTGCCCAGGCCATCGAAGCCGGCAACCGGAAGCTGGACGACACGGCCAGGGAAGCCATGAGACACGGCTGGACCCCCGCAAGCCTGGCCCGCGCCTACGGCATGAGCGAGGCCGCCCTCAGACGGCTCCGGGACGGCGCCAAGACTGCCGGCGGGCCCAAAACGGCCGACCCCAGGCCGGCCATGCTCGACGCCAGGGCCTGCATCCAGACCCTGTCCGGGCTGCTGATCAGCCTGTGCCGGGCCGGCGAGCACGAAGGGGCATCCAGGGAGCGTCTCGAATCCGCCTCCGGGCTCAGCCACATGACCCTGCACCGCCGCCTGGCCCGGCCGGCCGAAGGAGCCGGCGACCCCGACGACGCATGGCGGGTCTGGATGCCCGAAAACCAGGGAGCCGAAGGCCTGGCACCGCACGCCGCCGCCCTCGCCGCCTCGGCCATGGCAGCAGGCGAGGGCGAGCCGCGCCTGCCGCGCCTGCTTGGGACATGGGAACACCAGCCCAGGATCCTCCGGGACGGCGCCAGCGGCCTGCGCATCCTTCCCCAGACCGAATGGCGCCTGCAGCCCAGGACGGAAAGCCTGAAACGTGGCCAAGGGCAGCCCCTGCACGGCCGACCGGGCCGCCCCACGCGGCTCGACGCCGATGACGACAAAATGATCGCCAGCCTCTACGGCCAGGGCAAGGCCACCGTCCACGAGCTCGCCGTCCGGTACCACGTATCCGCCGGCACCATCTACGGCAGCCTCAGACGGACCAAGGGCGCCAGAGGCCAGCGATCATGAGCCGCCGAAGAAGCACCCCGAAGCTCACGCCCATCTGGCTGCCCTGGATCAGGGATAAGCTGGCCGACTGGAAGGACGACCTGGGCCGGAGGACAGCCATCGCCGGGGGCCTGCCCCCGGACGACTCATGGCGGATCGGGGAGCCCTTGCGATCCTCGCCCATCTGGTGGGTGAGCCGGGACATGGCGACCCTGGCCGCCGACACCGCCGAGGCCGGCGACCTGCCCGACGTGCAGCCGCCCAGCGACACGGGGTTCATGGTCTTCCAGGACGGCCTGCCCTTCCGGCTGCAGGACTACCCGGACGGCCGATCATGCAGCGTCGACGCCATCTCATGGGCCAGATTCGCCATCGACCAGGGCACCACCCTGGTCACCGAGGTGTTCAGCAGGGAGCCGGCCTTCGTCAGGGAGTGCGATCCGCGCCTGCCCATCGGCTATGTGACCTTCGCCCATGGCGGCAGGCCCGGCATCCTGGAGGACGTGCTCAAAGCCGCCTGGGCGCTCAGCCAGCAGCCCACGATCAGCGAGACCCGCGCCCCCAAGGTCACCCCGCTGGACCGGGTGCCCGCCAGGTACGAGCGGACGGAGATCCCGCAGGTCAGGATGCTGCTCCTGCGGGAGAACCTGCACCGGCCGGGCGAGCCGGCCGAGCCGGGCGAGAAGACCCGCGAGTACACGCACCGGTGGATCGTGCGCGGCTTCTGGCGCGAACAGCCCTATGGCAAGAACCATGCCCTGCGCCGCCGGCAGTGGATCCCCCCATTCGTGAAAGGGCCGGCCGACAAGCCCCTCATCCGCAAGGAGACCGTGCGCATATGGCGGCGCTAGAAGCGTGAAGGCCTGGCGGTCCTGTCGCGGAACGATCCCCGCCCCCCTTGTATTACTACGGTATCGTAGTATAATGGATGATGCAGGGACGGGCGAAAGGAGATCGTCATGGCGGAGATAGCGCTGACGCAGTACGCGGAGCAGCACGGGCGCACACCCGACAGCGCCCGGCAGATGGCCAACCGGGGCGGGTTCCGCACCGCGCGCAAGCTGGGCCGGAACTGGGTGATCGACGAGGACGAGCCCTACCCCGACAGGCGCAAGAGCATGAAGGAGGCCATGACCAAGGTGGCCAGGGACAGCCTGGACGACGAGGACCTGGAGCACGAGCTCAAGATCGCGCAGGCCAAGCAGTACAGCAGGATCGGCGGGTTCGGCGCCAGCTTCGCCCGCAGCCTGGAGCGGGTCCCCCGGGGGCTGTCGGACACGCTCACGCCGGAGCAGCTGGGCTGGATGGTGGACCTGCTGGCCGACGCCTTCCACGACGGCCAGCAGCATCCGGAGGCATAGGCGCTTTGCGGGGAGAAAACCGGACGCGCCTTATATTACTACGATACCGTAGTATAAATGAAGACGTGAGCAGCGCAGCCCCAGGCAGGCTCCGCACAGGCAGGAGGCTTCGGACATGGACGAAATGACCTACAGGCAGATCAGCTGCTACGCCACCCCCAACCCTACCGACGGCAGCCACGTCGACGAAATCGAACAGTCGATACTCGAACACGGGTGGCGGGGCGCGCCCATCCTGGTCGACAGCATCCAGGGCATCTGCATCACCGGCAGCCACCGCATGGCCGCCCTGGCGAGGCTGGCCGGGCAGGGCCGGCACGGCATCGGCGACATGAAGGTCGCCCTGGACGTGCACGGCATCGTGCAGGACTGGTGGGACAAGCAGGACCCCGAGCTGCTGGACTGCGTCGAATTCCCGTACGACAGCCTGGGGAGCGTCTTCGCGGGGACCGAGGTCGAGCAGTACAAGGACGAGATCGCCGAATGGTAGGCCCGGACGGACGAACATCAACACAGGAAGACGAGGGGAAACATCATGTTGGAACAACTGGCATCATTGCACGAAAGCCTGACCGGGCGCGGCCTGATGGCGACGGAAGGCTACGAGTTCGCAAGGATCCAATGGGGGCTGGACCTGGGGCCGGACGGCACGGCCGAAGGCCTGGTCAGACTCGATGCGCCGGACGGCAAGGGCGCGCGCCTGCTGGAGATCCCGGCCCACGGGCTGCGCACCAGCAACGTCAAGCCCATGTATCTGTGCGACAGCGCCCCCTATCTGCTGGGCAGCGGCGGAGCCAGGGCCCGGCGGTGCTTCCAGGCGGCCGCGAAGCTGCACCATGAGCTGCTGGACGGGTCCGAAGACCAGGATGCCGGGCTGGTGCTCGCCTTCTTCGACCAGGGGCCCCAGGGCGCCGGCCTGCAGGAGGCGACCGATCCGGCCGTCTGGCGGTCGGCCATGATCGGCAGCATCGTCCTATGCAGGGGCGGCCAGCCCCTCACCGATTCGCCGGCGTTGCGACGGGCCTGGGACCAGGCCATGGCCGGATCCCAGGAGGAGGGCCCGGACTCCGGCAAGGCGCAGAGCCTCGTATCCGGACGCATCGTCTCCCCGGTCCGGTCCCATCCCAAGATCAAGGGCCTGCCCGGCGGCGAAGGCATGGGGTCCTCCCTGGTGTCCGCCGCCCCGGAATCCTCATGGTCATACGGCAAGCAGCGGGGCCTGGTGTCCCCGGTCGGCGACCAGGAGGCGACAGCCTATGCGGATGCGCTCAACTACATGCTGGCGACGCCGGGATGGCATGCGCCCATCGGCAGGGCCGCCTCGGTGGTCTGCTGGTCCGACGACGCCGACCCCAGGTACCCTGACGCCCTCCTGCATCAGGCCGGCCTTCGGCAGACCCCGCCGCCCGAAGACGCCGACGGCCTGGACGAGAGCATGCCCTGCCATGTGATGGCCCTGAGCTCGGCCAAAGGGCGGGCCATCGTCCTCATGCACGAGGACGCCTCATACGGCCGGATGCGCAGCCGACTGCGCCGGACGGCATCCGACATGACCGGCGACGAGGACGGGCCCGCCCCCGACATGGGGCGCATCCTGGACAGTCTCGGCGATCAGGAGCAGGGCCTGGCCGTGGCCATGCTCCGAACCATGTTCGCCGGCGGCCCCTACCCGGCCGAGCTGCCCCGCCTGGTGGAGGAGGACATCCGCAGGGCCGGCGATGTGAGCGGCACGGATGCCATGCTCCTGCGCGCCTACTACGCCAGGAGGCCCGACAAGGCCTGCCCCCATGGGATCCTCGGGCCGGGCACGCACGAGGACTCCGACTGCCTGGGCTACCGGCTGGGCAGGGTCTACTACATGTACGCGGCGCAGATCCGCCGGCTCAACAGCCCGGGAACGTTCAAACCCCTTCTCAGACAGACGCTATGCAGCACAGCCGCCCGCCCGTCCCACGGCATCCCCGCGCTCGATCGGCGCCTGCGCACAAGCCCCTCCAAGGCCGACCGGAGATGGTACCTGCATCTGGCACGGGCCGTCACCCCGGTGGGCGACCATTACCCGGACCATCTGGACGCCCCGGCCCGGAGCGCCTTCTACCTGGGCTACAAGGCCCAGGCCCTGGCCACCATCGAGGCCGCCGGCCGCCGCCAGAGCAGGGGCAGGAAGCAGGCCCCAGCCGATTGAAAAAACGCCATGCCGCCCGCATACTTCGGGGGAGCCGGACGGCACGGCAAGGCCAGCCTACAGCCTGGAGGCAAGGCGCCAGGGCCCGGCGTGAGAAATGTGGATAACCCGGCATGCAGGCCTTGCCGGGAGCCTGCGTCCGGTCACCAGCGGCGGACCCTGGACTGGAGTCTGGCGTAGATGGCCCGCCGGCTGGCATACCACTCGTTGATCTGCTCGGCCTGCTCGCGGGTGACCCAGGCCAGATGCCCCATGGACCGGCCTATGTCGATCAGGTGCTCCTGCCGACCCCGTTCGATCAGGGCATGCAGGTAGCGGCCCCTGGGGGAGTCCTCGTCGATCAGGGTCATCCGCTGGCCCGCCAGCAGCTGTCCTATGACGCTGTCGGCCACCTGCTCGGCCCTGGCCCTGTCCTCCGGAGACACTTCCTCGCCTGCCATGGCCCTCATGGTAAAGACACATAGGGGTGTACGCCCATGGAAAAAGGCCGGGCATGAGAGCGGGGCTCCCGCCCCGTACCCCGGCGACCTGGATCAGGTCGATCATCGGCTGCCGCGCATCCCATGGGACGCAAAAGGCGCGCCCCATAGGACGCTTGCCAAACAACGGATCTGGCAGCTTTTGGCGTGCATAAGGGGGAGCCTGCCGGAACCAGGCGGAAAGGCAGGGCCGGGCGTGCGCGAGGACGGCCTGCCGGAGCCCCGGAAGGGCATATCAGGGTTTTCAGTCAAAGAATCCGAAGCCGAGGCGAATCATCGAGGAGTGGTCCGCCACAGCAGGGCTGCGGCTGGAAGATCCAATGAATACCCAGAGGAAAAAGAGTGTGGCCCTTGATTGTAGGTCGTCAGTGTGGTACTATTTAGATGTTGGCCGAGCCAGGTGAAAGGAGTGCCGATGGAGGAGTCGAGATGTTCAAGGTAACTGGAAGCGCCGGCAAACATGGCGTGAGCGACGAGGAAATCGTCTATGCCGTCCTGCATTATGCAGGAAAAGAGGAAATCAGGGATCGCAATGGATTGGATGCTGTGGTGTTCGTGGGGCCCAGGCACTTGGGGGCGCTCGAAGAGGACTATATCGAGGTCGTAGTCAAGAATGCCGGACGCGGTGAATTCGTCGCCTTCCACGCCATGACTGTAACCGACCACTGGCGTTATCTGATCGGCTGACGCCTGTCCGGCCAACAAACAGCCAAACAAGACCAATAATTAAAAAATAAATAATTAAGCGAAACACATGACTCAAAGAAACATATAACTCAAAGAAAGACAAGAAACAAAGACATATAGTGCAGGAAACCGGGGCAGGGAATATGGACACACATGAATACGAACCCAAGACGGAAGAGGAACGCCGGCAGATGGACGAGCTGGCCGCCAAGATTGAACACGGGGAGCGTCTGGACGTCGTACCAGGCTCCGTACGACGCAAGGATCCGAACCGCGAGGTGAATGAGGACGAATTCTTCCGCGAACTCCAGGAGGAATTCGACCAGATGCGCCTGCGCCGGGCCGAAGCCACCCAGGTGGCACGGAAGACCTGGAAGATCCGGGTGCCCGAGGATCTGGACGACACGGCCAGCCAGCTGGCCAAGCAGGAGGGCACAAACAAGTCCGCCATCATCCGCAAAGCCGTCGCCTGGTATGCTCAGGGCACGGGCAGGCAGCCGGCAGCCGTCTGACGGCCGCCGCCGAAGGACGCAAGGGCGCCCCAGGAATCCACGAAGAGTGGAACTCCCGGGGCGCCCTTTTTCATGCGTCGGGAAGAGGCTGCGCATAGGTGATCCCGCAGGGCATGCCCAGGACGGCCAGCCGGTCCTGGGCCATCCTGGTGGACAGATTCTCCACCTCCATGCACCCGTCACGTCCGGAGCGCAGATAGTCCGCCCGGTTGCGCCAGTAGGGGAGCAGGAGCACGGCCGGTCTGCGGCCCTCCTCCTCGGCCGCCTTCGCGGCCTCGCTGGCGATGCCGACCAGCCTGGCGGCCATCTCATCGGCCTTGCGCCACATGCCCTCCAACAGATCCCAGGCCTTCCGGGAGGGGAGGGCGAACTCGTTCGGGTCCTCCCAGGTGAGGACCGTCAGCTTGGTCACCCCCACCTGGCTGGCCACCCACTGCTGGCTGACCCCGAGCTTGTCCCTGAGCATCCTGAAATCGGCGCCTGTGCGGCTCTCCATCGGCTTTCTTGCAGTCACAATCCCTCCTTGACTATATCAGTGGTATGTCCATGACTATATCACTGATATGTTCATGACTATACCATTGGTATGTCCATGTCCGGAAGGATCCGCTGCCGGCGGATCGGAGGCGCCGGGAGACGGACGCCGGCCCATGGCCGGCCGGCTGGATGCCTGGCGGCCGTGTCCGCCCGGACACAGCCGCGACCAGCTCGCCTGACCCCATCATCCTGCCACCGCTCGGGCTGCGCGCCATCCGGGGCGTCCCGGTCACCGCCGGGCCTGCGGGCCGCATGGCCGAACAGCATGCCATGCCCCCTCCGGCCTGCCGGGTCCCGATCCGCACGCGGAACGGCGCTCCGCCCTCCCGGCGGCCTGATGCCGGTGTCAGGCGGGAGAGGCCCGCCGGACAGACAAGGAGCCAACATCATGAGCACCGCAACCGCTACCCCAGCCGCGACCAAGGCCGAAGGGGCCACCATGCCCGCGGAAGGCCAGCCCATCCTCCTGCAGGTCAAGGCCGCCAACCTCGACCCCAACCCTGACAACCCCAGGCGCGACCTCGGAGACCTGACAGAGCTGTCGGCCTCCATAGCCTCCCAGGGCGTGCAACAGCCTTTGGTGGTGACCCCGGCCGACAAGCAGGGCCGCCACACGATAATCATGGGCCACCGGCGCTACGCCGCCGCCATCAAGGCAGGATTGGACACCCTGCCCTGCATCGTGCGCAAGGCAGGACAACAGGAGCAGGCCGAGCTCATGCTGGTGGAGAACATCCAGCGCGCAGGCCTGACACCCATCGAGGAGGCCAAGGGGTACGCCCGCCTGCTCGACCTGGGGGAGAACGAGGACCAGATGGCCAAGGCCACCGGCCGGAGCCGCACCACCGTGCGCAGGCGGCTCAAGGCGGCCAGCCTCGACCCCAGCATCCTGCCCGACCGGCAGGTCAGCTTCGAACAGCTCGACCGCATAGCCGAATTCGACGGGCGGCCCGACCTGCAGAAACAGCTCATGACGGCCGCCGGCACCAACAACTGGTCGGCCCAGTTGGCCAAGTGCAAGAAGAGCGTAAAGGACGAGCAGTGGCTGGAGAAGGCCCGCGCCACCGTCGCATCCCTAGGACTGGACACCATCGACGACATGGACGACATCTACGACCACCCGGAGGGATACCACCGAGTCATAACCATCCGTTCCGGCATCAACATCGCCCACGTCCTGGCCGGCATGGAGTTGGCCGAACGCCAGAGCCTGACCACCGCCGACATCATCACCGACGCGGCCGAATGGGGGCGCGGCCTGGCCCTCCTGCACAGGTACACCCAGGCCGAGCTCGACGAACAGGAGCAGGAGCGGGAGCGGACAGGCATGCAGGAAGCCCTCCGGCAGGCCCAGCAGGAGGAGGCCGAGCGGGCCGAATGGGAACGGCAGGCCAAGCTCTATGCCTTCGTGGAAATGACGGAGAAGCTGGTGCTCGACCACATCGAGCACATCACCAAGCGCGCCGCCCCCCTGAAGAATTCCGCCGCCGTCCTGGCCGGCGCGCTCATGCACGACCGGGCCTGCAAAGCCGACCTCACAAGCGTGAAGCCCGGACCCGCCTACGAGGATGTCTGGGGGGCCGGCACCGACGTGCTCAGCCCCGACGACAAGCACTGCCAACAGACCGCCATCTGGCTGCTCCTAAGCGCCGGCCAGCTCGCCCAGAAGCCCTCCGACTGGGCCGACCCCGACCATGGCCTGCCCCTGCTCCGGCAGTACTACGGCATCCTCGCCCAGACCGGCTACAAGCCCAGCGACGACGAGAAAGCCGCCCTGAAGGGCGCCTACCTGCCCAATGACGAGCAGGACGAGCCTGACGAAGAGGAGCAGGACTAAAAACCCTGCGCGCCCCCGGCACGGCTCCAGCCGGGGGCGCCCACTCCGCCAAGAGGAGCCTGCCCCTGCCGGCCAGGGGCCGGCAGGCCCGGGACCGGCCCCAGGCGACGGCTCCCGGCCCCCTGTTGATGGGGGCCACTCGCCGCCGCCCCGCCCGCAGAGGATCGGGCGGAGCACGGGAGACGGACGCCGGCCATGGGCCGGCCGGCTGGTTCCCGTCGCCCTGCGCCCGTCCCGGGCTCAGGGCTTGTCGACGTCTCCCGCCTGACCACCTCCAGCATGGCATGGGTCGCTCCGGTCACGGCCCCCGGGCGTCCCGATCCTCGCCGGGCCTGCGGCCCGCATGGCCGAACAGCATGCCATGCGGGCCTCCGGCCTGGCGAGTCCCGGTCCACACGGGGGGCCGCGCCCTCCGCTCAGCCCGTGCCTGGTGGAGGTTGTCAGGCGGGAGGAGCCCGCCACACACAGCAAGGAGCAGACATGACCAACACCGACACCAACCCAAGCCTGGCCGACGACCTCAAGGCCCTCGCCGCATGGCGGCACGCCCTCGACACCAGCGAGCCCCTGACCGCCGGCCAGGCGAAGCAAATCAGCCTCACCATCCAGACCAACCTGACCCAGCGCGACATGCTCGTCGACCTCGTCATCGACCCCGGCCTGCCCGAAGAGGACATCAACGCCTACCTGGCCAACCCCGACCCCGCATCCCCCCTAGGCATGCGGCTCGGCGACAGCTTCAGCAGGCCGCCACAGCCCGTCCCCTCAGACCGGATAGACCATGCCGCCAGCCAGCTCGACCGCATCGCCGCCGCCCGGCCGGCCCAGCAGGCCCAGCCCCACGCCATCCAGGCCGCCCTCTACTGGCTGGCTGAACGCTACGCGCAAGCCCAGGAAAAGGCCCTGACCGCCCTGGACGACGACCCCAGCAACAGACTCGCCGACCTCGTCCGCGAGCTTGTCGCTTTCGGCGCCCCCTCCCCGTGGAGCAGAATCCGCTAGCCAGCCCTGCCCTGCCAGTCCGGCGCGCGCCCAGCCCCCGGACCCGGCCGGGCAGGAGGGCGCGAAAGCCGACTGCTCCCGGCCCCCGCAGGGGGCCACTCACAGCCGGCCCGGGGCCGGAGCGTCCCGGGCCACGCCGGGCTACGCCCTTGCGGCCCGACAAGCATGCCACAAGGGCTGCGCCTGCCGCGTCCCGATCCGCACACGGACCCCGGGGAACAGCCCGAGCCGAGCACACGCCACGCACCGCACAAGGCCGGACCGCCCCCCACATGCGCCGAGTCCGAAGCATGTCATCGAGGAGGGGGAGAAGCGACCGGGCCGACTCCGGCAGGCCGCCCAAGCCCGCGCCCCGCCCCCGGAAAAACGTTGGAATTCAGCCGATTCCGACTTGACTATTACCACAGCTGTGGTAATATTGTGAGTGTGGTCAGGGGAAGGGTTCCCCGCCGGGCGGCCAAGGCCCGGAACACGAAAACAGAGGTACACAAAATGGCAACGACCATCAGCGGCTTGATCAGCTTCAGCGGCTTCCTCAACGACGTCAGATACAGCGAGCCCGCCGGCGACCGGAAGGCCAGGCTGTCCATCAGGGTCTACGACCGGCACAGCTGGAAGGACGCCCAGGGCAACCGCCGGCAGTCCGAGAACTACGACAGCATCACCGTCGTCTACTGGGGGCGCACCGCCCAGGCCATCCACCAGCTCATCGCCAGCCAGAAGCTCGTTGAAAAGGATCCCGTAGTCGGCACCGGCTACCTCGACGACGAACCCGACGCCTGGATAGGCCGGGACGACCAGCAGCCCCACGCCCGCATCCGGGTGGACGGCCGAAGCCTGTGCCCCGACCCGCTCAGGCAGAGCTTCATCGCCCAGGCCCGTGAACGCAAGCAGAGCCCGGCGACCCAGCAGGCCCCCGCCGACAGCCAGCAGCAGGCGGGCAATGAATACTGGCCCACGGCGACCCGTCCAGGCGCCCAGGCCCCCGCCCAGCGGCAGCGGCCGGCAGCCACCGGCCCCGCCGGAGCCCAGCCCGACTGGATGCGATGAACGAAAAAGGCCGCGCGTGCCAGCGCGCGGCCACCGTCGGGGCATTCGGAAAGGCCACCCAGCCGCATCCAACGGAGCCGACATGACCATCGTACTGCGCCAGGCAGGCGCGGGGCGTGCCAGCGCCCTCCACACCACATACGGCCACCCAGCCGACAAGACAAAGGAGCTTGACATGAACAAGAAAACAACCGCACGCAGAATCGTCCGTAGCGCCCCCAACGGGGCCGGCCCGCACGCCGACCTGCTCAGCAGGCCGGCCCCCCGGGCACTCTTCGCCGACAGAGTGGAAAGCATCGCCGTCATCGGGCTGTGCGCCCTCCTGTGCCGCATCTCCTACCAGATCTGAAAGGACCAGGGACCCCATGCACACCATCACCGTGGAAATCAGCAAATCCGACGACCGCCTCGACTCACTGGGCTGGGAGCAGGTCAGCGCCCGCCGGCGGCGCACCGTGATCGATGAGGACGACCATGCGCAGATGCGCGCCCTGCGCGCCCTCTGCCAGCAGATGGACCAGCGCGTGGCCGACGATCCGGCCCGCATCGGCCGCACCGTCAACCGCTGCGGGGTCATCTACGAGTTCGGCGCCTACCACGCCACCGACATCGCCCGCATCATGAGCCAGGCCGGCGTGAACGGGTGGACGGCGGACGCCATCCCCGACGTGCCCGGGGCCCTGATCCGCATGAGCCTCGCCTGAGCGCGGGGCGACAAAAAGGGCCGGGCGGTAGCACGCCCGACCCTCAGCATTAGAGCCACCCACCATCATAGATGCCCCGCCCGGAAAGGCAACTACCACAGTCGTGGTAATCTGGGACTGGCGCGACAGACAAGGAGATTCGCAATGGGCACCCAGCATGACAGGACCGAGGGCAGCGAGCTGGCGCGCAGGCGCGTTGCGCTCGGCCTCACCCAGAAGCAGCTGGCCGAGCGCGCCGGAGTCCGGTACCAGGCCATCAGCAATTTCGAGACGGGCTGGCGGTCAATCCTCTCCTGCAGCGTGTCCACGGCCCTCAAGCTGGCCAGGGCGCTGGACTGCACCATCGAGGACCTGCTCTGAGCCCCTCGCCGGCCCCTCAAGGAGATAAGCCGGCGGCACCCGGCCCGGCACCCATGCACCTGGCCGGCCGCGCCAGGGTTCGAGGCAGACCGAGCAGGGGAGGGTCCCCGGGCCGAGCGGAGGATGGATCGTCGTGCGCCCGCCGGGTCCGAAACATATCACCGGGGAGGAAGCTGGGCGGCTGGGCCGATACGGTCGTTCCGTTTGCAGTCCGGCGCGACCCCGCGCAAAAAGTCCGGGGGAAAGTCCTGTCCGGCTTGATAATTACCACAGCTGTGGTAATATAGAAGTGTGGCCAGGGAAAGGCCGCCGGTCGTAGCAGACCGAACGCAACACAAGCATTAGGAGCCGAAATGAGCATCTTCGCCAAACACGCCAGCAACGTCCGCAGCAAGTACCTCGCCAGCCTCAGCATGGGCGACATCGCCTACCTGTCCCACCCGGCCGACTGCACGGTCAGAGAGCAGACCCGCCTGGACGCCGTCCGCGAACTGCGCAGGCGCATCCACGCCATGCGCAAGGCCGGCAGAACCGTCAGCAGGGCAGAGGCCCGCCGCCTGGCCGGAGGCCACATCTGGCAGGCCGTCTTCGCCGGCACACCCGACACGGCCCGCGCCGCGCTGAACAACTCCGAAACCGCCCGCCGGCTCTTCGCCACGCACAACGTGATGGATCTGGTGTGGGGCGACGAACGGCCCGCCGCCAAGGTCGCCGAAAGGGACGCCACAAACCCCTACTACCCACGCCCCACAAACATCCTCGCCGACATCGCGGACTGACTCCGAGCACAGGCGCCCCCGCCCCGGCCAACCGCCGGAACGGGGGCGCCTCCGCATACCCACCCGCCAATGACGGCAGGGCTCCCGCCCCGCACCCCGGCGACCTGAATCAGGTCGATCATCAACTGCCGCGCGTTCCGGGGGGCGCAAACAACGCGCCCCCCGGAACGCTTGCCACAACACTTATCCGCCCCAGCCCGCCTCACACACGACCCAGGCCTGCCGGAGCCAGCGGAAAAAGACCAAGCCCGGCGTACACGCCGGAACGACTGCCGCCGTCAGAAGCAAGCATCCCCCAACCAGCCCCGAAAGGACCCGAAACAGCAATCCCCGACACAGCCATCCATCACCACACCTAAGTGCACCCAAGAATCCAGACCCACCAGCAACCAGCAACCGGCAAACAATCCATCCCCGACACAGCCATCCATCACCACACCCTTGAGTGCACCCAAGAGCCCAGACCCACACGAACCAGCACAGACAGAAAACCCCATCCAGGCAAGCCACAAAATGAAAGAAATCAAGAGATGGACCTCTTGCATTAAAATGCGGAAAATCCGGAGTTATCGTTGCAATAACGCCAAATTCTGCGCACGATGCGCGAATCTGATAAGATTCGTCAGCAAGGACAAGCGCTAAGTCGGAAATCTGTGTGGGAGCCAATGCGCGAAACAAGCGAGATGAACGGCCTTTATGTCGGCCGTTGCCTGTGGTGCGGCAGGCCGTATCTGCCGGCCAAAGGCAAAAGGAACATCCAGCGGTTCTGCTCGACGCAGTGCAGGAACAGCTACCACCGAAACAAGGACAAGGACGCCCTGAACCGGTCCGCCGACAGAGACGCCGACAACAGCATCCTCCGGAACACCGTCAGCCGTCAGGAGGAGACCATTGAGTACGAGTCCGCCGAACGACGGCGAATCTCCCGCGAAAACTCCATGCTGCGGAGAACCATCCAGACAATGGCTGATGACCTGAGCGAACTCATGGGCGCCGGCGTCCTGGTCATCAACAGGCGCAGCCCATCCGCGAGGATGCTGAACCGGCACGACTCCTTCCTGCGGATCATGGAGGACTGGTCGAGCAAGAACCGCGGAACGATAGAACGCCAAAGCGCGGAGGTCGAGCAGATCAAGCAACGCTGGCGCGAGCAACGGGACAAGGCCATAGCCCAGCATCGGTCTGTCGAATGGATCCGCGACCTGGACCAGGACTACCAGACGCGCTTGAAGAACCTCATGGACCAGTACACCCAATACGCCGCATATCTGGCGCTTGAGGACATGAAAGACGACCATATGCAGGAGACCGGAACCGAGCTGCCGCTGGACGGCACGGAGGCCGAGCCCCTGCGCATGGCTCTGCGAAGTTTTGCCCAAGAACAAGGTAAGGAAAGGACAAGGAACCATGACATCAGCCAACAATGACCCGGTGCTAGCCAGACTGCTCCAGCAGGTGGAGGAGCGCAAGGCGGCGGTGCGCGCCCTGGACAAGGAGAGGGACCAGCTCAGCCAGAAGGCGCGCCAGATGATCCGCGACGCGCAGGATTACGAGCGTCTGTACCAGGAGATCCTGAAACGGCACAGCTGGAGCAAAGGCACCGCCAGCCGCAACGGGTTCAGGGGCGTTGCAGCCGTCATCACGCAATGCCGCAAATCAGTCGACGAGCAGGCCCCGGAAGGAAGCGGGGATCCGCAGCCCGCCCAAGGGCAGGCCGCCGCTCCCGCCGGGTCCGTCCAGCAGGAACAGTCCGCCATGCCGGAGGGCGGATTCCTCGGCCAAGCAGAACCCGTGATCTGACATGGGCGCCAGCCTCACCAAGCTCATGGCCGGCACCAGCACCAAGTACTACACGCAGACGGTGGAGGACGTGGCCACCGACCACGGCGGAGGCATGGCCGGCTATTACAACACCCCAGGGACCCCTCCGGGCATGTGGATGGGCAGGGGCCTCGACGTCATCCACAGGCAGGCAGGCTTCAACGCCACCAAGCCCGACATCAGCCGCGTCTACGACAATCTCTGCGACCCGGACACCGGCCGCAGCCTGAGCAGGATCGGTCGCAAGAGCATCGAGGCCGGCGAAGCCGTAGCCGGATACGACCTGACCTTCACCCTTCCCAAGAGCGTGGATATCCTATGGGCGGCGGGCGACCCCTACGTCCGCCGCACCATCATGCGATGCCACAAGGAGGCCGTCAAGGAAAGCATCGACTGGTTCGAAAGCCGTGAAGCCTATTCAAGGACAGGCAAGGACGGCATAGTAAAGCGTCATGCCGCAGGCATCATCGCCGCCGACTTCACCCATTGGGACAGCCGTGACGGGGATCCGCACCTGCACGACCACGTTCTCATCTCCAACATCGTCAAGCGAGCAGACGGCAGCACCGGGACCCTTGACGGCAAGGCGCTGTACAGGGCCGCAGTCGCCATCAGCGAACGGCACACCAACCTCTTTATGGACAAGATGACCGAAAGCCTGGGCGTGCAATGGCGGCAGCGCGAAATGCCCGGCACGAAGAGCTGCGTATACGATCTGGCCGGC
Organism: Bifidobacterium sp. W8114; assembly: GCF_016101165.1. NCBI lineage: Bacteria > Bacillati > Actinomycetota > Actinomycetes > Bifidobacteriales > Bifidobacteriaceae > Bifidobacterium > Bifidobacterium sp. W8114. Next base: position 30,325 of record NZ_JACFRA010000008.1, on the reverse strand, counting down.
ATCGACGACCAGCTGATAGACGCCTTCAGCCGCCGCAACGCCGAAATCAACCAGCGGCTCAGCAAGGAGGTGGATCAGCTGCGAGCCGACGGCATCGAGCCCACGCCTTCCATGCTCCAGAAGCTGCACCAGCGAGCCTGGAGGCTGTCGCGCAAAGCCAAGCCCAAGGAGCCCAAGTCGCTGCATGAGCTGATGGACGAATGGAACGAGGAGCTGGTCACCCTCGGCTACGACCCACAGCGCATCGTGCAGGACACCATCGGGCGGGGCGGCCTGAACATGGACATCAAGGCCCTGCTGGAACAGCCGCACATCATGGAGCAGGCCCGCAGGATCATCGAGCAGGGGGAGGCAGCCGGAGCCCGGCAGGAGCCGGCCGCATGGCTGGCCACACTGCTGCGCTCCTCCATAGCCGACACCGCCGCATTGCAGAGCATGCAGCGGGACAGCAAATGGGAACTGGGCGGCCGCAAGGATCCCTTCACCGCCATGCACCAGGAGACCGCCTACAACACGACCACCATCAGCGAGAACATGATCCGGTCCGCAGCCGAACGGCTCACCAGAGGGATCCGTCTGAAGGAGGGGCAGCGAGACCAGCTGACGGATCTGCTTGTTGAGGAGGAGAAAAAGAACCTTGTCCTGATCGACCCAGGCAAATACTCGCTCAGCGACGATCAGCTGCGGGACACCGGCATAGCCGTCAACAGGGATCGGGCAGTCACCGACGATCCGGAAGGCCACGTGTATGCGACGAAGGAGCTGCTGGCGGCCGAGCAAAGATTCAAGATGCACGCCAAGGCCGGCGTCTACAAGCCGCCCACGGGGTGGAACGAGTCCATGCTGGCAAAGGCCGTTCAGGAAGCCCAATCCGACAGGCGGAGGTACAAGCATCCTCTGGCCCCCGATCAGAAGAAAGCCGTGGTGGGCCTGCTGTCCAGCACGAAGACGATCGTCGCCCTTTCAGGACCTGCAGGAACCGGCAAAACCACGACCCTGCGCTGTCTGGCCGACGTGGCGGCCAGGAACGGCGGAAGGCAGGTCGTGGCGTTCGCGCCGACGGCGGTAGCCGCGCAGGAGCTCGGAGCAAGCCTCGGCGTGCCCGCCGACACCCTGGCAAAGCTGCTGTACGAGGACAGGCACGGCCGCCTGGACGAACGGATCAGCGCAGCCGAGGCCGAATACCGGAGCCTGGGAGCAATGGACTGGAAGAGCCTGATAAGGCTCAACCCCAGGAACACGATCAGCCGATACCGCCAGCGGGAACGAGCCAGACAGAGGCTGGCCGGCCTGCAGGCGGAGAAAAGGAACCTCACCATCCCCGAAAATGGCATCGTGATCGTCGACGAGGCGGGCATGGCCAATACGTTCGACCTGCAGCAGCTGTCCGAACTCTGCGACATCAGGCATGCGAAGATGATCCTTGTAGGCGACGACAAGCAGCTCAACACGGTAGGCGGGGGCGCCGGGGCGTTCGCCTGGGTCGCCCAACAGAAGAACATGGCCTGCAAGCTGGAAAGCATCTGGCGCTTCAAGAACGAGAACGAGGCCTCGCTCAGCAGGCTTCTGCGATCCGGCAGCCAGGACGAGACCACCAAGGACTTCTACGCCCTGCACTCGTATGATGCCGAAGGCCGCATCCATGCCGGCCAGGCCGACGCCATCGAGGAAAGCCTGATCAGGAAGGTGGCAAACGACTACGATTCGGGCGTCAGCTCACTGCTGATCGTAGGCAGCAACGAAGGCATTTCGGACATGAACGAGCGGATCAGCCGCCAGCGCCAGGCATCAGGGAGCGTGGAGAGCGACCCGCGCCGCCGCATCATCCTATCGGACGGGTCCACGGCCGGAAAAGGCGACATCATCTGCACCAGGACCAACGACCGGCGCATCCGGACCAGCCAGGGCGGATATGTGCGCAACAACGATCTATGGACCGTCGACGAAACCTCCGGAGGGGCGATCCGCTGCCATCCCGCCGACCGGGAAGGCGACAGCGTGATCCTGCCGGCCAGCTACGTGGACCGCAACGTGATAGGCGGCTATGCCGTCACCCCGCACAGAAGCCAGGGCAAGACCGTCGACCGCGGCTACTACTACATCCCCCAAGGCCAGGAGGGCATATCCTCCGCCAATACGCTGTACGTGGCCATGACGCGGGGCCGCGAAGGCAACGACGTGTACGTGGCCACCAAGGACATCAAGGAGATGATGGTCGGCGCCGAGGACACGTACGAGCTGGCCGCCTGGAAGCTGCGCAACAAAAGCCGCTACGAGAAGGTCGAGCACAGGAGGTTCTGGGATGAGCAGAACGGGCCGAAGCCGGGGAAGGAATGGTACACGGCCGAGGAGCTGCTGCCCACCCCGCATCAGCAGGCCATGTTCACCCTGCACAAGGTCATGGAGCACACGCAGACGGGCCGCTTCGCCTCGGAATGGGCGCGCCAGTACAGGCAGGCCAGCTACTCCGGGGAGAGGCTGCAGACGGAATGGAACGCCTACCGGCGGATCCTCTCCGGGCGTCAGCTCGGCGACGTCCTGGACGAAGGCGACCTGGCCAGGCTGAAAGACGACCCAGGGTACGGGACCATGCTGGACGCCTACGCGCAGGCCAGGGAGGACTTGGGCCCACGCAAGGCCGACCACATAGCCAAAACCTCCGAACACGGCGAAGCCATCGGCATCGCCAACATGCTCTCGCCCGGCGCGGCCGACCGCAGCGAAGCGCGGCCGCACCTGATACTCGACAAGGGCGCGCCGCCGGATCAGGCCAGAGTCATCGACCTGATGAACCAGACCTGCAGGCTCTACAAGAACAGCTGGATGCTCAGCAGATCAAAGCCGGACCTGAGCGAAGCCTTCGCCGGCGACTACGGCCTCTGGTCGGAGGAAGCCCTCGGCCCCGAGCCGCCGCTCGGCTCACCCCGGGTCCGCGAATACACCAGGATCTCAGGCGAAATCATCGAATACAGGGCCGTGCACCGCATCACCGACCCGAGAAGGCCGTTCGGCGCATCCGGAGACACCGACGGGTGGCAGCGCGACATCCGGCGCAAGATAGCCAACTACCGGCGCAGGCCGCTGGATCCGGATGCGCTGACGGCCAGGCAGGACCCCCCTCGGCGGATCGCGCACGGCACCGAGATGGCGGTGAAAGCCGGAAGAGGCATCATCCTGGACTACACCGGCGGCCGGGGGCCATCCGGGAAGACCAGGATCCCCGTGGATGCGCGCAACGTCAATGGGACCATCCGCCGCATCAGGGACATCCGCCCGGACGCCCCAGCCAGAATCATCGTGAAAGCCAGGCCAGGCGCCGATCTGACGGGCGTGTGGAGGGCGCTGACGCCAGCTGAGCGCGGACGGATGCGATTCCTTGGCGAGGATGGGAGCATGAAGCCTCTATGGCAGGAGATGATGGAGGGCTCGGCCGGATCCGGCCGAGCCGGTTCGATTCTTCAAGGGCTCGACATCGAGCACCGCCGTCAGGCGGAATCCTGGCTGAAGAAGTCGTCCCCGTCAAGCCAGGGCGAATCATATGCGCCGCCCTCCGGGCCTGCGCCACTTTCAAAGCCGGGCATCGACTCTCCAGGCATATCCTGATCCTGCCGGCCGTCGAAGCCCAGACCGTCCTGGCCCCAGGCGCCCATGCCGCCTGGCCGAGCTGGCCGCCAGGACGCCTCGGCCAGGTCGGCCAGGCCGTTCTCGTCCCAGGGGAAGCATTCCGCGACATCGATGCCCAGGCTCTTCTCGCTCTCGCGCCTGCTCCTGGTCTTCTCCGAATACTGGCTGCTCTCGTGCTTGTCCGTGTCCGGGTTACCCAGCGCCCTGGCTGTGGCATAGTCCTTGACCATCTGCAGGATCGAGTTCTCGTCCATCCAGAACCTGGTCTGCATGTAGGAATGGCGGGGATCCTTCGGGCTCTTGTTGGGGGCTTCGAGGTAGGCGTACACGTACTCGCTTCTGAGAGCGTCCATCAGGGCGAACAGATACCCGTGGCGCATCCAGCAGGCTGGCAGCGCCCCATCCATCCTTTCGTCGATCTGGCAGAGCATTTCTGCGAAGCCGGCCACCTGGCCGGCAGTGCGCACATGCCTCTGCCTCTGGTCGAACCGCCACGGCGGCGCTGACATATCCAGATCCTCCGCCGACTGGGCGGCCTTCCACATCCGCCCGGGATCCTGCGGGTGTTGGGACCCTGAACCAGACTCATTCATCAGCGGCCTCCCTCCGTTCACTGCTGCGGCATGCGCGACGCCTGCTCCGGGCTCATGTCGGCCGCGCACCTGCTGAAGGCCTCGTTGAAGGCCCTGATAGCCCCCACCTTGCGTTCGATGTCCGCCTGTGAGGCTCCGCCGGTGGCGATGTCCTGCTTCGTGTACGAGGAGCAGGAGGCCGGATACTCCCTATGCTGTTTCAGGTAGGAGCGGCCGAGCTCGGCCGAGGCCATCATCTGATTAATCTGGTCGTCGAGGGACGTGTTCGCTGCCGCCCAGGCCTGGCCCTGCCAGATGCCGTAGAGCCGTTCAAGCCGGCTGCACATCCCGTCGGCTTCGGCTGCGTCCCTGGGCAGGTCGATCCCCGCCTGCTTGACGGCATCCGTGAACGCCTGTTCGCTCTTGTAGTAGGCGGATCCGTTGTCCCACTCCTGGATGGCCACCTCGGTGCGCAGAGTGTCATCGTTGACGCCCAGGCGCGTGTCCAGCGTGGCCGTCATCCGTCCCATCAGCTCCCTGGCTTTCCTTGCTGGCCGCTCCTTCCAGCCGCCCGCCGCCAGCCGGCTGGGCCGGGCCGACTCTGTGCGGACCGGCTTCTTTCGTGTTTTCGCTGCGCCGGTGCTTGGCGCGCTTGAACCGGGCTGTGCCTCCGTGGAGGAGGACGATCCCGGGAACTGGATGACCCCGACCAGGAACAGCACGCCCACAAGAATGGCGGCTCCAGCTGTGTACGCCAATGCTGCCAGCACCCTGTGCTGCTGTTCGAATTCATGAAGTCCTGCGCCTATTCCGAAGCGGGGCGCTTCCCGTTTGTTCATCGCAACACGCTTTCTGCATGGCCGCGGCCGATCGACCGAGCATCCTCGTCGCTGCATCGATGCCAGCCCCTGCGCCAGTAAGGCACTGTCGTCACTGCAGCCGGCCGGGCGTTCGACGAGACAAGCAGGAACCTGCCCATCGGGATCCTCCGCACAGAATCCACCGGGAGGGCCTTCCGGCGCTCCGTCCTGGGCAGGATGCCGAGGTTGGAGAGCAGACCGGCACCGCTGAAGCCGTTGAAGGACAGATCGCTGCGGTTCTCGTCGTACTCGCCTACCAGGTCGCTGATGCCCTGCAGGACTTCAGACGTGGACTGTCCTGGGCCTATCAGCTTCTGCGAATTGTCCCACATCTGCTTCTCCTCGCCGTCGCCGAAAGCGGCGCGGGCGGCATTGCGCGCCTGGACCACGGCCACGGACCAGATCCCGTCGCCAGACCCGGCGGTGAACAGCTGGGGCAGGCCCTCCCATGGGGTGATGTTGGCCACTTCGTCCAGGACCAGCGACAGCGGCGGCTCCAGTTTGCCGAACCCGCTCTCCGCAGCCATCTCCCTGGCTGTGTCCCTGGCCTCGCTCAGGAACATGCTGGCGAACACAGCCTCGTTCGCCGCCGCCTCGCCCTGGGTGCTGCGCAGGGGAGAAAGCATGTACACGGTGCCCCGCCCGGACAGGAACCTTCTCATATCGAACCGCTCCTTGCCGGGGTTTGGGCGCAGCCACTGCCGGATGGACTTGATCCCCAGCGCCTCAAAGGAAGTGGACACCGAGAGCATCTTGTTGCTTCGCGTGCGCTGGTCGTCCTCGCTCAGCGCCCGGAGGGGGGCCGCCAGGCTCCGCAGATCGGCGTCCGGCGAATTCTTCAGAATGTTCGCGGCGATGTTGATGCCATCCATGCTCTGCGACCAGAAGTAGACATCATCCAGCCCCTTGCCGCTTACGGCCCCTGCCGTCAGCAGGCTGCGCACTATGGTTGTGGCGATGTGCGCCCAGTTCGCATTGTCGCCCTTGAGATCGGCGGTGCCGACGATGGCGCTGGCCAGGTTGAGCGCCTTTCGGTCATCGATGCAGGCCGCCACCGGGTCCCAGTTGATGGCATAGGGGGCGTAGGCGGGATCCGTGCATATGCCTGTCGGGTCGAATATCCAGACTTCGGACGGCTCATGCCGAGGGGATCCTCCTGCATAGTCCTCGCGCCCGCTGGTCCGGAAACCGTCGCGCCTCATGGCGAGGGTCGCTTCTATCACGTCCATCCTGGAGGATGTGGTGATGACCGGCCCTGGAGCCTCCATCACTATCGGGATGATGACGCTGGTGGTCTTGCCGGTCCTGGTGGAGGCAAGCACATACAGCGGCGTCTCGGTGGAGATCCACGCATCCCTGCCATGGCATTCACCTATGCGGACGCCCAGCCTTCTCGGACTAATGCTTTCCCCCCTGGTGCGCTTGTCCCCGTCCAGCGCTGCCCTCGTGGCGGGAAGGGCGTTGTCGGCTTTCCGGGACAGCGACCATCCGCTCAGCCGGTATCCGGCTTCGCGCCGGTCCATGAGATGCCGGTTCGTGTCGAACGCATCCCTGTCCTGCTGCTCGCTGCCGTTGTAGGCCTGCCAGAACATGATGAACAGCAGCCCAAGGGCCGCGGCCAGCAGCAGATACGCCGTGAATGCTGCTCCTGGCGCAGCGAAGAGCAGCAGGAACATTATGGGGGAAGGCAAGGCCAGCGTCCAGAAGATCAGCGCCCTTGAGCCCTTGGGAGAGCCGGAGCCGAGATTCTCCACGAATCCGGTGCGCTCCTTGACCCAGCGGCCTGCTTTCGTCTCCAGGAAGCCCGTCCACACGCCGACGACACTCGTCTTCCGGTCCATCGACCCAGGCCCGTCGTCGGGACGGGTGGCCCCGCGGGCAATGCCGTTACCGTTCATATTCCTGCTCCTATCCCGCACGATTCGCGTCCGTCCTGAACAGCTGGAATGCCTCCAAGCCCATGTCAGCCTGGATGATGTCCCTTATCTGCTTGCCGACCCGCCACAGGCCCCAATGCGCCGGAAGCTCCTCTATTGTCAGCAGCTCGGTCTCCGACAGGTCGTCTCCCAGGATCGACCCCATGGCCTTCAGGCTGGCCGGGCTTTGGCTGTAGATGATCTGAACGCCCGACAGGGTGAGGATCGACTTGATCTGTTTGAGATGGTCGGACCCCTCCGGAGCGAATTTTTCGATGTCCTGAAGCTCGTGCATGAGCATCCAGCTTGACGTGCCGAGATCCCCGCACAGGCGCATCCTCTTCTGCCATGCCTTCACCAGCGCCGGATCCTGCAAGAGCTCGTAGCCCTCCTCGGCGACGATGATCCTGAACCTGCCGTCATGGCTGTAGCAGAGCCGGTCCACGGCCGAGTTCATGCAGGCGTTGTAGAGCCGCTTGCGCAGATCCTCGCCGCTTCCCACGCTTCCGGTGTTGAACACGATCATCGGGGCGGAAGGGTCCAGGTCCACGGTGGACTCCTTTTCGAACCCGCCTTTCAGATCGCCTTCGACAAGGGTGTTGTAGATGATGGTCAGGTTGCTGGCCGTCCTCTCCACCTGGCTGCGCTGCATCCCTCTGACGGTCACACGCCGTTTCCACTCGCTGTCCAGCAGATCCGTCAGCCCGGCCACCGTCGGCACGGCCGTCCTGCGCTGCAGCTCCTCCAACGCCGCCGAGACCACGGCCCGCTCTGCCGGGTCGAAGACACGGCCCTTTCTGAGCACGGAGGCTATGGACTCCAAGGCCCCCACGCGCAGGCCGAAGACCGTGCTCTCCCAGTCCTCGTCCGTCACGGCTGCCGGCTTCTCCGCAACGTCCAGCGGGTTGAGGTACCTGCCGTTGCCCACTTCGACCACCTGCCCGCCGTTGGCCAGGGCCACGGCCGCCCATTCTCCCTTGGGGTCTCCCTCTATGAGTATCTGCCGGTTCCAGGGCGGTGTGGTCTCCCGCGTGGTGAAGGCCTTCAGCAGCGTGGACTTCCCCGAGCCCATGGTGCCGATGATCCAGCCGTTCACGCTTGTTCCGTCAAACCGGTACGGGGACCAGGCGTCGAACCTCCACACGTTTCCGTTGATGACGCTGTGCCCTATGATTGGGCCGTCAAGCCTCGACCAGCCGGAGACACCCAGGGGGCTGAGCATGCCCGACTCGGATACGCTGGCCATGTGCCAGGGGATCCTCGGGGAGTACCGCGTCAGGCCCAGGGTGGCGGACGTCGTCATGGGCAGCCGCTCCCCGCCCTCCGTATTGCCGGCAGGCCTGGGCCCCTTTTCCCCGAGCTCGGAATCCCATGAAATCCGTTCGCGCTCCGCCGCGCGCAGCGCCTTCCTGTGCAGGCGCCGTCCCGATCGGGTCGTGATGCCTGCGCTGCCGACTACGCCTTCGGCATCGATGCCGGCCAAGGTCCTCACCGGGAGGATGGGCCTGACGGGCACGCACCCATAGGTACCGCTGTTCAGCGGCTTCCCTTTCCTCCCGCGGATCATCTGCGCCCCTCCATGCCCAGCGGCAGCGCGCCCACCCAGCGGGCCAGCTGCTGGTTGATCTGCTTGTCCAGGTGCATCGCATACCCGCCCGTTCGGGCATGCAGGTTCTGGCAGGCCTGATCCAGGTCGTCCTGTGAATTGGCGAGCACGGTGACGAACCCCTGGAATTCGACATCCCCGTGCTCCTTCGTATTCTCCTGCTTGCGCCGCTCCATGAGGCGGGCCTCGTCGAGAGTCTGCGTATCGGGCTGCCGGTTCAGCATCTGGTTGAACCTGTCCATGACGCCGGTTTCGTTGCTGGCCATGTCAAGAGCCGTCTTTGCCTCCTTCTGATCGCGGGCGTGGAAGGCCTGGGTGAAGATCATGCGGGTGTCGGGAGAGCTGCCCATCTGGGCGAGCCAGTCCGCGATGACCGGGCTTTCGGCTTCCGGCCAGCGGTCGATCCAGTACGTCCTGGCATAAGTCGAGCCGACCCTGATGTAGTCGGCGAACTCCTCATAGGAGGTCCAAACCGGCTGGTCATCATCGAGCCTGCCGTCCTTATCGAGGAGCGTATACGCATCCGGGTCGGTGAGGCACTTCATGTCGCCCCGCACCTGCTGGGCATCAAGCCACCTGAAAGGCCCCGCCTGGCCGACGATGGGTGAAAGCATGTCGATGAACCTGCTGGTCACGTCGAACAGCGCATCGCCGGTGTCCTGAACGGTTGGCCGTCGGCCCAGCCGCTTCGCGGGCGAGATAGTGACCGTCACCGTGTAGTCGTGGTACATGGCCGTCCGCAGGGCACCCGTCTCCAAAGCCCGCACATCTCGTTCCGCCTCCGAGCCTCCACCGGCCGGAGCAGTCACGTCGGTTGGCCTTATCAGTGACCTGGTCTGGAAGGTGACCCTTTCGACCTCGGGATGATCCACCAGGGAGTGCAAGGCCATCGAGAAGGATTCAGCATGGCTGTTCTTCACCGTGTTCTTGGCCAGCTCCGAGCCTGCCGAACGGAATCTGATTATGCTGGTGGCCTCGCAGCTTTCCGCATCCCATATCCAGCAGGATCCGTTCATCTCGCCCGCGTTGACGAGCTCGTACGGCTTGACGATCTTCCCCTCCGGGCCGGGCACGTCAAGCAGGGCCACAGTATCGCCGGCAGTGATGGGGCTGATGGTCGACCGGCTCGCCCCCGTGGCCCGCCTCAGCAGGAATCCCGCCTGCAGAGCGGCAAGCTGCCACAGGCTCATGCGTTTCACAATGGGCAGGTCCACGCCCAGCAAGGCCAGGCATACGAGGTTCACCGGCGCGAACATGTCCACGCGCGCCAAGGAGACATTGAACATGATGATTGCCAGGCATACGGCCGCCACCACCACCTGATGCTTCGCCCAATGCCATAGGAGCTTCTGCCGCACCATAGGCGCGAAAGCCGCGCTGTAAGGCTCAGCCCCTTTGTTGTCGTCGCTCATTTCCCCTCTTCCGTCTTCAATATCGCTTCATGGTTCACGGACGGGGCGGAAGCCCCGCCTGCTTATCTGGCTGTCTGAAGTCTTGTCCAATGCGCAGCTACCCGCCGTTGTGGTTCGGTCCCGCCAGTCGCCCATAGCTTCCCTCACCGGCATTCCTGCTTGCTGAGCTGCCGCCCGATGATCCGCCGCCGTCCGCGGGAGCCGGAACGGGAGGCGAACCTGGGGCGGGGGGTGCGGCAGGCGCTGAGCCAGCGTTCGAGTCCGTGCGCGGCCCCATCGCCGGGGCTGGAGGCTGAACCGTACCGGAATCCGTATCGGGATCGGGCGCAGCGTCCTGGCCTTTGGGCCGAGGCAGCGGAGACTGCTGGGACTTCGGACGCGGGGCCTTGCTTGAAGAGGTCCCCTTCTTATCGGATTCTTCCTCGTCGCCGCCCTGGGATGGAGCATGGTCCTTGGCAGGGAGAACGCCGCCTCCGGCAGCGCCCTTTCCGGAAGACCGGGATGCTGCCGGGCCGGTATGCTGCCGCCGGCTGTCGTCCCCTTCCGACGGCTGTGGCCCGGCTGCCCCGTATGCAGTCTCGGGCTGATGCTGCTGCTTCGCGCCGATCCCTGCGGGGGCTGCCGAGGATGACCCTCCAGCGCCTGCGGGTCCCCTGATCTTCGATGCTGAACCGGCGCCGCCTCCCGCAGCCGCGCCGCCTTTGCCGACAGCGCCGCCGCCGTGCAGCAGAGCCTGCACAGCCACCTTGACCGCAGCCTTGACCGCACTCTCGGCAGCGCCCACGGTCTTGGCGCCTGCCGAGGCGACGCCCTTGGTCCCTTCCGAGACGGGGATGCCGGCCTTGGCCACCATTGAGACAAGCACCCATGGCATGACCGATGCCAGGATCATCCCCACAACGCCCGTGAAGAAGCTGATGGGATTGCTCATGCCGTCAAGGGACATGAGCCTGCCGGTTATGTTGATGAACACCGCGCACAACGGCTGGTACAGGATGATGCCGATGACGTACTTGAGGTACCGGCGAGCGATCTTGTTGCTGGCGTCGTTCAGGTACATGAACGCAACCCCGGCAAAGGACAGGATGACGATAAGCATGAACGTCCTCGCCGCCATGCACAGGATGATCGAGCAGGCCCCTACGATCATCAGCAGGATCATGAACAGCATGAGCAGGCCGCCCATGAGCGTCATCAGGGAGGACAGGTTGGGCTTGTCGACCGTCGGCAGCGAGATCACCCCGCTGCCTCCGGTCATGTCGACGTGCAGTATCTTGCCAGTCATGGACGTGGCAAGATTGCACGTCATCACCGCGATCCAGATGGAGAACAGGGTGAGCGGCCAGGCCAGGACGGACCGGAAGAAGACAATCCACACATTGCCGATGTTGCCGGCTATCAGCTCTCTGATCATGGCGATCGCCGCGAAGATCACCGTAAGCAGCAGCATAGGCATGGACACCTTGCCCACGGTCTCGGACACGACCTGCCATTGGTTGTCGTCCATGGAGCCAGCCTGCAGGGCGAACTTGCAAGCCGTCTCCCAGGCCTTCACCGCCCCGTCGATCATCCAGTCGAGCAGGGCGTTGATAGCCGCGGAAATCAACGGACCCAATGCCTGCCTCCTTCCTCGCTCATGCCCTCAGCCGCTTAAGCCGGCCGTCACAGCAGGCCGGACACTAGCATGGAGCCCATGGACGTGGTCGCTTCCAGGACGTCCTGCTGTCCGGCCCATTCGATGATTCTGGGTGCATTCGCGACCAGTATGGCCAGAACCACGATCACCAGCAGCAAGCCGATACCGATGTTGCGCATTACGGGAGAGTGGACTGAGAACTTGCCTACTATGGCAAGCACGGCCGCGAGGATGAAAAGGATGGCCAGAACCACCAGTGCCGTGCCCTGGATGTTGGCCAGCCATTTCAGCAGGGTCAGGTTGAAGGGGAAGTCGTACTTGGGCTTGACGTCGTGCAGCGGGCTGTCGCTTTCGGCCAGCTTCAGCAGGCTTGCTGCGGAGGGCAGGGGCGGGGCCCCGGCCGTTACGATGAATGGAACACGCATTTGTTGCTACTCCTTGGCTGATTGGTTGATTGTTGCTGTAGGTCGGCTCTCCGGCCGCGCTGACGGGCAGGCCGGAAACCTGTCACGGGTACTTCACCGGCGCCTCCTATCCCTGAGCCATGAGGCGATGGAGGATCCGACCTGACCGGCCTTGTTCTTCAGGACCTTCCATCCGTCGGACACGGTTTGCGCGATGCCCCTGTGCCTGACGCTGGAGACCACCGCATGGGCACCATTGACGAGGCCCGAAATCACGGAGCTTCCAGAGGAGGCGGCCGAGCCTATGGCCCCGGGCACGTTGCCCTTGGAAAGCTTCCTGCCGGCCTCGCCCAGCTTCCTGCCGGCATTGTGAAAGTCGTTCCCGGCGTTGGCTATCGCCGTGGCGCCGTCAACGCCGTATTTTTCGACCATGCTCGGATCGATCCTCACGGCTTCCCAGCTGCTGGACGATGCGCTGACCCCTCCAGGGAACGGATCCACATGGTGGTCCGCCCAATAGATGCCAGGCCCTACGCCCACCGTCAGCATGGCCACCAGGATGACCCCCAAGATCCTGTAGAGCCCATCCGACGACCAGGAGGAACGCATCGACGGGAACACCTTGTTGGCGGCAAACACCAGGACGAACACGATGAACAGGATCGTCAGCGCAATCAGGACCGTCCCCAAGACGGAAGAGACCACGCCCGGAAGCCCGTCCGGCATCCACGAGTCGTCGAGCTTCGGGTTGATCGTGGCATCCGCTAACGCAATCATCAGTACCATCCCTTTGCCTGCCAGCGTGACCAGGCGCCGCACGGCGTCGAATACCGGGCCCTGATGTACTGCAGGCCCCATTTGACCTGCGTAGTGGCGTTGTCCTTCCAGTCGGGGCCGGCGGACGCCATCTTGCTGCCGGGAAGCGCCTGCGGGATCCCGTACGCCCCCGACGAGGCGTTCTCCGCATGGATCCTCCATCCGGACTCCCTGGTCCACATGCTCACCAGGCACCCGTATTCCTTCTCCGTGTCAGCCCCCGGGAAATAGCCGGGGATCATCCGCTTGGCGATGGCCTTGGCCTGGCCTGCGGACGCATTCACGCCGTCGCCCGCATCGCCCGCATCCGGCTGATCCTCCGGCCTGCAGACGGCGGGAGCCGCCGCGCCGGGAGTCGTGACATCGCCGGAGGAAGTGACATGCGAGGACGGATCATGCCGGTACACATCGGTCAGTCCGGGGCTCAGATACCCGCTGATGATGATCTCCTGCTTGTCGCCCTTGCCCTGGTCGCCCGGATGCCCGTCGTCCACGCCGGAGGGGTACGCATGCCGCGCCCCTGCGAACAGGCCTCCGCCGACGTAGATCTCCGTATGCTGCTGCGGGTTGACCACCACGTCGCCCCGCTTCAGCCTGGCCTTCGCGTCCCGGTAGTTCCCGCTCCAGGTGAAGTGCTGGAATCCGACCCGCTGCAGGGCCGGCCCTTCGTTCCAGGTGGTGAACGGGTATCCGGACAGGGGCAGGCCGGCGGCCTGGCCGCTGCTGAACACGGCCGAACTGCAATCGAAATCGGGGTCGCCCATGCGGCGGGGCTGCGAGTATCCGTGGGAGTCGTCCAGTGCGATGCCCTCCATGAACGAGGCCATTTTCTCCGCCACGGGATCGTCCGAATGCTCGGGCGCCTTGTATGAAGAATTGTCCACTGGCCCGGCCGCCTTCGAGGAGGATTCCTCTCCTCCGTCCGCGCCGTTCTCGCAGGCAGCGGCAGTGACCGCCGTTCCGAACAGGGGCACCACCAGGAACAGCGACAGCATCACGAAGACCGACACGATGACCGCAGCCACGCGGTGCGACTTAGTCCCGCCCATGCGCGCCCCGCCTCCCCGCGCTCATCCGCGTCCAGCTCACAGCCGCACCACCCTGCTGCGCCTGGAGGGCAGGCACCCACCGAAAACCAGAGGAAGACCGAAGTACAGGTAGGAGGACAGGCTGGTGACGGCGGCTGCGGCCGTGTCGGACTGATTGCCGTCCAGGCACACCAGCGGCACCAGCAGGCACAGGCACGCCGACACGGCCAGCGGCGCCAGCAGGCACGCCATGAAGATCCGCCTGAGGCCGGCATCACTGGCGCGGCGCATGGCCGCGACGACCAGCAGGACCCCCACGGCCAGAGTCCATGCGCCAAGCACCCACTCGCCTGCCATGGAACCGCAGAACATGCAAGCAATGTTGACCGGCAGGCCTATCAGCACCAGCACGGCCACCACGGGCCAGAAGCGGCGGCGGGCCATCAGGATCCCCGACCCGCGCACCGGAGCCCACGCCCGCACGGTCATGCCGAGCCACTCCGGCAGATACGGCCGGAATGCCCGACCACGGGCCAAGGCATGCCCTCTACGCATCGAACCATCCCTCCTCGGTATGCGCCTGCGCGGCGAACCTGCGCAGCTCCTCCCTGCTGAACGGGACCGCGCCACGCAGTCGACGGCTCACCGACGACCCAGAGATGCCCATGATGTCGCCCAGCTCCTGCTCGGTCAGATTCAGAGCCCTTCTCAAGGAATCCACCCTGTGAACGCTTATAGTCTTTTTTAAATCGGGTTTTCCTATTATTTCCGCCATTTTATACCTATTTTCATACAAATTTTTATATTATCATTGATATACTTGGGTTATAATCGTTTTTTCTTCCGCATTTGGACCGGGCTGTAGAATCTACTGCAATGGCTGCCAATGGAAAGAAACAAGCGGATCCGAGATTCTCCCGTCTCGAAAACCTGGATGCGACCCTGCAAGACGCTTTCGTGGCCGGGCGCATAAACCTTCCGGCCGCCAACACGCTCGTCGGCCTCTCTCCAGGCACACAGCGGCGGGTGGCGCGATGGCTGGACCAGAACCCGGACAGAAAAATAGGCTCGCGTCACGCGCGCCGGCTCATCAAGGCCCAGCTGGAGGGAGTCAGACTTGACCGCAAAGGCATCGAGCACGTCCTGGAACGTCCTCACGCGAAGGACAACGAACACGAATTCGTGCGCATCCCCATGTCCTCCCTGCCCGAAGGGCTCACCCAGGAGCAGGCGCAGGACTGGATCGAGCGGGCCATCAAGGCATACCGCAAGGCCTGAGACCGGAGCCAAGCTATGAGCGCGCCGGAAGGCTGGGACGACAGCTGGACGGAGTACCCGCGGATGACAAACAGGCAAGAGGCGTTGCGCCGCATACAGGCGGCGATCCTCGGCACATCCTCGCCGGTGCCCCTTCCGCGGAAGGCTGCGGCACCAGAGCCAGCGGACGCGAAGACCAGAAACCGGCCTGCCGTTCGGCAGTCGCCGGACCTGGACGATGCGCCCACTCGCCCCCTGCCGAGAATAGCCAAGCAGGACAGGGCCGCAGAGCCCATCGAACAAGCCGAAGCGGACGCCGGGGGCATCCGAACGCAGAGCTGGGCCAAGCCGGCCGCCGTCACCTGCTGCATCCTTCTTGCAGCCGCAGCCGCCGCATTCACGGCGTGCGGCGCACACTCCTACATGAGCCGGAGAGCCTACCATTCCGCCATCGAATCCTGCAACCAGGCCAGACAGGACGTCGAATCGGCATACCGGACCCCATACGCCAAGGCCTACCAGGCCGCGCTGTCCATAGAAGCCGGACAAGTGAAGAACCCGAAGACCGTGCAGAACCTGCACGCCCTTGCCAGCAAGGACAAGGGCCCGGCTCCGCTGCTCGCCTGCAAGTCCGGCGACGGAAAAGATGCTCTGAACGGCATTGCCGACAAAATGCGCGAGGCCGCAGCAAGCCGCACCAGACTCAACGGCAGGATGGCAGCCGGCGCGACGGCGGTGTTTGCCTCCCGGGATGCGAAGGTCCTGGATGATGCGAAGGCGGCCCTGGGCGGGAAGAAGGACGAGGCGTCGAAGCTGCTGTCCGATTCTGACGGGAAGGTGGCCGACAACGCGACCCGTGACGGCCTGCAGCAGGCCATCGACCAGGCCGGCCGGGTCAAGGGGGATAAGGCGAAGGCCTACCAGGATGCGGCGAATGCGTTGCAGGCGGCCATCGACCGGGTGAACGCCTCCGTGCAGGCCAAGAGCCAGGCCGACCAGCAGGCCGCCGAACAAGCGGCGCAGGCCCAGGCGCAGGCCGTGCAACGGCCGGCGACCCAGCAGGCACCCTCCTATGGCAGCGGCCGCGCGCCAGCACGGCATTCGGCAGGTGCGGGCGGCAGACCAGCATCCCCGCAGACCAGCCGACCGGCAGCCCCATCCGCGCCGCAAGGCGGCTGGAGCGTGCCGCCGGCCACCAGCGACGACAACACGCTGCCCGACCATCTGTAATGCCATGCCGCCCAACCGCCTACGAAAGTATGTACCGAGGCGGGAAGGGAAAATCCGCCCCGGTTTTTCCGCCACGAGGATCCGTGACGGCGTAACGGCGGAGGTACCGAGAAGAGGGGACCAGTCGGCTCCTCCGCGCACCATCCCATCCGCATCAGCCCGAACGCAGACGGGAAGAATCATTGCCGGTCCCGTTGCAGGACCGGAGGATTGAGGATGCAGACGGCGGCGGGAAGGCAGCCCGTCAGCCACCGCATCAGAATCATCCCCGACAAGGGACGACCACCCAGCCAGGCCGAGAAAACAGAGGCAACCAAAAGAGGCAGCTGGCCGCCAAAGAAGCCCGGCAGGGAAGCATTTGCAAGGAAGGGGCCGCACCCCCTGAAGGGGCGCGGCTCGTATACCATCAGCGGGGCTGCTCGTCCTGCCGACCGTCAGGCTCCGGCACTCCGGCCTGGGCCATGACCCGCTCGCTGAACGCGAGGGCGGCCTCGTGGTTCTCCGCACTCCGGCGGCGCATCCAGCCTCCGCCCTGGACGGCCACATAGCCGCCCATGAGCAGCAGACCGGCGGCCAGGACGACCAGGGCGATCTGGGAGCCGGTGGCGGGCAGGGCCGGAGGCTTCATCACGCCGTTCCAGTCGTCCGTATTGGACTCCACGGTGGTGTCCCCGCACAGGGCCACCCCGTCGACCATGACCGCATCCTTCGGCTTCCCCTGGCCGGGCTTGGCGTCGGGATCCTTCGGGTCGAAGGGCTTGTCGTTGCCGGGAACCACGCAGGGAGCCAGCGGACGGCCGGTCACCTTGGCGCGGTTGGTGTGATGCTCGGTGACGCCCTTGAGGGTGCCATGCACATCCACATACTTGCCCGGCTTGAGCTGGTACTCGGCCCATCCGTCCGGATACTTCCAGTCCGCGACCTGGCCGTCGCCGGCCACGGTCTGGTCCTCCAGCTTCAGGTCCCGGCCAAGGAACACGTAGCCCGTGCCCGTGTCGGGATCGACGCCCGAATCGTTGTAGATGCGCACCGTGATGTCGGTGTCGCCGTCCACCGTCAGGGCCTCCTTGGGGTCGTTGCGGTCACCCTGGGGCAGGCCGCTCTTCGTGTCGAACTTGACGATCCGCAGCCTGGGGGTCATGTCCGGGGTCCTGGTCCACACCACGTTCGAGGGCATCGCCTTGCCGTTGTAGCGCTCGGTGAACCGGTTCTCATGATGCTTGGTGACGGCCAGACGCTTGCACTGGATGTAGGCGCGCCAGCCGGCCTCACGGTCGCCGGACGCGGACACCAGCGCCAGATAGTCGGGCGTGGCCGCGATGGTCACCCTGCCCGACTGGTCCTGCTCAAGGTCGAACAGCCTGCCCAGCTTCGGGGACTCGAACCCGGAGCCGGCGATCCGCTCGCCCTTGCCGGCCAGCACCTTCCCGTCCTTGTACAGGTCGCGGGTGGCGTACACGGCCCACTGCCCCGAGTACTGGTCCACCTTCGGGTCCAGCTGGTCCTCGATCAGCCACCGGTCGGCCTGCGGATAGGCGCGGCCCGCCGGCAGGATGCTGCTGTCCAGCTGGTAGAGGAAGAGCCGGTCCTTGTAGATGCTCTTGCCGTTCACGCTCTCCCCGTTGACCTTGACCACCACATCCTTGGACGGGTTGATCGGCTTGAGCGGGTTGGACACCTGGTCGGTCTGCTTGCGCAGGTCGTTGACGATCTGCGTGGCCTTGTTCCTGACCGTGTATCCGTCCTTGACCTTGATGACCTTGTAGGGCAGCACCAGGTCATAGGCGCGCCCCAGCAGACCCTGGTCGATGGCCGGCTCGCGCAGCGGGTTGTGGCCCTTGGCGGCGGCGTAGGCGGCCAGGTCGGACGGCTGCGGGTCGCCCTTGAGGGTCTCCCCGGTCGCCGGCACCCTGGTGTCCACGGTCCTGGCGAAGGCGTAGACCACGCCTTCCTTGACCTGGATGTTGAACGCCTTGGTGTAGTCCTTGCCATCCGAACCCTGCACCTCGACACCGGAGGGATCGATGGACAGGTACTCGTCGTCGAAGTCGTCCACCAGGCCCAGCCGCCACACGGCGTACGCCTGGCTGGTCTGCCGGGCGTCCAGGGTGACCCGGTAGTAGCCGGCGTCGCCCAGCAGGAGGGTCTTCCCGTCGATGCTGACGCTCTGGTCCTTGGAGCTGACGTCCTTCTTCAGCGGGTTGAAGTCCGGCGGGGTGTTGAACACCTCGTTGGACGGGGTCAGGCTGTTGTTCAGGGTCAGCATCCACTGGTTGTTGACCCTGTGCCCTGCAGGGGCCTTCCCGCCGACGGTGCCCTCGAACCGCAGCTGGATGCGCGGGTTCCGGCCTGCGCGCCACTGGCCGATCAACGCCTGGTCGGTGATGGCGACCTGCACCAGATGGTGCCCGTCGTCCCACTTCGTGCTGTACCTGCTCTTGGGGATCACCCGGCCCGCGTTCAGGTCCATCATCTCAAGGGTCTGCTTGTCCACGTTCAGCCACTGGTCGTAGGTGTCCGTGAAGATCACACGGGACACCCCGTAGGCCAGGTCGGCGGGGAGTTTGGGCTGGGTGAGCAGCTGGTATTCGACCTTCTGGCCGGGGTAGACGACCTTGCCGTCCACGCTGTCCTGGTCGCCGCCCTGGCCGGCCTCCGAAATGACGTCCTTGCGCACCGGCGGCACATAGCCGCAGATCTTCGGCTCGTTGGTGTCTATCTTGTGGGTGTTGACCTGCTCGTAGGCGCTGTTGGTCAGGTCCGCGCCGGTGGCACCGGGCGCCTTGCAGAAGGTCAGCTCGTCGCCGGGCTGTTTGCCGAAGTCCTTGCGCACCTGGGCCGCGCCCTTGCCACGGGCGAAGCTGATCGACCCGGGAACGAGCATCGTCACCTGCAGGGGGTCCGCCATGCCCTTCAGGCCGCGCAGGTATGCCGGCTTGGCCTTGGCCACGGCATGTGTGCCATCCATGGTGATGTCGAACTGGTCGGTGACGTCCCGGCCCCGGTTGGCGATGTCGCTGACCGAGGAGGCGCGGTCAGTGCCGGCCTTGGCCTGGTAGACGCGGATCTTCGACACATCGTCAGCCTTGAAGATGTAGGCCGCGCGCGACCAGTCGTCCCCGATCTTGAACCGGGCGGGCGCCTCGATCAGGTCGGCCGCCACCGTGGCGTTCACCACCGACGCCACCTTGTCGCCATCGAGGAACTGCGCGTTATCGGCGCCGGTCGTGTTCGTGCGGGACGGGTCGATGGCCGCCGCCCACTTGCCCGTCGACGGGTCCTTCTTGATCCAGGACTTGTCAGGCTGGGGGCGCCACGTCGGGAACTCCTTGGCTCCCGTGTCCACGGCCGGCCGCTTGTTCCAACCCACCGTCGCATGATCTTTGATCTTGCTGAAATCGGGCTTCGACACCCGCACGTCAAACGAAAGCTCATACTGGTGCTCCAACGGCATCTCTCCCCGGTCGGGGTTCCGGTCGGCCGTCAACAGGCCCGTGGCCTTATCCCAGACCACCGAGAACTCCCCGGCCACGTCGCGGCCGTCGGTCAGATCCCGCAGCTTGATGTTCTCCACCGAATACGGGACACCGTGCGGATCGATATGCTCACGGAAATGCAGCTCATAGCCGCCACGGCCCGTGCTCGTCGTGATCGTCGTTCGGTTGACCATCTGATCGGCCGAAGTGCCCTTCTGAATCTTCTTCACAGGGGCGGGCGGAGGGACCGAAGAGACGATGAACGACTCACGCGGATCACGGTCCGGGGTATCCACCGCCCCGTCCATGCGACCCTGCTGCGGCACCTGCACATCGAACCAATACGAGCCCTCCTGCCAATGCGCCAGGCCGAAATCGGCCGGGGTGAACCCGACCCGCGTATCACCCTGGTTGGGCACGGTGACGTTCTTCACCGCCTGCTTCGCGCCCACATACCCGTCGGGCTGGCCATCGTAATGCATGACCACCGTCGCATTCACGGCCTCCCGGATCGGGGAGCCCGATGCATCCGTATGGATTACATCCTGCACCTCATCGACCCCACCGACCACCATGGCCGCCGGCGACTGCTGGTCCGTGGACACCTGAAGACGATAATTCGCAGGCTTCGGCTCATACTGATTCAAAGCAATCGCGATTATGGACGTCGCATCGTGGGCATACTGATCAACAAACGAATCAACCGTTGTATTAGGCTGATCCGCGAAAGTATCAGCTGTATTGTATTGGGCCCCATGGTTGCTGTATGTGCCCGTTCCTGGGCCTTCAGCCCATTTTTGTATCCAGTCTTGGCGCGGACTGTGCTCCTCACCACTGAATACCTTGCCCGGGCCGGCCTTGATGCCTACGCCCACCAGGCGGCATTGGGCCTGGCCATACTGGTCGGGGTGCGCCTCGTTGAACCGGGCCACACAGTTGCCGTTGGCCTCATTCAGGGCCTCCTGCGCATGTGCCACACCGGCCGGCAGCATGGTCGCCCCCATCGCCGAGAAAGCGCGGTTGATGCTGTTGAAATCAGCAGAGGAGCCGAAAGCGCCGTCGTTATTGTCCTTGTAGGACCATACCGTCTGTATATCCATGGCGATGTTGCCATTGCCGTTTGAGCTGCCGGCGCCGCCGCCGGCGAACGCTGGCTGGACGCCGATCAGCAGCATGGCGGCGGCGCCGACCACGGCCACAGCCCTGCCGGCCCACCGTCCGATCTTTCCTGGTGTCTTCATTTATTTCCCTTCCAGTACTATGAAGGGGACGGCCTCATAGCCGCCCACGAGTAACGCCAGTGGGATGGGAGACCTTCCAAGCAACCGGTCCCGCTGGCAAATTCTTCAATTCTCTAATCAGTCAGCCGATGCCACAAGATCCATCTGGATTGCAGCCATGATTTCCAATCGGCTTGTGATTCTGCATCCACTGGTTCCAATCGAAGCCTCCACTGCTGTTGCCGCCTTGCGGAGCCGCAGGAACGGGCGCTGGCGCGGATCCCCCTCCACCGCCGCCACTGTTGGCGGACGGCCGGTAGGCGGGCGTGTAGCCGCTTCGGCCGCTGCCATAGGAGGGTGCCGTCCGTTGCGCCTGCTGCTGGGCCTGCTGCTGTGCGGCCTGGGCCTGCGCCGCTTGTTCGGCTGCCTGCTGGTCGGCCTGGCTCTTGGCCTGCACGGAGGCGTTCACCTGGTCGATGGCCGCCTGCAAGGCGTTCGCCGCATCCTGGTAGGCCTTCGCCTTGTCGGACTTGACCTGGCCGGCCTGGTCGATGGCCTGCTGCAGGCCGTCACGGGTCGCCTTATCGGCCACCTTCCCATCGGAATCAGCCAGCAGCTTCGCCGCCTCGCCTTTCTTCCCGTCCAACGCCGTCCTGGCGTCCTCCAGGACCTTCGCATCCCGGGACGCAACAACCCCCCTGGCAGCCCTGTCCACGGCCGCGAATCTGCCGTCAAGCTTCCTGGCCTGGCCGGCCAAGGCGTCCAGATCACCGGTGGACATGGAGGCCTTGCACCGGATCGCCGGCTGCTTGAGCCCCTCGGCGTTCTTCACACTGCGCGCCATGGCCAGCACGGTGCCCGCATCCTTGACCTGGCCCGCATTCACGCCGGCCGCTTCACGGTAGCCGGCCATCCTGGCCGAGCCGGTCTTCCCCCGCAGGGCCTTCACCGCCCGGTTGCAGGAGTCCAACGCCGAATCATGCCGGCGGGATTCCACCACATGCCAGCCCACAAGACCGGCCACAACGACCACCACCGCCGCCACGGCGACAATCACCGGCACCAGCCGCTTCGGGCGCGGCCTGCCCGACGGGTCTCCCCCGTTCTCCGGCACGATCGCCGGCGGCGCCGGATCCCCGTCCTCGACGGGATCGGACACGCTCTGCAGGGCCATGCCCTCGTCATCATGGTCCGCCATGACTAAATCCCCTCTTCTTATCCGTCAGGACTGCGGCTGCCTTCTTCCGGCGCCGCCGCCCGCGCAGTGCTAAGGTGTTCTCCTGTACATAGTCCAGTCATCCTTACCTCAGAACCCTGTCGGTGTAAACCGGAGATAAATCTTGGCTGATAAGTCTCCGGCTCACGCAGGGGCTGGATATGTACCCCCCGGCTAAGCCGGGGGTCTTCTTTTTTTCTGCCGTCCTCCCCCGGAACGAGGAGTCGGCGCACGCCCTTGGCCAACGTGCCGCGCCGGCCGCCCAAACTGCTGACGCTTCAAGAGCACGGTTTTCTTCGGCAGGACACTCTCGGCCGCAAACGACAACGGCCGCCGCCCGCGCTGCGCCCCCTCTCCTCATGCCGGCGCGAAACGTGCCGGCTTGTTTTTCATCCACAAGGCTCCGTGGATTCCCACGTCATTGCCGGCTGCAATCCAGGCTTCGATCGCAGCCGCTGCTACTTCCTCGGGACAGAGTACACCAAATTTCTTATTTTTCACAAATTTCCCATCATATTATGCTGTAATTCTGATATTTCAGAAGATAAACAGAGAATTGCTCCAGCTTGTTGTAGAAGGGCCCGAGACGTGATCTCCATTGTCCGAAAAAGGCTTGCCAGTGCCGTAAACTGGCTACTGATGAAATCTAGCAGATGGCGTCAAGCCGATAAGGAGTCGGTCATTCTGATCAAGACCTGGCTCCATGAAGCGGGTTCCGTCACCTCGATCACTGACCTGGCGGAACTCTTGGGCTTTTCTGCCGCAAAAATGTACAGCGTCATGAACCTGACCGGCGTTCCTCTGACCATAGCGGAATTCGCCATGGTCTGTGAGCACTTCGGCAAGGATCCGACCGAGCAGTGCATGAACATCTTCACCAAATGCGGCTACGACCTGAAGCCGGCGCATGCCCACCTGCTGAAGGAGGCTGTCGGCGGCAGGCGCCTCAGCGAACACATGCAGCAGGCCCTGAACGCCTACCGGCAGGATACGAGCCACCAGGAAGAGATACCCCCGCCCCACGACGGAACGGACGAACAGAAAGAGAACCGGGGCTCACCTGAACGAGCAGGAGACGAGCCGCCAGCAAGAAGAGACCACCGCGACGCAGCGGACAAAGCAGTATGATCGCCAGAACCGCCCTCCCCCCTAAGAACCGTGCGCGCCACAGAGTCGGGACACGACGATTTTGGCCTGGCGTATACTTGCAAGCAGGTAAGGATTACCCCCGTCCGACAATCTTCGGACGGGGGCCCAGACTTGAAAAGCTAAACGGCGCAAAAGTACCCAAAACCAGAACGCCGAAGCTTTACAACACAGCGGCACAGGCTTTTGCAACCGGCGACAAATGGATGTGGCTCGTTGCAAAAGCAGATACCAGGAGAAAGTATACATCGTAATGGAAATCGACGCGACTGGCCATCCGACCGGCGAACAATGGCGGCAGCTCAACGCCCAGAGCAGGGTGTACATCATGCCCGACTTCTGCCGGTTCTCGCTCCCCTACCGTGAGCCGAAGACGGCCGAGCCCTGGATACGGGTCAACGGCACACTCACCTACCAGGTCACCCCGCTGCAATACGCATTGGACGGGAAACTGCTCACACTGTGGCCATACGGCAAATACGCCCGCCTGCTGCTCATCTACATCACCACCCAGGTCAAACGCGATCCGGACAACCCGACCAGGACCATCTACCTGCCCGACAACCTGGGCGACCTCATGAAGCAACTGCACATCATGCGCAGTCCCACCGGGACCGACTACAAGGCGTTCAGACGCCAGCTCGATGCCGTCAGCGCCATGCAGATCAAAATCACCGAGGACCTGAGCACCAGCGGCCAGTTCGCACGCCGCACGGACTCGCTGACCATCTCCAAGGAAAGCTACATCTCCTGGAGCAGGAAACCCGGCGACGAGTCGCACATCAACGGCTACCTCCAGCTGACCGACGAAACCTGGGAGCAGATGCGGCACGGCATCCCCCTGGACGACGATATGCTCGAAGTCCTGGTCCAGATGAACCCGACAAGCCACGGCCAGATCATCGACATCTACATGTGGCTGTCCAGGCGCCTGTACGCGCTCAACCACTCAAACGCCATGCAGACGGGCATCATCACCTGGGACAGCCTCAGCAGGCAGTTCGGCGGCGCCTACGGAAGCCGCAAGGAATTCACCAGATACTTCAAGAACAGCCTCAAGAAAATCTCCCAGCCATGGCCCGGAGGCCTGCACTACAAGGTAATCAGAGGCGAAGGCATCATCCTGCAAAGATCCAGTCTCAGCGTCAAACCCAAACCCCGCAAGACCGGCAACTGATCCGACCAGGGCCAGGAACCAAGGCCCACCGCCTACAGCCACGGCAGGCAGCCGCCGCCATTCTCCAGCCAAAGGCGCCTGGAGGATGCGGACCCCCCTAAATGCATCGAAGTTATCCACATTCACCAATACAAAAGTCCTCCGGCAACGTAATTGACCTACACCAGCCCAACGTAATTGACCTACACCAGCAACGTAATTGACCTACACCAGCAACGTAATTGACCTACACCAGCAACGTAATTGACCTACACCACAAAACCTGAAAACCCTTGCGGCAGTAGGGCTGAGCAAAACACCTAGTAGCTATAGTTGCTATAGACTCTAGATAACTCCTATATCGCAAATGCAGCATCGGAGTTATCCACAATCCAGAAGGCACGGCCACTGCACCGTCTACAGCGCACCACCCCCTTTGCTCATACACAACGAAGATCATCAACGGGGATGCCGGAGGATCCATGTAGAAGGGGGAAGCGAGCATCCGGGCGGCATATTCCTCTCGGTGCGCTACGTATTTGAAACGACCATACAAGGGACGCCGGAGACACATACCTACTACATAGTTGCATAACTGCATAATGCTGTATATAATTAATTATGTAATTATTCTATTTCCGATTGGAGCGTGGTATGAAACGCATTGCTTTCGTAAACACCAAGGGCGGCGTGGGAAAGACGACCGCAACCATTCTCACCGGCCTCTCCCTGGCCAAAAGAGGGTTCAATGTCCTGGTGAAGGACGCCGACCCCAGCGGAGGCAGCTGGGAATGGCAGAAGAAGGCACGCGGCAAGGGCACCCCCCTGCCTTTCCGGGTGGAGACGGCCGCCATAGGGGAAATCGAGGAACTTGGAGAGGAGGAAGTCACAACGGGATACGACTACATCCTGATCGACACTCCCCCGGTGATGCAGAACACCCTGGGCGACGCCGTCGAAAACGTCTCAGACGTGATCGTGATAGTAACCCGGCCTGGACACCTGGACAGCAAAAGAACCAGGGAGACGTTCAAGAGCTTCGCCAAGGCGCGCGCCGTGCTCATCAACTGCGCGAACATCAGACAGAAAACCACACAGGAGACCATCAGTGAGATCGACGCGATGGGTTTCCCCCGGTTCGACACCATCATCCCAGAACGCGAGTCCACGCACCGAGCAGGAGCAGGGAGCAATCAAGTACCTTCTGACAGCGGGTTCATCGAGTTCACAGGCGAGCTGATCCAGGCCGTGGAAGCAGCATAACCACTTAACAACATAAATACATAAGTGCATAGGTGCATGTCCATGCACATCAATAACCATATCTATATTCAGTTCAGGAGACGCAATGGTCAAGCTGGCTACAGGCGGAAAGCAGCAGAGAATCGGAGACACCAATTACCAGGGCAAGAAGGAGAAGAGGGAACCAACCGTCACCACGACCCTGCTGATCCCGAAGAGCATACACAAGGCGCTGAAACTGCAGTCCATCGAGACAGGGGAGAGCATGAGCAAAATAGTCTCGCGCCTCGTCAGGGAAAGCCTGGAGAAAAACACTAAATAAGAACATAGTTACATAATTACATTCAGCAATAATTATGCAGTTAAATAGTCATATAGTTATATGGTGGCAGGGTACCGCATGGCATCCATATAAGCAGACAAGTGATAAGGGATACGGCAAAAACCGACAGAAGAACAGGAAAATGCGCATTGGCGCAGAGACTTACAGGAATTTCGCTGACCAGGAGAACGCAACACAAGGCGGAATTCACCGGCTTTCCCAAACAGCACGGCAACCAGCGCCTTTATTCCTCTTCCTCCTGGCTGCGACGATCATGCCCGGCATCGGGACTGCCACGTTCGGGGACAAGACCAGCGCACCCCTGGGTCTCGTAGCAAGAGAAATGTTCGCTACGGCCCACTGCCTAGCAGCCTCCATCGCCTGCATAATATGCGCCATCGGGGCAACCGAGAGTCCGGGCTTTAGCAATCCGGAGGAAAAAGAGCAGGAGAGAATATTCTGCTGTGGAGTAAAATAGCGGAGTATTTAGACGGAGTAATTATAATAATCTCTCGGGAAACCTAAAAACAGTCGACAGAGGAGTCATCATGAACCCGCAATACGAACCGATGAGGAGAGACAATGAGCAGTGGCGCATTGGTAAAGATCGACGAATCTGCACACAAGCATGGCCTGAAGGATGAGGAGATCAGATACGCCGTCCATCACCCCTTCGGCTTTCAACAAACTCTGGGCAATCCCGGAGAGCCGACAATCGCGTTCGTAGGCCCCAGGCATGAAGGAGGCTCGCCCCATAACGCCATCGAGGTGATCGTGGCCAAGCGTGCGGACGGCTTTCTGCATGCATTCCACGCCATGCCCGTCACCGACAGGTGGAGGCATTTGCTGCAACGCAAATGATGGCGGTTAGCTGAAGGACCCGCCATCTCGGACCGTTTGGCCTGGGATGGCGGTCTCCCGATAAATAAGAAAGGAAAACGCAGGTGAGCTATACAAGCGAAGAGCTTGATGCAATGGCTGACCGGGGCGAGCTGAAGCCCGCGCCGGGGACTGCGGTGTACAGGGACCCCGGTGCCCCGGCCCTGACGGATAAGGATTTGATGGGCATCTTCGCCGGCCGGCCCCGCGAAGAGGAGCACCGACCCGCCAACGTGGAACTGCGCGTGAAGGTCACGCCGACCATGAAGGCCGCCCTGACCCGCATCGCCCGGGAGGAGAACCTGCATACCTCTTCGGCGCTGGTTCGCTCCGTCCTGGCGGACTTCATCCAGAAGCGGGCAGGAAAAGGTAAAGAGGTTCAACCTTCCCGTTGCTGAGATTGATCAGCATCCGGATGTCATTGTCTTAAAGCATAAGGAACAGGCCGCAACCCAGTAAAAGGGCCGCGGCCTTTTCCTGATTACGGAAGTCTATAAAACGACCATTAAACATCCGATAGGACGGCACGAAGGCACACTCGTGGCCGGCTACCGGAAGGAACGCAAGAAGCCGGTCACCGTCTACCTGCCCGTCAGCCTCTACAGGAAGCTCAGGCTGTACGGCTTCGATCACGAGACCTCGATGTCCACGCTTCTGGGCGACATGTGCAAGGAGCGCATGGACAAGGAGGGCCCCCAGGCCGGGCGTTGAACCCCATGTCCAGGGTTCTTCCTCATGTGTGGATGGATGGGCCTCCTTGCAGAGGATGCCACCCGTCCTTCCGGTTTCCCGGATCTGAAACGTCAGGCACTACATATGGTGGTAGAGCCGTGATATAGTAGAAACCAGCCAAAAAGAAGACCGCTAGGCAGTATGGATCCTCAACGGAGGGGTGGCAGAGTGGTCGAATGCAGGCGCCCGAAAAACGCCAGATCAATTTTTGGTGAAATGATCCGCGGGTTCGAATCCCGTCCCCTCCGCCCTTCTTCTTAAGACCCCGGCAGGATAAGCCGGGATCTTGCATATGTGATGGGTATAGCTGTGGCAGGTCCGCCTTAATGTGTGTGCTTTGGCGCGTATAACCCCATGATCCCTAAAAATACGACGCCCCCACATCTTGCGACGTGGAGGCGAAGAACTTACTGCTCGTATATACTATCATGGCCTTATGCAGACTGCAACCCACTCGATTATGGATCAGGCGATATCAGAGAACCGCTTGAAGCCCTATGAGAAAGAGGCCCGGAAACACCCGGGAGTGGAAGCAGCTGACTTATACCGTTGGAATACCTTATTCTCCGGGGTGGCGGTCACGCAGATCTCCTTCGTCGAGATGAGTGTGCGCAATGCAATGGACAAGGAGCTGTTAGTTTGGGCTGATGATAACGGATACGACGACTGGCTTGGGGAAACGCCGCCGCCCAAATGGTTCAGAGGTAGTACGCCTGCCCCTGTGAGGGGGGTTCCACCTCTTATTCGGAAACTAATGGGCGCATACCAAATACAGAAGATGTGGTCCTCATGCCGCCAGGCATACAAGATATGGAAAAGGAATCCTAATCACGAAAAGCATGGCCAATACCCGAGCAGGGATGATGCATTCGCGCAATTGACGTTTGGAAGTTGGCAACGGTTACTCGGACCTACGGATTTCAAAAGCGAAGACCGAAAAGTCCTCAGGAGGGCGGCGGCGGCACGACAGCTCTGGAAAGAGGCTTTGTATAAGGCCTTTCCGGGGATGACCCATAACAAGGTCAATGATCAACAACGGGTGAAACTCCTGCTTGATATCGATAGGATTCGTCGCCTGCGCAACAGGGTCTCCCATGGCGAGAACGTACTAACTATTCAAACGGACCAGTACCTGGATAAGATGCTCGCGGTCCTGTCGGACATCAACCCCCACATTAGCGACTGGGTCATGGACCAAACCGGCCGCACTTATCGGACGGTGGCCAAACTCAAATATTACCCGGAGCTGCTGCAGTCCTACCAGCAAAACGATCCACTCCCCTCTAGTAAGGAAATCGTGGCCTACAAGCTGACCTCCAGTGGTTCCTACAGCGGGGAAGAGGTCATTGAAGCCCAACTGAAGAACTCGCAGAGTCATGGAGGACGCACCTTTATGACCGTCGGGAAACCACCGCTAGCCGAGAACAAGCCCCAACTCAGGGAAATCCTCCTGGTTGATGCTGGAGGCAAGAAAGCGGCCGTAGGTGAAATTGTCGCCTATGGCTATGGGAACGGCGTACAGCCACCGAAAGGATACGATCCTCCGGCATACGAGAAGCAGTATAAAAAGAGAAAGGCCTGGTTCGCTATCAAGAATCTATATGAAGTCGACTGCCAAGGCGGACGGGTCATCGGTTACAAAACCACCGACGGCCAGAAGGTGCCCGCCTGCTTCAATGGGCAGGTAACAATGAGATATGTCTGCCACGACTAAGAGTCCGAAACCTCCTAAACCCCAAGGCATGCAGAAGGCCCCCGGCTTGATACCGGGGGCCTTCACCGTTTTTCGGGTAACCAGGTGGTTGAAGGGCACCTTCCGAAAAACGCCAGATCAATTTTTGGTGTATTCACATACTATCACGAAACGGCGCCGAAAAAACAAAAAGAATCGTCACGGCACAGTGACGCGGAAAAGTCACTTAAATTCGTCACGTCAGAGCGGTGCGGAAAAGTCACTTAAATTCGTCACGTCAGAGCGGTGCGGAAAAGTCACTTAAATTCGTCAGATCAAAGTGACATAGAAAAGCAAATTAAAAGTGACGCAGAAATGCGGGTTCAATAAACGGCCGCTTAATGGTGGCCGCATCGGGCGGACCCGCTGGGCCATCATGGCGCACATGGCCGGCTGGGGTTTCCCTCGACAGCGGATGATCAAGCGGGGGGAGTGCCGGATATCCTGGAACGATAATGCGTGGTCGCCGTGATCCGGCCGGTTCGGGTGCAGTCCCTTGTCATGCGCCGACGAGTTCGGTGTGGTGGGTTTCGGCGTCCCGCTGGACGAGCATGCGGAAGTATTCGCTGCGGTTCTTCTTCGGCGCTGATTCGCTCCGTCCTGGCGGACTTCATCCAGACGCGGGCGGAAAAGGGCAAAAGATTAGCAGATTCCCGATGATGAGATTGACCTGCTTCCGGATGTCATTGTCTTAAAGCACAAGAAATGGGCCGCGACCAGAAAAAGGGCGCGGCCTTTTCCTAATCACGGGAGTCTATAAAACGACCGTTTTTGGAACAAATGGTGATTCCTGGAGAATTTGATTCTTTTTGTTGAATTGAGTGTTTCAAAACTCGTCTAAAA
>NZ_JACFRA010000007.1:0-61020 GCF_016101165.1 Bifidobacterium sp. W8114 | reverse complement strand
TGAGTTCTCAAACCACCACCACACCAACAGCTCCAAGCCCTCCGAAGAGTTCTCATCACTGCCGGGCAGCAAGAAGTAAACTTACACGAAGTTGGGTTATCCCGCAAATTGGCATAGAAAAATATCGAAGGAACCCAACGATTCCGGGGATTCTACGGCGTGTCGATTTTCATCGACATTGTCCCCGCTTCATCGACCTTCGTCAATCCAGGAACCCCGCACGCTCTTCAGCGAGGCTCAAACCAATATCTTCAATGATTAATATTAGTAGATTTCGTCGCGCGCAGCATGTATTTCCACCATGCGGATGGGCACTAGCGGCAAGGCAGCCCCTGCTTATCAATAGAGCGCTACAGGCAGAGGGATTTAACCGTTGCCGCGAACCGTTCTGGCTCATCCCACTGTGGGCAGTGCCCGGACCGGTCAAAGCGAATAAACCGATGCGGGCTCTTCAACCCATCTGCGAACCGCTCAACCAGACTGCCTGGCAGATGACGGTCATACTTGCCGCTGATGAAATATACCGGCGCCTCGAAGGAGGTCTGCCCACTGAAATCGACCTGCTCCAGCTCTGCATTCAAGCGAGCGCGGGATTGAGCCACCCCCTTGGCATGGTTGAGCAGACACGACCAGTTGTAGTAGGGCGAGCGCAGGTAGGTCATGATCCGCCCCAGAGATCCGAACAACATGGCAGCCCCGCCACGAGACAGCAGCTCATTAATCATCAGCACTATGTCGGCAGCTCCGTTCTCCCTGCTGACGAGCGAACCGAGCCGGGGACCCAAACTCTGCTGCCCCCAACGCCGTCTTAAACGAAGAGCAGCGCGCATGCTGACGACCTGCCCGAGGCCGATGTAGCAACGGACCAGTGAGGGATACCGCTTCACCATCTCCAAACCTAGGACACTGCCCCAGGAATGACCGATGAGAATCACGGAATCCTGTCCGTAGGCTCGAAGCAGCTTCAGCACGAACTGGTGAACATCTTCGACCATCGAATTGATGGTCACCACCTCGCCAGGGGCAAAGGGATGGTAGGACAGCCCACTGCCCCGCTGGTCCAGGTTGATGAAGCGGAAATCGCGCTCCAAGGCCGAATTGTAACGCATGGTCAGCGGAATGCAGGCATCGCCTGGACCCCCATGCAGATAGAGCACTATGGGGGCCTCCGGCGATGCTGGGTTCATGGAGAAGACCATGCGGGCACCGTTGATATGCACGGCGTAGAGCCGAGAATGTGTGGACACCTTTGATGACCCTTCTGAACGGGATGACATCTGATTATTCCCATCCCCACTGCTCATAGCCTACCGACGCCATGGCCGCTTGTCACGCACAGCGCATGAAATTCGATGCGAGGGCAGATAACCGAGGAACAGAGCGACGATGACACTCCGCGCAATACGGCTATTTAGGGAGACGGCTAGGCGTTAGTGCCGAGACTCTGAATGCCCAGCCGTACCCCCGGTCAGATGGCTTTGTCTGACTTCTTTGCCTGGCGATTCAGTCTCCTGGCGGCCCGTTTGGCCTCTTTGCGGACGATCACTGTTTTGCTATGCCTGCGGAAAGTGAACCAAGCCAACAGCAGGATGATGACAGCGACAGCTACATTAAGGCTGTACCGAACCACGTTCATGACGTTGAAGTAGCGGAATCGGCTACCTGGCATAGCCCCATTCATGGCTTTGGAGTTGGCCACGGCATAGAGCATGTGGTGAGCTGCCTGGCGCGCGTACTGGTAGGTGGCAGGATCCTTGAAGTCCAACTTCTCACCAGTCGGATCCTTATCCACATTCAGTAGCTTTGCATCCGCACCAGCCTCAATCATCTGATAGGGACTCATAAACACACCGGTGTTGGCATTGTCCGTGATAACCAATCCGTTGAAGCCCCACTCTTGCCTCAGGAGCTTCGTCATCAACTGGTAGGATCCACCGGTCCAGGTTGCTCCGATGCGGTTAAAGGAACTCATGACCCCCATAGCTGCGGGAACTTTGGCAATAGCCTGTTTATATGAACCATCGGGCAGCTTTTTCACGTACTTCATGGGAAGTTCCGGTGCCTTGATGCAGGCCTCGAAGGGCGACAGGTAAATCTGCCGGATGGACTGCTCGTTGGCCCAAGTGGCCACGCTGAAGTTGCCCGGTCGATCCCCGCGATGATCCTCCTGATCATTGAGCGCAAAGTGCTTGATATAGGTGTAGACGCCCTTGGATGCGGCTCCGCTAACTTCCGCTGAAGCGGTACTACCTGACAGGAATGGATCCTCTGAATAGTACTCGCCGTTACGGCCGCTGAAAGGTGTACGGTGGATGTCCATTGATGGGGCGTACCATCCACTGGCACCACCCAGCAGGGCCTCGTTGCCGATCATTTTGCCGAACTGCTCAGCCAAATCATGATTGAAGGACTGGGCCAGCATCATTACATTGGGGAAGGTCTTGCCGGTCCCGCCATAGAATAAGCCGTTGGCGGCGTCAGCATCCATGGTATAAGGCTTTCCGACTGACTTGATGAAGTCCAAACCGTAGCCAGCGTCAATAGTGACTTTCCAGTAGTCATCCTCGGTCATCTGATCAAGCAAGGCATCCCACTCCTTGCTCTCATATGGAAGGCCGCGCATCTCAATCAGACTGCGCTTGTTGTCCTTGCCGAAAACCGGACGGGTGTGTATGGACCGTCGTGCAACTGGTGTGCCTGAGTCATGACCATCCAGCTTGGCGATCAAACTATCATCAGCGGTCTTCTTCCACGTGTAAGCCTTGGGATGACCGTCTTTCTCACCGTTAATCTCACCGCCCCAGGTGCTGATCTGGTCGGACGGAACGCCATCATGCTTGGGGAAAGTTCCTGTCCAATCGGCACGGCTCAGATAAGTGGTGTCAGCCCGGGCAAAATCGAATAGATTCGTGATTTTTTTACCCGTCTTGGCATCTTTGGAGAAGGTCGTGACATCCACCTGAGCGTTGGTCGGAGTATACGAGGCAACTAGCGAAGGATTGCCGGGAGCTGTCATGCCATTATTAATAGTGCGGCCTTTCTGGGACAGGATGTTGTTAACTGCATCATGAGCATCATGGGCCGCAGTGAAGCGGTATTCGCCTGCGTCAAATATAAAAGTCTTCGCCGTTTTAGCATCATAGGCCTTAAGCTGGCTGCGGTCGAAAGTGATTTTCACGCTTGTATGAGCTCCTGGCTGCAGCTGCGGGGTCTTTGCATATCCGACAAGGTCAACCGCCGACTTTTCCACACCATTGGCTTTGTCATATTCCGTATAGGGACTCTGTGCGTAAAGTTCAACCACGTCACGACCGGGACGATTACCGGTGTTCTCGACCACCAGAGAAGCCACAAACCGGTCACCCTCCTGGTTGATGTGCAAGTCTCGCCAGTCAAAGGTGGTGTAGCTCAGACCATAACCGAAGGGATAGATGACTTCGTGGGCATGGTCGAAGTCACCGGCATTCCCTTGACCGAGGACCTTGTCCTCATAGCGTGTTTCATAGTAGCGATAGCCGACGTAAATACCTTCCGCATAGGTCAGATAGTTGTACTTCGTGGGCTTGCCCTGCTTGTTGTAATACTGGTAATCTCCGAAATTGTGCGCAGCAGGGGAGTCGAGCGCATGCCGTGCGAAGGTGTCGACCGTTCTGCCTGATGGATTCAGTCGGCCAGAAAGAACGCCTGCCAGTTGGCGGGTGATGTTCTCTGAGTAGACTACCGATCTGATGTGAGGGAATTGATCAAGCCAGCCCAGGTCCAACGCAGCATTGGACTTGATGACTAGGACAACATTGTCAAAATTCTGGTTCAGATAGTTCAGAACAGAAAGCTCATTGGAGTCTGGCTCTAGGTAAGTCCTGCGCTTGTCCTGGTCCGAACTTGCATGGTTATACATCGAGCGAGGCATATCACGGCCTTCGCCAGCTACACGGCTCAGTAGATAGACCGGCACTGTACCCTTAACAGAATCCAGCAATCCCGGCTCCCGC
Organism: Bifidobacterium sp. W8114; assembly: GCF_016101165.1. Classification (NCBI taxonomy): domain Bacteria; kingdom Bacillati; phylum Actinomycetota; class Actinomycetes; order Bifidobacteriales; family Bifidobacteriaceae; genus Bifidobacterium; species Bifidobacterium sp. W8114. Next base: position 57,028 of record NZ_JACFRA010000007.1, on the reverse strand, counting down.
TTGAGGACATCGATAGAAGCCTCGTTGATGCGAAAGTCTTCGCCATCGCCAAAGTTAACGGATCCTGCGGCCAAGCCGTATTTCTTGCCAGCATCCTTGCTATAGAACTGCCAAAGTTTGTCATTTACCTTGAACCCTTCCTGCTCAAGTACTTCTTTGGCAGTAACACCCTTGGACTTAGTCAGCATGTTGGCACCGTCTGCCTTCACGCTATTGGCGCTGAAAAGACTCAAATGGGCACCTGACTTGAGGGGCAGGGCCTCGTCCTGATTTTTCAGCAGAACTGTACCTTGTTCAGCGATGTTCGAAGCCAACCTGTTTTCGGCAGCTTTGATGGTATCGACATTGTAATCGGCTTTGTAATAATTCAGGTCGAGATTTTTATCCTTGATTTGGGAATTATCGATACTCTGCCTGTTGTAGTTCATGATGTTTGACAGAATTTTGTTGGTTTTTAGCTGGGGGTTTGCAAGCATCAAACCAACGATGAGTGCCACAGCGAATATAATGGAGACGATCGTTTTGATTATCCTCACTACTTTTGCCTTCTTCATTGAATTCCTTTCTCTGGCATTGACGTGGTAATCCCTGCATCACCTCCGAGAACCGGGTATTCCGATCGTCAATTCAAATGAATGATAAAAAATTACAGAATCCGATGGTCCATAAAATGACTGAATTGTTCTTTCTCCCACTTAAATTGTCGGAATTCCTTATCAACGCCACAAAAAGAGCAACGAATATTCATGATTGCCACTCAGCTTTTCAACCATTCATGCCAGGAAAATGACAATTTATGGAGTTTTTTCTCAGTATCACTAGTCTTCGCTGAATAATGAACAGCGGAATATGGCAAAACGATTGATGCGAAATCATCGTTGCCACAACCGGAATACGACTGACGATATTCATATCCAAACAGAGCAAGATTGAAATTGCAGCGTTCCGGCGGAAGTTGTTTGGAGAAGGAACACTATGGAAGTCAAGGATCTGACAGTTCTGGAACGGGCATCGCTGCTCTCCGGAAAATCCACCTGGGCGACCCGAGCCTTGAAGAGGGCGGGCATCCCGAGCATGGTCCTAAGCGACGGCCCGCACGGCCTGCGCCGCCAGACCGGATCAGGGGACAACCTTGGTATGGGCAAGTCCAAGCCGGCCACCTGCTTCCCCACAGCCGGCACCGTGGCCTGCTCATGGGACCCGGAGCTGGCCAAGACCATGGGCCAGGCGCTGGGCAGCGAAGCCAGAAGTCTGGGCGTCAACATGGTTCTGGGTCCTGGCATGAACATCAAGCGCAACCCCCTGTGCGGCAGAAATTTTGAATACTATTCCGAAGACCCCCAGGTGGCCGGTCGTATGGCTGCAGGCCTGATTGAAGGCATCCAGTCCCAGGGCGTGGCCGCAACCCCCAAGCACTTCGCCATGAACAGCCAGGAGCTGCGCCGCCAGGCATCCGACTCCGTGGTGGACGAGCGCACCATGCGCGAGCTCTATCTGACCGGATTCGAGATCGCCGTGCGCCAGGCCCACCCCTGGGCCATCATGACCTCATACAACATGGTCAACGGCACCTATGCCAACGAGAATCCCCACCTGCTCAAGGACATCCTGCGCAAGGAGTGGGGCTTCCAAGGAATGGTGGTCTCGGATTGGGGTGGCTCCAACAGTGCAGTCGCCGCAGCCGCCAATGGTTCCTCCCTGGAAATGCCCCAGGCCGGATACGACTCCGTCCGCCAGATAGCCAAGGCCGTGCAGGAGGGCCGCCTGGCCGAAGCCGACCTGAATGCCCGGGCCGAAGAGGTGGCACGGCTGGCCAAGCTGACCTACCACTCGGATATGGATCCTGATGGAAACCTGACCGCGGATCAGATACGGGACCACCATCAGGTGGCACGGCGCATCGCCGAGGGATCAGCCGTCCTGCTGGTCAACCGGGAGGGACGCCTGCCACTGGCTGCCGGCACCAGGATCGCCCTGGTCGGGGATATGGCCAAAACCGCCAGGTTCCAAGGATCCGGATCATCAAAGGTCAACGCAGCCAAGCAGGAGAGCATGCTGGACCTGCTCAGACAGGGCAAGGGCGACGGCCTGGAGCTGGCCTCCTACAGCCAGGGATACGAACGCCATGGCGAGAAGAACCAGTCTTTAATCGACCAGGCAGTGGCTGCGGCTAGCCAGGCTGACGTGATTGTCGCCTGCGTGGGCCTGGATGAACGCAGCGAATCCGAGGGCCTGGACCGCTCCCACATGGACATTCCCAGCAACCAGGCCGACCTGATCAAGGCCCTTGGTGCGGCGGACAAGCCCCTGGTGGTCGTCCTGGTGGCGGGCTCCCCCGTCACCACCGACTGGATCGACCAGTGCGATGCCGTTCTCTACATAGGATTGTCCGGGCAGGCTGGGGCATCAGCCACCCTGAACATCCTGACGGGCCGGGTCAACCCCTCAGGCCACCTGGCGGAAACCTGGCCCAAGTCCTATGCCGACTGCCCTAGCGCCGACTGGTACCCCGACCCTGCTCACGAATCGATCTACCGGGAGGGCCCCTTCGTCGGCTACCGCTACTATCTGACCGCCGACGTGGAGGAACGCTTCCCCTTCGGATACGGCCTGTCTTACGCACACTTCACCTACGCCGATCTGGCCGTGGACGACAAGGGAGCCACCTTCGCCCTGACCAACGACTCGGACAAGCAGGGAGCCACAGTTCCCCAGCTCTATGTCCAGGCGCCCAAGGGCGGCGTGCTCAGACCGGTCCGGGAGCTGAAGGGCTTCAAGAAGGTCAGCCTGGAGGCCGGCCAGTCAACCCAGGTCCGTATCGACTTCGATCAGACGACCTTCCGGCACTTTGACACGGCCAGCAGCTCCTGGCAGGTCGAGTCCGGCGACTGGACCATCATGATCGGGTCGAACGCCCGCAACATGGAGTTGAGCGGGCATCTGACCGTCCAAGGAACCGTCGATCCGCAGAATCCCGACCCTGCCCTGGGCGCCTACCTGGACGGCCGGGTCAAGGAGCTCGACGATTCCGCTGTGACAGCGCTCTTCGGTCACGCGGTAGCCCGACAGGGTTCAGTCACCACCTTCGGCGTCAACGATCCGCTCTCATCCTGGAAGGACTCCAGAAGCGCCCTTGCCCGGTTCGTGGCCAACTTCCTGTCCAAGAGCGAGAGCCGCCACGAAGCCAAGACCGGCAACCCCGACCTGAACACCCTCTTCCTGCTCAACATGCCCCCAAGGGCCATGGCCAAGATGACCAACGGACTGATCGACACGGCCATGGTCGAGGCCGTCGTGCGCATTCCCAATGGCCACCTATGGCGGGGGCTGGGCGGATTCATCGCCGGATTCTTCAGGAACATGTCCGCCAACCGCCGGACCGGAAAGGAGCTCAATCATGAGTGATCAGCACAGCCAGCAGGCCGGACAGCCGACTCAGGGGAAGGCAACGACGACCTCACAGTGGGCGATCGTCCGCTGGTGGCGACGGTTCAGCGACCGGCACACCACCCTGGCCCAGTTCATCGTCTTCTTCATCCTGTCCAACGGGGTCACCGTCCTGCAGCTGGTGCTCATGCCGGTGCTCAAGGCCATCTTCAACGGCACCTCCCTGGTGGGCACCAACTTCCAGATCTGGCGCATGGGTACCGTCGGCGGCAAGCCCTACTACCTGTTTGACTATGCTGCCGGATCCATCGGCCAGGGCGGCGGGGGCGGCCTGGCCTACTTCCTCGCGGTGGAGATCACCCTGCTGATTGCCCAGATCATCAATTTCTTCCTCCAACGCAACATCACCTTCAAGTCCAACTCCTCGGTCTGGAAGGCGGCCTTCTGGTACCTGGTGGCCTATGTGATCATCACCATCATCGCAGCAGCGTTGCAGGGCTGGTACAAGGACCCCATCTACGGCTTCTTCCAGCACACCCTGAACTGGGGTAGCCTGGGGACCACCATTGCTGACCTGGTCACCATGATCATCAACTCGGCCATCTCCTTCTGGGTCTTCTTCCCCATCTTCAAGGTCATCTTCCGTCAGGAGCCCACCGAATCTCAGGCGAGCGCCCAGTAAAATTCCGGCCCCACTCCCCCGGCTGCCAATGAACCGGCATGCATAGGCGGCCAGAGGGACGGGGCCTTTTCCTCAAACCCATCATGTACAGTGGTCGCAACGGCCGCCGGCGGGATTACGGCAACCCCGCCGACATACCCGCTGACCCATTCTTTTGCGAAGTGATCGTTCATGACAGCTGACCGACCGGCCTCCACGAGCCCGCCCGTTCTCACTTTCATCGTCCCCGCTTATAACATGGCAAAGCATCTGCCGACCTGCCTGGATTCCCTCCTGAGCAGGGAGTGTGACGATCTGGAGGTCATCGTGGTCGATGACGGATCCACCGATGCCACAGCGCAGGTGGTGCAGTCATACCAGGCACGCCATCCGCACACCGTCCGTCTGATCAGCCAGACCAACAAAGGTCACGGCGGCGCGGTCAACACCGGCCTGACAGCCGCCCGGGGCCGCTACGTCAAGGTGGTCGATGCCGACGACTGGGTGGACCCGACCTCCCTGAGTCTGGTCCTGGACCAGCTGCGTGACCAATCGCGACGTACGAATCCAGTGGACATGGTGGTCACCAACTACGTCTATGAAAAGGAGGGCCGCAAGCACAAGCGGGTCATCAACTTCCGCAGCGTCATGGATCCGGGGCGGGTACTGGACTGGAACCACCTACGGCGGTTCGGACTGGCCCAGTACATGATCATGCATGCCCTGATCCTGCGCACCGAGGTGCTCCGCCAGGCCCACACACGCCTGCCCGAGCACACCTACTACGTGGACTTCATCTACTCTTATCAGCCCCTGCCCTGGGTGCATACCCTGCTCTACCTGGATACGAATTTCTACCGCTATCACACCGGTCGCCAAGGCCAGTCGGTACAGACCTCGATCATGATCGCCCGGGTTTCACAACTGCTGCTGGTCAACGGGCTCATGGCGGATTCCACACCTGAACCGGGGATGGTTCCCCGTGGACTCTATCGTTATATGATCCACTATCTGTCCATCAACTGTGTGGTGACCTCGGTCTTCCTGATCCTCTCCCGCAATCCCAGCAACTACAGGAACAAGGACATGCTCTGGAACAGGCTGAAGCACCGCTCCCCCGTCATCGCCTCCGACGTCCGCTCCACCCTGCTCTGCCGGATGATCAACATGCCGGGCAGGCCGGGCCGCCTGGCCATTCGTCTGGGTTACAAGGCCGCCGAAGCCGCCATGGGCTTCAACTGATCGCCCTTCCTGGGCAGGAGCACGCAGAGGCTGAACCAATGATGCTCGGTGCGCAGGGTCATCTCCCCCTGGTAGCGGTGGGCTATGTGCCGGATGGACTTGACACCATACCCATGCAGGCCATCGTCAGTCCTGGTCTTGGTGGTGGCCAGCTCGCCATTGCCCTTCCAATTCAGGGGCGAGGTGAAGTAGTTTTCGATGCGAATCACCACGAATTGTCCTCGAGCATATAAGGCTACCTTGATCAGGCGGCGGTCAGGCTCCTTGACCTTTCTCAAGGCCTCGATGGCATTGTCCAAGGCGTTGCCAAAGAGGGTGGAGACATCCATGGGGGCCATCCCCTCCAAAAGCGAACCGTCGGCCACCATGGTCAAAGTGATTCCCTCTTCCGAACAGATGCGCTCCTTGGTGGACATGACCACGTCCAGGATGGGGTTACCAGTGTGCTGCTGCGACCCGTACCGTCCGACCGCAGCCTCCAGCTCCTCGAAGTCCTGGGACTTGCGCTCGGGGTCCATCTGCGAGCGCAGGGCGGCGATCTGATGCTTGAGGTCGTGGGCAAGCCTGCCCATGGCCTCCAGATTCTCCTTGGAACGCATGTACTCGCGATGCTGGCTGTATGAGCGGGCATTGATGGAGGCCAGTTCGGCGCTGGTATGGCTCTCCCGCAGCTGTTCCTGCTGGGCGTAGAGCATGGCGAACCCGCACAGATCCACCAAGGTGCGGATGTAGAAGACCTCCAGTCCGACCCGACCGGAGAAGGGGGTATTGGTTGACACGAAGCTCAGGTTGGACATGGCGAAGGTGACCACTGCGATGACCGCGGCAATAAAGACGCTGCGTCCAGGCACGGAAGGCTGGGCATCGGCGAAGTTTCGCCGCTCCGCCACCCAGGCCAACAGCCCGACACCGCCATAGATCAGGACCAGCAGGATCAGGGAGGCCGGGCCGTACAGGCTGTGGCTGGAAGGCCGCATGAAGGAGTCCAGCTGCCAGTGCAGGGAAGCGACCAGCTCAGCCAGGACGAAGGCACGGGCCAGCAGATAGGCCCCATCCAGCGCACCCAACCCTGAAGCCAGCATGATGATGGCATACATGCAGGCCACAGCCAGGCACATACTGATGATCCAGAAGGCGATAGGCAGGGTGCCAGCCCAGTATTGAACCACGATCAGCACAGCCAGACCAGGCAGGAGGACCGCTGCCATCCGCAGGCGGGAGATTCTCGGCCCGATGGCCAACAGGTAGACAAGGCAACCCAGCCACTCGCTGATGGCCGTATAGAGCCGGGGGATGTCAGGCAGGGCATTGAGGATGTGGGTGGTGGTCATGGCCGACCTGCCACGTAGGCGGTAAGAGCCGTCATAAAGGACTTCTTGCGGGGCCTGCTGACCCGCAGCCGCTGACCGGTGGACATAATGCAGTCCTGGTCCTCCATGCCCGTCACGTGGGCCAGGTTGACCAGGTAGCAGGAGTTGGAGCGAAAGAATCCCCGCTGGTCCAGCTGGCCCTCAAGACTCTTCAACGTACTGTTGGTGGTCAGCGAGGAATCCAAGGTATGGATGACGCTGCTGTGGCGGACGGATTCGATGAAGACAATGTCCTTGAGGGGAATTCTGGTGGATCGGGCGCCCTCGGTAATCAGAATGGACAGGTCCACGCGGCCGCGCACCTGGGCGATGGACCGGTCCAGCTCCTGGGAGAAGGCGAACCAGGGCAGGGGCTTGAGCAGGTAGGAGAGAGCGCCCACCTCATAGCCATTGATGGCGTACTGGGGGGCGGAGGTGATGAAGACGATGACCACCGACTCATCACGGGCGCGTACCCTGCGGGCCACTTCAATCCCGTCCATGGGGGTCATCTGAATGTCCAGAAGGAGGATGTCGTAAACAGGCCGATACCCATCTGCAAAGGCCTTGCCATCGGTGAAGACGCTGACCGTCAGTTCCTCCTGACGCTCCTTGCGATAGCGGCTTAGGTAATTGACCATGGTCCGACAGCTGATGGAATCGTCATCCACCACTGCGATTCTGATCATCCTGGCGCACACTCCTTACCCCGTCGGCCAAGGACCTATGGCCGCCGTTATCACCATTCTTCCATGATATCGGAGATGTCCGGCATGGCAGACCCTGCTTGCCCGAAGCCGAACCAGGACAAGCCTGGTTTGGACTACTCGCTTTTGTCTCGCAAATCAATTCTCACTTGTGGACGGGCAAGATTAGAGTCGAAACATGTCTACCTTCGCACCCCCTTCGTCCTGGAAACCCTCCACCTGGCTGGCCCGTCTGATGCTGCTGATGGCCGCCGCCGCCTGGGGAGCCGGATACACCTTCGAAAAGGTTGCCATGGAGACCCTGACTGTGCGTTGGCTGATGGGCATTCGCATCCTGTGTGCCATCGTCATCATGACGCCCTTTTTGCTGCCACGGCTGCGCAGAACCGGAGCCATACACACCCTGGTACCGGGTCTGATTCTGGGGGTCAGCTACTGGGCGGCTTTCAGCCTGCAGCTGATGGGACTGACCACCATCGCCCCAGGCCGCAACTCATTCCTGACGGCCACCTACTGCATCTTTGTGCCCTTCCTGGTCTGGATCATGGCACGTCGACGGCCGGCCCTGCGCCACTTCATCGCGGCCGCCATCTGCATCCTGGGTGTGTCTCTGATCTCACTGCCAGCCCACGGCGGGGGACAGGGGCTGGCTCTGAGCACCGGTGACCTGCTGACCCTGGCCGGCGCCCTGCTCTACGGGGTCAACCTGGTAATCACCGGCTTCCTGACCAAGGAGTTCGATGCCCCCACCCTGACCTACCTGGAGCTGCTTTTCGGCGGCATCCTCTTCCTGGTCTGCGCGCTGATCTTCGATCCCTTGCCCAGTGCGGCCGACTTCACGCCTTCGACCCTGGGCTCCATGATTTATCTGACGCTGATCTCGACCCTGATGGCTCAGAACTTCCAGAACATCGCCTTTTCCAGGGTTCCAGCCGCCCAGGGTTCGCTGATCCTGTGCTCGGAGAGCCTGTTCGGCATGCTGGTCTCGGTCCTGGTCCTGCACGAGGAGCTGACGGCCACCCATCTGTTGGGATTCGCCATCATCTTCGCCGCCATCATCCTGTCCGAGGTCAGGCTTCACCCCCACCGGTCGTCGGAGGATTCCTCTGCACCCGTGTCCTCCTCCCGGTAGGCTGTCCCAGGCAAGAGGTCATAGGGCATCTGCCGCTTGATCAGATAGAAGACCAGCAGGAGCAGGGCCAGGATGCGCGTTGCAATCTGAACGTTGCCGGTCCAGGGGCCGAAGACTGCCAGGATGACTGCGGTCCGGAACAGATAGAAGAGGAAGCGGGACCAGCCATGCCGCTGCTTGGTCTCGACGGTCATGTGGGTGAAGGTGGCACCCAGCGTCCGTCCCCGACGGGGCAGGGGGATGAGCAGTTCGAAGATCAGCAGCATGACCAGATTCACCACAGTTCCAAACACATCCAGAGCGGATGGGGCGATTAGCAACCCGCCAAAGCGGTAGTGGCCATCCAGCTGGTAGGTACCCAGGCGATGGACCGCATAGGTCACGCCCATCCCCAGGGACATGGACAGGATGGTGGCCAGGAGCAGATCCAAAGCCAGCGAGACGGCACGGTGTATGAACCCGGGGTTGGTGACCAGCTGGGCGGCGTCAGCCTGACGGGTGGGGACTAGTTTGTTGGCCACCATGGCCACCAGGTAGCCGATTATGGCGCCAGAAGTATTCCAAATCAGATCGTCCACGTCGAAGAGACGGTAGGCGCAGCCCACGATGCCGAAGACCCCGGTCAGCTGGGCCGTTTCGATGAAGAGGGAGACCAGGAGGGCGACCGGCAGGGCCAGGATGAAGCGCCAGCGGAAGACCCGCCCCATAATGAAGCCCAGGGGCAGGAAGAAGACTACATTGAGTAGGATCTGCAGCATGGCCATACGACCGCCTGTGCTCAGATCGGTCAGGAACTGCAGGGGGTTGAGCTGGGGGCTCAGATGATGGGTGGCGCAGAAGGCGGCACGGTCGTCAGGCATGGGCCAGAGGGTGAAGAAGACCAGGGCCAACAAGTATAAGACGGTCAGGTAGGCCGCCATGGCTGCTGTCAGCCGGAGCCGGTGATAGCGGTTGTAGATCAGGGCAAGAATGGGCAGGGTCAGAATCAGCGAGGCCAGCGGCCAAAAAACCAGAGATATGCCAAAGGAGCCGCTGAAGTAGTCCAAGTATGTCGAGAGCACGAATCCAGTCTAAATCGCTCTCGAGTCTATCGACCGATTGACCGTGCCGACGAAGAGCTCAGTCGTCGCCCAAGGTCACGTGGATGCCGCCTACCAGGGAACTGACCAGGTTGTAGAGGAAGGCGAAAATGGTGACCATAACCACTACTATGACAATCTCGAAAATGGAGAAGATGGTCACCGAACTCAGAACCGTCCCCAGGCTCAGCACCTGGCCCAGGTCGAAGCCGCCCGCGTCCAGGCCCGTCTTGGAGATGACCTGGGTCAGGTTGTCAAAGAGCCCCATGGCGTTGAGCAGGAACCAGAGCAGGGCAGCAGCCACCACCTGAATGATGCCCCCGGCGATGGCCAGCAGGAAGGTGACTTTGGCCACCGACCAGGGCTCCAATCGGGTCAGGGACAGTTGCATACGCCGGGCCCGAGGAACATGAGGACGCGCCGTCGAAGCCGAAGCCGCAGGCCTAACAGGACGGGACGAGGATACCTTGACCGGACCGGCAGCAGAAGCTGCGGTTCTTGCGGGACGTCCAGATGCCGTCCTGCCGGCTGCAGGAGTCGGGGGAGTGACCGATGAAGATCGACGGGACTCGCCCTGTGCGGATTCATCAGCCTTGGTCTTCCCCTTTTGGGGCTTACCAGCACCCTGCTTGCCGGCCTTGACCTGCTCCTGATCATCCTGGCTCATCGGCACTCCTTGATCCTTGCGTTCAATGGCCCGCGCATACTGCCGCTGGGCCTGCATGACTTCTTACGAGGCTACCAGTCTTGTCAGACTGGTAGCGGACCAAACTCAGTCCTCCTGGGTCAGGCTCTGACCGTCGCCGGTTCCGGTGGTGGCGATGGGCTGATCCTTGGCTGCCAGGGGAGCGGCGGAAGCCAGGTCGGTCTGACCGGCATCCTCTTCCTGGTCATCACGTTCGGCATTACGAGCGATGGAGAGAATCTCGTCACCCTTGTCGGGCTTGGCCAGGGTGACCCCCTGGGTGTTACGACCGGTCCGCTTGACCTCGGCCACATCGGAGCGGATGACCTTGCCGGACTTCATGATGGCCATGATCTGGTCATTCTCGTTCACCACCAAGGCACCGACCAGGGATCCACGGCCCTCCACCATGGCGATGGCCTTGACACCGTAGCCGTTACGGCCCTGCAGGCGGTACTCGCTCAGGGCGGTTCGCTTGGCAAAGCCCTCATCGGTGACCACCAGCAGGTCATCCTCGGACTCCTTGGCAATCACGTCCATGCTCAGCAACTCGTCGCCGGGCCGGAATCGCATGCCCTGGACGCCGGCGGTCTGCCGTCCCATGGGCCGCAGAGTGGAGTCGTCCGCCGAGAAGCGCACGCTCATGCCCTTGCGGGAGACCAGGATGATTTCGTCGTCGGCATTGCAGAGGGCGGCACCCACCAGCTCGTCGCTCTGGGGCACCTCCTGTCCCTCCTCGTCGGTGACGGTGCCCAGCTCCATCAGTCGCACGGCGATCAGGCCGCCCTGACGGGGCGAATCATACTCGTCCAGGCGGGTCTTCTTGACCCGTCCTGTCCGCGTGGCCAGTACCAGATAGTCGGCATCGTCGTAGCCGTGCAGGGAAAGGACCTGTTCAATCCGCTCGCCTTGGCCCAGCTGGAGCAGGTTGGCTACATGCTGACCCTTGGAGTCACGGGAACCCTCAGGCAGTTCATAGGCCTTGAGCCGGTACACCCTGCCCTTGTTGGTGAAGAAGAGCAGCCAGTTGTGGGTGCTGGTCAGGAAGAAGTGGTCCACCACGTCGTCCTCGCGCAGCCTGGCCCCGCGGATGCCCTTGCCGCCGCGGTGCTGGGCACGGTACTCGTCGGCCTTGGTCCGCTTGACGAAGCCGGAATGGGTGACGGTGACCACCACCTGCTCGTCGGCAATCAGATCCTCCACGTTCATCTCGCCCGAGTAAGGGACGATCCGGGTGCGCCGCTCGTCACCGTACTTGTCGACGATCTCGTCCAGCTCGTCGCCCACGATGGTGCGCTGGCGCTCTGGGTGGGCCAGGATGTCGTTGTAGTCGGCGATCTTGCGCATGAGATCCTCGTGCTCATCCAGGATCTTCTGCCGTTCCAGGGCGGCCAGACGGCGCAGCTGCATGGCCAGGATGGCGTCGGCCTGAACCTCGTCCACATCCAGCAGCTCCATCAGGCCGGTGCGGGCAGTCTCTACATCCTTGGAGGCTCGAATCAGGGCAATGACCTGGTCGATCATGTCCAAGGCCTTCAGATACCCCTGCAGTATATGGTCGCGATCCTCGGCCTCACGCTTCAGATAGCGGGTGCGCCGCTCGACCACGTCCAGCTGGTGGTCCACCCAGTGGCGGATGAAGGCATCCAGACTCAGGGTCCTGGGAACCCCGTCCACCAGGGCCAGCATATTGGCCCCGAAGGTCTGCTGGAGCTGGGTGTGCTTATAAAGGTTGTTGAGAACCACCTTGGGCACGGCATCGCGCTTGAGCACCAGGACCAGGCGCTGGCCGGTGCGGCCCGATGTCTCGTCGCGCATGTCGGCGATGCCCTGGATCTTGCCGTCGCGCACGGCCTCGCGGATGGACGAGGCCAGCCGGTCGGGGTTGACCTGGTAGGGCAGTTCGGTGACCACCAGGCACATCCTTCCGCGGATCTCCTCGGTATTGACCACTGCCCGCATGGTGATCAGGCCCCGTCCTGTCCGGTAGGCCTGCTCGATGCCCTTGTGCCCAAGAATGGTGGCGCCCGTGGGGAAGTCAGGCCCCTTGATGATGGCGATCAGGGCGTTGAGCAGCTCCTCCTTGGAGGCCTCGGGATGCTCCAGTGCCCAGTGCACACCCTTGGACACCTCGCGCAGGTTGTGCGGAGGAATGTTGGTGGCCATACCCACGGCGATCCCGGCCGATCCGTTGACCAGCAGGTTGGGGAAGCGGGAGGGCAGAACCGTCGGCTCCTGGGTTTTGCCGTCGTAGTTGGGGATGAAGTCGACCGTATCCTTGTCGATGTCGCGCACCATCTCCATGGCCAAGGGGGCCATGCGGCACTCGGTGTACCTCATGGCGGCTGCCGGGTCGTCGCCGGGGGAGCCGAAGTTGCCCTGGCCGTCCACCAGCGGATAGCGCATGGACCAGGACTGGGCCAGGCGCACGATGGTGTCATAGATGGCCGCATCGCCGTGGGGGTGGTACTTGCCCATGACGTCGCCTACAACGCGCGAGCACTTGTTGTAGCCGCGGTCGGGCCGGTATCCACCGTCATACATGGCGTAGATGACCCTGCGGTGCACTGGCTTCATGCCGTCGCGGACGTCGGGCAGGGCGCGCTCCACAATCACTGACAGGGCATAGGACAGGTAGGATTCCCGCATCTCCTGCTGAAGGTCAATGGGCTGAATCCGCTCGCCCTTCAGGAGGCCGTAGTCGGTGTTGTCCATCTCCTGAGGGCTGAGTGGCTCTCGAGACCCGTCGGGCAGGTTGAGGCCATCCTGTTCCGGGTTGTTGTCGTTGTTGTTATCGTCTGCCAAAATCAATCCTTAGCTCAAATGTTGAAAAGGGGAGGCGTCCGCGTCTCAGGCGTCGATGAAGCGGGCGTCGTGGGCGTTGCGCTGGATGAACAGACGCCGGGGTTCGACCTCGTCGCCCATGAGCATGGTGAAGGTCTCGTCGGCCTGCTCGGCGTCATCGATACGGATCTTCTTGAGGATGCGGTGCTCCGGATCCATGGTGGTCTCCCAGAGCTCCTGGTAGCTCATCTCGCCCAGACCCTTGTAGCGCTGGATTCCTTCGCCCTTGGGCAGCTGTCGACCGGAGGCCTTGCCCTCGGCCAGGACCCTGTCGCGCTCGGCATCGGTGTAGACGAAGCTGTGCGGTCCCTTGGTCCACTTGAGCCGGTAGAGCGGTGGCATGGCCACGTAGACATAGCCAGCCTCGATCATGGGCCGCATATAGCGGAAGAAGAGGGTCAGATTCAGGGTGGCGATGTGGGCGCCGTCCACATCGGCGTCGGCCATGATGATGACCTTGTGGTAGCGCACCTTGTCGATGTTGAAGTCCTCGCCGTATCCGCCGCCCACGGCAGTGATCAGGGATTCGATGGTGTCGGACTTCATCATGCGGTCCAGGCTGGCCCGCTCCGTGTTGAGGATCTTGCCGCGCAGGGGCAGGATGGCCTGGGTCATGGGATTGCGCCCCTGAATAGCCGAGCCGCCTGCGGAGTCGCCCTCCACGATGAACAGCTCGCACTCCTCGGGGTCGTTGGACTGGCAGTCCTTGAGCTTGTCTGGCATGCCGGCCGTCTCGAAGATGGACTTGCGACGGGTGTTCTCGCGCGCCTTCTTGGCCGCGATCCGGGCCCGGGATGCCTCCATGGCCTTCTGGATGATGGCCTTGGCCTGGCCTGGGTGGGCGTCGAACCAGTCGCTCAGTCTCTCGGTCATGACCCGCTGGACGAAGGTCTTGGCCTCGGAATTACCCAGCTTGGTCTTGGTCTGGCCCTCGAACTGGGGGTTGGTCAGCTTGACGGAGACCACGGCGGTCAGCCCCTCGCGCACGTCGTCACCAGAGAGGTTGTCGTCCTTGTCCTTGAGGATGTTCTTGTCCCGGGCGTAGCGGTTGATCATGCTGGTCAGAGCCGCACGGAACCCCTCCTCATGGGTGCCGCCCTCGGTGGTCGCGATGGTGTTGGCGAAGGTGTGGACCGACTCCGAGTAGGCGGTGGTCCACTGCATGGCCACCTCGGCGGAGATGCCCAGCTTCAGATCCTCGGCCTCGAAGTCGATGACCTCGGCCTCCACAGGCGTGGCCTTCCTGACCTTGACCAGGTAGTCCACATAGTCCTTGATGCCGTTGGCATACTGGTAGCTGACTGACTGGCCCTTCTGCTCCGGGGTCTGCTCCTCGCCCGCCACCTCGTCACCGGCCTGGTCATTGGGGCGCAGGTCGGTCAGGGTGATCCGCAGACCCTTGTTGAGGAAGGCCATCTGCTGGAAACGGCTACGCAGGGTCTCAAAATCATAGACCGTGGTTTCGAAGATCTTGGGATCGGCCCAGAAAGTCACCGAGGTGCCGGTGCTCTCGTCCGGCCCCATGGCCTGGTCCTTGGACAGGGGAGCGGTTGGCTTCTGGTTGCGGAAGCTCTGATGCCAGTGATAGCCCTGTCGGCGCACCTGGACGTCGATCCGGGTAGACAGGGCATTGACCACGGAGATGCCCACGCCGTGCAGGCCGCCCGAGACCGCGTAGCCGCCGCCACCGAACTTGCCACCGGCATGCAGCTTGGTCATGACCACCTCGACGCCGCTCTTGCCCTCGCCTGGCACCTCGTCCACAGGGATGCCGCGCCCGTTGTCGTCCACACGGATGCCGTTGTCAGGCAGGATGGTGACTTCAATATGATCGGCGTACCCGGCCAGGGCCTCGTCGACCGAGTTGTCGACGATCTCGTAGACCAGATGGTGCAGGCCCCTGGGGCCCGTCGAGCCGATGTACATGCCGGGACGGACGCGAACTGCCTCCAGCCCCTCCAGCACCTTCAGATCGCTGGCGTCATAGTGCTCGGGGGAGAGCGAGTCATCCAGCTGCGCGTCGTCCAGCCGGTCCAGCTGATCCTGGCCCGTCATGCCATCATCCTGAGGCTTGTCCTCCTCATGCTCCCGGCCCTCTTGCGGGGTCCGGGACGGGTCGGTGTTGAGATCTGCCACGGATAGTCCTTTCTGCACCCCCATCGTCGGCCACTGACGACAAAGCAGCTTCCGTTCGTGGTCGAGCGGGGGATTGAGTCATGGTCACCAGGTTCCAAATCGTCCATAAAGGGGCCTTGGAAGCGTTTGACCCTATAACCTATAGATTACCAGCGCTATGGGACTTTAGGCTTACAGAAAGCTGGGAAGACGGTATTCGCAGATTATGGGTTCACCCATAGGTGTCGCGCACGCCTCGGCCGGGCGGATCGAACCGCGAACGGCGGAAGCTGTAGTTGTGGGGGCCGGTCACTCGAATCTGCTTGACCGGCATGCCCAGTCGTTTGACAATGGTCGCCTTGAGCTGGGGGACCAGGTAAGTCAGCTGGGTGGCCCAGACCGTGGTCTGCGCCTGGATAATCAGCACGCCCTCCTGGTAGGAGACCACTCTCGAATGGGCGGCGATGCCGGGTCCCACCACACTGTCCCACTGGTTGCGCAGCCGGGCCACCTTCAGATGGCTGGTCCACCCGCTCCCGGCAGCCAGGCTGGTCACCACGCCTCCTAGTTTGGCTGGATCGCGGCCCGGCTTGCCGAATGCATACCAGGCCTTACGGGAGTTGTCCTCCCGCTGTCGACGAGTGGCAGCCCGTCGCGTGCAGCCTTCGAAGACCAGGGCCGGCAATCGACGCTGGTCCAGGTGCAAGGTTTCAACCATGGGCGCCTTCATGACTGGTCGTTTTCTTCCGACTCATGCGGCATATCCGAGTCGTCATGAGCCGTCCCTCTGGTTCGACGCAGGTCCTGCATGGCACTGGCAATGGCGGGATCCTGGGCGGCCGGATCGGATGGCTGCACAGGCCTCAGTTGGGACACATCCACCAGCCTGGCACCCTGCAGGGAAGGAATATCGCTGTCGGCGGCCACGGTGATCAGCACCTGGTCCTGCTGACGGGCAAAATCCAGAATCTGATCCCTGCGGCCCCGATCCAACTGGGCGAAGACATCATCCAGAATGACGATGGGCTCCATGGAGCGACGATCCTTGACCACCTGCAGCAGAGCCAGCCGCAAAGCCAGGGCCAGGGTCCACATCTCACCGTTGGAGGCGAACTCCCGGGCAGGCATGCCATTGAGAGTGAAAGCCAGATCATCGCGCTGGGGACCGATCAGATTGGTTCCCCGGGCCACTTCTCCCGGGTATATCCGCTGAAAGTGACGGCTGACGGCTTCGGCGACTTCGGGACCTGTCTGCTTATCTGGGCCAATCTCCTCCAGAGATGGCCGGTAGGTCAATCGAGCATCCTGATCAGAGCCTGCCAGCCGACCATACAAATCGCTGAACGGCTGATTCAGAGCCTCTACCAGAGCCGCTCGTCGGCAGCTCAAATCCAGTCCGGTGCGAATGAACTGCCCAGTCCAGACCTCAAGGCCGGACAAGGCGGCGTCACGCCCATTACCCGAGGGATCATAGCCTGCTTGGGAGAGCTGCTTGAGCAGGGCGGAGCGCTGCCTGGCTACATGGCGAAAATCCTGCCGGACCTGGAAGTAGTCGGCATCGAGCTGGCTGCCGGCCTGGTCCAGCACGGCCCGCCTGGCTGCCGGCTCTCCGGAGACCATCAGCTGATCCTCGGGGCTGAAAGTCACGCAGGGCACCCGACCTACCAGGTCACGCTGATAGAGGGAAGGCCCGCCGTTGATTCTTCCCCGGTTGGCTCCCTTGGCGGCAATGGTCAGCTCATAGTCGGTGGCGGTTCCGTCCTGCTCCAGCCTGGCCCTGATGGTGGCCTTGGACTGCCCACGTTCTACCAAAGGCAAGGAGGATGAGGTCCTATGGCTGCCGCCAGTGGAAAGGACCTCGATGGCCTCGACCAGGTTGGTCTTACCCAGGCCGTTGCGCCCCTCGAGAATGGTCACCCCGGGTTCAAGATCGAGGACGCAATGCTCCCAGGAACGGAAGTGATCCAGAACCAGACGGGAGATGTGCACGACGATCGTTCCTCGAACCTGCCCGGGTGTCAGTTGTTGAAACGCATGGGTACCAGCAGGTAACGGTAGTCCATGGACTCCTCAGAATCCTGCTCCTGCTGACCGTTGAACTCCACGGCCTTGACAGCCGAGGTCATCTTGATGCGGACAAAGGGCTCGGCAATGGCGCCCAACCCATCAATCAGATAGCTGGGGTTGAAAGCCACCGTGATGTCTTCACCGTCCAGATCCACCTGCAGAACCTCATGGGCCTGCGCCTCGTCAGCTGTGCCTGCGCTCAGGGTCACCTCGTTGCCGGAAAAGACCATACGAATGGGGGCGTTGCGTTCGGCCACCAGAGCCACACGCTTGATGGCGTCAATCAGATCCTGCCGGGCGATGACCGCCTGGATGGGGTACTCGTCCGAAAAAAGACGATCAACGGCCGGAAATTCTCCATCAATCAGCTGGGTGGTGGATATTTTGCCAGCGTTTTCCACGCCCATGATGGTGGGGTTGTCAGCCTCGTAATCCATGGTTACATTCTGGTGTTCGTCCAGGGAACGGGCGATGTCTCGCAGCAGGGAGCCACGGATCAGCATGGAGGTGGAAAAGTCGGAGTCGCGAGGAGTCCAGGTGAAGCTCGACCGGGACAGCCTGAAACGGTCGGTGGCGGTCATGACCACCTTGTCACCGGTGATTTCGGTCTTGACGCTGGTCAGTACAGGCCGGCTCTCTTCCCTGGAAACGGCGACGATGGACTGGGAGATGGACTGGATAAAGGTCTCAGCATCCACCTGACCCATGGGTTCGGGGACGGCAGGGAGGTCTGGATACTCGCTGTCGGGCATCAGTTGCAGGGAAAAAGTCGATTTGCCCGAGGTAATGGTCATCTTGGATCCCTCGGTTGACAGATAGGTCTTCTCAGACGGCAGGGATTTGGTGATGTCCGCCAACAGTTTGCCCAGAACCAGAGCTGTTCCGGATTCGTCGATGCCTGCTTCGATGTGGTTTCTTGCCGAAACCTCGTAGTCGAAAGCGGACAGTTTCAATGTTCCGTCAGAGGCTTCCATCCTGATACCCGCCAGAATCGGCGAAGCCGGTCGGGAAGGGATGATGCGGGTGGTCCAGGCCACTGCATCCGAGAGTGCGGATGAATTCACTTCTACTTTCATGGGAGCCTTCTTGTCGATGAATGAACTGGTCTCATTCTATCGAATAGCTCTGGTGATGTGGTTGGAGTGAGCAGATGTGCTTGAGTATGAAGGTGACTATTGCATAAATATACATAGAGTCATCGTAATAAGCACGGTGGATGGTGTGGATAAGTTCTTAAATCCTTGCAACGCGGTGGATACGCATCACCCAATCGCTGTGGATAAGTGGTGAGGCCGATGTGACCAAGAAGCCAAGTTATGCACAGGGATGGATTTCTGCAGAGTTATCAACAAAAGTAGTGTGGTTATTCGCTGAGAATCCACCACCCGTCCCCGGAAAAGTGGTGGGTTATTCCCAAGGTTTGCCCACATCCGGGGATAAGTAGGTGGATATCTTTTTCCGGCAATCCACACTGGTGCCTGCGTGTCGTGTCAGTTCTGAGGCTGCTTGAGCCGGACCGTCAGCTCCATGACGTAGTTGTAAATCTCCCGCTTTTCCTGCATCTCATTGGAGATACGAGTGTATGCGTGCATGACTGTGGTGTGGTCGCGGCCACCGAAGACCTCGCCAATGTCAACCAAGGACATGCTGGTCATTTCCCGTGCCAGGTACATGGCAATCTGCCGGGCCAGGGCGATGTTCTTGGTGCGCGTGCGGCCGACTATATCGTCAAAGGTCAGATGGAAGTACTTGGCCACCTGGGAGATGATGTCAGTGGGCTTGATTTCTACGTCCGTTGAGAAGAAGTCCTGCAGGGTCTGTTCAGCCAATGCTGTGGTAACCGGCTGATTATTGAGGCTGGCCACGGCCGTGACGCGGGTCAGGGCCCCCTCAAGTTCTCGGATGTTCTCGGTGAAGCGTTCCGCAATCAGGTCCAGGACCTCGTTGGGAATGCTGACCCCGTTCATGGAGGCCATCATCCTAAGTATGGCCACCCGGGTCTCCCTGTCTGGTGGTTTGACATCCACGGTCAGACCCGAATCGAAGCGCGAAATCAGTCGGGATTCGAAGCCTTTCAGATTCTTGGGGGCCACATCCGAGGCGATGACGATGCGCTTATTGGCGTCATGGAGGGCATTAAAGGTGTGGAAGAACTGATCCAGGGTGGCTTCCTTGCCTCCCAGAAATTGGATGTCATCGATAAGGAGCACATCCACCTGCCGATAGCGGCGGTTGAATTCAGCTATCTGGCCCGATCCTTGGGTGGAGTTCTGCAGGGCGTCAATGAATTCGTTGGTGAATTCCTCCGAGTTGACATATCGGACCTTAAGCGAGGGATCCTTGACCAGAGCATAATTGCCGATGGCGTTGAGCAGATGGGTTTTGCCCAGGCCTGAGCTGCCGTAGATACATAAGGGGTTGAAGTCCTGGCCCGATCCTTCGGCCACGGCCAAGGCCACGGTCCGTGCAAAACGGTTGGAGTCGCCTGGGACGAAGGTGTCGAATGTGGCGTTTTTGTTCAGGTGGGTCTGTGGGTCACGCTCCACCCTGTTCTGGCTCATGGGGAAGCGCGGCACGGTAAAGGCGGGCCGGGATGCGGTCCTCTCTGCCTCGCTTTGTTGATCGGCATCACCGCCTGCCGTTGACCTCATAGCAGGGGAGGGCTCTGACAGCTCAGCCTGCATATCCAAGGTCATGGGCACATAGGTGCCCTCATGGAAGTCATTAACGGAAACAACAGGGGACTTGGATGTTCCAGCAGTCTCGGTCTGCCAGTCCGAGTGGGTCTCCGATCCGGGGGTTCGATCTGCGCCGGTCTGACGCTGATAGTCGCCGTAAGGATCCTGAGCGGGACTGTGGACCTGACGGAACTCGCCGCTTCCCGGGGCGGAGCCAGCCAAGGCGGATGTTCGTTGGTCTTTCTGCTGGTCGGCAGCCATCTGTTTGGCCATCTGCTCCGGATAGACGATCTTGATGGCCGGGAACATTTCCTGGTTGGTGACCAGCTGCAGTGCATTGAGGAGGGGCTGACTGAGCGGTCCCTGCACAGCCTCCTGGGTGGCCTTGGAGGAGACCCGCAGAACGATGGTGGTGCCGAAGACCGCCTCAGGGGTGATGTCCTCCAGCCAACCCTTGTCCCTGGAGGTCAATGAGCTGCTGTAGCGGAGCACCTGCAGGACCGAATCCCAGATTCTCTCGGCCTGGGCAGCGGCATCCAGCGGATCCTGCGCCATCAGTGTGCTCCTCTCTTCTCGACGACGGATTGTCCCGGTCTTCCTGCTTCTCTCAAAGTAGACAGTAGCCCATTGTTACACCGACTTTGCGTGGTTATCCACAGGATAGCGTGTTGTATCTGCGCCGAATGTGAATAACAGTGATGTAATTTGTGGATAAGTGAGGGGGCTCTTTCTCCCGCCATGACAGGGTTTGCGCAAGGTAGGGAGTGGTTTTCACCAGTAGGATGATGGAAGCCTGTTTGACTCCGTCCCGGCTCATGTGTACCGTGATATAGCTTGACTCATTACGAGCCGTACTCGAGTATGTCTACACACGGGAGCAACGAATTATGAAGAGGACATTCCAGCCCAACAATCGCCGTCGTCACATGAAGCACGGATTCCGCGCTCGCATGCGCACCCGCTCCGGTCGTGCCCTGATCAACCGCCGCCGGGCAAAGGGCCGTCGGACCCTCTCCGCCTGAGCCGGATCCCAATCCCTTTTCAGAAGGTGGAACGGCTGAGGAGCCACCGGGAGTTCACGGCGGTGCTCAGGCGACGTCATCGGGTCAGTAGTAGGGATCTGGTCATACATTATTGGATACCCGGATCTGACCGGACGGCGACCCAGTTGCCGGTGACATCGGCTGTGCGCGAAGGGCGGCATGACATCCTGCCTGTAGGCAGACGCCGCATGGGGCTTGCTGTGTCCAAAAATGTGGGTAAAGCCGTGACCAGGAACAAGGTCAAGCGCAGATTCAGGCAACTTGCCGGATTCAAGGAGGACCTGCTGCCATCCTCCTGTGATCTGGTCCTGCGCGCCAAACCCAGCGCTGCTACAGCCACCTACAAGCAGCTGGAGGAGCAAGTGGACAGGCTCTTCCGTGACCTCACGCATAAGACCGGAAAGACTGTCGGCAGTCTCGATGCACAGGGACAGTCAGGTCTGCAGCTCGCCGGCGGATCCAAGGGTCGACCGATTCAACGACTGGAAGCCAACGAAGGATGCAGGGCATGAGCGGCCTGGCCTCCCGGACTTTGCAGGGTGCAGTCCGCTGGTATCAGCGCCACATCTCACCCTTGTCGCCGCCGAGGTGCCGTTACTACCCGACGTGCTCACAGTACGCTTTGACCGCCCTGAAACGGTTCGGGGCCTTGCGTGGAACCATCCTGGCAGTTCTGCGGCTGTTGCGTTGCACACCCTTCAACAACGGCGGAATCGATGACGTGCCCCAAAGATTTTCCATCTTCTATCGGTTCTCGTGGTCAAAGGCCCATGAGGAGGCCCGGCTGACCCCCATGGCCCCAGACAAGGAGACGGCCTGACAATGTTCCAGAACAACGACACCTTTACTTTCGATACGGGCATATACGGCTTCTTCTACAAGATCCTGTACCCTATCGAGTGGCTCATGACCTACATCATGACCTACTGCCACAAGTTCCTGACATTGATCGGGTTCCACAAGGGTCCCGGCGTGGCCTGGGCGCTCTCGGTAGTGATGTTGGTGCTGGTCGTCAACCTGTGTGTCCTGCCGCTCTTCATCAAGCAGCTGCGATCCATGCAAAAGATGCAGGCCCTGCAGCCCAAACTGATGAAGATCCAGAACAAGTACCGCAACAAGAAGGATCCGGCTAGCCGAGAGGCCATGAGTCGGGAGACCATGAAGGTCTACCAGGACAATCATGCCAACCCTATGGGGTCCTGTCTGCCTGCGTTGGTTCAGGGCCCGGTCTTCATGACCATGTTCTATGTGCTTTCGGCTGTGCCCTTTATTGCCAGGGGCAAGCGGGCGCCCTTGGGAGCCTTCAATCGACAGGTGGCGCGAGAATTCGAGGAGACCACCTTCTTCGGGCTGCGGATTTCTGACAACTTCATGTCAGCCCAGGGTGCGGGCCGCATAGTCATTGTGGTCTTCATTGTGCTCATGTGCCTGGCCATGTTCTACTCGCAGTTCCACAACGTCCGGCGGAACATGCCCAGGTCGGCCATGCAGGGACAGCAGTACAAGTTGCAGCAGATGATGGCCTTCATCTTTCCGGTCATGTATATCTTCTCGGGCATATACTTCCCCTTCGCTGTGTTGATTTACTGGTTGACCAACAACCTTTGGAATCTGGGCCGAACCCTCTTCCAGGTCCGCCATATGCCAACGCCGGGCTCGCCTGCCGCGGAGAGCAAGGAAGAGCGTGACCATCGCCGTGAGAATGCCCGCCGCAAGCGCCAGGGGCTGCCCTCTTTGGAGGAGGAGCAGTTGATGGAGGCCAAGAGGTTGGAAGAGGAAGCCCGCAACAACAAGAACGTTTCCCACCAGCGCTCTCAGCCCCATCGCAAACGTCGCGGCCGTTGATGCGGCTACTGGCGGTGGAGGCCGGCGTGGTGACCCGGCTTTCGGTCGGGCGAATACTGGAGTAGTCTGCAATCATCACGTCCGTGTATCCTCAATACTGGACACTCGATTTGTGACCAGGAATCCAGTGGACCTGAGGTTATGAATCGGATGTAAACGCGTGTAAGGAGAGCATAGATGTCTCAGTCTCTGGACCAGGGAAAGACCATCGAGCAACTCAATGAGGAGGCGGATGTCGCCGCCGACTATCTGGAGGGGTTGCTGGACATCGTCGATTACGAGGGCGATATCGAGATGGGGGTGCGCAACCACCGTCCGACCGTACAGATTGTGGCTGACGACGATACGGATATCAAGCATCTGATCGGCAAGGATGGTGAGGTGGTCGATGCTCTTCAGCAGCTGACACGCTTGGCCGTGCAGCAGAAGATAGGGGAGCGCTCCCATCTGATTGTGGATGTGGATGGTTTCCTGCGGCGCAAGCGCGAACATCTTCGCGAGCAAGCCCTGGATGTGATTGATGAGGTTCGTGAGACTGGCGACCCTGTCAATATGAAGCCTATGAACTCTTTCGAGCGCAAGATCGTCCATGACATGGTCCGCGAGGAGGGGCTGAAGTCACGTTCCCACGGCGAGGAGCCCCACCGGTACGTCACTGTCTATCTGAAGGCCAAGAGCGAAGACGAAGACCTGCCTGACGATGTTGAGGACGAGCCAGTCGGGTATGACGACCCGCTGGACGTGGATGAAACCGATCAGGTCGTCGATTCGGCTGAATACGAGGCTGATGATGATCCTGCGGATGCTGATAGGGAGTGACTGTTAAGCCTCACAGGGCTATGCGTTGATCAAGTATTCATGACGTCGGCCTTTCTGGATTGGTACACTGTTTGGTTCGGTCATACTGTCTGTTGTGCTATCTGCCAGCGCTGTACCATTTGGCAGGTGTGTGTAGTGCTGTCTGGCTCATGATTGTGCTTAGTCTGCCATGTTGCTTAATCCGGATTGCTCTTTTGCGTTTGAAAACCATATGGTGGTAATGGTCTTAGAAATGCAGCTGTTTTCGATTCTGGCAGCGTGAATAATCCTGCTGGATACGACGAGACTATATGACGCTGTTATGGTCTGTGGCTTTGGCCGACTGGGCGTGGAAGGTGAATGTGAGGAGTTGAAATGGCTGTTGTGGATGATGAGCTGAACGATAGTCCCCTCTTGAGGCAGGTGCTCGGCGATGCTCTGGTACCCATGCAGCGCTTTCATGATAAGCTCTTGCGCGAGGGTGTGGAGAGGGGCATCATTGGCCCTCGCGATGAAGACATTATTTGGGAACGGCACATACTCAATTCAGCGGCTATTGTGCCTTTCGTGCGAGAGCGATTGAGCACTGACGGCCAGACGGCAACGGTGGCGGATATAGGTTCCGGTGGGGGCTTCCCAGGCATTGTACTGGCTGCCTGCCTTCCGCAGTGCAGTGTTGTTCTTGTCGAGCCAATGGAGCGGCGTGTGACCTGGTTGCAGGAAGTGGTTGATGAGTTGCACCTGGCAAATGCTGTTGTGATTCGCAAGCGTGCGGAGGATCTGGTTCCACAATCCTCTAAGGCTTCGATTCGGCACAACAAAAAAAGTTCACAAAGCCGCCATCATGGTCGTCGTCGAATAGAGAAACAGTCTGTTTCGGCATACGGCCGTGTTGGCTCTTTAGCCTCGACCGAAACCAGGAATGCTGACAGCCAACAAGATGTAAATGACCATGACTCTTCGGAGGTTACGGGTGGTGCAGGTCTAGCAGACGTCCAATCCAATCTTTCAGTTCCACAGACTTTTGACGTTGTGACGTGCCGAGCTGTAGCCCCCATGACTAAGCTCGCCGGATGGACCCTGCCGCTTTTAAGATCGAGAGGTCAGCTTATTGCCCTTAAGGGTCGTTCGGCACAAGCTGAGCTGGATAAGGCTGCCAAAGAGATAAAAAAATGTCATGGAGAGAATCCACGGGTTTGCCTAGC
The DNA here is from genome assembly GCF_016101165.1 of Bifidobacterium sp. W8114. Classification (NCBI taxonomy): domain Bacteria; kingdom Bacillati; phylum Actinomycetota; class Actinomycetes; order Bifidobacteriales; family Bifidobacteriaceae; genus Bifidobacterium; species Bifidobacterium sp. W8114. Next base: position 32,191 of record NZ_JACFRA010000007.1, on the reverse strand, counting down.
TCCAGTCGCACCCGGCCTTGAGGATACTCACGTGGTTCTCGTGGACAAACACTAAAGTACGACACTGATGTGACCTTGTTTGATGACTTTGATGCCTGAGATGTTGCTCAATCTAAAGACAAGAATAGGCTAGGTAAGATAATCAATTATCAGTATTCAACACAGAGCCTTATCGAATACCTGATTAGAGATAATTGATTAAGCTCTATCAGATTTAAGTAGGCCTTTTCCGGACAGCGGCTTAGCCGATATTCATTCGTGGTGAATGGAGTATTAGATTAAGAGGAAAACAAGCACGCTTGTGATTTTTATTGTCTGACTCGTGTATGCTTTCACCTCAAACATTCTCAGGTTTTTTGATACTCTAGTTTTAGACAACGCCGTAGACAACAGTCAGAACTGGCTATATACAATTAGATTATTTAAAATAAAGGTATTATATATTTTGAATGTACCGCACATCAAAGTACCTCTTTGGGTTTGTTGCGCAGGAGGTTTCATTGTATCCTGGTGTAGCCGTCCAAGTAGTATTGGAATGATTGTATGATGCCCTATATCTGAGTTGGATATACTGACATCTCTTTCTATCCTTGCATTAAGAGTCTCGGGAGATGTTCTACTTTCGTTGCTGGGGATCTATGCGTTTACCTACGTCCTTAACTAGACAGTCGAAGTTATGCACCTCTTGCTGTAATCATTTATGTGTTTCTCTTACTCCCAGTGAGTTTATTGTGTCTATCCTTTATCTCGATCTTCTCGGCTTTCTAAACTGTTCGGTTTCCTCCCTTTCCTTAGGAAATATCGATAGGGGTATCCTGATTCTTGCAAATGCATGAAGATTACATGAGTTATCGATTAAACAGCACAGATTATGTCTCTAAAATAATCCGGAATGGCGAGAATCCCCCTGATGTGGGAGTTGGGGGCAACCGAACCGAGCTATAAGAGAGCTGTTCACCGGTTTCAGATGCGTCCACGAAAGAATGTTTCACGTGAAACATTGAAAAAGGATCTTTTTTAACCCAAAACAAGTAAACTAGGCTTCATTGGTTCCAGCTGTAACTCATCTAGATGACTTAGCACACTGTTATGAGTATGTTCTACAAGAACGACCTTCAGTAACGACTACATTTAGGGCACCTTAGCATATAGCAATATTCGAGGGGATGCTTCCGGTGGATGATCGCTATGTAGAGATAGATCGTAATGTTTCACGTGAAACAATTAACGCAGAATGAAATAATCAGGATTAGGTATATGAAAGCACAGACGAGAGAATATCGAAATATTTTCTATGTCTTTTTTAGTAAAAGTTGTTAAAGGTCTTGCTTCTTAGCTACGTCTCCTTCAATCATAATTTTGCGGAGTAAACTAGAGTCCTTATAGACATAATGAAGTCTTTTGTTTAACAGCACTAAAATACTACTTAAAATTAGCATTTAGTTCTGTTTTCTTGATTCGGCAGCCGTTATTGGAGGTAGATGGATAGATTCCGCAAATAAAAGACAAAACTAAGTTAGCCGACTGTGTTAGAAGACAATTAACGGGGTAATAATACTGCTCAGGCAGTATAGATGTTTCACGTGAAACCTCCCCCTTGCTGTACGTTTGTATAAGGCTTGTCACCCGAAGGATTTATTTTGGTATTACAGCGGTGTTTATAGTGGCTATCGTACAGATGGATAAGATCATTGAATATAACAATGAATAATGTTGCTTGGTTTGACGAGTTAATAGATTTATAGATTTGTTGCTAATAAGTTATGCACAATTCGGGCCTGGCCTTCGAATTATCCACATCATCGTTTGGAGACGCTGGCCTGGGGTGGGAAGTGCCAGACTTACCAATAATTACAAGGCAAATCTAATAATCTTGGGTAAGGGCCAGCCGCTGTGGCTCCGTTGGATCTATCCACACTTGTCCACAGTTATGAACAGTGACCGTGTATAACTTTCGGCCGTTCTGACATGTCCAACTAGGACGGGAAAATTGAATGGTTATCAAAAGGAGGAAGGTTCGTGACCGCATCGAAGAAGGTGAAAGCCGTTTCGGGGAATACCCCGGATATCGGTGAGAAGCCCACGCCAACCCCATCAGGTATGGAGTCGGCAACGGATATTCTCAATAGAATATTCGCTGAGGGGACTGGTTCGGTGTCTGGTGCGGAGATGGCAGATCTTTCTGCGCGCTATCAGGCCTTACATCAGGCTGAATTTCCTCACCCTTCAAAAACGCGCTTCATTGCCGTTGCAAATCAAAAAGGCGGGGTAGGGAAAACCACGACCACTGTCAATCTGGCATGTGCGTTTGCTGAATTTGAGGAACGTGTGTTGGTAATCGATATGGATCCACAAGGCAACGCTTCTACTGCATTGGGTGTAGCTCATGAATCCGGGACGCCATCAACATACGATGTGCTCGAGGGTCGTCTTGGAATTGACGACGTTAAGGTAGTATCCCCTGAATTCCCCAACCTTGAGGTTGTCCCATCATCTATTGACCTCAGTGGTGCTGAGCTGGAAGTTGCGGATATGCCCAACCGCAATCAGCTCATGAAGAAAGCGGTTGCCGACTATCTTAAAATCTGCCACCAGCATTATGACTATGTTCTAGTCGATTGCCCTCCTAGTCTAGGATTATTAGTTCTGAATGCCATGTGTTCGGTCAACGAGGTATTGATCCCAGTGCAAGCTGAATACTATGCTCTTGAAGGACTGCAACAATTACTGCATACCATAGGACTTGTTCAGCAAAGCTATAATCCTTATCTCGTAATCTCAACCATGTTGTTGACTATGTACGACAGGCGGACGCTGCTCAGCAAAGAAGTGTTTGATCAAGTCAAGGAACATTATCCAGAGATAGTGCTTAATACGACCATCCCACGTTCTGTCAAAATCTCTGAGGCTCCCAGCTTCCGGCAAAGCGTTGTCACCTACGACCCTAAAGGAGCTGGCGCTATTGCTTACGAAGAGGCGGCGTTAGAAATTGCCCAGAGATCCGAGCAAGTGTTGGAACATATTGCCAATAGAAGACAGGGGGAGTGAGGACATGACAAGCCGTTCACGGTTAGGCAAGGGCTTGGGGGCTCTATTTCCCGCCCTGCCAGGTGAAGATGACGAAACCAATGCTGACAATGGCCGTCAACAAGATAACGAAGTACCGAATTCCGGCAATAAGCAGCCCACCCTTCAGGGCTTGGGTGCTGAATCGGACGGACGACTTCGCAAAGATATAGATGCCTCAGAAGAAGACGGAGACAAAAGAGAACGCAGTACTACGCATTCGGGGAGTACAAGCTCTCAACTAGCGGCTTCGGCAAAGTCTTCTGGGAACGGTCGTAAACGTTCCAACAAGGGACAAAAGCGTGTCAGCATTTCCGAGTCTCTTAATGAGGATGTTTCACGTGAAACATCCACTTCGAAGAGAACTACAAAGCGTCGGTCAGTCCCGTCCATCAGCAGCCTGGAACACCCAAGTGATCTATTCTTTGGTCCTACGACGACAAATGTTTCACGTGAAACATTGCCGATGACGGGATCGAGTAGGGCTGTCGATCATCGGACAAAAGAGACTCAGCAAAGCGTCAACCGTGCACCTATTGTTGGCAATGCTGCTGAGCCGAATAAGACGGAGAGCAATAGCCGAGAGGAGCTGAAACCCGTCCAAGGCGGGTACTTGGCTGAAGTGCGTGTGGACGATATTAGGCCCAATGCTCAGCAGCCGCGACAAATCTTCGATGAAGACGAACTGTTGGAGCTTTCACGCTCCATCAAAGAAGTTGGTGTATTGCAGCCCATAGTGGTGCGAAGATCAACTCTTATAGACCGTCCAGGAACAATCAAGAATAAGACAACCTCAGTTGGCGGCGCGGAAAGCAAATCCGGAGCAATTGGCGCTAAGACCGGTGAGGAACAATCGAGTCAGCTTTCAAATCAGAGGGAAGAGGGTCTACAGCAAACAACCAATTATGAAATCATAATGGGTGAGCGTCGTTGGCGTGCTACTCGATTGGCTGGTCTGGATACCATACCTGCAATTGTGAAAACAACGAGCGATGACACCATGTTGCGTGATGCCTTGCTCGAGAATCTCCATAGAGTGGCCCTTAATCCGTTGGAAGAAGCAGCCGCTTATCAGCAAATGATTGATGATTTTGGCTTGACTCAGGACGGTTTGTCTAAGTCGATCTCTAAGTCCAGACCTCTGATTACGAATACACTTCGATTGTTGAAGTTGCCCCCAAGTGTGCAGAAAAAGGTAAGCTCAGGTGTGTTGTCGGCTGGACATGCCCGCGCCTTGCTTACTTTGCCGGATGAAAAGTCTATGACTGCTCTGGCAGACAAGATCATTGCTGAAGGTCTGTCGGTAAGATCTACTGAGGAACTTGTCGCTTTGCAGACTGGGCAGGCCAAGAAGAGAGCAAAAAAGCCTAGAGTAGACGCCTGGGCGGATAGTCCCGTACGCCAGGATCTAGAAAGTCGCTTTGACACCAAGGTGGCTATTAAGGGCACTAAAAAGCACGGGAAAATAGAAATCGTTTTTTCTTCGCCTGAAGACATGGACCGCATCGTTGCCATTCTCTTGGAAAAGAATCAATCTGCAAGTAATGACGGAGATTCGGGTGATAAAGGCTGGGTTTGATCCCATTCTGGAAATGGAACTTCAGGGTTTGCTCATCCAAACCTTGCCGTTAAAGTGAGCGATTGCTTCATGGCTCGATCGAGTTTGGGATGGGTTGATGAGCAATCGCTGCATTTGCCTTGGAATCAGAATGATTGGGCTATCCTAGGTATGTGTTCCATTCACCAACCAGATATATCTGCATTGGAATGTTGATTAAATAGCTTGAAGCTGGCAAACAGTCAGTCGGCAGGCTGTTGGATTATGAATCACTGCATAATGGGTTACCCGGTCATTTTGTCGGGTCACCATATCTAACTGGATCCGTCTCTGGTAGCTTGATAGCTGTCGGCAGTGTGATGGGTATATGCAATCCTGAGATATGCGATTAGTCGTTGTTGACCGGCTACCCAGTAGGTCATGATTGAATTGCTGCTTCTTTGTACGCCGTCTGGTAGGTAATAAGCCCTTGCTTTCGTACGGCTTTTGACGGAGATTGGCCTTGGCCGTTGATGTGAGGTGGCAAATCCGTGCAGCGAGACATTGAGAATTTCAGTTACGGCTTTGGGGAGGAGGGAATCGGTTGTGGGAGATTGTTTCGATGAGAAGCAGCCTGTGTCAGCGGGGGATGATGTGCGTAGCTGTAAGGTCGGGAATGCTCCTGTTGAGTAGAGTGTCCGGTCGTGGCCAATGGAGAACTAGAAGAAACTAAGTAGGTAACACGGCATAATCAATAAACGGAGTGCCTGACAATCGTAAACTGTCAGGCACTTAAATCTTTGTTTGCGGGGCCGTTCAAGCCTTATGGCTATCCAAACTTGTCAGATATTCCTGAGCGTCTAAAGCAGCACGGCAACCCATGCCAGCAGCAGAGATGGCCTGACGATAGATCTTGTCGGTCACATCACCAGCGGCAAAGACTCCAGGTACAGAAGTGGTTGTCGATCCACCCTTGACCAGGATATAGCCGTCCTGGTCCAGATCAACTTGTCCATTGAGGAAAGCAGTCTGAGGGGTGAATCCAATAGCAACGAAAACTCCGTTAGCTGGAATAGTGGACTGCTGGTCAGTGGCTGTATTGCGAATATCCAAAGACGTCACACCACTATCGTCGCCATTAATCCGCGTGACGACCGAATCAAGAAGGAAGTTGATCTTGTCATTAGCCTTGGCGCGGTCCACCATGATTTTTGAAGCGCGGAAGCCTTGGCGACGGTGAATCAGTGTGACAGAAGAGCCGAAACGGGTCAGAAAGTCCGCGTCACCCATGGCAGAGTCGCCACCGCCAACAATAACAATCGGCTTGTCTTTGAAGAAGAAACCGTCGCATGTGGCGCAGTAGGATACCCCTCGTCCTGAGAACTCGCGCTCGCCAGGAACATCCAATTTACGATATTGCGAGCCAGTGGTGATAACGAGGGATCGAGCCTGGTATTCCTGGCCGCCATCCGTTGTTATCCGCTTGACGTCTCCGTTCAAGTCAACTGAGACGACATCGTCGTATTCAATCTGGGCACCAAAATGTTCTGCCTGATCGCGCATCTGATCCATCAGATCGGGGCCCAGTACCGCTTTAGGGAATCCAGGGAAGTTCTCTACTTCGGTGGTGTTCATAAGCTGACCGCCAGGCGTAAGAGCTCCAGCAATAACGAGTGGAGCGTATCCGGCTCTGCCAAGATAAATGGCGGCTGTGTAACCTGCTGGTCCGGACCCTATAACAATGGCATCATGAACAGTTTGCTTCATAACGCTACTGTATCCATGCAGGATGACCGAGGCACACGCGGTGGGCGAAAAGGGCGCTACTTATCTCACAGTAGGTTCGGTTCTGATAGGGGCAGGCTATTCTTGAACTATGGAGAAAACCGTGGTAGTCGCCATCGTGACCAATCTTGGGACGATTCTAGTGCTGATTTGGTTTATGCTCCGAGTTGATCGGTTGCTGCGGGAGCATCCTAGCCATCAAACAGATGATAAGAGTAAGGATGACAGCTGGCATAGCTGGCGTTTTTGGAATCCCCCAAGCCTTGAGGACAATGTCGACGAGTTGGACGCTGATTCTCCGATAAAAGACAAAAGCCTTGGGACTGGTGAGGATATGACTGCCATGACTGCTGACCGATATGTATCTTCAAGTCAGGAAGAATCTGTCGAAAGTTCTTCGCTCGCATCGGACAAGGACGAGGACGAGGAAGGTAGCAGAAATAAGTAAGACGTATCTAGCCAGGCCGTAGATAGTTCGATAAGGGTGGGGTGCGGTTTCAATTGTTAGTTCGATTTTACGAAAGTATGGTCTTTCAATAAGGACGGATGCGCTTGGGTATGTTGTACATGCGAATCCAATGACTTGCAGGGTATCCGCGGGTTTTTACCTATTTGCTTTGGATCGGTTGCCGGGGGGCAAAATGCGTAAGCTCTATGACTCGATGAATCAATTCTGATAAGGAGATTGTACTCATCAACGATGAGGATGTGCGAATCGGGGTAAATCAATCAGTACAACAATGCCGATAAAAGAACGACAATTTACTGGTGCGGTCTCGCCCGCGCTCAGAGTTCCTGCTGGCACAGTAGAGATGCGCGCTCGATTTTTGAAAGTATAGAGGCAGCGTTGCCTCAATGTAGTCGCGCTTGATTAATAAACGTCACGGTAAAGAAGCCTGAGCCGATTAATGCATAACCCGTAGTGATTGCGATCCTATGAAGGCTGTATTCATTTGCTCGAGGCCCGTATCTTTATTCGACTCGCACCGTTAACTGGCAGGATTCTCTGTCGGTCACAGGCGTTGTGGCATGCGGGGCTCTCGCTGGAGTTGATGAAGTAAGTTGATCATCCGAGAATGTTTCACGTGAAACATTCGATACCGACCATGCGCGCATGCATAGGCGTAGAGCAATATAGCACTGTCGTGAGTTGAATCCTGGAAGGTGACCAGCCATACCGGCATCGGCTATTTATTAGACCGCGTCTCTTCTGCAAGTCAGCCTAGTCGGCAATATAAAAGCAAGGACTTGATTGAACATACCTCCAATCAGCCTTGGCTTTGGTGGAGTAGTAAAGGCGAAGCGGGGGAGAGGAGAGGAACGGAGAAGTTGGGAGTCGAGATTGACGGATAAAGGGAGGGAGATAACCGAGGCAGAGTGGTGAGCAGTGAACAACTGACATTTGGCGGGTAGAGAAGAATGATGATGAGAATAATGAATGCAGAATAGAGTACCGGGTTTAATGATTACAAACTGTCAGTCCGTACTGTGTGTAATGTGCCCGTCTTGTGCACTATCTGCTCTGCCTGTATTTGCAAGCTATTTAAATTGCAAGTCCGCATGATACATATTGTGCAGTTTACACACCATATATCATGCGGACTTTGCTCATGCTAACCGAGTGGTAGGCAGAGCCAGGTAGGCTTTGAGGTCTCAGTTGGTTCGTTTTTGATTCAAAACCGATTGAACCAATGCAGTGTATAGCTCTGGCAGGTTGTAGCCGGCGGCCAGGGCTGATTGCGGTAGAAGCGAGGTGTCCGTCATGCCGGGCGCAACATTGGACTCCAGGAATTGCGGCTGACCTTGGGCATCGACGATGAAGTCGGTGCGCGAGATATCTCGAAGCCCCAGAGCCCGATGGGCGGTCAGTGCAGCATCGCTCACAGCCTGTGTGGTCTTGGCATCCAGTCGAGCTGGAACATAGAACTCCGTCGGGCCAGGTGTGGAGCGAGCCTCGAAGTCGTAGGTGCCTGAGGGGGTCCAGATTTCAAGCGGAGGCAAAACCAGGGGGTGTCCGTCAAACTCGAGGATGGAGACGGAGACTTCAGTGCCCGTGACAGCCTGTTCGATTAGTGCCACATCACCGTAGGCAAAGCAGTTGATCAACGCTTGAGTGAGCTGGCTCTGTTCCGTCACCATGGTGCAACCCATGGCCGAGCCGCCCATGGTGGGCTTGATGAAGAGCGGAAGTCCCAGCGAACCTAGAAGCATATCGATAACGGGTTCGACTCCCAGCTCGCGGAACATGGATTCAGGCAAGGTCACGGAATGTGGTGTCTGCAATCCGGCCAAGCGGACAACGTTCTTGGCGATGGGCTTGCTCCAGGCGGTCCTGGAGGCCTTGGCCCGGGATCCGATGTAAGGCAGTTCCGCCATTTCCAAGACATCACGGATGGATCCATCTTCGCCGTTGGCGCCGTGCAGCAGAGGCCAGACCAGATCAGGACGGGTCGACTCGTCGGTCAGGTAGGGCAGGAGCGAGCCATCCATGTCATGGACATGGACCGTCCATCCGGCCTCCTCCAGGAATCCCTGAACTCGATGTCCCGAGCTGATGGAGACATCGCGCTCATGGCTGAGGCCGCCGCAAATAACCAGGAGGGACTTATCAGCACGCTTGGTGGCCTTGCTCGCCAGGGAGAGGACATCGTCCATGGTGAATGGCGTGGCCTCGCGGGTGGAGCGGTGCGAGGTACGCCTGGCTCTTTTGGCCACTTCGCCAGCAGTCGTGGCTACGGTGGTGTCCGGGCTGTCGACTGTGGTCGGCGTCGCGCTCGCGGTTGTCTTGGTCTTGCCGACTGCGGGGGTTTTGCCGCCGGTCTGCTGCCGTGGTGTCTTACTGTGCTTGGCCGCCATGATTCAGCCCCTTTCCTTGCCGCTGTCGGGCTCGAACAGCCGGACGGTGGCGAGTTCATTCTCGATGACCGTGGACAGTCTGCGTATTCCCTCTCGGATTCGATCGGGAGTGGGGTAACAGAAGGACAGGCGCATATGGTCCGCGCCCTCCCCGTTATCGTAGAAGGCTGTGCCCGACACGTAAGCCACCTTGGCGGTGATTGCCCTGGGCAGCATGTCCTTGGCATTGAGCCCCTGGGGTATCTTCAGCCAGATGTAGAAGCCACCCTTGGGTTTGAGCCATGAACAGTAGGGCAGATATTCCTTCAGAGCCTCGTCCATGGCATCGCAGCGTTCCTTGTACATTCCCCGGTAATCGTTGATTTGCGATTTCCAATCGAAGTTGTCCAGATAGGTGGTGATGGTCATCTGGCTCATGTTGGAAGGACAAAGGATGGCCGACTCGTTGGCCAGAACCAGTTTCTGTCGGATGCCGGGAGGCGCAACCATCCAGGCCACACGCATGCCAGGAGCGATGATCTTGGAAAAGCTGCTCAGGTAGACAACGCCCTCGGAGTCGTAAGAGCGCAGGGCCGGGTAGGTTTGGCCGTCGAAGGCCAGCAGTCCATAAGGATTGTCCTCGACGATTAGCACGTGGTACTTCCTGGCGATCTCAATGACTCGTGGCCGCCGTTCCACGCTCATGGTGGCCCCGGCAGGATTGTGGAAGTTGGGCACAGTGTAGAGGAATTTGACCGACTTGCCCTGGCGGCGCTGCTCCAAAATGGTCTCCTCCAGAGCCTCGGGAATCAGTCCGTCTCCGTCCATGGCCACATTGACCACATCGACCTGGAAAGATTGGAAGACGCCCAATGCACCTACATAATTGGGTGCCTCGGCCAGAACCACATCACCGGGGTTGCACATAATCCTGGTGATCAGGTCCAGTCCCGACTGGGAACCGTTGACTATGACCACATCATCCGGCTGGACGTCCTTGATGCCTTCCAGCTCCATGATGGGCAGCACGTCTTCACGCAGGTGGGGATCGCCCTGTGCTGACCCATACTGCCAGGCCACCTGGCCCTTGCTCCGCAGCATATCGCCAAGCTGGTCGGCCAACTTGGCGAAAGGCATCCGGCCCAGATAGGGCATGCCGCCGGCCAGGGAGACCACCTCAGGCCGATTGGCCACGGCGAAGAGGGCACGAATCTCGGAGGCCCGCATCTGCTCGGCTCGTGTTGCATAGGAGCTATACCAAGGATCGTTCTTGATGACCTTGGACGCGATATTGGGATCATCCGCCATAACTGACTTCCGCCTTCCTGCCGCCGTTGTCTAAGGAAACTGTATTACCTGTGGGCGCTATGTAGGAGGAAAAATCCAACACATTACCATTTCGGTACACCCATAGTATCGGCATACGGATGGGTGGGCAGTCATGTCCGATTGACGGGGCCCATGGGGCCTGCAGGCAATTGCGGTCGACAAGTGGCCCGTGGGCCGACGTCGGGATGATTCGCCTTTGTTGCCGTCGACCCATAGTCATGCTCAGAAGACTTGGACGGAAGTGAAGCGCAGGGTATTTCCCGGCATACCATCCATGGGTACCCAGATGACCAGGTCCTGAGTCGTTGCCGGCTCGCGCAGGGTGACCTGGGTTGTGCCCGAGGCATCGAAGCTGAAGTCGGCCAGAGGCTGTCCCTGGTTGGGCTGAGCCGCTGTGGAATTCGCATAGATCTGGGCATGGCCACCGCTCTGAGGTGCGACGATGGTCAGGCGGGAGACCTCTTCCGGCTTGGTTAGATGCATATACCATCCATAGCCCTGCAGGCCGGCAGGCTTGTTGAGGAAGAGCTGGCGACTGGTCTGATAGGCTGTGGTGTTCTTGGGCTTGGGCGGATTGGGAACCTTGCCCGCCTTCTTGTCAGCGTGGCTGACCTTGTCGTTCCCGGCATTGGTGCCGGCCTGAGCCTGGTCGTCACCATTGCCATTGCTGGAGGGAGTCGCTTCGTCGCTCTCATTGGTCTTGCCGGGGAAGGGCACGTTGGACATGACCGGCCAGCCGCCCTCACTTTTACTGACCTCGGATCGGGATCCGGTAATGGTTGAGAGGGCCCAGACCAGGGCCACCACAACGATTATAGCCGCTATGGCGATGACCACTGAGCGAGTCGTGAAGCGTCCGAACAGACGGGTGTCAGCCATATCGGCTTCGTCATCCAGACCCTTATCCTGCTCATCGTCGGAAAGTACCGAGTATGTCACCGGCACGGGCATGGAGTGGATTTCAGGTGTGAAGCTGGGGGGCAGCGGCTCCATGACTGTGGTCTCTTGCTCCTCCTCATCGAAATCAGGGTTCTTAGAGGAACGGGCCACCTGGGCAGGGGCCACGGTCTTTTCAGAAGATGCGGCAGAAGGCGAATGTCCACTGCGAGCTGCAGGTTCTCCACCGCCTGCGATATGAGATTCAGCGGCGGCAGCTCCTGTTTGACGCGCATGCGAATCCACGTCGTCCTGTGAAGCGGTCCGGTTGGATATTGCTGTGGTCTGGCGACTGCCGGCCGTCGCATCATCCTGCGCACTGCCGGATTTGTGGAAGTCCCACTGGGAGAAGCCTCGCTCCACGGGATTGTCGGCAGTTACGCCGTTGCCGCTGAGAGCCTCGGAGGATTTACGCTGATCGTCTTTGATGGTTGGCATCCGTCCGGTCACAGCCTTGGACTCTTCCTCATTGGCCGCGGGCCTGGGCATTGTCGCCCTGAGTGCGCTCACATCCATGGCTGCGGTCTTGCGGGAGGAGCTGTTCAGCGAGCGTAGCCGCTGACGCTCGTCAAAGAGCGAGAAGAGATCCGTATCCGTGTCTTCTGGATTGAGCATCTCAATCTCACTGCGGCCGGGGAAGAGCAGTTGGTTGGTCTTCCAGTGCGGCTCATGGTGGGATACGGTCTGCGCGGCAGGCAGGGCTGAGGAGGTCAATCCCGCGGGAAGCGGGAGTACGTTCCTGGGGTCCACCGGGCGTAGGGCCACGGCCTCGATGGAGGCACGGCCGTCCAGCTCGGGCCAAATCAGATCGCTGTCGGTCAGCTCCTCGGGCGGGACCCAGGGGCTGAGCAGGGCCGAGAGCTCCGCCAGGGTGACCAGTGGAACCGGCATGGCTCCCTGCTCATTAGTCAGGCCCAGTCCACGCATGCAGATGATTTTGAACTCTTCCGGGGTCTGCTCGGGCAGCTCCTGCAGACTTGGCTGTCGTCCGTCCTGATCGGCCCGTCTGGTCAGCATGGCATAGAGCACGCCGGCCAGCCCGTGTATGGCATACTCCTCGTCCGTCAGTCCCATTTCAGTTGAGGCCGACGGGTGCTCGAGCATAGGCGATATGGGTGCATCGGCCAGGGTGATCGAGGCTGGCGCCAGCCTGATGGTGCTCGTGGAGACTGCATAGTCGACCATGCCGGCGGCATGTAGGGTGCGCATGGCCTCGGTGACCTCTCCCATGATGGTGCCGATGGCCCGGTTGCTGAGCGTTTCCCCGGCGGGTCCGTGCATGTAGTCCCTCAGGGACATACCGGCATCGGGGGCGGTGACGATCAGGGAGACCTTGTCACGGGTGTGCAGCTGGTAGACCGGGGTGAAGCGGCGGTCCTTGCTCAGCGCCAGGCTGGAGGCGTTGACGTTGATCCGGTCCATGCAGGTTGAATCCCCGGCGATGAAGAGCTGGCAGTCCCTGTCCAGGACCTTGTCCTTGGCCCGCCAGGCGCTCAGACCGTTTGCGCGGCGGAGCAGGGTGACCAGGGTATATCTGCCGAGGATGGTGTCTCCGATATGCGCGTTCATGGTTGCCGAGCTCTCATCAGAAGTGGGGCGTCGCCTGTAGTCGGCGACACCGTGGTGGACCTTGCTGTTCCTAGGTACAATCCTAACGGGTTGCGGGGTCGGAGGGGCCGGCGGAGGCCCGGCTATCGCGGATTCTCCATCAGTATCGGACTCATGGGCCTCTTCGAAGTTCTCCAGGGCTGCGTCCATGCCGGGCAGAGCGGAGTCAGGGGAGGAGGAGTGCACCACCCTGACCGAGCGGTCGGCCAGCCGGGAGGGTCGTCCCTGCAGAGTGTCCATGCTGCGGACGGGGTGCCGGGTTGCCCTGCCCAGTCGACGGGCCAGGTCGATCAGGAACTGGGTGAATTCCTCAGTGCGCAGGGCTACCAGGGTCACGACATAGATGACCGCCGTCAGCAGGGTGATGACCACGCAGATGAAGAGTGCCTGCACCCAGCTCATATGGCCCTGTCGGCCCTGAACCCAGGCGCCGACTAGGTGGGTCACCGGGGTCTTGACCGTCAGGGCGGCTGCCAGGGCCAATCCCGCAGCCAGGAAAGCCTTGGCGTAAGTTGTCAGAATCCGCCGCTCGTCCAGATTCCCCTGGAAGGGGCTGCGCAGCATGTGGGTCAGGACAGGGAAGCTGAGGATGCTGCTCAGGGACAGGCTCAGACCCACCAGCGCTGCCCAGTAGCGGGGAGGGAACAAGCGTATGGATACCAGAACCAGTGCTACTTGGATGGTGTTGGAGACAGCAGCGAAAATGAAAGGATGCCGCCCATCCTCGAAGGCGTAGAAGGTGCGCTGAATGAGCAGGAAGGCGCTTGAGGGGACCAGCCCCAGGGACAGGGTTATCAGCGGCCCTGAGATAAGGACAGACTCATGGACACTTACCGAAGGCAGCAGTGCTCGTGTGATGGGCACTGGAATTGCCAACAGGACTGCAGCGAAGAAGAACATGGCCAGTCCGACGTTGCGCAGGGCTTGGCTCAGCTCATTGCGGGCATCCCCGATGCGGCCGTCCGAAACCGCTTTGGACAGCTTGGGAAAGAGGGCCGTGCTGACCGAGACGGCTACCAGGGAATAGGGGAGGATGAAGAGCGTGTAGGCGTTCTGATAGGAGCCGTTGCCAGCGATGTCGAATGGGTTGCCTTCAAGGGGCGCGCCGTTGTTGATGCGGGCATTGACCACGTTGGCCAGCTGGTCGATGATGACCACGCACATGCTCCATGCCGCTACCGAGCCCATGGATCGCAGGCCGATTCCACGCAGACCCCAGCGAGGACGATAGCGGAAGCCGCTCATGATCAGGGGGATGAAGAGGACCAGTGCCTGGAAGGCCACGCCCAGGGTCCAGGCTCCAGCGGTCAGGGCCACCTTACCGTTGTCCCAGAAGCCGACCGGCTGATTGCGGGCGTTGCCGAACAGGAGGATGAAGGCCAGGAACCCCAGGCAGCTGATGACGTTGGCGCCTACCGAGCTCCAGGCGTATGCGGTGAACCGGCCCTTGGCGGCCAGGATCTGACCGAGGACCGTGTAGAGCCCGTAGAAGAAGACCTGGGGCATGCACCAGAGGGTAAAGGAGTTGGCCAGGGCCCGCTGGGCCGGGTTCCACTTGGAGTTCAGATAGATGGTGGTCAGTACCGGGGTGCCCAGCATCAGCAGCAGGGTCAGCAGGGCCAGGAGGACCATGGCGACCGTGATCAGCTTGTTCAGCCGGTCTGCTGCGTCCCGTTCCTTGAGGGTGCGCACGATCTGCGGGACCAGGATGGCGTTGAAGATGCCGCCTGAGATCAGGGTGAACATGACCTGAGGGATCATGGCGCCGGTCTGGTAGGCGTCGGCCGCGATCCCGGTGGTGCCTATGGCGGCTGCCAGCAGGATGGTGCGAATCTGCCCGGTCACGCGGGAGGCCGCGGTCCCCGTGGCCATGATGGCGGAATTGCGCCCTACGGAACTCATTCGTCCGGGTCCTTCGTACGGTGGAACTGCCGCCAGAGCCCCAGGAGTCCTAGGAGTACGGCGATGACGATGATGATTAGGCCGCTCATGTCGCTCAGTCGCAGATTGCTGGTGATCTGAGCCCGGCGCACCTGGCCGAAGGGGCGGCCCTGGCTGTCCAGCAGGCCGATGTCCACGTTGGCCCTGCCGGCTGCCGCCACCCTGACCTTAAAGGTCACTTGAGCCTCGGAGCGGGCGGGAATAACCACCTCCGCCATACGCGAGGTGACAATCTCCATGGAGTCGGTTCGAGCGCTGATGCGAGCGTATACAGGGTAGGGGTGGCTGTTGCTGACGGTGACGGGCATAGAGGCCGTCTCGCTGACCACGTTCAGGGACTCGCTGGGCGTGATGCTGATCCCGTCAAGGAGCCGGTGGGATATGGCCTCGGCCTGATCGGCCAGACCAGCGGCGGTTGCGGTTCCCCCCAAGGACTTCAGAGCCAGGTCGTCGTGGGTTGCGGTCAATTGGTTCAGCCACTGATGCGGGTCCTTGGGCTGGCGGGCGGTGGTGTCGGCATCTTGGCGGGCCAGGGCCTGACTGTCGGTCTTGCCTGCTGTGGCACTGGCGGTGGGTTGGGAATCCTGCTTGTTGTCAGCCAGAATGGAGGTGGCAAATCGGTCGATGTCGGCCCGGCTGGCAATCAGAGAGTCCAGAGTGCCTGTCGAGCCATCGCCGTGCTTGGTGCCGCTCTTGGTGCTGCCGAGCTCCATGGCCTTGAGCAAACCCGACGACCCTCCGGTGAAGTCGGGTGCCTTCATCAGATTGTCCATGGAGATCAGGTTGATCCACGGAGCATGCTCCAGTTCGTTCATGATCTGGTTTGCCTGTTGGGTGTCCTCATCGGCGTCGAAGCATACCAGGAGGGAGCGTTCGGCGTAAGGCTGTTCCATCTGGTAGAAGGCACTCTGGGCTATGAAGCGGGCCGTCTGCCCAGCCTGAGTCTGCTCACCGGTGGCGCGTGTGGAGCTGGGATGGCCCCTGGCCAGGTTGCTGAGCTCTCGCTGGGCCGACAGGACGGTTACCTTTCCGGCCTTGGTTTCGAAGGTGTACTTGCCGGTGTGGGCGGAGGTGCCGGCGTCGACCTCGAAGCCTTGGGGGGCGATGACCGTCTGATAGCCGGCACGTCGGGCGACGGTGATGGAGTCCATGGTCCACTCCTGTCGGCCCTGCCAAGCGTATATGCCAGGCGTTGCGTCAGCATAGAGCTTGGCTGCAGTCTGGGCGCTCCAGGACTCGGGGGTGACTCCAGCCTGGACATAACGGTCCTGACTCTGGGATGCATACCTGGTGATGTCGAAGTCGGCCGGCTGAATCAGCCCCTGAATCTGGGGACGGTTGGCGAAGGCGGACAGGTAGATCGGATCGCCCAGGGCCTGCAGGGACTTGTGCTTGGACAGCAGCTGGCTCTGATCCTCCTGGCGGCGGGCACCCTGGCGGGTCAGTGTCACATTCCGGTTTTTATCGTTGCCTGGGCCTGACTCGGATTTGGCACTGGACTGGGTCATCAACGCCGTCATGGCCCTGTCGTCAATATTCCAGTCCGAGGAGGTCAGCGGAAGGACCATGGTCAGGGACAGGGCGGGGGTGCCTGCGGTGGGCAGGCCATCCCAGGTCCTGGTCAGAAAGGTGAACACATCGCCCAGGACCCGGTCCTGATCGTCGCTCAGGGAGAGCCGGACAGGTTTGGGCCCCCAGCTGGTCATCTTCTTGATCGCGTCTTGATCAGTCGGCACGTTGACTGCAACCTCGATGCTCTGCCCGGCCGGGATTGTCGGTACGGTCTGCGTACCCAGCACGTCCGGGGTGGGGATGCGGGCGTGGCCTTCGGACCAGGCCTGCATGTCGACCCGGGAGCTGAAGGAGTAAAGGGCGCTGGTGGACACGCTCAGATGCGCATGCTTCATGGGCTGGCTCGCGGTGTTGGTCACAGCAGCGCGCAGGGCGTAGCCGGACTTGTCGGTCACCACCGGCGTCGACCAGCGCAGGGCCACCTCGGCTGAGCTCTGATGACTGGTGGCAGCCAGGGCTGTTGTCGGGTGCCAGGGGGTTATGACCAGGGCCAGCAGAAGGACAATCGCTAGCAGGATTCGAGCCCACCGAGCCCATCGATTAAAGGCATGGGTGCGCTGGCTGGTGCGCCCGACCGGGCGCAGGGGGGTCTGGATCATGGCTGTTTTTTGTACTTCCTCGCGTAGAGCCAGGCTATTTTACGCTCATTGGGGTAACTGAGCACCGAGGTCAGGTCGGAGAAGTCCACCCAGATGGCATCTTCGGCCTCATGATCGGGGTCGCCTTCCACGCTCAGGGATCCTCCGATCATCCGCAGGACGAAATGATGGACCAGCTTGTGGACCCGCTGGTTGGTTCCGGTGAACCAGTAGTCGATGGTGGCGATGGAGTCGGTCACCCTACCCAGTATCCCCGTCTCCTCATGGACCTCGCGCACCGCCGTCTGTTCGGGTGTTTCCCCCTTCTCGATATGCCCCTTGGGCAGGCACCATTCCAGATGGCCCGAGCGGGAGTGCCGGGCGATGATGGCCACCCGGTCATGCCGGTCGAAGATCAGCCCGCCCGCCGAATACTCGCGGACCACGGGCAGCTCCTGGGCATCCAGGGAGGCGAAGGTTGAAGGTCCTGAGGCATGCTTATGCCGGGGCATGAGGGCAGGTGTGGGAGCGTCATCCTCGGTCTGTATGCGCTCGCGGACCTGCGGATCCAGACGTTCGCTTACGGTTTCCACAAGATGGCCCCGCTTCTGCTGGCCGCGGGCATGAATGTCCGCAGAGTCGGCGCTATGCGCAAGCATGCGCGCCATGTCTGCGGGCGTAATCATACTCCAACTCTACGTAAGGTAATGTGCAGGTGGGGTAACGGTATGCTAGTAGGCGCATCAACTCCGTAGGAAAGGGTGAGCGTGGATTTCCAAGTCTGGCCGGAGGCCATCGAGCTCGGGCGCCTCTTCGCTGAGCAGGGATATGAACTGGCGTTGGTAGGGGGTCCTGTACGCGATTTGCTCCTGCACCGGCCCTCCCACGACCTGGACTTCTGCACCTCGGCCAGACCCGAGCAGTTCGAGCCCATCCTGCGCCATTGGGGGTCGGGCTTCTGGGACATGGGGCGCAAATTCGGCACCCTTGGCGCGCTTCGGCGGCGTCCTGACGGCACCCAGGTCAAGGTGGAGGTGACCACCTACCGGCGAGACACCTACGATCCCGACTCCCGCAAGCCCGAGGTGGACTATGGGGACAGCCTTGAGGGCGATCTTTCAAGGCGCGATTTCACTGTCAATGCCATGGCCCTGCGGGTGCCTGACCTGGTCTTCGTGGACCCCTACCGGGGGGCCAACGACCTGGCCAAGCAGGTGTTGCGGACCCCGGTGGATCCCCGCCAGTCTTTCGACGACGACCCTCTGCGGATGATGCGGGCTGTGCGGTTCGTGGCCCAGCTGGGATTCACCATAGCCCCGGAGACCGCAGAGGCCATCACCCGCATGACCGATCGAATCAGCATCGTCTCGGCAGAACGGATTCGCGACGAGCTGACCAAGCTCATGCTGTCCGATCACCCTGTGCAGGGCATCGAGGCCCTGGTGCAGTCCGGCTTGGCTGACATCGTTCTGCCCGAGGTGCCGGCTCTGCAGCTGGAGATAGACGAGCACCACCGGCACAAGGATGTCTTTGAACACACCCTGATGGTGGTGGACCGGGCCATCGCCCTGGAGACCGGACCTGACGGTCCTGTGCCCGCCCCGGACCTTACCCTGCGCCTGGCCGCCCTGCTGCACGACATCGGCAAGCCCGCCACCAGACGCTTTGAGTCCGGTGGCAAGGTCAGCTTCCATCATCATGATGCAGTCGGAGCCCGGCTGGCCCGCAAGCGCTTGAAGGCCTTGCGCTTCGACCGCCACCTGATCGCCGACGTCTGCGACCTGATCTCCATGCACCTGCGTTTCCACGGCTACGTGGATGAGCGGTGGACCGATGCGGCCGTACGCCGCTATGCCCGGGAGACCGGTCCTCTTTATGAACGGCTCAATCGCCTTACCCGGGCCGATGCGACCACTCGCAACAAGCGCAAGGCCCAGGTCTTCTCCTCCGCCATGGATGAGTTGGAGGACAGAGTGGCTCAATTGCGTCGTCAGGAAGATTTGGATGCCATCCGGCCTGACTTGGATGGACGACAGATCATGCAGATTTTGGACCTCAAGCCCGGACCGCAGGTGGGACGTGCCTATCAGCACATGCTGGAATACCGTCTGGATCAGGGCCCGGTCGACCGGCAGACGGCCGAGCAGGAGTTGCGGGACTGGTGGCAGAGCCAGGGCTAGGGCAGGCCTGACCTGCGTTCTGCGTGTTCGGATGCCGCCGAATTATATGTGGAAGATGCTTGCATGGTCATCAGGTGCCAGGCTGGTATTGGCTGTGATTGTTGTGTGGCCCGGGCTGTTGCTTACTCGTGTGAAGTGTTCATGCCGTCTGTCATTCGGGCCTGCTTTTGGCGGCTTTTGGCGGCTATTGCGGCTCCGGCGGTGAGCAGTCCTGTGGCGAGCAAGAGGAGCATGCCGTCGCCTCCGGTCAGGGGCAGGCTGGCCATGGAAAGGTACCGGTAGGTGTTGCCCTTGTCGGTTTCCTGCTGTTTGCCGTCCTGGGTCCAGTCGATGGCCACGGGCACCAGCCCCGGCGTGTAAGGGGGAGTGGTCACCTTCCAGGTGCCGTCGGGGCTGGGCTTGAGATCCTTGCCTGCGGCGAGGCACGTGCCCTGCTCCTGATTCTGGCCGAAGCATACGCTGGTGGTCTGAGGCTCTCCGGGGAAGCTGACCGGGCCTGGTCGGCTGGCCGGCCAGGCGTTGGAGGGGGCACGCCCCAGCTGGCCGTTGCCGTTGTTTCCCCAGGTGTAGAGTTGGCCGTCGGAGCCGATGGCTGCGGAATGATACCATCCCAGGCTGGCTTGTCTCCAGGTGAATCCTTTGGGCGCTCCTTGGGGCTTGCCTACCAGGGTCGGCGTCTGCCGGTCGGTGGTGGTGCCGTCGCCCAGCTGGCCGGTGTAGTTCCACCCCCAGGCGTACAGGTTGCCGTCCGAGCCTATGGCAGCGGAATGAAGGCCTCCCATGCTGAGCTGGCTGAGTCTGATGCCGCGTCGCGCGGGCGGGGTGAGGTGACCTTGGCGCCTCCGGCTATGGGCCCTTGGCTGGGGCTGATGGCCCAATAGCCGTCTCCCTTGGTCCAGTGAGCGGTGAGGGTGGTGCTGCCGGTGACGGGCTGGGTGAAGTCGTAGGCAACGTCGCCTTGGAACCAGCCGTCGAACAGGTATCCGTCCCTGGCGGGGTCGGGGCTGGGCCGACTGGCCTGGCCCCCGTCGGGGACGGTCTGCCTGTCGACGCTGTCGCCGCCTGCCGTGTCGAAGCTGACCATCCAGGCTGCGGAGGATTGGGCCTGGACTGCAGCAGCATCGTCGGCAGCATCGAGTGTGGGTGAGGAGGGCATCGGGGTCGTGTGGCTCAAAGGCGAGGGCGTTGGCAGGGGTGAGGACGTTGACGGGGGGGGGGAGGACGGCGATGCGGCCTGCG
The DNA here is from genome assembly GCF_016101165.1 of Bifidobacterium sp. W8114. Classification (NCBI taxonomy): domain Bacteria; kingdom Bacillati; phylum Actinomycetota; class Actinomycetes; order Bifidobacteriales; family Bifidobacteriaceae; genus Bifidobacterium; species Bifidobacterium sp. W8114. Next base: position 11,585 of record NZ_JACFRA010000007.1, on the reverse strand, counting down.
GGCTATCATCCCTGTCGGGGTTCTCCAGACCCCCTCCTCCTTGCTGTTTGTCCAGGGTGGTGGGCGTGGCTGTTCCGGATGGGCCGCTGATGCTCCCGGCCAAAGCAGGTGTGCAGGACAGGGCTAGGAGAAAGGCCGGGGCGGCGGCTGCCATGCCCGAACGTTGACGCAAGATGAGTCGATCCCCTTCTTCGCAGAGCCTGCTACAGCATCCCCCGGACATCACACTCAAAACTGTACTAAGAAACTGTATCAAGCGCGCAAACACCCGCCAACCAAGGGTATTACGCTTGCTACCTTATCACGGCGCGCAAACGCCTCCTGTTGGGGGTTCTGCAACAGCCGGGTCCGCGCTCCTGGGCGGGATGCCAGGCCGGCAACATTGCTGCGGTGTCAGGCCTTGGGAGCCTTGGGCAGGTTCTTCATGGAGGAGGGGTCGGCCTGGCAGCCCTTGATGGCTTCGATTCTACGTCCTACGACAGGGGTGCTGTCCTCGTCGTTAAGATCGGTAAAAGTGGCCCCGACGACTACGTCAATCAGATCGTCACTGCGGTCGTCCATGATCAGAATGGCATCATTGAATTGGGATCCCACTGTGTAGCCACGGTCAATGGCCGAAGCTCCGAAACGTATCTCGGTACGGGCTGTCTCGGTCTTGCCCGGATAGTCCGCCACATCCTGCATATTGAATCCCCGATTACGCAGGGCAGAGGCCAGGGCAGTGGCCAAACCTGACTTGTTGGTTCCGTTGAGCACCCGCACACGGATGTCGGGGTGGTTGACCAGCTTGGACTTGTCAGGCGGGCAGGGCACGGCGACACCATAGTTGGGCTTGGTGATGCTGGCATGTTTGGCGGTATGCCCGATGGACTCGAAGATAATCAGACCGCAGATGATAAGGATAACAACCAGAGCGCTGACGACTATGGTGAAAACCATCTTCTGCCGCCGTCGTACGAACTGCCTGCGGGCCTCGCGTTCGTCGAGTGGTTCGGGATTCGTCATGCTGCCTACTCTACTGTCCATGGGTGACTCTCAGGGGGACCATCCTGGGCAGGACTGGCGAGTCAGCCTCGATTATCCTGTCCACGGCATTTTGCTCCCGCCAGAGCCTTATCAATGCGATTGCCTGCTTGGGGTGAGGGGCCATGACCACCACGGAGGGGCCCGATCCAGAGACGAAGGCCGGTCCGATGCCTGCCTGCCGGGCAAGGTCCAGAGCCTGGCGCGAGCGCGGGTGCAGGGTGCAGGCGGTCTCCTGCAGGTCGTTCGGGTCGTTGGGGCCGGGTCCGATCAGATCGAAGGCCTTGTAGACATGGGCTGTGCTCAACTGATCTTCGTAGGCACCGATCAGGAGGTGTCCGGTCAGCCCAGCACGGGACAGCCGCTGGGCCTGCAGGCCATCCGGATCCAGGGGCTCAAGAATTTGGCCGAAACCTGTACCTCTGCTGAGCCCTCCATGCAGGCAGAAGGGCAGGTCCGCGCCCAGCCTGGCGGCGATGCGGTCCAGCTCGGCGGCAGCCATTCCAAGATTCCAGAGCCGGTTCAACCCCAGCATGGTTCCGGCAGCATCCGCGGATCCACCGGCCAGCCCGGCGCCCACAGGTATCCGTTTGAGGATGTGAATAGCCACATCAGGCTGGTGCCCGGTGGCCTGTGCCATGGCCAGAAGGGCCTTGACGGCCAGGTTGGCGCGTGGATCGGCATCCCGGCGGTTCAGGTCGCCCAAGTGGTCGCCCTCCAGGCTCAAGCGGAAGCCGTTGCCGGGTTCTGTCCGACGTAGTTCCACCCGATCCCAGATTCCCACAGCGCTGTAAATGGTGTCCAGGCGGTGTCGCCCTCCAAGTTCGGCTTGGGCCGGACCGACACGAAGCCTCAGATTGATCTTGGCGGGACAGTAGAGGGCAATGCCTTCCCTTCCGGCGGCCGGGCTCAAGCGGCCACCTCGCGGCGGGCTTGCTCCAGGGCCACGAACTCCTCGATGGTCATGGTTTCCCCCCGGCGTGCAGGGTCGATGCCTGCGGCCTGGAAGACTTCAGCGGTCACCAGGCCCTTCAGGGCGGCGTGTAGGGTTTTGCGGCGCTGTCCGAAGGCGGCATCAATCAGGGAGAAGACTCGGGTCCTCGTTCCCTCGTCCGTGCGTCCGGGTCCGTCCTTGTCCCGGGTGAAGGAGACCAGTGCCGAGTCCACGTTGGGGGCTGGCCAGAAGACATGGCGCCCGATCCTGCCCGCCTGGGCGGCATGCCCATACCAGGCCAGCTTCAGACTGGGAGCGCCGTAGACCTTGGAGCCCGGGGTGGCCGTCAGCCTGTCCGCAACCTCCTTCTGGACCATGACCAGGAACCGGCTCAGATTGGCGAACCGGGCCAGGAGGGTCAGAATGATCGGAGTGGCTACGTTGTAGGGCAGATTGGCCACCATGGCCAGGTCGGTGGCTGTGCCCGCGTCGCCTGCCAGCTGAGGGGTAAGTGTCAGAGCATCCCGGTTGATCACAGTCAGCCGGTCCAGGCTCTCCGGCATGCGCTCGCGGACGGTCCGCGGCAGCTGCCGGGCCAGGGCGGGATCGATTTCATCGGCGGTCATCAGACAGCCCGCCTCCAGCAGACCGAGAGTCAGGGATCCCAGACCAGGACCCACCTCCAGAACGGATTGGCCGGATACCACTCCCGACAGACGGACGATCCTGCGGACAGTCCCTGGATCGATGACGAAGTTCTGCCCCAATCGTTTGGTGGGGTGGATGCCGATCTGGTCAGCGAGGCGTCGGATGTCGGCTGCTCCCAGGAGGCGGTCACTCTCGGTTTTAGTGTTCATGTCGGTTCGTTGCTCGTGGATGTGGTTAGGGGATCAGTAGTTATGATGTACGTTCCAGTAGCTCATGGCCGCACTAGGACTGCCGTACCGTTGTGCGATGTAGTAGAGGCCCCAATCAATCTGGACAGCAGCATCGTCACGCCAATTGGCTCCGAATTGCGCCATCTTGAAGCCAGGGTTAGCCTGGGGAATGCCATAGGCGGGTGAACTGGGGTTCTGGGCATACCAGAGCCAGCTTGACTCCTTGTTCCAGAGTGTCACCAGGTCATTGAATTGCGAACCCGTCCATCCGCGCTGGGCTGCTGCACCCCCGGCGTAGACCTGGGCTACACCAGGTTCCGCATGCCAAAGACCGTCACGAGATGGGCTCGGCGCTGGCGACGGGGCTGGTTTGTTCTCGGGCTGAGCTGGAGCCGGTGTGCTTGGTTGTTTCGGCTTGGTTGTCTGCGTCGTCTGCGGAGGCTTGGTCTGTGTTGGCGTAGGGGTCGGTGTCGTTGCCGACTGCGAATCCTGGCTGGGCGAGGGGCTCGGAGAGGGCGTCTTCTGCGTCTGCTGGGAGTCCTTGCCTGTGTCCTCCTTGGACTGCTGCCCGCTGTTCTGTTCCTCTTTCGGCTTGTCGGGACCGACGGCCACCACCTGATCCACCGGCATGGCTACGGTCTCCTCCTTGACCACCTGCTCTGATTCGGCCTGCCCGTCCACGTAGGTGACCTGTATGGTCTGCAGCCGTTGACCGACTACGCCCGCCTGTCGCATTTGGGTCTGACCGGGCGCCAGGCTCGGGTCGACCACGGTCCTGGTAGCGAAGGGTATGGGGATTGTTTTTTGAGTGTTTCCGTGGGTGACCCGTTGGACCCGCAGCACAGTGGTGCCCTGGTCATGCTCCACGCTGACCCGGTCCTCCTTGCCCAGCACGATGCCCTTGGAGTCCAGGATGGATGCTGCTGGAAGCTTGCCGTCAGGGGCTACCGAGGTCTTCCCGTCAGCAATGACAGTGACCGGCCCCGCCTGGTTGATGACCAGACCGCCGGTCAGCTGGTTGTAGATGTTGCCTACATCCACGGTGACCTTCATGGCCTGCCTGCGGTTCTCCTCAAAGAACCCAAGCAGCTGGTCCATGCTGGTGGCCGTGGTCCAGAAGGGCACCCGCTGGCCCTGGATGACGATAGTGGTCTGATAGGCGGAGCGCACAGTGACCGCCGCGTGGTTGTGCAGCTGGCCTCCGGAGGTGGAATCAACCAAGTCGTGGGTCTTGACCTTGATTCCCTGCTGGCGCAGCAGACCGTCCACGCTGTAGGCGTAGGTGGTCACCATCTTGGTCTGCCCATTGACGCTTAGCGCCACGCTCTTGCGCGCAGTAACGCCGAAGGTCAGGATCATTGCCAGAACGACCAGGAGGGCGCAGGAGACCACGCGAATCCTTCTGAGCACGATGAAACGCCGCGGTGTCCAGCGTCTGGCCATGTGCTCGCCTCCCGTTCCTGCCTTGTCCGTACCCGGCAATTCTAACGGCGCGGGCATGGAACGAGGCCGCACAATCCGCAAGGTCGGGCAAATATCCACATTTGTCGCAGAGGGAGTGGCAACAAAAAAGCCGACTTGACCGTCATCGGTCAGTCGGCTTTTCAAGACCCGGGCCCTGGGCCGGCGGATCAACGTCAAGAGGACGGGAATGAAGGGGAATGATCCCGTCCTCGAATACGAACGGAGATGGTTGGGGAAAAGCTCCGTTCGTACTTCGGAGAACGAGCCTCCGAAATGACTTACTCGAGGGAAGTATTTGCAATTATCCAGGTAATGTCCACTATTATAACCTGCCCGGAGACAAAGCCGAACAGTAGGATTTATGGTTCGTTCCTGGCGTAGAGCCTCCTGTCAGAGTCGAACTGACGACCTGCCGCTTACAAGGCGGCTGCTCTGGCCAACTGAGCTAAGGAGGCGGTCCCGGTGGTCCATTACAGCATTCCGGGCCGCGGTACGGAATGATATCGTACCATCACCGTGCCCCCAAGGGGACGCTGGACGCGAAATTTCTCTCGCCGTGCCCAGCTCAGTCCAGTGAGCGCGGATGGCCGGAGGCGCCGATGGCCGGCATGGCTCCCTTGACGCCCACCTTGGACTGGTCCAGACCCAGAGCCTTGAGCAGGCCCGAACTGTAGTCCAAGCCCGCCCGGGACAGGTTGCCCAGCTCCCAGTAATTGCCGTTGATGCGAACCGTGGGCGTGGTCATCTGTCCCTTATTGGAACCGGAGGGATTCCAGAGTTCCTTGCGCAGGGGGGTATAGGCGTCCATGGCCTTGATCCAGTCCCGGTAGTGGTCGTTGAGCGCCTGGTCGGCAACCTTGGGATCAACCCCGGCCTTGATGGCCTGCTGACGGATCTTGTCGTTGCTGACGGGGTGGTAGTCGGATTCGTCCGGTTGGAAGTCCTTGGCGTAGAGGTTGGCGATGAAGGGCAGCAGGTGGTCCGGATCGTGCTGTGCCACGTAGATGGTGGCCGTGCCCGTCCTGGTCGAGTAGTTGTCCGTGGAGAGCCGGTCCATGAAGCTCATGGGGTAGATGACGAGGTTGATTTGGCCGGCATCCACCAGACCGGTCAGTGTGGAGTCCAACCCGCGATGCAGGGCGCCGCAGCCTGGGCACATGAAGTCCATGTAGATCTCCACGGTCGGAGCCTTGGCCACCGGCTTGTTGAGTCCCTGGGAGCTGATCAGAAAGCCGCCCTGGTCATTGGCGGCCGAGGGCTTTTCCTTGACCTTTGCGACGGCCTGACGGGCCTGCCCCAGGTCCTGGGACTTGACCGGGCGATGGCTGCGCCAGTAGAGGAATCCGCCCAGAGCGATCAGGATGATGAGCGCCACGGTGACGATGACGCCGATCGTGGTCTGCTGGCGGCGTTCCTTGGCCTCCTGGAGCCGACGGGCCTCTTCCTGGGCCTTGAGCGCGGCCTTGCGGTTCTGCTTGCCCTTGGACATGACCTGGATCCTTTCCTTGGCGTACTGAGCACAGTGTAGCCGTCAGGGGTGGAGCACGACCTTAGGCACGCAGCAGGTGGATAGGGGCCCAGTCCATGGAGGGCTGGACAATCAGCCCGGCCAGGAGAACGGCCACAATCAGCAGCCAGATCAGGAGCAGAATCCACCTGCGGCGGGGGTTGCCCGGTGCCTCGGGATCCTGGCGGCCCATAGGGATTCGGCCCGCCGCCAGGCGCAGGACCATGTTGCCGCTGTTGGCCTTGGGGGCTGAGCGGTCCTGCGTCGGCAGAGTCGTCAACATCCAGCCGGCAAGCGTCGCCAGGGCCATGGCCAGTCCGCCGGCGGACAGGGGCCTGGCCGCTGGCAGGGGGACGGTCAGAAGGCGCTCGCCCAAGGTCAGACCGACACGAACGGTGGTGAGGGCGCCCGCCCAGGTCAGCGGCAGAGCGACCAGGACTTGAACGAGGATCATGCCCGGCAGACGGAGTAGGGCGGCTGCCAGGCCCTTGAGCAGGTGCCAGGGGAGGGCGGCTGCGTTCAACAGACGATCGGTGCCCCGCCTAGGGCCGTCGCGACGCAGTTCCCGTTCGATTTGGGCTTTTATGCTCCATCCTGCGGTGCTCAGGGCCCAGAGGAGGATTCCGGCGGTGGCCAGTGCGGAGACCGGGGCCAGAGCTGTCAGCAGTGCGGGGAGGATTCCCAGCATTACCAGGCAGGAGGTTCCGGCTTTCAGGTAGCACAGGCGTCGCATCTGGGCGGGGGGTTGGTCTCCCAGCCAGCGGGTGTTCGCCTCGTTGCGGTATCCGCTGGGCAGGGGCTGTGCCGGTGGAAGAGGATCCTGGACGGTGGTGGCTTGAAGATCTTGGCGGTCGGCCAGGGGCTGGCGGTCCTGCCAGGTCTGCGTCTGCTCCTGCTGCTCCTGGGCTGCGGGAAGGGGATTCAAGAGGGTGGTGGGTTGCTCCAAGTCGGGCAGGAGGGTCGTCTGTTCATCGGCTTTGCCGTTTGTCGGAGGCTGTGACCAGGCCGTCCGTGGACTGTCTGGATTAGCCTGCGTAATAGGCGGCATGGGCATGGTGGCCGGCTCAACGACCATGGTGGGCGAGTCGGTCTGCTCCTCAGCCTCCGAAGAGCCGCCGCCAAAAGGGCGCATCGTCTCCTGACTGCCCTTGCCGTTCTGCTGCCCTTCCACGCTCTGGTCGTCTTGCTCCCCTTGCCAGGCCTGCGGATCCATGGCATCCCGGCTGATGGCCTCCAGGAGCTCCTGGGGTGTGCAACGCGCACCTCGGTCGGGGGAGAGGGCCGAGCGCAGGGCTTTCATGGTGCCGATGGGCAGTCCGGACAGGTCAGCATTGCCCGAGGCCTCCCGTTCCAGGACCGCCATCATGGGTTTGTCGCCGAAGACTGCCCGTCCAGTGGCTGCATAGGCCAGAACTGCGGCTGTGCTCCACCAGTCGGTTCCCTGGTCGGCCTCGGCTCCGTCGATGATCTCCGGGGCGATGAAGCCAGGGGTTCCCATGACCAGCCCGGTCCGGGTCACATGGCTCTGCCCTTGGCCCATGGCGATGCCGAAGTCCACCAGCACCGGACCCGAGGCCGAAATCATGACATTGGTGGGTTTGATGTCCCGGTGGACGATGCCCGCCTGGTGGACGGCAGCGACGGCATCGATCAGCTTCCGTGCCAGCCGCTCCAGATCGTCGCCCCGATAGGGGCCATTGACAGCCACGTCGTCGCGAAGGTTGCGCCCCTCGATCAGTTCGGTCACGATGAAGGCCAGGGCATCATCAAGTTCCATATCCACGATCCGGCAGACGCCTGGATGACGGATCCGTTGCAGGGCCAGAGCCTCGCGTCGCAGGCGCTCGCGGGCCGAGGCGCGGTCCCGTTCGTCAGAGTTGTCTGGCGAGGTCTGCTCGTCCTCCTCCAAGGATTCCCGCAGAATCTTCATGGCGTAGTCCTGGCCCCCGCCATCCCGCGCGCGCCAGACGGACCCCATGGCTCCGCCACCAAGGGGCTCAATCAGGGTGTAGCCCCCGACCAGCCGTCCCGGCCTTAGGTCCAAACCCTCAAGATCGCTCATATCTCCATTGTGCCCCGACAGGTTGAAAAGCACCTGATTGCGGTTCCTGCTGTTTCGCCGCGTCCGAGATTGCCGCAAATGGCTAGACAGTCGACGGCATAAAACAGGCGCTGATACAATATTCTCGGCTGGGCAATATGCAAAACAACAGAAAGAAGGGGCTTCATGGAAGCTTCGCGCTTTGAAAAGGGATCCGAGGCCTTGGCAGCTATTGACGGCAAGGGAGGCCAGGCTGTCATCGACTCCCTTCAGGACATAGCGCCGGACCTGGGTCGCTGGATTGTCGAATTCGCTTTTGGCGACATATACACCCGGAAAGGACTCGATCTTCAGCAGCGCGAGTTGGTCACCATAGGGAGTCTGGTGACGCAGGGAGACACGGCTCCACAGCTGGCCGTTCACATCCAGGGAGCCCTGAATGTGGGCCTGAGCAAGCAGGCCGTGGTCGAAGCCATACTCCAATGTGCTCCCTACGTGGGATTCCCCAGGGTCATCAACGCGATCAACGTGGCCAGGACGGTCTTTGAGCGCGATGCCGAAGATTCCGACAAGCCCAAGGACTGAGTCGGCGAGGGTTCGCACGTCGAATTCAGACCCTGGTGTATAGTGGACACTGGCTCAAGGGAGAGTTTCTCTTAACCACAAAATAGAAAACCGTCGCATGGCCATGCCGATGTCGGTGTTGACCCCGGGACGGAACCACAGTGAAAATCAACCCTTCACTACGGATCGTTCGGCACGTACCTGCCGATGAAAGGATGAACAATGGCAGAAGTCGTATTCGACCACGTCACTCGTATCTACCCGGGCAACGATGAGCCCTCGGTCAGTGACCTCAGTCTGGACATCAGAGACGGTGAATTCCTTGTTCTGGTAGGGCCTTCCGGCTGCGGAAAGTCCACCACCCTGCGCATGCTGGCCGGCCTGGAAGAGGTCAACAAGGGCCGTATCATGATCGGCGACAAGGACGTGACGACCATGCAGCCCAAGGACCGCGACATCGCCATGGTCTTCCAGAACTACGCCCTTTACCCTCACATGACCGTGGCCGACAACATGGGCTTCGCCCTGAAGATCGCCGGCACCCCCAAGGACGAGATTCGCCAGCGGGTGGAGAAGGCCGCCGAGGTGCTGGATCTGACCGAGTACCTGGACCGCAAGCCCAAGGCTCTGTCCGGTGGTCAGCGTCAGCGTGTGGCCATGGGACGCGCTATTGTGCGTCAGCCCAAGGTCTTCCTGATGGATGAGCCTCTGTCCAACCTGGACGCCAAGCTGCGTGTCCAGACCCGTACCCAGATCGCGGCCCTGCAGCGTCAGCTCAACGTCACCACCCTGTATGTGACCCACGATCAGACCGAGGCTCTGACCATGGGCGACAGGATTGCCGTCATCAAGCTGGGCGTCCTGCAGCAGGTGGGCGCGCCCACCGAGCTCTACGATCGACCTGAGAATGTCTTCGTGGCCGGCTTCATCGGCTCGCCCTCCATGAACATCAACATCCACCCTGTGGTCAACGGCCAGGCCAAGATCGGCGAGGACACCATCAGCCTGCCGCGCGAGGCCGTCGACAAGCTGACTCCCGAGGACCAGGGCAAGATCGTCGTGGGCTTCCGTCCCGAGAATGCCGGTCTGGCCAGCCCCTCCGATCCGGATGCCTTCTCCCTGAAGGTGGCCAACGTTGAGGATCTGGGTTCCGACGGCTACATCTACGGCAACATTCTGACCGACAACAGCGTGGCTGAGCAGGCCATCGTCATGTCCGACCAGAACAAGCTGACCACCATCCGCGTCAACCCGCGCGACCTGCCCAAGGTTGGCGATGTGGTCAAGATTCACATCGATCCTGAAAAGATGCACCTGTTCTCCCCGGCCAGTGAGCTGCGGCTGAACTGAGCGTTTCTGTGACCCTGTGGTTCGGCCACGGTTTCCCGCCGATCCGCAGGGCCTGTATCAATCATTGATATCATTTCCTTTCCTTTTTGACCGGGTGACCAGAGGCCCCGCGCGGCGCATCCGTGCGGGGCTCTTCCCGTATAGGATGGGCGGCGATGGGATGGATGAAGCATGACTAGCGTGAACATCAACCGGGCGACGGCCTCCTCTCTGGATCCTCGCGCCATGAAAGCCACCTCGATAAAGACCACGGCCGACCCCTCTTCCGAGCAGGAACCGGCTGCCCTGCACATCACGGCTACAAGCTCCAATCCCAGGATGTTCACCCTGCCTTGGGAGCGGCCGCTGGCCACCTGGCCTCGGGATCTGCTGGCCAACCTGCCCAGAGGCATCTCCCGACACGTGGTTCGCTTCGTCCACGTGGGCGACGATGTCTACGCCATGAAGGAGATTACACAGCGGGTGGCTGAGCGTGAGTACGAGCTCCTGCGCAAGCTGCAAAAACTGGAGCTGCCCACGGTCAACCCCATCGCCGTGGTCACAGGACGGCACACCCGTGAGGGCGAGCCTCTTGAGGCCATGCTGGTCACCCAGCACCTGAAGTTCTCACTGCCCTACCGTGCCCTCTTCGCCCGCAATCTGCGCCCGGATACAGCAGAGCGTCTGATCGATGCCCTGGCGGTCCTTCTGGTAAGGCTCCATCTTGCCGGCTTCTACTGGGGCGATGTCTCCCTGTCCAACGTGCTTTTCCTGCGTGATGCCGATGCTTTCTCGGCCTTCCTGGTCGATGCCGAGACCGGTGATTTGCACCCCAGCCTGACGGATGGCCAGCGCGAGTACGACATTGACCTGGCCAGGACCAACATCATCGGCGAGCTCATGGATTTGGATTCCGGCAACCTGCTGGCTGGCGAGGTGGACGAGGTCGGCGTTGGCAACCGGCTGGTGGACCGCTATCACTCCCTCTGGAGCGCTCTGACGGACGTGGACAGCTTCGATCCTGATGAGATGTGGAAGATTGAGCGCCGCGTCAACAGGCTCAACGATCTGGGCTTCGACGTGGACGAGCTGGAGATGAAGACCGAGGAGGACGGCAACCGGGTGTTGGTGCGCCCAAGGGTGGTCGATGCCGGCTATGCCTCCCGCAAGTTGCTCAGGCTGACCGGTCTGGATGTGCAGGAGAATCAGGCCCGGCGGTTGCTCAACGATTTGGATGCCTACCGGGCATCCACCTGGCGTCAGGGCGAGGACCTGGAGATCGTGGCCACCGACTGGATGCGCGAGGTCTTCGAGCCCACCGTGCGCATGATTCCGCCGGAATATCGCTCGCAGATCGAACCGGCCCAGTTCTTCCATGAGGTGCTGACCCACCGCTGGCTGATGGCCGAGAAGGCCGGCCACGATGTGCCCATGGCCGAGGCCGTGCAGAGCTACATCAGCGAGTCCCTGCCCGAGTACCGGCTGGATTCCGAGGACATGAAGACCATCAACGAAGAGGCCGATGCCGGGGTGGTCGACGACGAGATGAATTGGCAGGGCGGCCATGCCCAGGCCGGTCAAGGTGAGCAGGCCGGCCGCGATCGGACTGACAAGGATGCGAATGGCCATGAAGTGGAAGGCCAAGACGCAGCTGGCAGTGGGGTGACTGGCCGAACCAACGCTGGAGGCCAGAACGGAGCAGGCACCCAGACGGACCGTGACCGGGCTGTCAAGGAGGTGTCGTCGCAGCCGGCCTTTGAGGATGCGGGTGGTGGTCGGGGTTCGTTGAGGTCGGTCTATGCTCCTGGCAGTCTGGATGCGGCTGCCGATCAGGATGATCAGGAT
>NZ_JACFRA010000006.1:0-65790 GCF_016101165.1 Bifidobacterium sp. W8114 | reverse complement strand
CAGATTGCCGCCTCGACCAGCGCCCTGAAGTCGGTGGCCCTGACCCTGCTGGACGACCACATGAACCACTGCGTCCGCGAGGCTGCCGAAAAGGGGGGCGAGGAGGCCGACGAGAAGATGGAGGAGGCTTCCGAGGCCATCGCCCGCCTGGTCCGCTCCTAGCCCTCCCCCCCCCCCCCCCGTCAGCCAGGCCTAATCCGCCTGGGAATAGCAGTCCATAAGCAACGGGTATAGGCATTCTTCCGGGAATGGTTGGACTTCCGCTTTTCTCCTGTTAGATTGAACCCCAACCCCGGGCCGTTCGGTCCTGGGAAAGAGAGGTTGAAGGGGAGAGGCAATGTCGAAAACGAGTTGGGATTGGGCGGCCCTGATAGTGGTCGTCATTCTCTTTGCAGGACTGGCCCTGCTGAGCAGGAAGACCAAGGTCAACTTCAGTTGGCGGGTCATCATAGCGACGGTGTTGGGAATCCTGGTGGGTGTGGGCTTCTCCGGCCACACGACCTATGTAGGAGCATTCGGCAACGTCTGGTCCGAGGTCATCTCGGCCCTCGTGGTGCCGCTCCTGCTTTTCAGCATCATCGCCAGTATCAGCCGTATCGGCGGGTCTGGTCGGTTGAAGAGCATCAGTGTGAAGACCATTGTTCTTCTCCTGGTCAACACCTTCACAGCCGCCGTGATTGCCCTGGTTCTAGGACTGCTTTTCCAGGTCGGCAAGGGGTTCAACCAGGCCCTGCCCAAGGGGGCCAAACCTCGCCAGGTGCCAGGGGTACTCGATACTCTGGTCGGTCTATTCCCATCGAATCTGGCGGACAATTGGGCCCACAACCAGGTCATTCCCGTCGTGATCTTCGCCATCCTCTTGGCGGTCTCTCTTAACAAGGCCGCATCAACACCGCGCGGCGAGCAGAGCGTGGCCCCCTTCAAGGCTTTCGTGGAAGCCGGCAATGTGGTCCTGTCAAAGGCCACCCAAATCGTGGTTGGCTTCACCCCCTATGCGGTTCTGTCCCTGATTGCAGCCGCCATCGGTCGCAGCAATCTGAAGAGCCTTCTGCCCCTGTTGGCAGTTCTCTTGGTGGCATACCTGGGTCTGGCCATTCAGCTCTTCCTGGTCCAACCCCTGATCCTGGCCCTGGTCGGTAGGGTCAATCCTCTGCCCTTCTTCCGCTCCCTTTGGCCGGCGGGCGTGGTGGCCTTCACCTCGGAGAGCAGCATCGGCACCATTCCTGTCACAGTCCGTCAGCTGCGCTCTGCCGGCGTTCCCGAAGAGACGGCTTCCTTCGTGGCTAGTCTGGGAGCCAATCTGGGCATGCCCGGATGCGCCGGGCTCTGGCCCGTTCTCCTGGCGGTCTTCGCCATCAACGCCCAGGGGATTCCTTACTCTCCCTTGCGCTTCGCCCTCCTGATCGTCTTTGCCTTGGTGGTTTCCGTGGGGACGGTGGGTGTGCCCGGCACAGCCACGATCACCGCCACCTCCCTATTCACGGCGGCTGGCCTGCCCGTACCATTCATCGCTATCATGCAGCCTATTTCCCAGCTGGTTGATATGGGCCGCACGCTGGTGAACGTGGCTGGCGCAGCCAATACGGCAGTCATCGTGGCCAGGACCGAGAACGAGCTGGACCTGGATCTTTACAAGGGCCGCAAGGTCTTCGACGACCAGGACATTGAAGCGGACGATGAGATACAACAGTCAGGGGACTAGGCCCTGTTGCGTTCCATTCCTGCGCACATGAGCAGGAAGGCGCCCACCCCGTGCATGTCGTTGATGCTGGTGGGTCGCTGGCAGTATTCCTCATAGCTCCCGGGGCCGGTTCCTACGCAGATGTCACCGATGAGGAGGTCATCTCCCTGCCACTCAAGGCTCTTTATGACCCCCTCATACCCCTTGTTGGCCGCTTCCAGATAGGTCTTGTCCAGAATGCCTTGGTCTACGGCCTTGCAGATGGCGGCCACGAAGAGACAGGTGCAAGAGTTCTCAGGCCAGTTGCCCTCCTGACCGACCTTGTCGAGAACCTGCCACCAGCGGCCGTCGGGGCCCTGATAGCGGCAGACGGCGGTCAGCAGGTCGCGGACCAGGTTTCGCAGATCCTCGCGGCCCGGGTGGTCCTGTGGAATCTGGTCGAGCTCATCCACAATGGCTACGGGCACCCAGCCGACAGATCGACCCCAGTATTCAGGCGAGAGACCAGTCTTCGGATCCGCCCACTGGGCTTGGCGAGAAGGATCGTAGGCATGCCGCCAGAGCCCGGTCTCGGGTATGCGCGTCTTCTTCTGCATGAGCAGGGCCTGCCTGATGGCCTCGTCCATCAGTGCCGGGTCCCCAAAGCGGCGACCGTATTCCGTCATGAAAGGTCCGCCCATGTAGAGGCCATCCAACCACATCTGTCCAGCCGCCCGCTGCTGGTGCCAGAAGCCGCCTTCGTTGTTTTTGGGGTAGAGCCGCAGCTCTCCGGCCAGCTGATCCAGGGCATTCCGGTATCGGGGATCCCCGGTTCGCTCCTCCAAGGGGAAAAGCAGAATGCCCGGTTGAATGTCGTCAAGGCAGATCTGGTCTTGGTTGAGTACGTGTCCGCGCTCGTCGACATTGGCATCCACCCATTCCTGCAGATAGGCCATGTCGTCCTCACGGCCATTGAGCAGAAATGTCTGGTAAACGCCCGACAGGAAGACCCCTTGGTGATAATGGAAGTGATTACGGGGCGGCAGATCGCTTCCTTTGGGGAATTTACGCCGCATGGTGTCCACGGCCGCCTGGGCGTACTGCGCTGGTGATGATGGTTTCATGATTCAGTCCCCTTTTTGTTAATCGGCATGATAATTGTCTCATCTGCTGAGGTCGTTTGACCAGTATCGCTCTGTAGCCTTGAAGCCAGCGCCAGAGCTCCGGTGACGGGCGGGTCCTCCAACAGGCGGAGGCCGACAGGGCCGCCTGTCAATGAGGCAAGGACCCCGCTCAGCCTGTGGGCCATGATCGGTTGGTGGGTGATGACCCCGCCAGCAGCCACCACTTGGCGCCCGCAGGCCCCGGCATGAATGACTGCTTTCACGGCCAGGCCGATGCGGGTCACAGCCTGGTCCAATATTTCGTCGGCGATGGCCGAGCCTTTCTGCAGAGACCGGAAAAAGAGCGGAGCCAGACGCCCCCAGGCCTGTTCGTCTGCGGATGATCCGAAAGCCAAGGCTAACTGGTTGATGTCCCGCACGGTGAAGTGCTCCAACAGATCCTGTGTCAGAGGATCTTCCATGACTGCCTCCGTTCCCGCGACGACGCCGCGGTTCAGTATTTCCCTGACTGCTTCCCGGACCAAGGCAGGGGCACTGCCATAGTCGCCCAGAAGCCAACCGTATCCGTATCCGTCGGCTCGCACCAGATTGCCGGAGGTATCCCGACCGACAACGACCATGCCGGTGCCTACCACCAGATTCAACGCCTGCCTGATGCCCGCCGTCGGCCCCAGCAGCTCGGCGTCGTTGACCACGCGGATCCGCCATCCGGGCAGTTGTTCGGTCAATGCCGTCGTGGCCAGGTTCAGCTGCTGGGGTGTATCGGCCCCATGCAGCCCCAGACACAGCACAGCCGGCCCAGGTCGGCGTTTGGCCGCCTGTGCCTGTACCAGCTCGGCCAGTCGGCTCATATCGTGTGGAAGTACGGTGTCGCTGTTCCTCCGCCATGAGTCCGAAGCCAAGGTCAGGCTTTGGCGATGTCTTGAAAAAAGCGTATCGATGCGGGTCTTGGTTCCGCCTACGTCCACGCCGACCACAGGTAGGGGATTCCCCTGCCGCCTGCTGTCCATGCTAGACATTGAAGGCCGCCGTCCTGACCTGCTGGCTGATCAGCTCTCCCACGCCAATCAGGGGAGCTTTCCTGCCCAGCTGGGTTGCTGCGAGATCCGGCATGTGGGGGATGCGTCCGATCAGGCGCCGTCGGATGCCCTCCCGGATTCGCTGCCCTGGCAAGGTTGGAGCGATGTCCAGGACGATGATTTCAGGGTCGGCCACCAGGCAGATATCCCCGATGGACAGACTGATCAAATCGATCAGGGTTTCCTCGCTTCGTTTGCTCGGTTGGTCCTCGACGGCGCTGATCTGGGAGATCTGCCATTCCAGATCGCCGCCGTATGTGTAGTACTTGTCCAGCGATTCCCGACTGGTCAGCGTGTAGCCCATCTCGCCGGCCATGCCATGGCTCCCCCGTAGGATGCAGCCGTCCACGACGATGCCGGCACCTACGCCGAAATGGCGGATGGTGTAGCCGACCACCGGGTTATGGTTTTTCCCCGCTCCTGCCAGGACTTCTCCATATGCATAGGCATTGGCGTTGTTTTCTACAAGAACAGGGCCTTTGTCGGCCGTACGCAGGATGGCGCCCAGGGGTACTTCATTCCAGCCCAATTCACTGGCGGCCGTAACCATGCCGTCGTTCTGGACGATGCCGGGCACGGCTACGCCTATACCGGTGCAGGGAATGGACCGATCTGCGGCCCAGCGATCCAGGAGCCGGGCCATGGCGGTAATGGCGCGTATGCGGCTACCGGTGCCCCCTTTATCGTCCTCTGGCGGTTGAGGCATGTGCTCCTCGTGCAGGATCCGGTCATTCAGGCTGACCACGGCTCCATCAATGGCTGTTCCTCTGACATTGACGACCAGAACGGCGTGGAAGCTCGGATTCAGATGCAGCAGGCGAACCGGCCGGCCTCGGCCATCGCGGTTCTTCGCGCTCTCCTGGATAATGCCTTCCTTCCGAAGCTGGGTGCAAAGTCGGTGGACAGTTGGCAGCGGGATTCCTGTCAACTCAGCGATTTGGGCCCGAGAAAGGCTATCGGTATGGCATAGGGTGTCTAGAATAACGCTCCTATTGGTTGTGACAACCCGATCTCTGTTCCCATGGAGGGCCATGTTCGCTCCTGCGGTCCGTCTGCCCATGTTTTTCCTGTCTCTCATATCGATGTGGTCGGTCTTTCTTTCCGCAAAGAGACCGATTGCCTGCTTGCCTTTCCGACATTTATTCTTATAATGATAGTAAATAGTAGTTCAGATTAAGATATTCCTGATGATTCACAGGTGGAGACGCCTGATTCATTGCGATTCCGAAAGTGCATCAATACAATAATCAACAGGAGTTTCACTATTTTGTTCACAGACTTTCGTTATCTATGCTAGTATTATTCTCAAGTTGATATCTCACGTGGACGTGAGATCGGACTCACAAAGGAGTGTCGTATGCCAAGGATAATTCGCCGATTCCTGGCCGCTGGAGTGGCGGTGGTCTCTATCTTCGCCCTGACCGCTTGCGGTGGCGGGTCCAAGGGAAATTCTGGGGCAGATGCCAAGGAGATCACCCTGACCTATTCGGATGATCAGAACAACGCCTACAAGACCATGGCCCAGAAGTACACCAAGGACACCGGGGTCAAGGTCAATATCATGGAGGTGCCCTATGCGGATCTCGGCACCAAAATCGCCAATGCCGCCAAGGCCGATGACCTTCCCGACGTGGCGCGTGTCCCCCAGATCAACCCTGTTTGGTCCGATCAGTTGGAGGATCTGACCAATATAGCCGATAATCATAATGCCATGAAAAGCCTTCTGCGCAAGTCTCCGGACGGCAAGATACTCACCATTGCCTCTGATTTGACAGCTGTGGGCCTCTTCCTCAATACCTCGCTGTTCGACAAGGCTGGTGTCTCCTATCCGGATCCCGACGGATCCTGGACCTGGGAGGAATTCATAGCCGCCTTGAAAAAGGTGCAAGCGGCTACTGGAGCCAAGTATGGCCTGGTCATGGATGCCTCCAGTCACCGTGAACGCTCTTTCCTCTATCAGTTCGGATCCAAGGGCGTCCGCAAGCATGCGGATGGATCCTGGGGTCTGGATGACAAGGCCAAGACGGCCCTTGAGTTCCTCAAGAGCATCGATGACGACAAGATCATGCCCAAGTCGGTCTGGGCTTCCAATGAGGATCCCTCGGCTCTGTTCAAGTCGGGACAGGTGGCCGCCTACTATTCGGGCAACTGGCAGATCGCTGATTTCAACACATCCATCACCTCGTTCACCTGGAAGAGTGTCATCATGCCTGCCTCGCCCACCAAGGCCACCAATGTGGGAACCAATTACATGGTCGCCCTGAGTCCTGCGGGCAAAAAGTTCCTCGACTGGTTCTACAGCAAGAAGAACTACACTGCCTTCTGCGAGCAGGGCAACTATCTACCTGCCCTCAACGACATCACGCCTAAGTATGCCAACCACAACGAGGACATGGAACTCTACCAGAAGATCATTCGTGAATCCGATCAGGATGTGCTTTCCCGCCAGGTCATGACCCAGCTGGAGCTTGCATTGAAGGGCGCTGTTCTGCCGAGCCAGGACCCCATGAAGGACGAGACGATCAAGTACCTGTCTGACGAGCAGGATGTAGACACGACCGTGGCTAATATGAACCGCCTGTTCACCAAGTCCTACACCGTCGACAACAAACAGTGAATCCACTGGTTCGGCAAAGACTATGGAGGTGAGGTCTATGGTGAGGTCCCATGGAAGAGCGGGTGAGGGCGGTAAAGCGCCCAGGAGAATGAAAAAGCCGCTGGCAGCGCCCTTGTTTTTGATTCTGCCCGCTGTGGTGCTCTATGTGATTTTCTTCATCTGGCCTGCAGCAATCGGACTCTTTTATTCCTTCACCAACTACAAGGGCCTGTCCAAGTACCGGATGGTGGGCCTGTCCAACTACACCACGCTGCTGGCCGACCATGACTTCTGGTCCTCACTATTGCGCACTTTTGAGTACATCCTGTGCTCGGTGCCTCTGAACGTCTGCCTGTCCCTGCTGGCGGCGGTTCTGGTGACCAATCGGAAGGCAGTCGGCCGGACCCTGGCCCGCACCCTCTTCTTCATCCCCTGGCTGGTCTCTCCCATCATCACCGGTCTGATCTGGCGATGGATGTTCGGCGAGGGCTTCGGCATCGTCAATCAGGTCATCCAGGGGCTGGGCGGACACCCCATGCGTTGGGCAACCGATGCCAACCTCTCCTTCCTGGTGCTTATCCTTGCCGGCGTCTGGGCCGGAATGGCCTTCAATATGCTGCTGTTCATCACCGCTCTGGAGAATGTGCAGACCTCCCTCTATGAGGCGGCCTCACTGGACGGGGCCAACATCTGGCAGAAGTTCGTGCATATCACATTGCCCGGCATCGCTCCGACCACCTTCATGGTCGTCCTGTTGGGCACTATCGGAGGCATCAAGGAGTTCGCCATGGTCCAGGCCCTGAACGGGGGCGGACCAGGCACGTCCAATCGACTGGTGGTCCAGTACATCTACGAGACAGGATTCTCCAACTCCCGCATCGGCTACGCCTCGGCAGCCTCCATGGTTCTGCTGGTCATTCTGGTTGCGGTATCGCTGCTGCAGATGCGCCTGAACAAGAAAACAGGGGGTCGCTAGATATGCATGCTGTATCTGTGAGAACGTGGTGGCAACGGGTCAAGACAGACGCACCCTCCACCATAATGATGTGGTTCCTGGTCATCTGCTTCGCCTTCCCGGTATTCTGGCTGATTCTGTCCTCCTTCAAGGGGCCGGATGAGCTTTTCGCCGTGCCCATGAGCTTCCTTCCCCGCCGATGGACCACTGCTGGCTACGCGGCGGCCTGGAGCAGGATCGACTTCGCCCGTTACTTCGGCAATACGGCAATAGTCGCCATCATCACCACCGTGCTGACCGTGATCGTGAGCTCCATGACCGGGTATGCACTGGCCAAATATGACTACTGGTGGACCAGGCTCTTCTTCATCGGCATACTGCTGACGACCATGCTGCCCACTGAGGTCATAATGTCGCCCTCCTTCATTGTCGTGCGCGACATCGGCTTGTACAACACCCTGGCCGGTATAATCGTTCCCTCGATCATCACCGCCACCGGCATCTTCATGTTCCGCCAGTACTACCTGACGGTCCCTGATGAGATGATGCAGGCGGCCCGTGTGGACGGATGCTCCGAACTGCAGATCTTCCTGCGCATCATGTTGCCCATCGCCAAGCCCTGCATTGTGACCCTGGCCATTTTCTCCTTCCAGTGGCGCTGGAACGACTATATCTGGCCATTGCTGATTCTCAATGACTCTAAACGGTTCACTCTGCAGGTGGCACTGCGGACGCTGGTTGGTGCGGAGAAGATCGACTGGGCCATCCTGCTGCCGGCATCTGTCATCTCCATGATCCCGCTGGTCCTGATTTTCATGTTCTGCCAAAAGTACATCGTTGGTTCGGATGTCGATGCAGCCTTCAAGGGCTGAGCCATGTCCGGGCGGACATTCCATGGAGGAAAGGCCTATGTGATGTCAGATATGTCCTACACCCAAATCCTGAGCAGTAGCTCGCTGCGATTCGTTCGCACACGCTTGCAGGCTCTGGATAGGGATTCTGATTTGCTGGCTGGTTTGTCGCACCGTCCGACGATGGAGCTGATCAAGGCCGTGGTTGCTGTGTCTGCAATATGTCCCTCCGGGCAGACGGCGGACTTGGCCGAAATGCTCCCGGCCCTGCTGGAGCACTTGGCCGACTTGCAGTTGGAGGAGGGGCTCTTCTCTGGCGGGGATAATCTGGTTTCTCCTCCCGATAGCGCCTTCACCATCAATGATCTGTGCCTGACCTTGGAGTTGATGCAGGTCCAGGACTGCCCCCAGTCCGTGATCCAGGCCGTGCGTGAACCCCTCTTTGAGATAGCCCGCCGTGCCGCCCCGGCCATGTTGCAGGGGGGCGTGCATACTCCCAACCACCGATGGGAGATAGCCAGCGCCCTGGTTGGGCTCAACCTCTTCCTGGGTGGGAGCGAACTGCGTTCCCGTGCTGAGGCCTGGCTGGCCGAAGGCATCGATATTCAGCCCGATGGTCTCTATTCGGAGCGCAGCCCCAACTACGCAGCCTATGTGACCAACCCATGTCTGATTGCCATGTCGCGCAGGACCGGACATACCCAATACCTGGACCTGGTCGAGAGGAACCTGCGCGCCCAGGTTGCTCTGATGCGACCAGACGGAATGATGGAGACCGTTCAATCGCGTCGTCAGGACCAGAACCGGCCATTCGACCCCGAGCCCTTCCTTTCGCAGGCCCGGCTGTTGGCTGTGGTCAAGGGCGACCCGCGGGTGGTTCGCTGGGCCTCGTGGCTTTCCCGGCGCCGTCTGGCTGATCCGGCTCGACATCTGGCTGAGCTTCTGGTGGATCCGCGCCTGGCTGGGCCTCTGCCCCAGGTCGATGGGGCCGAGGACCGCGATGATCGGGTTCAGGAGTATCAGCAGTCCGGGCTGACCAGGGTCCTGCTGTCCGGGGATTCATGGGCTCAATCGAGCATGACAGCCTCCATTTATGCCGGATCGGACTTTCCCGATACTGGTCGGGTGGCCTCGGGGCTGGCCAACAACTCCACGATTGTCGATTTCTCAACGCCTGGGCTGACTCTGGAGACACTGAGAATATCCCCGGAGTTCTTCGGCCTGGGTCCGTTGCGCCCCGGCCACTGCGTCAGGCAGGGCAACAGGCTGGCCTGGGTCATGCGCGATATGCGTACCAGCGGCTATTACCAGCCGCTTGATCAGAGATTCTGCCGAAACGATGCTGCATACCGGTTAACCGACGAAGGAAGGTTCTTCGCCTGCATGGACTTCGATCGGCGCCGACGGGACGATCTGACTCTGTCTACGCGGATCGAAGTCGAGATGTGCCCGGATGGATTCAATCTGCGCGCCCGCTTTCAAGGTCCCGTCACTACCTATACGTGCCTGTTGGCTCTGCAGGGGGACCAGATGGGGATTCGTGCCGGAGCCAGGGCCGATGGCAATGGGGTTTGGAGGATTTCCGAGGCACAGCCGGCGGAGATCGTAGCCGGGGCCGAGGATGATCGCACCTGTTTGCGCCTGAGCATTCAGGGCCGACCGTCTGAGCATCCCATGGCATACGATCCCGGGGAATGCTATACCTACCCGGGAGGCGACGATGCAGTGGCTGGCCAGAAGTTGATTTACTCGGGGTCGACCGCCGGAGATCTGGTTCTTTCGGCTCGCTGGCAACGGAGTATGGCAAGAGCATGAAACAAAGTCAAACCCTGCAGACATTGCTATTACAGTTGACCAATCAATCGGAGATGGTGAGGAGGAAGCCCAAGGATGATTACCGTTGCAGTGAGGGGGCATGACGTTCCCGGGGTCGATGACTTCGAATCCCTGGGCGCCCGACTGGAAGGGTATGGGGTCCATGCGGTCCAGCTGTCTCTGGCTCGGCAGTTCCCCGATCTGGCTTCGGTGGACCGAATCAATCCCGGCATTGGTCAGACCTGTCGTCGTCAGTTGGGGGCGCACGGGGTCGATGTGGCTGTACTGGGGTGTTATATCAACATGATCCATCCCGACCCGGTGCGTCGGGAGGCCTTGCTGCGGCAATTCGAGGCGCATCTGCGCTTCGCGCGCTGCTTCGGCGCGCCGATGGTGGCCAGCGAGACAGGTTCGGTTCTTCCCGAGCCTATAAGTCGCACCGAGGCCAACTTCACTGAGGAAGCCTACCGGCAGGCCCGCGCATCCATATCACGGCTTGTGGCCTACGGGGAGCGTATGGGAACCATGGTCGGCATCGAGCCGGGCATCAACCATCCCATCTGTTCGGTGGCGCGCACTCGGCGGCTGCTGGATGAGATCGATTCGCCCTACCTGGGCGTGGTCTTCGATCCGACTTCCCTGATTTTTGCCGGCAATGCCGGGGAACAGATGGACTTGGCCCGGGCCGGGTTTGATGCCTTTGCTGACAGGATCCTGGCCGTTCATGTACGGGACTATCGAATCGTACCCGGCAAGGAACAGGTCCAACCCTGCGACAATGGCGAGGGGATCATGGACGTTCCCGCCGTTCTGGATCTTGTCAAGGCCTATAGGCCCATGTCGGCTGTGGTCTTCGAGGAGACCAAGGGGCCGGCCATCGCCCGCGTGGTGGAGAGATATGCCAATTATTGAATTGACGTATATTCGCGTCCGCGGAGCAGAGGAAAACGGTTGGGTGCCTTGGACCCCGACCAATTCGTAAGGAGGTTATCATGACAGGGTTTTCCATGGACCAGTTTTCACTTAAAGGTAAGGTAGCGCTGGTCACCGGGGCCGTCTACGGCATTGGATTCGCCATTGCTTCGGCCTTGCATGAGGCAGGCGCCACCATCGTCTTCAACGCCTCCAATCCCAAATCGGTGGATCGTGGATTGGCCGCTTATCGGGAAGCCGGGATTCCGGTGCATGGCTACGTCTGCGATGTCACGGATGAGCAGGCTGTGGCGGCCATGGTGGAGCGCATCGGCAAGGAGGTGGGTACCGTAGACATCCTGGTCAATAACGCAGGCGTCATCAAGCGCATTCCCATGCTTGACATGAGCGCCGCCGATTTCCGCAAGGTGGTGGACGTGGATCTGAATGGCCCCTTCATCGTCTCCAAAGCTGTGCTGCCGGGCATGATCGCCAAGGGCGCAGGGAAGATCATCAACATCTGCTCCATGATGAGCGAGCTCGGAAGGGAAACAGTATCCGCCTATGCGGCGGCCAAGGGCGGTTTGAAGATGCTGACCCGAAACATCTGCGCCGAGTATGGGCACGCCAACATCCAGTGCAATGCCATTGGCCCAGGCTACATCGCCACACCACAGACGGCTCCCCTGCGCGAGCGCCAGCCTGATGGATCCCGGCACCCATTCGATCGGTTCATCATCTCCAAGACCCCGGCTGCCCGCTGGGGTTCGACCGCAGACCTACAAGGGCCTGCAGTCTTCCTGGCTTCCCCGGCATCCGACTTCGTCAACGGTCAGGTGCTGTATGTGGATGGGGGCATCCTGGCTTATATCGGCAAGCAGCCGGAGTGAACTGCGGTGCCAGAATCCCACTATATTGACAATCTATCAGCAAAGGAGAATGCACGATCATGAAAGTGGCATTAATCAACGAAAATTCTCAGGCCGCCAAGAATCAGATTATTTTTGAGACCTTGAAGAAGGTCTGCGACAGCAAGGGATATCAGACTTTCAACTACGGTATGTACGGCAAGCAGGGGGAGAGCCAGCTGACCTATGTGCAGAATGGGCTATTGGCATCCATCCTGCTCAACGCTGGGGCAGTCGACTTCGTGATCACCGGCTGCGGCACAGGTCAAGGGGCCATGACCGCCCTGAACAGCTTCCCCGGGATTGTCTGCGGTCTGGCGGAGGAGCCCACTGACGCCTATCTGTTCAGCCAGATCAACGGAGGCAACGCCCTGTCGATTCCCTTCGCCAAGGGTTTTGGCTGGGGCGGTGAGCTCAATCTGGAGCTGATCTTCGAGCGGCTCTTCGCAGAGCCCATGGGAGGCGGCTATCCCAAGGAGCGGGCTGTGCCGGAGCGTTGCAATGCCGGTATCCTGCAGAAGGTGAAGGCTCAAGTCTATCGTCCTCTCACCGAAGTGCTGGATAGGCTGGATCCTGATTTCGTCAAGGAAACCATAGCAGGCGAACACTTTGCGGAATACTTCATGGCCAACGCCCAGGATGGGCCAATCAAAGACCGCATCGCTGCCCTGCTGGCCTGAACGGCTAAAGACAGGTCAGAAAATATAAATGAGGCGCCGGGATTCCGGCGCCTCATTTATATCTACAAGTGCGAACGGAGGGAGTTGAACCCTCACGAGCATCAGCTCACTGCCACCTGAAGACAGCGCGTCTACCATTCCGCCACGTTCGCAGACAACTGAAAAGGTTAGCACGGTTGTCTGCGCGGCGCAATAAGGGCGTGTTGGTTCAGCCCTTGGATCCGTGAGCGTAGAACCGGGCCAGGGTCTCCTTCTTGTACTCGTCAAAGTAGCCGCCGTCGATGGACTGGCGGATTTCGTCCAGCAGCCTCACAAAGAAGCGTTCGTTGTGGATGGTGGCCAGCGTGTAGCCGTTGAGCTCATGGGCGCGAAGGAGATGGTCGATGTAGGCCCGGGAGTAGTGGGTGCAGGTGTAGCAGTCGCAGTCCTCTTCGATGGGTCTGAAATCGGTCTTGAACTGGGCGCGCTTGATGTTCCAGCGGCCGTCACGGGTGAAGACGGCCCCGTTGCGGCCGCAGCGGGCCGGGGATACGCAGTCGAAGGTGTCCCCGCCGTTCTCCACGCCTGCAAAGATGTCGTCCACGGCGGCGATGCCCAGCACGTGCCTGGGCCGGGATTCGGGCATTTCGTCGCAGATCCAGGCGCAGGTCTGTCCCAGCAGCCGTTTCTCTATGGCGCCTCCGATGCCCACGCCGTCGAAGTCCAGGGAGGCGATCTGGCGGGCGGCGCGTCTGCGCAGATCCTCATAGTTGGCCCCCTGTACCACGCCGAACAGGGCCTGGTAGGGCTTGCCGGTCCGTGCCTGGGTCAGCCTCTGGTGCTCCTCCACGCAGCGTTTGGCCCAACGGAAGGTGCGCTCCACTGACTGTTCCTGGTAGGTGCGGGTGTTCATCAGTGTGGTCAGCTCGTCGAAGGAGAACATGATGTCGGCGCCGATGCGGTGCTGGATGCCCATGGAGATTTCGGCCGAGAAGCGGTGACGGTCACCGTTGAGCGGAGACTTGAAGGTGACTCCGTCCTCGTCCACGAAGGCCAGGCGCTCCTTGCCTTCAGCGATCACCTGGTCCGATTTCATGCCGGTCACGTCCATGGCCAGGGTCTTCTTGAATCCAGCCCCCAGCGAGAGGACCTGGAAGCCGCCCGAGTCGGTATAGGTGGGGCCGTCCCAGTTCATGAACCGGGCCAGGCCGCCTGCTTGGTCCAGAATGTCGGGACCGGGACGTTCAAACAGGTGGAAGGCGTTGGCCAGGAGGACCTGGGCACCCAGCTCCCGCATCTGCTCGGGCAGGACGGCCTTCATGGCCGCCTGGGTGGCCACGGGGATGAACGCGGGGGTGTGGATGTCTCCGTGAGGGGTGTGGATGATGCCGGTGCGGCCGTAGCGGCGGCCATCGTGTCCCAGGCCTTCGGCGCTGTCGGGCAGGCGGTTCAGGGTCTCGAATGAGAATGCGGCGCGGTCGCCGGGTCGGCCCGGCGCGGTTCCCAGTGGGTTGGTGATCAGGCTCATGGCTCCACTGTATCCAAGACTTCCAACCGTCCCGCTGCCGCCCTGCGAACAGTCGATGTGACTTTCATCCAATGTTCAGACAACATTCAGCATTTCGGCTCTAGACTTGGAAGCAATGCATGCGAGGACCCGCTTCGCCTGTCAGCCGGAAACAGCAAAAACCGCGGGCGACGGGGTAGATTGACAAGCGTGACCGAATAGCAGGCAGCGGCATCGATCCAAAGGAGCAGAAATGGCTGAAGAGCACAAGGCCGACCCTTGGAGGGGCGGCGATGACGATCAGTCCTGGCAGCCAAGCCACATCGAGCGCGGGGCCGCCGATCAAGAGCAGGAGACGGGAGCTTCCACGGACCAGACTGACTCTGCTCAAGTCCCTGCGACAGAAGAAGGGGACCAGCAGACCCAGGCCTGGGACCAGAGGCCCACCACCCCCATCACCATGCCTGGTGGTGATGCCCGGCCTACGACTACGGAAAACGGGTCGAATGACGATAGCGGCACCGGGACTTCAGCCTTCGCTTCCAGCGGCTCGACCACGGGGCAGGATGCGCCGACGCAGCAACAGCCTTTCTACCGGCCTGCGCCCGAATATGGAGCTTACGCGCCAGCAGGCTCGCGTCCGCCTGCCAACGATCAGGGTCAGCAGCAGCCGAACCAGCAGCCCAACAACCAGGGGTATGGTTCCAGTCCTCAGCAGGGTTTCTTCGGACAATACGGGCAGCCTGGCCAGTTCGGTCAGGGTGGCCAGCCCCGTCAGAATGCCGGCCAGAACCCCCAGGGTGGCCAGCCCTCCGGTCAGGGGCCGTTCGTGCCCTTCGGCTCCGGCGGCCCCAACGGCCGGCCCGGTCCAGCCAACAACGCCGGCAGCAACATGAGCGGCACGGGCAAGTATGTCTTCACCGCCGTGGTGGCCGCACTAGTGGCTGCCGCCCTCATGCTGGGCCTGGGTTGGGCGGCACTGTCCAACGGATGGATCACCCTGCCCTCGTCCTCCTCGCTCAGTGGGGTCTCCTCCAACTCCTCGGGCCAGGGCACAGCCAAGGTCCAGGGCGGGCAGGCTCCTGACTGGCAGGCCATCAGCAAGCAGGTCTCCGAGTCCGTGGTCTCCATCCAGGTGCAGACCAAGAGCGGGGTGGGGGCTGGATCGGGCGCGGTCTTCGATACCCAGGGCCATGTGGTCACCAACAACCACGTAGTCGATGGCGCCCAGGAGATTCACGTCACCCTCTCCAATGGGCAGATGTACACGGCCAAGGTGGTCGGCACCGACACCACGGCCGATCTGGCCATCCTCAGCCTGGATCATGCGCCCTCCGACCTGAAGCCCGTGAAGTTCGCCGACTCCGAAAAGCTGGCTGTGGGCGAGAATGTCATGGCCATTGGCAATCCCTTGGGCTACGAGAACACGGCCACCACCGGCATCGTCTCGGCTCTGAACCGCCCGGTCTCGGTCATGGACGAGAGCAACAACAACCCCATCGTGACCAACGCGGTTCAGCTGGATGCGGCAATCAACCCCGGCAACTCAGGCGGTCCAACCTTCAACGCGGCTGGCGAGGTCATCGGGATCAACTCCTCCATCGCATCCATGGCCTCCTCCAAGTCCGAGGCGGGATCCATCGGCATCGGGTTCGCCATCCCGTCCAACCTGGTCAAGCGGATTGCCGATGAAATCATCAAGGACGGCAAGGCCAAGCATGTCTCCTTGGGTGTCACCATCCAGAGCAGCACGGCCCAGGCCGATGGGGTAACCCGAGGCGGGGCCAAGGTCACCAAGGTGGTCTCCGGCTCACCGGCCGACAAGGCGGGCATCAAGACGGGCGACACCATCGTGGCTTTCAACGGCCATGCGGTCAACAACAACTACTCCCTGCTGGGCTTCGTCCGGGCTGCCGCCTTCGGCGATTCGGTCAAGATCACCGTGGTGCGCGACGGCAAGACCGCCGAATTGAGCGCCACACTGGACAGCGAGGAGCAGACCGTCCAGGGCAAGCCCAGGACCAACAGGAGGAACTCGGACGGCAGTGGTCAGGACGGTGACTCTGGCCAGGGCGGTTCGGGCGACGACGATGACTCCATGGATCCCTTCCGCTTCTTCTTCGGGCAGTGATCCGGGACTGAACCCAGGGGCCGCATCCGTCAGATGACAGGTGCGGCCCCTTGTCATACCGCCGTCCATCGCTGACCCCTGCGCGGTATAGGCTTGAAATGTCAAGAGCAGAAGAGAGCCGTGATCCGGCTACGGCTGTCAGGTCGACAAGTCCGGAGCGGGGAAGTGGTCATGTCAAGAATCCTGGGTTTCGCCAAGAAGGTCCCCATGCTTTGGGTGGTGCTGGTCTGCGGGCTGGTCATGGGCCTGCTCTGGCACCCCTATCGCCAGGCTGCCCAATGGCTGGTCGCCGTCCTGGTGGCCGTCTCGTTGGTGGATACCCTCAAGGGGATGATCGATGACGTGCGCCAGGGCCACGTGGGCGTGGACATCCTGGCCGTGGTCGCCATCCTCTCCACCCTCGCTGTGCAGCAGTACTGGGCCAGTTGGGCCGTGGTCCTCATGCTTTACTCAGGTGACGCCATCGAGCAGTACGCAGGGAACAAGGCGCAGAACAACTTGACCGTGCTGGTCCAGGCTGCACCCCAGGTGGCCCATGTGGTCCAGGCAGAGTTGCCAGAGGGGGAGCATGCCCTTCCCAAGGAGAGCGACTGGAGCACGGTGGATGTCGATAAGGTCCGTCTGAACGACCTCCTGGTGGTCAAGCCCGGCGAGACCGTGCCCGTTGATGGTGAGCTGATCAGCCCGACCGCCACCCTGGACATGTCCACCATCAACGGCGAGCCCATGCCCCGCAGGCTCTACCAGGACGCCCAGGTCATGTCCGGAGCGGTCAACGGTTCGGGCACCTTCCTGATGCGGGCCCGGCAGCTGGCGCGGGACTCCCAGTACCAGCGAATCCTCAGCCTGGTGCGCTCCGCCCAGAACTCCCGGGCTGCAGTCGTCAGAACAGCCGACCTGATGGCGGTCCCCTTCACCGTGGTGGCCTTCATCATCGCCTGCGTGGCCTGGATCATCTCCGGCGTGCCGACCCGGTTCGCCCAGGTTCTGGTCCTGGCAACCCCCTGCCCTCTGCTGATTGCCGCCCCTGTGGCCTACATGGCCGGGACGGGAAGGCTGGCCAAGGCGGGGCTGCTGATCAAGACCCAGGATGTGATCGAGAATCTGGGCCGGGTCTCGCACATCTTTTTCGACAAAACCGGCACGTTGACCGTAAAACGTCCCCAGGTGTCCAAGATCGACCTGCCATACGGTGAAAAGCAGAAGGTCGATACAGACCGGATTCTGGCCATGGCGGGCGCTGTGGAGTCCTACTCGGTCCACATTCTGGCCAACGGGATCGCTGAAGCGGGAGCCGCCGCCCAGGACCGACTGCGGGCACAGGGCAAGGGAGAGGCCCATCTGCATGCGCGGGAGGTTCAGGAGGACTCCGGCAACGGGGTACAGGGCCAGGTCGACGGCCACCAGGTCAAGGTGGGCAGGGCCCAGTTCGTGGCAGACGGGCATTCAAGTGATTTATTCGGCCCCCTGGCGCCTGATGAGATGGCCTCCTACGTCTCTATTGATGGGGTCTTGGCCGCCAGGGTAGTCATGAAGGACGTGCCCAGGTCGGATGCCGCCCGGACCATTACCCAGCTGCGGGAGTTGGGCATCACCCGTCTCTCCATGGTCACCGGTGACAAGGAGGCCTCGGCCCGGATCATCGCCGACCAGGTGGGCATCACCGACGTGCATGCCGGTCTTTTCCCGGAGGACAAGGCCGATCTGATTGCCAAGGCCTCCAAGGAGGAGCCCAACCGGCAGCCCATCTGGGACATCTGGCTGTCCAAATTCCTTGGTGAGTCAGTAACCAAATCCATCACCCTGATGGTGGGGGACGGGGTCAACGATGCCCCGGTCCTGGCCGCGGCCGACGTGGGCATGGCCATCACCGACGGAACCACCACGGCCGCCTCCGAGTCCGCCCAGGCCGTGATCATGAATGACGACATCGCCTGCCTGCCCAGGTCAATCACCATTGCACGCAGGACCAAGCGGGTCATGCTCCAGGCGGTCATGCTGGGGCTGACCCTGGCCACGGTGGGCATGCTCTGTGCCGCCTTCGATCTGATTCCGGTGGTTGTCGGCGCCTTTACGCAAGAGGCCATCGACGTGGTTTCAATCCTCTGGGCCCTGACTGCGCTGATAGACCGGGACTGAGGCCTTTTCGCGACGCTTGGTGAAAGTCCCGGGGATGGAGCCCAATTTGCTCTGTTCCCGGCAGTCGCTTTGCGTTAGGCTGACAAGCATGAGCGATAATAATGTCAACGATTCCACCATGCCCGCACCGGCCCGCGGCGAGGAAGCCGACTCCCCCCTGCGCGTGGCCGTCATAGGCGCGGGGCCTGCAGGGGTCTACGCCTCTGACATCCTGCTGCGGCAACTTCGGGAGAAGGGCGCAGACCTGGGTCTGGGCGACAGGGCCCGAATCGATCTGTTCGAGAAGTTGCCTGTTCCCTTCGGCCTGGTCCGTTACGGCGTGGCCCCGGACCATCCCAGCATCAAATACATAGCTGGTGCCTTGGAGAAGACCCTGGACAACCCCGAGATCCACCTCTATGCGGATGTGGAGTTCGGCAAGGACGTCAACTTGGATGATCTGCTTCAGCGCTACGATGTGGTCCTCTTCGCCACCGGCGCCGTGGACGACCGCCCCCTGGAGATCGCCGGGCACGAACTTGATGGCGTTCACGGTGCCGCCCACTTCGTCGAATGGTATGACGGCTATCCTGATGCTGACCAGGACTGGCCCCTGGATGCCAAGCAGGTGGCCGTTATCGGAGGCGGGAATGTGGCCATGGATGTCTCCAGAATCCTGATGCGCCGGGCCGACGACCTGCTGGGCACGGACATCCCCGATAATGTCTACCAGGGGATCCAGGGCAACCAGGCCCGTGAGCTGCACATGTTCATCCGTCGCGGTCCGGCCCAGGCCAAGTTTTCGGTCCAGGAACTGCGTGAGCTGGAGAAGCTGCCCGGAGTGCAAATCGTCATCGACGAGGAGGACTTCGACCTGGATCAGGAGACCATCGACCGGGCCGGTGCCGACAAGCTGACCCGGCAGATGCTGGAGGAGCTCTTCACCATTAGGGAGATGGCCGAGGACATGGCTGAGGACGGCGGCGTCGACTTCGAAGGCAATCCCGCCGACCGCCGTTTCTATATGCACTTCTACCGGATGCCTGCCGCAATCATAGGCCAGGACGGCAGGGTGACCGGCATTCGCGTGGAGAAGACCAAGGTTACGCCCGAGGGCACCATGGAAGAGACCAGCCAGTACGAGGAGTATCCGGTACAGGCCGTCTACCACGCCATCGGCTACAAGCCTGCCGAGGTTCCCGGCATTCCTTACGACTTCTCCGGCTACACTCTTTCCAACGTCCACGGTCGCGTGACTACTGCTCCCGAAGGGCAGGATGGTCGACCTATCGACCGGCTCTACGCCACGGGCTGGGCCAAGCGGGGACCCGTGGGCCTGATCGGGTCCACCAAGTCCGATGCCCTGGAGACCATCGGCAACATGCTGGATGACTTGGCTGCCAGCCCGTCTCGCGGCCGCTTCGCCAAGGACCGGGACGACGATTCGATTGATCGCTTCCTGGCTGACAAGGGCATCCAGCCCATCGACTTCGCCGGCTGGAAGCGGGTGGATGCCTACGAGCGAGCCGAAGGGGCTAAGGTCGGCCGCGAGCACATCAAGGTCATCGACCCCGACCAGCTCCGCCAGCTCGCCCACGGCGAGTAGGCGATCGGCCATAGGCCGTCAGTGGTAGGGCCTGGATGAGGTTCATGAATCCTCATCCAGGCCCTGTTTTTAATCTGGACTACTGGGCGCTCGCAGCGGACGGATAGGCCTGGCGCAAGTATCATTGTTACTAGGAGCCCTCACTGAATCGAAGGAGCGTGACATGGCTAACCTGACTCTCTACCCGGCCACCCTCCAGTGGGCCGTTGAGGAGAGCGATGCCGATCCAGTGGCCCTGTCCCGGCGCCGGGGGCTTGGCCAGTTGCCGGATTGGCTGGAATCCAAGGAACCCGTGTCCGTATCCTTCAACAAGGTTGAGCAGCTCAGCAGGGCCCTGCATGTGCCTTTCGGCGCCTTGGTCAGGTCGGTCGTGCCCCGGCACCGCCTTGAGCCCCTGGTCCGGTACCGTACCGTAGGCAATACGTCTGTGCAGCC
This sequence comes from Bifidobacterium sp. W8114, assembly GCF_016101165.1. NCBI lineage: Bacteria > Bacillati > Actinomycetota > Actinomycetes > Bifidobacteriales > Bifidobacteriaceae > Bifidobacterium > Bifidobacterium sp. W8114. The sequence continues at coordinate 45,434 of NZ_JACFRA010000006.1, read as the reverse complement.
CAGCAAAAATCTGCAGGACACCATCGACCAGATGCGATTCAGACAGGAATGGGCCAGGGATGAATTGCTCGAATCCGGTTTGGATGCTAACCCGCTGGTCGGGTCGGTAGGGGATGCAGAGCAGGACGACGCCCTGGCTGATGCGCTTCGCTCCACCCTAGGACTGGATGTGCGCTCTACCTGGGAGGGCGGCAATTCCAGTGACCGCTTCCGTCAGATCAAGGAACGGGCCTCTAATGCAGGCATTATGATCATGCTCAACTCCCAGGTGGGCTCCATGAGTTCTCGAAAGCTGGATCTTCAGGAATTCCGCGGGTTCGTGCTGATCGACGACATGGCTCCGCTGGTGTTCATCAACAGAAACGATTCCTTTGACGGCATGATCTTCACCTTGATTCATGAGGTGGGGCACGTATTGCTGGGCACTCAGGAGCTCTTCGACGGCATTGGCGGCCAAGGGGATCGCAAGGTCATGGAGCGCGCTATAAACCGGGCAGTGGTGAAGGCCGTGATCGACGATGAGCGCTTCCGGCAGGTGTGGCGAGAGCAGTTGGAAGAGGGACAAAAGCCTGCCGATGCCGCCGAGTCCATAGCTGATGACTTCCACCTGAGTGCCTTGGCTATGGGCATACAAGCCCATCAGTTCGGCTTGACTGGCGAGGATACGCTTGAGGAACTGCAGGCACGAATGAATCGGCATCTTCAGGACAAGGCAACTCGCCATCAGGATCGGGAACCCCATGGCAATGGCAACAGGACCAACGCATCCAGGGTCGACACCGGTTTCGTCCGCCTGGTCAATGCCGCCATGGACGGGGGCAGATTGGCCCCGACCGAGGGCTTCGACCTGGTGGGGGTGCGTTCTCCGCAGTCTTATCAGGGTTTGATTCGTGAAAAGAAGCTGATATGACCCCTACTCTCTACCTGCCCGATTCCAACGTCTTCATCGCCTCCTACCGGCTCAACCATCCTTTCGACTACAAGGAGTTCCACCCCTTCTGGCGATGGATGGAAAAGCTGGCTGAGGACAGGGTGATTGCCATGGTGGATGTCGTCTACGACGAGCTGGTCAACGAGCAGGCCGCTGATCCCGATATGTTGGCTCTTTGGGTGCGTGCAGTGTTCAAAGGCCGCCAAATAAGCCACAAGGACGACAGGTATGCACAGGTCTATGCGAAAATCCAGGATTATCTGGTCACCTGCGGGCAGTATACGGAAGGGTCGCGCCAATACTGGGAGTCAGAGGACAAGGCGGATCCCTGGCTGATTGCCGTTGCCAAGGTCGAAGGGGCGGTCATTGTGACGGATGAGGCCCGAGTTCCGCTGCAACAGGGGCAGCACATGAAGAAAGAGCCCAAGATTCCCAACATCGCAGACCAGTTTGGGGTGAAGACCATGAATCTTCGGCGATTCTTCGATGCCAACGGGAGGTTGAAGAAGGCCCAATATGTTCCTAAGCCTCGTGACAGGAAGAGCGTAGATCCAATCGTATTGTTCTGAACAAAGAGGGGGACATCGGCAGCCCCATCTTTTCAGCGGTCGTTCAGCAAAAATTCAGCGGTATTGTCTACCATGGAATCCATGAATGGCAAGCTGAAGGTTCACGGACATTTCAACGGCCTTAAAACGACGCTTTTGTTCGCCCTCATGTGGGCCGTTATCATGCTCATCTGGTGGCTGACTGGCGGTCGCCAGGGGACGCTGGGCATCTATATCCTTATAGGCCTGGCCACCACTTTCGGGTCCTACTGGTTCTCCGACAAGGTGGCGATTGCATCCATGCATGCCCGGCCGGTCAGCGAGCAGGAGGCCCCCGACCTCTACCGGATCGTCCGAGAGCTGTCGGGGAGGGCCGGTAAGCCCATGCCCCGCATCTACATTGCCCCCACTGACTCGCCCAACGCTTTCGCCACAGGTCGCAACGAGCGCCATGCCGCCGTCTGCTGCACCCAGGGGATTCTGCGCATCCTCAACGAGCGGGAGATTCGCGGGGTGCTGGGCCACGAACTCATGCACGTCTACAACCACGACATCCTCACTTCAGCTGTGGCTTCGGCCATGGCCACGGTCATCACCTACCTGGGTTACTCCCTCATGTATTTCGGCGGTGACAGCCGGGACAGGGATAGTGATTCCGGCGTCTTCGGCCTCCTGGGCGTGCTGATCAGCTCGATTCTGGCCCCTCTGGGTGCTTCCCTGATCCAGATGGCCATTTCGCGCACCCGTGAGTATGACGCCGACGAGGACGGCAGCCGGCTGACTGGGGATCCGGCGGCTCTGGCGTCGGCGCTGAACAAAATATCCTATGGGTCTCAGGCTGCGCCTATGCCGCAGACCGCCGGTACCCAGAGCGCCGCCGCCATGATGATCGAGAACCCCTTCTCGGTCAAAGGATTCAGCAGGCTCTTCTCCACTCATCCGCCCACCGATGAGCGCATCGCCCGCCTGATGCAGATGAGTCAGGAGATGGGGCAGACCCAGGTGAATTCCGGGCATGGAGCTCAGGTGGGGTACTGAGAGGTCGAGCAGTTTTGCGTCCCTGTCGATAGGAGATGATGCCTGGGATGACGGAGACCATCAATCTGGCCATCGTCGACGATCAGGAGCTGGTCAGAGCAGGACTGGTCTCGATACTGGCTGATGAGGACGATATCAACATTGTCGCGGATGCAGCCAGTGCCCGGGAGCTTCTGGAGCACCCTCGCCTGAGAGATGTCGATGTGGCCCTGGTTGACTGCCGTATGCCTGACATTGACGGGATTCGCCTCATCGACATCTTGCGTAAGAGAGGACTGAAAGCCCGATGCATCGCACTGACGGCATTCGACGAGGATGAGAACCTTGTGGGAAGCATCAAGGCTGGAGCATATGGGCACCTGCTCAAAGACGCCGATGCAGAGGAGATCATCGGCACCGTGCATAGGGTCTATAGGGGTGAACGCGTCCTCGGGACTGCAGAGTCGGGTAGGCTGATGGACCTCATCAGCAGGGAAGGCGAACCGTCGCAGCCTGTCAAAGCAGCGGGAGGAGTCGACGTAGCCGACGACTTCGATCGGACTGACCGTCAGATCATCGACATGATTGTGGCTGGTTTAACCAACAGGGAGATTGCCGATCATCTCTGCCTATCCCTGGGCACGGTCAGAAACCGCATCAGTAGCATTTTCGACAAAACCGGCGTGCGCAATCGCACCGAGTTGGCCATGACCTCAAGGCGGTCATGAGCCCGTCAGAAACTGAGTCGTCTCAGGAGCGGAAACCAGGGTCCCTCCCATACGTGGGCCTGGTGGAGGTCGCTTCGTTCTGCTGCTCCTTCCTGTGGTCAAAATATGGCAATCCTCTCAACTTCTTCCTCTTCCAGACGGTCATGGTGTCGGCCTGGCTGGGTTATAGGCTGATTCGGCGACGTATTCCTGCCCTCATTTGTGGGGGCCTTCTCATCGCGGTTTGTCTGTCAGCCACTCTCTTCGACAATCCGCCGCAGATGTTTCTCACCACCATCGTGACCGTGGATGTTCTCTTCGCCTTTCCGGAGATCTGGACCTGGGTCGCAGTAGGAGGGGAAATAGGGGTCTACATTCTGCATATGGCATGGAGGGGAGAATGGCGACGGGACTCCTGGGGCGATACGGTCCTGAACCTGGCTCTGATCGTCTTCTTCGCGGTGGCTTTCCTCTTTTACGCACGGGCCAGCCGTCTGCTCATTGAAAAGAACCGGCAGCTCGCCAGGCAGTCGCTCACAATAGAGAGCCTGGCCCTAGCTAAGGAGCGGGCAGAGATGGCCTCGCAGATGCATGATTCGATTGGTCAGTACCTATCGGCCATGCACATGGAGCTTGAGGCGGCGCAAAGGACCCTGCACAAGGGTTCATCCATCGACCGGGCCCTCACCCATGTGATCAAGGCCGAAGACATCGATAAGAAGGCACTGGCTCAGGTACGTCAGCAGGCCAGGGCTTTGAACCCGGCTGCCTTTGGCGGGGAGCTGACCAAGGAGTCGATTGTCGGTCTGGCAGACTCCTTTGAATCCACAGGTCTGCATGTGACCGCTACGGTGAATGGGAGCCTGGAGGGCCTGTCATCGCAGAATAAGGTCCTTATCTACCGGGCCTTGCAGGAGACTTTGACCAACGTGGTCCGTCACGCCCATGCCTCCTCCGCCTCGATTGTTATTGATCTGGCACCGAGAACCCTTCGCCTGTGTGTGACGGACGACGGGGTGGGTCCTGGCAAAGGGTCTGGTCGGTTTGTGCCGGGCTTCGGCCTGTCCTCCCTTGAGCAGAGGGTAAAGGACTTGGGCGGCTTCCTGCAGGTAGGACCGGCAGAGACAGCGGAGTCTTCCCGAGGTACCCGGGTAATACTCTCCCTTCCATTGACCGCGGATTCTTGCAGGTAACTTCTGCGGTGCAGCGGACGCAGTGACATTTGTCCTCCTGATGGTGACATCTGTCGGTAGCATCTCCACTATCCGTCGATATAGCTTGGCCCTATGCAATGGGCAGCAATAGGCGGTGAAAGGAAAGGACCCGGAACGGAAGGGGCTGAGGGGCGGAGTATTAGGATCGGGTACATCCGCCTGGTGAATTCCTTGTGGAGGGGAAACCGCGGCCTGCAAATCCTGAACATCCTGGCTGGAGCCTGTCCCATGGCCTTGATTCTCCTGGTTCTTGAGGCTATGGTCCGGGGAGGAGAGGGTGCCGATTCGGCCACTCCGGTAGTCATGGTAGCCATCTTTCTGACGTCTTCAGCTTCCGTTTCCAAGACCATCAGCGACCATGCCTTCACTGCTCAATGGGACAGGCTCATGCGCATCCGTCTGCTGGGCGCCTCCCCCTGTCGGCTCCTGGGCTCGATACTGGCCGTCCAAGGTCTCATGGCTGCCTTCTCAGGCCTCATTGGCGTGGCTCTGGGCGAGCTGATGAAGCCTCTGGCAAGGCCTGCCATGGCACGGCTGGACATGCTTTTGCCGGAGCATGGCATCCTGCCAAACCTCTCCTACATTCTTATGACGGTCCTGCTTTCCGTTTTGTGCCAATGTCTGGGCGCCATATTGGCTGCAGTGAGGGTCATCCGAGCTCGGCCCGATTTGCAGTCCATGCCCCGCTCTTCCGGGAGACGGCACCGCGCCCTGTCTACTGCGGCCATGCTCATGGTGGTCCTTGCGACTTGCATGATGATCTACCTAAAGGGGACTGGAGCGGCCGCCGGCGGTATGGGCATCTTTTTGATTCCTCTCTTGGCATGGGCCTTGATAAGAGTGGGCAGACCCCTATTGAACCGAGCAGCGGGGGTCATCATGGCGGGTTACCCAAAAGGTCCTGTGGTCACCTTGGCTTTGCGCAATCAGGAGACCACTAGGGCGGCCTCGCTCTTCACGATGGTGGTCGTCGCCACTGCAGTTGCCTGCGGACTTTTCGGATTCTTGGGATACAGCGATGCCAATGCGCGCGCCTCTCTGACCACGGCTCTGGCAGGAGGGTCTGTGATCAGCCCGGTCGGCAGTGACCGAGGGGCCCTGGATCATTGGGCTGCCTATGTTCGGTCGCGCGATACTGATCCTCTTATTCTGGCTCCTGCCACCGTAGTGCCTATGGCAAAGGACGGTGCGGGATGCGACCGGCAAATACGCCGGGCCGCCTCCTACTATCGTGGTGCCTCACGCCTTCAAATAGATGGCGATCTGAGTCGGATTTTTCCGTCGGCAGCCCTGCATCCTGCGCGGGATAGTACAGGATTGGACGGGCTCGATGGGGTAGTGGCTTCCAGTCCGGAGGTGGGTGCGGGTCTGTCCCTCGGTGCGCCGGTCTGTATTGATGATGGGAACGGACCAGCTCGACGGAGTCGGATTGCGGCTATAGCTGACCTGCCGGGTGGAATGGGTCAGTACTTCATCCCCTCGCATCTATCTACTTCTACCTCCCGAAATGCATGGAAGACCGGATATGAACGTTGGGGCGGGCGCACTCCCCTGGCTCTGGTTTCGTCACAGGTGGGTGGCCGGGAGGTGCCGACAGGGGTCGTTGACCAGACGGCTGAAGCATGGGTGGCGAATCTGCCGACTGGCAAGATCTATGCACAGACCGGAGGGGAGGGGATGAAGGAAATGGCCGTCATCGTCTACCCGGTCTTGGTCATATGTGCCGTGGGCGTCCTGTCGCTGATCTTCACCATGGTTGAGGAGAGGCGTAGAACCAGGGCCGTGGCCGTCCTTCTTGATTTGGGAGTCTGGCGGTACGGATGCAGTGGGACGTTAAGGTACCTGAGCGAAGTCTTGCCGGCCTTCCTGCTGGCCTGCGCCGGTTCGCTCCTGGTTGTCAACCTCTGCTCTCACCCGCAGTCAGTCGAACTCTATGGAGGTATCTCCTTTTACTGTCCCGCTGGGCAGCTGGGTCTGCTTCTGGCGGTGGTCCTGGCGATGGGGCTGGTGGCCCTGGTCGCCCACATGATTTCCTATGTTCGTCTGGTCTGTCAGGGATGAGCAAAGCAGCCTGTGGTGGACTGGAAATAAGTGAGAGCGCCATGAAATGAGACGGAGTCTTACATTCGGCGGTTGTGAGCGGATGTTTTGAAAATTGCGTGTAAGAAGGCTGGGCGTGAGAAGGAGGGATGTATGGAAACAGGACATGATGGATGGGATGCAAGAAAATCTCAGGTAACTGCCCAGGGTGTGGGCCCGGATGGTGGCGGTACGGTCTTGCGGGCCAGGTCCGTTTGCTACGACTACTCGGAAAATGGACGACGCAGGCATCGTCTGCTGGGAAAGTCGTATGACAGGAATGGGCCGGCACCTCAAATCGGGCCAGTCAATATAGAACTGCAAGATGGCTGTATTGCGGCCCTGATTGGACCCTCGGGATGCGGGAAGTCCACTGTGCTCAAGCTGCTTGCCGGCATCCTGACCCCCTTGCGAGGTCAGATCTGGTATGAGCATCGGGATATTGCTCGGCAGCCGGATTTTCGCCGGGCAAGGCTTCGCAGGACCGAATTCGCCTTCATTTTTCAGGATTACATGCTGGTCGATTCTTTGACGGTCGCCGAGAATATCATCCTGCCGCGGTCCTTGAATGGTTCAGCCACCGATGATGGTGCTGTACGTCGGGCTCTGGCCTGTGTGGACCTGCCGACCGGTGTAATGAGGCGAAAGGTGGGCGAGCTGTCAGGAGGTCAACAGCAGCGGGTGGCCATCGCTCGGGCCATGATCATGGATGCGCAGGTTCTCTTCGCGGATGAGCCCACCGGCAATCTGGATCCCAGAGCCCGTGAGGACACCCTTGATGCCATCCAAGCAGCCATGAGTGCGGGACTCAAGGCCAGCCTTCTGGTTACTCATGATGCCAGGGTGGCTTCCAGGGCCGACAGAATTCTGTATATGCAGGATGGGAGGATTTGCGGTTCCTATCCCCATATGGATCAAGAGGATATAGAGCGGCTCCTTCTGTCCGGGTCGGAGTAGGAGGAGCCGCTGAGGTCGATTCAAAGCTGAATTCTGTGCCCGTTACAGACCACGGTTTTGACGGACCAGTCAGCTGGGTTCAGGAGGAGGAGGTCGGCCGCATAGCCGGGTGCCAGCAGACCCAGCGGAGCACCGGTGATCGGGTTGGAGCGGTCCAGTCCCAGGGCCCGGGCAGGTGTCAGCGTGGCGGCTTCCACGGCCTGGGGGGCTGGCAGGCCGATGGCCTGGATAGCTCTGCCGACTGCCACATCCAGGGTCAGGGTTGAGCCGGCGATGGCCCCGTTGGAGGTCAGACGGGCGTGGCCGCCCTTCACTGTTACATCCAGGGAACCCAGCTTGTAGGCGCCGTCCTCGCAGCCGGTGGCCTCCATGGCGTCGGTGACCAGGGCTATCCGATGGGGGAAGAGCCTGAAGGCCAGGTCGACGCAGGGGTCCTGCACATGGAAACCGTCGTTGATCAGCTCGGCTGTAACCCGGCGGTCCTCCACGGCGGCTGGAATGGGGCCCGGCTGACGGTGGTGGATGCCGTTCATGGCGTTGAAAACATGAGTGAGTATACGGGCGCCGGCATCGAATGCGCGGCGGGTCTGGTCATAGTCGGCATCGCAATGGCCAACCGCAGGCACCACACCGGACTCGGCCAGGCGGGATATGGCCTCGTAGCCATGGTCGCGCTCGGGGGCCAGGGTCACCTGGCGTATGCAACCGTCGGCAGCCTCCAGGAGATTGTCAAGAACCGCTGGCTCAGGATCGCGCAGGCATTTGGGATCGTGCGCGCCCTTACGGGAGAGTGCGATGAAGGGCCCTTCCAAGTGGGCGCCCAGCAAGTCGGGCCTGGAGTCCATGACCCTCTTGACTGAGCGCAGATTGGTGCACATCGTGTCGACCGGATTGGTGATCAGGCTGAGCACCTGTCTGGTGGTTCCATGGACCATATGGCAGGCCCTGGCTGTGCGAATGGCCTCGTCCCCGTCATCGAAGGAGTGAACCCAGCCGCCGTGGGAGTGGATGTCGATGAACCCGGGGGTGAGGATGAAGCTGGCTGCATCGATGAACTCAGCACCGTCCACATTCACGTCATGGGCATCTGATCCAGGCTGGAAGGAGGGGGGCAGGCTGGGCAGCCCAGCGGCCCTCAGGGCGGATTCCAGGCTCTCTCTGCCTTGCCCGACCTGCTCAATCCTGCCATCCAGGGTCAAAATCCAGCTGTTTTCCCTGATTCCTCGAGCGTCTATCAGCCTTGCGCCAGTCAGGACAAGGGGATGGGCCGGTCCGTGGAGGGATGATTCAACCGCGAGCCCCGCCGACTCGTATGCTTCCTTGGACATGTTTGGTTTGCCTTCTAGATGGACTGCCAGTCAGGCTTGTTGGTATATGCCCACTTGTAGTAATCGCGGTTGCGCAGGCGGGAGGCGGCGGCCTCGTCCACGATTACGGTGGCGTGGGGATGCATCTGGAGGGCGGAGGCCGGGCAGAAGGATGATATGCCGCCCTCTACGCTCTCGGCCACGGCTTCTGCCTTCCCGGCACCGAAGGCCAGGAGGACCAGCTGGCGTGCTTTGAGGATGGTCCCGATGCCCTGGGTGATGCAGTGGGTGGGCACCTGATCCATGTCATTGTCGAAGAATCGGGCATTGTCGATGCGGGTCTGCTCGGTCAGTGTCTTGATGCGGGTGCCCGAGGCCAGGGAGGATCCAGGCTCATTGAAGCCAATGTGCCCGTCTGTGCCGATGCCCAGGATCTGCAGGTCGACTCCGCCGGCATCCTCGATTGCCTGGTCGTACACGCGGCCAGCGTCCTTGATGGTGTCCAGGTTTCCATTTGGCACCTGCACCTTGGCAGGGTCCAGGCCCAGAGGCTCGACCACGGTTCGGTCGATGGTGGAACGGTAGGACTGGGGGTGGGCAGGATCCAGCCCCGCGTACTCGTCCAAGGCGAAGCCGCGCACCTGGGAGACGTCAATCTTCTCCTTGCGGACCAGATCGGCAAGCGCTTGGTATGCCGCCAGGGGACTGGACCCCGTGGCCAGACCCAGCACGCAGTCAGGCTTGCGCCGGATCAGGTCGGCTGTGTAGCGGGCATAGATTTTGCCGGCTTCCTCCTGGGACTTGACGATGATGATTTCGGTCATGATGCGATTTCCTTTCCAATAAAGTCAGATGGGCGACTGTCGGCGGCCATGCGTCCTGCCAAGGCTGCGCCGATGGCTGCGATGGGCAGGTCGGCCGGGGCCAGACGCAGCCGGTCTGGCAGACTCAGCGAGGCGATGAAGTGGCTGCAGGCTGCACTTCTATTCAGATGTTCGGTGACCAGATCCAGCAGCGGCTGGCCGATTTTGCTCATGCCGCCGCCCAGGATGATGACTGCGGGATCGATGGTCAGGGCCACAATCTGTACGGCCAGGGCAATGCCATGGCCGATGATGTCCTCGACTTCCTGGGCGTGCTGGTTCCCTTGGCTTGCCTGGGCAATCAGGTCAGGCATGGGGTGGGCGATTCCCGGCCAAAGGGCTTCCGCTGCCGAACCTGAAGCCACGGTCTCCAGGCAGCCACACTGGCCGCACTTGCAGGGAAACCGATGGTGATCCACTGAGATGTGGCCAATTTCGCCGATTGCCCCGCTGGCTCCGTGTTCGATCCGACCCTCTCGAATGATGCCCGCTGCCAGACCGGTGCCTAGGTTGATGAAGGCCACTACGTGGTCGTCTTGGTCGGGCAGGGCCCTGGGCCCATCACGCCCAGGCTCTGATGCGGGGCGTCGGGACTGGTCCCGGGCAGCCTCGGAGTGGGGTGTGGTTCCAGGGGCCACCAGTGTGTCATCGGCCTGCGATGCGGCTCCCAGCGCAGCGATGTTGACATCGTTCTCGACGCGGACAGGTAGGCCGGTCGCCCTGGCGACGGCAGGGCCCAGAGCCATGTGACGGATGCCCAGGTTGACCGCGTCATCCACTATTCCCCGGTTGGCATCCACACGTCCCGGGATGCCTAGGCCCACGGTGGCCGTACCCTGGTTCGGGCCCAACTGATCCAGCAGGTGGCGGATAAGCGTCACCGTGTCGTCATAAACCGCTTGGTTCCCCTTGCGCGTGGGGATTCGAAAGCTGGCCAGCATGTGCTTGTCGCCATCCATGGCCACGCCTTCGATCTTGGTACCGCCAATGTCAATTCCTAGGCTGATCGGGCCAGCCTGGACGCTATCTGTATCCGCCTCGGGATGCGGGGTCGATGCTGCCATGGATTTCAGCGGGCCTGATTCTGGTCCGTCCGTCCCTGTCCACAGGCCTTCTTGACGGCCGTGGCGATGGAGGCCGCCGGGTCGTTGTAGGGGATCAGTGTGGACTGGAAGGCGTGGTAGAGGTCGGACTTGCCGGGCCAGACCGTGCCGATCACGTGGTTGCCGGCATCCAGCTGATGCCACCAGGACCCGCCTTGGTGATCAATCAGATAGTGGTCTACATAGCTGCAGAAGGTGGCGTACCAGTCAGCGTAGGTGGCCTTGCCGGTGGCTGCGTAGAGGGTGGACGAGGTGTTCAGGGCCTCGGCCAGGGTCCAGTGCATGCGGTCGTGGACTACAGGGCGGCCCTGCCAGTCCGTGGTGTAGACCAGGCCCTCGGCCCCGTCGACGGCCCAGCCATCCTCCACTGCCCTGGCGAACAGGTGCTCGGCTGCCTCGATATAGCGGCGACGGTCGGCCTCCTGATCGAACCTACCCAGGGCGTACTGGGTGATCAGCCTGGCCCATTCGATTCCGTGGCCCGGCGTAGCTCCATAGGGTTTGAACTGGTCGGCCTTGTTGTCCTGGTTGTAGTTCAGGTCGGCCTGCCAGTCGCTGTTGAAATGCTCGGGGATGCGCCACTGGTTGTTCTCGGCCCACCTGATGACCTGGTCGATGATGCGGCCGGCGCGCTCGCGGTAGTCTTCCTTGCCGGTGGCATCGGCCACGGCCAGGAAGGCCTCGGTGCTGTGCATGTTGGCGTTGAGTCCCCGGTAGGGGTCCAGCTGCGTGAAGCCGCTGTCCCAGGTATCGACGGCCAGGCCCTTCTCGTCATCCCAGAAGTAGCGGTTGAAGATCTCCAGTGCCTGGTCCAGCAGGTCCTGCCCATCTGGGTCGCCCGCCAGCATGGCCGAGGAAGCGGCTAGGACTACGAAGGCGTGGGTGTAGCAGGACTTGCCGCTCTCGGGCTGGCCCTGCCAGGAGACCGAGGGATACCAGCCGCCATGTTCGTCGTCGTGCAGGTTGCCTTGGAGGGCCTGGACGCCACGATGAACCAGCTCTGATGCGCCCGGGTATCCCAGGAGGCTGCCGATGGCGTAGACGTGGGTCATTCTGCAGGTGATCCAGGTCTGGATTCCCTGGTCCGGGTCGATGCTGCCGTCGTCATTGAGCCAGCCGGCACCGCCCTGCTCGGTAGGGAACCCTCGTCCGAAGTCCAGGAAGCCATAGGTCTGCGAGGCCATGAAGATGTGGTTGGCCTCGTTGCCCAGCAGGTATCGGGGATTTATGGCGGACGGTGAGACTCCCGAATGGTTCGGTGTCGTGGTCATGGCGATCGCTCCTTTGCTCAGCGGGGGATGCAGCTGTTTCTGGTAACTGTTTACAGCCTAACACGTAATTGTTAGGAAACTGAACTTTTTACTGGCTGTACCTGTTTTCTTGCTCACGATGCTAGTGGGTAGTCCTGAAAACGAACCGCTTTGGTGCCGTAATGACGAGGTATGGACCTGCCCGAGCAAGGAAGTTTACAATATAAGTAGCAAGCATGGATGGGCATGATCACGGGGTTCAAGGCCCAATCCCCATGGCGGGTCCCCGTTCCCGCATTATCTATCGTCAGGCGAATCATGACCAGCAATACCGGCAACCTGTCCAAGGCGCTGCCCAAGTCGGTGCGGCACCACAACCGAGCCATCCTGCTCAGGCTGCTCTACCCCGATGTCAGTATGACCAGGGCTGATCTGGCCCGCGCATCAGGGCTGACCAGGGTCGCCATATCAGACATCGTGGCCGAGCTGCTGGGCGAGCATCTGCTCATGGAAGTGGGTTATAGCAAATCCACTGGGCCGGGCAAGCGAGGACGGCTGCTGCGCATCAATCCCGATGGGCGCAGCATCCTGGCTCTGGACCTTTCCACGCCCTACGTCTTCAGGGGGGCGGTGCTCAACCTGACCGGGCAGGTGGTGGCGCGTGAGGAGATCCCGCTGACCGCTGACGGCAGGGTCCCCCTGGATTTGGTGGGGGAGCTGGCCGATTCTTTGATGCAGCGTGCAACCCACCCCATCATGGGTATCGGCGTATCCAGTCCCGGCATTGTCAGTGCTGAAGGTGTGGTGGATGATGCCACCAACCTGGGCTGGGTTCAGACCGACCTGCGCGGCTATCTGTATGAGAAGACAGGCCTGGAGGTGACTGTCAATAATGATGCCAACAATGAGGTCCTGGCTGAGCAGCAGTTTGGCTCAGGCCAGTCCGACCTGCTCCTGGTCCATCTGGGTGACGGGGTTGGGGCAGGGTTGCTGGTTTCCGGCGAGCTGGTGACCGGTTGCAATCGCGCGGCCGGCGAGATCGGCCATGTGGTGGTGGACCCCACCGGTCCTCAGTGCCGCTGTGGCAAACGCGGCTGCCTGGAATCGCTGATTACCGTTCCCAAGCTGACTGCTGCAATAGATCGGGATCCTGACAATCTGGCCAGCATTTTGCGCCGGGCTGGTGAACTGCTGGGCCGCGTTCTGACTATTCCCGCAGGCCTTATGGACATTCCTCGAGTAGCTGTCCTAGGCGACTCCAGAGTGGTCAACCGCATCTTCCTGAGCGCCATGGAGAAGACCATGAACGAAGCTCTGGCTGCTGATTTCCGACGCCCCCTGGTGGTTGACCGCTCGGCCTTGGGCGAGGATGCCGCCTTGCTCGGGGCCTGCTCCACAGTGGTGGCCGACCTGATCGAGCCTGATGGCACTATCTGAAAGTGGATTGAAGGCCTGTCACGCAACTGCGACTGGAATTGGTGATTCGCGCACACCGCCGAGACCTGCTACTATAGTGACTCGCATGCGGTTGGCCGGGGCCTGACCCCGGTAGCCGGATTTGCGGGCGTAGTTCATTGGTAGAATGGAAGCTTCCCAAGCTTCAGAGGCGGGTCCGATTCCCGTCGCCCGCTCTCTTTTCTAGAAAATCGCCATCAGCATTGACATGTGGCTTTGGGAAGTTTTCAACTTTGGCAAAGATAAGTTCTTGAGCGCATCTGGAGCTGACCGGCCTCATGCCAAGGGTGGAGCCGAAACCCTTGCTCGAGCGTATGCTGCGTTCCTTGCGAATCCAGATCGTTAGACATTTGATGAAGCTGATTGATTTATAGGCGGTGAGCGAGCGTCAGCATCAGCGTTTACTCACAGGGGAATATCGCTGACGTCTATCGAGAGGAACAGTACCCCAGCCAGACTATGCAGCAAGACGATCAACGTCACTAAAACAAGCAGGATTTTTGTGACGACGTTCCACCATTTCCGGGCTTTGCGCGACTTCCGTTTATACAAGGCAACTATATGGACAATGCCGCTTATCAGCCAGCAGACAAGCCCCACAATAGTGGTCGCAATTATCCTGTTCACCCAAGTGTCCGAGGCAAAATCAACGGCATACGGGAATGCCATAAAGAACTCAATGGGAGTTCTGCTATACCAGCCCCAGCTCATTGGCAGTAACAGAACCAGGCCTAGAAGCCATAGGACAAGGTCGGCATGAGCTGGTACATGGATCATGCGGCGAAGGTCGGTCTTCTCCGTATCCTCGCCTGTTTTATCCGATTTCCGTCCCCTGCATGCCATAGCCGCAAGGCTACAGCATCTGTAGGTATGAAGAGCCACATGCAGACGCTTCCTTACATTCCCCGTCAATCTTGTTCCACTTGACCGCCAGCTTTCACTGAAGAGTTTCTCATCTGTGAAAGATCTGACTGTGTAATCCTCGAGGAGACGACTAGGGCCAAAGACGGTACGAACCGTCACGGGGTCTCATTTGTGTCCTCGCATCTGATTAAGGCGTGTGTGCAGATTTTTGCACGTTGCATCCAATGTGAGGAAGCTATATAGGAGTTTGATTTGTAGGTAGGAAATCCATGACGTGGCGCTTGCCAACTCTAATCGAGACTATTCTGGCGGGCTGACACCGCTTTGCTCCAGACATTCGCACCGGCGAGAGCCGGGCACCATTAACGATTCCTGGGCATACCGGCTTTCGCACCGGCGGAGCAATCATGTCTTCGATTTCGAACAGTAACATGCTCAAATCCGCGGAATCTCAAAGTTAAGGCAGATGGATCCATCCCAGGCCATGCATCCAAATGGGTTACAGCACATCCATGGTTTCGACCCACTTGAATTACCTCATGGGAACTGCTCTGGTCATTTTTATTTTCTTGTTTTTGTCCGTAATTGATGCTTCTGCATCTGGACTAAAAGTTGCAAGGCTGGCAACGGCGGCGAAAAGTCCTTTCCGGCTTCATCTTCGGTGAACAATATTCCAGGAAATTCTGGAGTGTCGAAGCACGGTGCCCCAGGTCAGGCAGTGGAAGATGAGGGGGGTACAGGGAAGTATGGAAAGGACGGCCATCATGGCTGATTATCACGTGCAATACGACGGGGATCGCGATCTCTGGACAGTCAAGCGGGCCGGAGCCTCACGCGCCTCCCGCACCTTCGCAACCAAGGCGGAGGCCACCAAGCAGGCCAAGGTCTTTGCAGACCGGTCCGGCGGCGGTGAAGTCAACATCCATAACAAGGGTGGCAACAAAATACGCGACAAGCGCACCATAGGCAAGAAGGATCCCCGAGACATCAAGGGCTGAAGTCCAACTGAAATTTGGGATCTTTCGCCGCCATCGGATTTGTGCGGGGGCCGAGGGTCGTGGCGATGAGCGACTATGCCTAATTATGCCCTTCCATTAGTGCGGCAGGATGTTGGGATGGTGAAGCATTGGCCGCCGTCGCTGGTCTGTATGTGTCCGCCCCCATAGACTGAAACCAACCGTGAAAGGTGGCGAGGTCGATGGCCGATGGATTCAACCAGCTGGATCAGCGGCTGGCGGACAGCGGGTATGACGAGGGTCTGCCAGCCTCCTACCCTCCTCGCCCGGATATTGATGAGCGTCCCATTCAGATAGCCCATGCCAACATTTGGAGTCGGTTTGCGGCGGTTACGGGGCTGGTCTCGGCCCTGGCGGGCGCGGCCTTGCTGGCCCACGCCATAGCACCCTCCAGGCTGGGGGTCATAGGTCAGGTGGGCATCTCGGCTTGGGTGGGTGTCTCCGTCGCCTTTGCCCTTTTGACCTTGATTCTGGTCGTCATAGCCCGTCACTCCGGACCAGTCCCGAACCGGCCATCGGTAGGTTCGGCGGGCATTATTCTTCTGATATGCGGAATGCTCTTGACCTTGGCAGGCTTGCTTATTGCCAGCTCCTCCCCCAAGGGCATCATCAAGGCCCCTGCGCGTGACGACGCGCCCATCGGCTCGCCCCAGGCCATGACCGACGGTATCGACAAGGCTGTTGGCCAGTGTGCCTCCGGCTGGCATGATATCAGCATGGGCGGGTATGTGGGCATCTCCCAAGCCCAGTATTGCACGGATACGACCATGGCCTACGTGGTTTTCGACAACGATTCAGCGGCAACCCTGGCCAAGGGGCCTATCCGCGCCCGCGTGCCTGACCTGCTCTCCCGCTACGGAGGCGGGTTGCAGCCCCAGGATCTATGGCTGCTGACCGGCAAGCGCTGGATGGTGGTGGGCAGCAGGACCCAGGCGACGGAAGTGCAGGGTCAGTGGGGTGGCCAGGTCGAGCCGTTCATGGGCCGGGATTGAATGACCGGACCGGTCGACTATCGTGGCAGATATGGATCAAGCACAAAAGGATGACGGTGGATTGGTGGGTCGGCCCTCCACGGTAGTGCCCGGACGCTTTGGGCAGGAGCTCAAGGTCGAGCAGGTCCGTTGGTCCCGCAAGCAGGGCACGGCCAACCCCTCGCGGCCCATTTTTGTACTCATGCACGGATGGGGCTCCAACGAGGAGGACATGGCCGACTTGATGCGTTATGTGGCCCCCTACAACGACTATGCATCCCTGCGGGCGCCCATGGTGGTGCCAGGCAGCGAGCGCGGCATGTTCGGCCCGGGCTACACCTGGTTTCACGACATGCGCCCTGAGCAGGAGGACCTGGATCGGGATGGCTACGCAGCGGCTCGGGCTGTGGACGCCTGGGTGTCAGCCAATATCCCCGAGGATCGACCTGTGGTGGCCATGGGCTTCTCCCAAGGAGCCATGCTGGCTGTTCATCTGCTTCGGGTCAACCCTGAGCGCTATCGGGCCTCCATATGTCTGTCCGGATTCCTGGCCCCAGGCCTGGTACCGGGAACCGCTCCGGCGGATGAGCGTCTGGCCGGCTTGAATAAGCCGGTCTTCCTGGGGTTCGGTTCGGATGACACCACAGTACCCAAGTACGAATTCCGGGCCCTGGCCGCCTGGCTGGACGAGCATGTATGGCTGCACACCACCGAGTACGACCACATGGAACATGCCGTCGACATGCGCGAGATGAACGACCTTCGCCAGTGGCTGGGCGAGATCGATGTGACCTCGGGCCTTATGTAGATCGGCTCACAGGGCCGAGTCGGCGTCGACCTGCATGACGTAGACGTTGCGGCGCATCTTCCTGGCCGTCGTGCGTGAGATCTCCCCGGATTCGACCATGTCCTGGATCTGGCTCAGCTCGATGGCATACCCTTCGCGCTTGGCCTCCTCCACCTGATCCCTGACGGCAGGTATCCCCGCGTATTCGGTCTTTCCCTCCGCCGAGGATTCAATCATCTGATGGTTGATGATGGTGGTCAACAGGTCTTCGGTCTTGAAGCGTCCCTTGCCCAGCTCGGAGTAAAGCTTTTCGATCAGGAAGTGGTTCATCTCCGCCTGCAGGTGGCGTCCTGCCACGTAGACCTGGTCCTTGTCAATCGGCTGGGTCAGGTGCTTCAGGCGGTGGAACTGGCTGTGCAACAGGCCTCGGATACGTCTGCGGGCTGTGTAGGCCCTCCAGCGGAGCTCCCCGCCCCTATCCAGGTGGAATAGGGACCCGGATATGGTGGACAGAATCCTGCGGGCAGCCTGTTCCTGACTGCGCAGATTCAGCAGTTCGTCCTGGTCGTCTCCGCGCTCGCTGCGTCGGTCGATCAGCTGGGCGTCAGCATCCCTGTCGGCTACGGTCTCGGCCTCAGTACTGGGTTGGGTTCCGGTTTCGGTCCCGGCGGCAGACTGCCTTGATGCAGGTGCCTGTTCTATGCCTCCATCTTCGCTTCTGGGCTGCTCTTCCAGCTGATCCTGGGCCTCTTCGATCCGGCTCAGCCGCTCCTCCATGTAGTCCTGCTCCCACTCCATGGTCTGTACCTGCAGGTCCTGGAAGTCCTTGGGCGAATACTGTCCGATCTGTGACTTGAGTTTGGCGATGCGGTGGTTGTACTGCTTGATCACCTGCTGGATGGCCAGCCGGTTCTCGTCGGTGATCCTGCTGGAGAGTTCCCGAACCGTGCCCCTGAGCACCTTGATTGATTTTTCGACCTGTTGGGCCGGTACCTCGCTGCTCTGTGAGGGAGCCAGCAGCGGCAGGGCGAAGTTGGCCAGCACCAGGGTGACGATGATGACCCCGGCGGCCACGAAGATCAGCTCGCTGCGCATGGGGAAGGCTGACCCATCGTCGGTCATATAGGGGATGGTCAGAGCCAGGGAGAGGGTGATGGTTCCCTTGGGGCCACCGAAAGTCATGACGGCTGCCGACCTCAGGAGCTTGGATGTGATCCGTGGCCTGCTGCCGGTTTCATGGTCCTTGGTGAAGATCAGGACGCTGGCCGTCCAGAGAAAGCGCAACACGATCACGGTCAAGCAGACCACAGTGATGGTAGCCACCAACATCCAGTTGCTGACCCGCCGGTCTCGCCAGCTGGTGCCCATGGCTGCCGGCAGCAACATGCCCAGAAGGACGAAGACCGCACCGTTGAGGCTGAAGGAGAGCACCTTCCAGACGCTGGACGAGACGATGTTGGCCTTGGAGGTATTGGGTCCCACTCCGGTGTGGTCGAAGCGAATCAGCAGTCCGGTGGAGACCACGGCCAGGATTCCGGACACATGCAGAATGTTCTGCCCGACCATGTATATCAGGAAGGGAAGGAAGAGCTCCAGCAGGATCCTGGTAGTGGTTGTTTCCCAGCCCAGGCGACGGGCCGACTCAAAGAGCCAGTTGATCACAAAGCCCATGATCAGTCCGAAGCCGATGCCGCCCACGAACTCAACGAAGAACTCGCCCAGGGCCTGGGGCAGGGAGAAGGAGCCGGTCACGGTTGCCAGGATGGCAAACTGGAAGCCGATGACGCCGGTGGCATCGTTGAAGAGCGATTCACCGGCAAGGATTGAATGTTCGTCCGGTGTCAGGTCGGCGCTCTCGCCCAGGGACGAAACGGCCACGGCATCGGTGGGTCCCAGGGCTGCGCCCAGGGCCATGGCTGCAGCCAGGGGGAACATGGGCCAGGCGGCATGCAGGATGACGCCCACCATGAGCATGGTCAGAGCAGCCAAGCCAATGGCCAGGGAAAGGGATGATCGCAGCCCCTTGAGCAACTCCACCTTGTTGATGGTATGGGCCTCGTAGTAGAGCAACGGCGCGATGAAGAGGACCATGAACAGCTGGGGATCCAGCCGCATCCGCGGGAAAATGGGCAGTAGGGCCATGACTGCGCCCAGAACGATCTGGACCAGGGGGGTGGAGATCCGGGGAACGAATCTGGAGATGAAGGAAGAGACGAGGACGGCAGCAAGTATGCACAGAATGAGGATGAATGTTTCCACGGGCTTCCTTTCCGCCACGCAATCCCGGGCGGGCTGCTGCAGGCCCGACTAGCAGGGTTCGTTCGACCAATGAAGGAATCTCCGAGTGCAGGGTCGCATGAGGATCGACGTCGCATCGTCCATTATACGGAATCACGGCATCCAGGAACAGCATCAATGGACAATGTGCGCCAAGTTGACACCTCAAGCCAAAATGGTGGACAGACTGTGCTCGCGATAGGCGAACATTTGTGAAAATCCGGCCCGGGGACCCCTCGTAATCGCATGAAAGACCGGCTCAATCGGTATACTCATGAAGACCGGGAAGGCTCCGAACCTCCCAGAGGTTCACCGCTTGCGGCGGATGACCATGGAGCCCCATCTCTTGACCCCGGGGACTTGCGTGCACGCTATTGTTTCCCCGATGCTTTTGGACATCCCCCGGTCCGGAAGGAAGATTGCAAGAACGACTGCAGAGGGTCGCATGCGGGGACAAATGACCGATCCGGTTTGGAAAGGCCAGGTTGACCGATGACATCATCCATGACATCTACAAACATTAAGAATCAGAACGCAGCGGCAGCAGGGTCCGACATGCGTTTCGACGACACCGATTGGCATAGCCTGGAGACCTCGGCTGTGTTGGAGACCCTGCGCACCGGGGACCAGGGTTTGGATACGCAGGAGAGCGCACGCCGACTGGAGCTCTTCGGGCCCAACAGCCTGGCCGAGGTCCAGGCCAAACCCCGTTGGAAGCTCTTCCTGGAGCAGTTCGCCGGCCCCCTGATCGCCGTCCTGATGGTCTGCGGCATCATCACCATTTTTCTGCAGCACTATGTGGATGCTGCGGCCATTTTCCTGGTCCTTTTTCTCAATGCCATCATCGGCTATGTGCAGGAGTCCAAGGCCGACAAGGCCGTGGAGGCCCTGACCACCCTGTCCACCCCCACCACACGGGTGGTGCGTCAGGGCCGGATGGAGCAGATTGACGCCGACCAGCTGGTGCCGGGCGACCTGGTCCTCCTGGAGAGCGGCGATCGCATCCCCGCCGACCTGAGGCTGATCGAAGCCCTCCACCTGCGCATCGATGAGGCCATGCTGACGGGCGAGAGCGAGGATGCCAAGAAGAATACGGACCCCGTGGACCGCGATGCAGCCCTGGGCGACAGGCACTGCATGGCCTTCTCAGGCACCATGGTCACCAGTGGCCGTGGCCGAGGTCTGGTGGTGGCCACCGGTTCCGACACCGAGCTGGGCGAAATCAACGATCTGGTCCATGTGGCCAAGGGCCGTACCCCTCTGCAGCGGATAATCCACCGCACAGAGGTGGCCATCGCCGTCGCCGTCATTCTGGTGGCCATCTTCGTCTTCATCGGCGGAGCCATCCTCAATGGCGACGCTACGGGGGCCTTCCTGTCCGCAGTCTCCCTGGTGGTGGCCTCCATGCCAGAGGCCCTGCCTATCGTGCTGACCGTGGCCATGGCCTTGGGAGTCTCAAGGATGGCCGAATACCATGCCATCGTCCGCTCTCTGCCGGCCGTTGAAACCCTGGGTTCCATCACCGTCATCGGCTCGGACAAGACCGGCACGCTGACCCAGAACCGCATGACCGTGGAACAGTTCACCCTGGGTGGCGGCCAGCCGGTCCCAGTTGAGGGTATGGACCTGGGCGCAGCGACCGTGTCCGACGACGACCGTATGCGCGGTCTGGCCGCCCTTGCCCGGGCCGGGGCTCTGACCAATGAGGCCCACCGGCAGCCGAATGAACAAGGCGGCATCGAATACAGCGGCGACGCGGTCGATATGGCCATGGCCCGCCTGGCCGACCAGACCGGGGCCGTGACTACTGAAGACCTGGATGCTCCCATCGTCATGGAGACCCCCTATGAGCCGGAGCTGCTCCACTCCATGACCATCCGCCGCAGCCCGGACGGCACCCTGACCCAATACGTCAAGGGTGCCCCGGACGCGGTCATGGCCATGAGCCGAACCATGCTGGATCCGGATGGCCAAGTCGTCCCCCTGGACACCCAGGCCGTCCACAAGTCCTACGAAGCCATGGGTTCCCAGGGGTTGCGGGTAATCGGCGTGGCCAGCAGGGTCCTTTCCCCTGACCAGGATCCCGCCTCCCGCCGTCGACCTGACGATCTGACCTTCCTTGGGCTGGAGGGTATGCTCGACCCGCCTCGACCCGGCGTGCGCGAGGCCATTGCCGAATGCGCCGGGGCCGGCATCCGCGTGGTCATGATCACCGGCGACCACCCGGTGACCGCAGCCGCCATAGGCCGCCGCCTGGGTCTGGAACACACCGACCAGGCCCTGACCGGCAGCGAGATGCTGGAGATGAGCGACGAGGTCCTCCGGGCCCGTCTGCGTGAGACCTCCATCGCCGCCCGCGTCTCCCCCCAGGACAAGCTTCGCATTGTGGAGGCTCTGCAGGATGAGGGCCATGTGGTGGCTGTGACCGGCGACGGCGTCAATGACGCCCCGGCACTGAAGGCCGCCTCGGTGGGCATCGCCATGGGCCGTTCCGGCACCGACGTGGCCCGGGAGGCCAGCGATGTGGTCCTGACCGACGACAACTTCGTCACCATCACCCAGGCCGTGCGCCAGGGAAGGGTCATCTTCAAGGCCATCCGCGGGTCCGCCTACTTCCTCCTGTCCACGGCTGCAGCCGCCATGATCGCCGTGGGGGTCAATGTAATCTCCGAGGAGCCCCTGCTCTTCCTGCCCCTGCAGATGCTCTGGATCAACTTCGTGACCAACGGTGTCCAGGACATCGCCCTGGGATTCGAGCCCGGCAACGGGGATGAGCTGGAGTCGCCCCCGCGTTCGTCTGGAGAGGGTCTGCTCTCGCGGGTGCTCTGGGCGCGACTTGCCGTCTGCGGGCTCTGGATGGCCACCTGCATCCTGGTCCTCTTCCGCTTGAACATCAACGCGGGAATGGATCTGGCCCATGCCCGGACCATCGCCCTGACCCTGCTGGTCCTCTTCAACTTCTTCGTCGCCATGTCGGCCCGGTCCGAGAACAGGCTGATCTTCCAGCTCAACCCCTTGGACAACATCTTCCTTCTGGTGGCCTCGTTCGTGGCCCTTGGCATCCATGCGGGGGCCATGTATCTTGCTCCGGTTGCGGGCGTTCTGGGCATGGCCCCCTTGAGCGCAAGCCAGTGGCTCATCTGCCTGGGGATTGGACTGACGGTCCTGATCTTCAGCGAAGGCGACAAGATGGTCCGTGCCTTCCTGGCCAAGCGTGGCATCGACACGTCGGGGCGGACCAAGGGCCATCTGCACCACGTGCGCCGCCGCATCGCAGGCATGATCAACTGAATCGACCTGTCTGGCTGGACTGTCAGACTGAATCCGTGCGAGAACGGTGGAAGGCGCCCATGGGGGAGGCCCTGCGGCTGGCCGGCATAGCCGGAGACCGGGGGGATGTGCCCGTGGGTGCCCTGGTCTTGGATGCCTCGGACCGGGTCATCGGCCGGGGCTTCAACCAGCGGCAGGCCCTGGGCCGTCCCCTGGCCCACGCCGAGATGGAGGCCATCGGGAAATCCGACGCGGGCTGGGATCTGGCAGGATGCACCATGGTCGTCACCCTGGAGCCCTGCCCTATGTGTGCTGGAGCCCTGATGGCCTGCCATTTCAGCAGGGTGGTCTTCGGTGCCTGGGATCCCAAGATGGGTGCCTGCGGATCGGTCTGGGATCTCCCTCGTGATCCGCACACCGGAACGAAGGTCGAGGTGCTGGGCGGTGTGTGCGAACAGGCGTGCGCCGGTATTCTTGCCGACTTCTTCGCCCAACACCGCCAGGACTGAGTCCCTTTTTTCAGCGGTGGTTGTGATTGGCTCTGTACTGCTGGAAGGCCGGGGTAACCTGGAGAGCCGCCCAGATGCAGCGCAAAACAATCAGGCAGAGGTAGGCGGCGAACAAATTGGCACCCATTCGCGCGCTGACCCCTGAGGCCGCCCAGGTGCCCACCGG
Organism: Bifidobacterium sp. W8114; assembly: GCF_016101165.1. Classification (NCBI taxonomy): domain Bacteria; kingdom Bacillati; phylum Actinomycetota; class Actinomycetes; order Bifidobacteriales; family Bifidobacteriaceae; genus Bifidobacterium; species Bifidobacterium sp. W8114. The sequence continues at coordinate 22,143 of NZ_JACFRA010000006.1, read as the reverse complement.
CGTGGTCAGAGCGGCCACGATTCCCAGAAGCAGCCCCTGACCGGCGTGGACCAGATGGTGGCGCAGGTTGGTGAACGTTCCCGACAATGAACTGGGCAGGATGGCCAGCAGGGAGGTTCCCCTGGCGATCAGGTCGCTGGCGCCCAGCAGGGCCAGGGCCGGTACTGCAATGGCTCCGCCGCCTACGCCCAGCAACCCTGACAGGGTTCCGATCAGGACGCCGACCAGCAGAATGATCAGGGCCACCGCCGGGCTCAGCCGGATGCTGCTCTCCCTGGAGGGTGTGGACAGCAGCTGCTGGGCAATGACCGCCATCAGGAAGCCCACATAGAGCCATCTGAGTATCACCTCAGGAAGCCGGTCCAGCAGCCAGGTGCCGATTTGCGCCCCAATGACCGTGCCCACGGCCAGCAGCAGGGCGGCCAGCCAGTCCACATGCCCGCCCAGGGCGTAGGAGGCCACTCCGGCCAGCGACATAGGAATCATGGATGCCAGCGAGGTGGCTGAGGCCTGCCGTTGCTGCAGTCCGGTCCATACCAGTGCTGGCACGATGATCGATCCGCCGCCGATGCCGAACATCCCCGACAGGAATCCGCTGATCACGCCCACCAGGACCAGGATGGCCAGGGTCCGCCGGTCCATCCTTTCGGCTCCGCTCTGCTCTTTCTGCATGGGTTCCAGCCTAGGTCGACGTTTTCTTCGGGATGACAGGATGTCCGCGTATGCGGCCAAGTCCTCCAAGGTGCAGGAATCCACGCATATTTCGGTCCTTATGTCCACCATGCGACCTTTGCCCTGGTTCCCCTCTGCCGTCTCGGCATACTGCTTGGTATCCCCCGGGCCGGTCCCCGGAGGTGCGTTGCCTAATCAAGAGAACAAAGAGGGTGTGTTTCGATGCGTTATACGGTCATCGGTGCCGGAGCCATGGGCTATCGTCTGGGCGTGCTGCTGCAGGAGCAGGCCGGCCTGCAGGTGGATTTCGTGGATACCTGGATGCCCAATATTGACAAGGTTCATGACCAGGGAGGCGTCTATGTATCCCGCGATCATGAGAATCGGCATTTGGTGCCCGTCAACATTTACACCCCCGAGGACTACAAGGGCGACCCCGACGTCTGGATCGTCATGCTCAAGCAAATGCAGCTGGAGGGGGTCCTGGAGCGTTGCGCACCGCTCTTCCGCGACCATCAGGTGGTCTTCTCTGCCATGAACGGCTGGGGTCACTTTGACAAGCTGCTCAAGTACTTCCCCAAGGAGCGCATCTACGGCGGCACGGCCATGATCGGCACGGTCCTCAATGGGCCGGGCGACGTGGACTTCATCGGCAAGTCCGGGGCAGGTTCCATGCACCTGTGCGCCATGACCGAGGAGACCACCGACCTGGAGCGCCGGATGGCCGAGGACTTCAAGGCCGCCAACCTCAACCCCATCCTGACCGAGAACTTCGAGGGCACCTGCCTGGCCAAGATCATCTTCAACTCGGTGGTCAACACCATCTGCACCATGTACCAGATCACCATGGGCCAGTTCATCTCCTACCCGGGCGCCAAGGACATGTCCCGCCAGCTGATCGACGAGGCTTATGACGCCTGCGAGCGGGCCGGCAAGCAGCTGATTCAGACCCGCCAGGAGACCCTGGACGAGGTGGACTACGTCAGCCGCATAGGCAATCCGCTTCATTACCCCTCCATGTACCAGGACATGTCCAAGGGCCGTCCGACCGAGGTGGACTACATCAACGGCTACCTGGCGCGCCTGGGCCGCGAGCATGACTACGTCTGCCGGACCCAGGAGTTCCTGACCCACGGTGTCCATTTGGCTGAGCTGGCCTTCCGCGTCCACCACGAAGAGCAGGCTGACCAGGGGTGATGCAAACGGCCGCTGAGCGGATCTCCATGAATTACTTTCCCAGGTAAGAAAAACACGCCCTTCCAGACAAGTTAGCCACGGGTCCCTAGCATGGAGCCTGATTATTCAGTGCCGACAAACGGCATCGTCGGGCTTATGGCGGAGGTGTCATGGAGGATCATCGCGGCGGCCCAAGGATGGGGTCTTATCAGAGCGAGTCCAATCTGGGGGTTTCCCTCAGGTTGGTTTACATGGAGCAGTCCGGGTTGTCCCTTGCTGTCCTCTTTCCGGGGAAGGGTCTGCCGCGAATAGTTCACTGGGGCGATCCAGTGGCCGATCCGCAGGCCCTTCTGGGATCCTACGACGCCCTGGTCCCGCAGCGGGTCTCAGGAGGGCTGGACCTGACGGCCTGGCCCAGCATCCTTCCGACCCAGTCCGAGGCTTGGACCGGACAGCGCCGACTGTGCATCAGCCGGGGTGGTGTTGAGGTCTTTTGCTGCTTCCAGGTGGAATCAGTCGATCTGGGTGCAGAACCGATTCGGCCTGACGGCTCCGCTGTTCCGACACTGAAGGTTCGGGCCTGCGACCGGGACCAGGGCGTAGGACTGACCTGGCGTTGCCAGATGCTCCCGTCCGGTCTCGTCAGGCAGCGTGCGGACCTGTTCAACCTGGATATGGTCGCAGATCTGGATGTCAACGGCTTGGAGCTGGCTTTTCCCTTGCCGGCTGAGGCAACCGAGATTCTGACCACCACCGGTCACCACCTGCGCGAGCGCAGTCCTCAACGCCAGCCCTTGACTGTAGGCCGTCTGGAGCGTTCGAGCCTGGTGGGCCGGCCGGATTTTGACTCCTCCCTGGTCATGTGCGCGGGCCGACCCGGGTTCGGATTCGAGCATGATGAGATATACGCAATCCACCTGGGTTGGAGCGGCAATGGTCTGCTCAGCGCCGAGCGGATTCCTTCAGCTTCCGCATTGCTGGGCGGCGGCGAGATTCTGATGGCAGGGGAGATCACGCTTCCTCCTGCCGACGGTCATTCCGGCCAGCCGGCGTATTCCACGCCTTGGCTGTATGGTTCCCGGGGCAAAGGTCTGGACCAGGTGGCCCACAGGTATCACGCTTTCCTACGGTCCCTGCATCCTGGTTTTGCATCACGTCCCAGGCCCGTAACGCTGAACACCTGGGAGGCGGTCTACTTCGATCAGTCCTATGACAAGCTGGCTGCCCTGGCCGAACAGGCGGCCCGTATAGGTGTGGAGCGCTTTGTCGTTGATGACGGGTGGTTCCAGGGCAGGCGTTCGGATGAGTCCGGGCTGGGGGATTGGTCCATAGATCGGCAGGTATGGCCCGAAGGACCTAAGAGTCTGGAAGCCCTGGCTGCCAAGGTACATCAGCTGGGGATGGAATTCGGTCTCTGGTTCGAACCCGAAATGATCAGTCCGGACTCAGGCGTCTTCCGCGATCATCCTGACTGGGTCCTGTCCCCGGGGCCTTCCCGGTTGCCCGTCATAGGCCGCAACCAGCAGGTCATGGATCTGACCGATCCCGGTGCCTATGCCCATGTGTTCGAGGCCATGGACTCGCTCATTGCGCTTATGGGCATCGACTACATCAAATGGGACCACAATCGCTATGTGACCGAGGCCTGCTCTCCCCGGTCGGGACGTCCTGCTGTGCATGCGCAGACCCAGGCGGTCTATGGAATCATGCGCGACCTGAAAACCAGGCATCCCGGTTTGGAGATCGAGTCCTGCGCTTCCGGAGGCGCCCGCATCGATCTGGGCGTATTGGAATATGCCGACAGGGTCTGGGTCTCGGACTGCGTGGATCCGGTCGAGCGGGCCGACATCCAACGGTACACATCCCTGCTGGTGCCACCGGAGATGATGGGTGAGCATGTGGGTGATTCCCCTGCCCATTCCACCGGCCGCGCCACCTCGCTCGGTCTGCGTGCGGCCATGGCTTTCTTCGGCCACATGGGCGTGGAATGGAACCTGCTTGCCGTGCCCCGGGTTCAGCTGAATGAACTGGGGCGCTGGATCGATCTGTATAAGCAGTGGCGGCATATACTGCACACCGGTCGTGTAGTACATGGCGACGCGCCCGACCCGGCAGTCCGCCTGGATGGAGTGGTCTCAGCTGACGGCTCGCAGGCGCTCTACCGCTTCACCCAGTTGACCTCTTCGGTCAATTACCCCCCGCAGCCCCTGGCGCTTCCCGGCTTGGATCCCAGTGCCGACTACCGGATCAGACCCTTGGACGTCTGCCGTGATCTGGATCGGATCGGCAACGGGCAAAGCCCTCTGGCCTGGTGGCGTCCCCAAGGCGTGGTCCTGCCGGGTGCGGCCTTGGGCACTCAGGGAATCCGGCCGCCGGTCATTCACCCCGCTGAGGCCGTGATCTTTGAGGCGAGCCGTATCTGAATCCGTCCAGTCGTTCCCAGTTCATTCGGGCTTATCGGCCTCTTCGGGACCCTGCAGGTACCGGGCGATTGCTCTGGCCGCCGGTGCTTGGGCCCAGCGGAGCCAGTCGCCGTCGATGATCTTCACGGGGACCTCGACCATCTGGCTGTGGCGGAATGATGCTGTGCCCTTGCGTACGGATTCGATGCACCTCTTCATCAGATAGGAGGTCTCCCCGCCCACCAGGACCTTGTCGGGCAGGGCTACATTGGCCACCAGGGCGATCAGGACCCCTAGCCGATAACCGGTCAGATTGAGCAGGGTCTCCGCCTGCGGCATGTCCTCCTCCAGGTCCTTGACCAACTTGTCAAGGCTGGCAGCCTGCCCGATGGCATGTGAGTATTGCTCAGCCAGGGAACCTGTAGTCAGGCACTGGGCGCAGCCACGATGGCCCAGATAGCAGACCGGCCCATCCGGATCCACCAGCTGATGGCCGATCAGCCCAAACCCTTCATCCGGCGAGGAGACAGGCATACCGTGCTCGCTCAAGGCATAGCCAATGCCGGATCCCATGGTGATCAGAGCGAAGCGGTCCAGCCCGATGCCCTCGCCAAACCATCCTTCGTACAAGGCCAGGGCATCGAGATCATTGAAGACCAGGCAAGGCAGATCACATGTGTTCTCCATCTGGGTGGCAAGATTAACGGGTTCGCTCCAATGCAGGAAGGGGGCGTAGGTGACGACCCTGTCTCCCTCCGCCCGACCGCCCAGGGAGATGGCCAGGCCGGAAGGGCTGGGCAGCCCGGCCTGGCTGATCTCGCGCATGCAATCTTGCGTAAGGTTTGACAGCATCCTTACGACCTGGCCCGGGTCTCGTTGCCGAATGTGATGACTGTGGGACTGGCCGACGGGTCGGCAGGCCAGGTCCGTCGCCGTGGCCAGCGCGGTGCCACCGTGAAGATTGATGCCGATGAAGGTCTTGGCTTCCCGGCGGATGAGCAGGGCCTGCTGCGGTCTGCCTACACTGCTGGAGCTATGCTTGCGACGATCCTGCCTTCCTGGTTCGTGTGCCTGCGGTAGAGTGCCGGCTTCCCGGATGACCCCGAGATGGGTCAGATCGTTGGTGATACGTGATACAGCGCCCTGGGTCAGGTTGAACCGCCGCGCCAGAGCCACTCTGGAGATCGGGCCGTGCTGGAGGATCTCGATGGCGATGCGGTGGGTGTATTTGGATGCCGTGAACCAGGCTGGGAATGGCCGTGCTTCCCCTGAGCAGTCAGCATCCTCGTGATGGTTTGATCTCTTGTTTTCTCTGTCGGCCACAGTGCCTCCTTGCGGAAAACTGGTACGACCCGATCGCGGACAAATCCCTTATACCGAACAGCCTATCTTAATTACTTTCTTAACGAAAGGAACTCGCCGGAGCTGGGAATGAAATATCCCGGTCCCCTATGCTGATCCGCAGAATCATCTAGGTCATTGTTGCCCATACGGATGGTAAAGGAGCCAAATATGAAGGATATCGGCAGTAGGGAGGGATCCGGGCTTGGAAGAATATCGGCCTGGGTTCGCAACGGAGTCGCCTCACTCCTGGCTCTGTTGACCCTCGTGGCCATGGCTGGCTGCGGTTCCGCAGATTCAGGCCTGGTCACTCTGGACTTCTTCCAGTTCAAATTCGAGGCCGCCGACCAGTTCAAGGCCATGGTGGCACAATTCGAGAAGGAGAATCCTGATATCAGGGTGAATATCAACAATTCGGCCGACGCTCAGACGGATCTGCGCACTCGGCTGGTCAAAAACCGGGTGCCCGATGTCATCACCTTCAACGGCGATATCAGCTTCGGCATGTTCGCGGCATCCGGGGTCTTCCATGATTTCACTGACGATCCGCTGGTCAAGGATCTGAATCCGGGCATGGTGTCGATAGCCAGGAACCTGGTCCAGACCAAGGATCCTTCGGCCAAGCGCCTGTATGGCCTGCCCTTTGCCGGCAACGCCAGCGGATACATATACAACAAGACGCTTTGGCGAAAGGCAGGGGTCGATCCCGACAATCCGCCCCGCACCTGGTCGGAGTTCACGGCCGTCATGGACAGGTTCAAGGACCAGGGCATCGAACCTGTGCAGGGCACCCTTTCCGATTCCTGGACCGCCCAGGCCCCCTTGGCATCACTGGCGGGGACCCTGGTCCCCGAGAGCAGGTACAGGGATCTTTTGGCTGGGAAAACCGATTTCAAGACCCTGTGGACACAGCCGGCTCGGCGCGAGGTCGAGCTTTTCGGCCATTCCACCGGCGACAAGGGCGTCACCTACCAGCAGGGCACCCAAAACATGGCCAAGGGCAAGGTGGCGATCCTTCCCCTGGGAACATACGCCATACCACAAATCAGGATGATCGATCCGGATGTGGACCTCGGATTCGCCCAGATGCCGGCCAATGATTCCCCCTCCCGGCAGATACTGACGGCTGGCGACGATGTCATGCTGACCATGGGCGCCACCACCAGGCATCCCAAGGAGGCCATGCGGTTGATCCGTTATCTGATGCAGCCCCAGCAGCTGCGCACGTATGCAAAGGCCCAGACTGCCTTTACGCCGACCAGAAAGGTGGAGGCAGGCGATCCGGCCCTGAACGGGGTTCTTCCCTTCTTCCAACAGAACCGCCTGGCTGACTTCTGCGACCATTACATCCCCTCTTCCATCAACATCGGCGGCTACCTACAGACCATGGTCACCAAAGGGGATGTGGATGGCTTCATCGGTTCCATGCAGAACGAATGGGACAAGGTCCAGGCAAGGAACTTCCAATGATGAAAGGTCAGGATTCAGACATGGCACAATCCAAGGTCGTCGGCATCCGTACCGCTGACGCAACAGCCAAGGCCGGAAAACGGCCTTCAAAGTTCTCCAATCGCAAAGTGGACCGCGCCTTCTACTGGATGGCTGTCCCTGCGGCACTGATCTTCACGCTCTTCCTCTATGTGCCCTTCCTCCAGGGTGTGGCCTACTCCTTCACGAATTCGCAGGGATACGGGCGCTATTCATGGATCGGCTTCAAGAATTACGGCGCTCTCTTCCGTGACGGTCGCGTGGGCCACGCCTACCTGTTCACTCTGCTGATCGCCATTCTGATCACCCTGTTGGTCAACTTCATCGCCCTGTTCATCTCGGTGGCGCTGAATGGGAGGATCGCCTTCAAGAACGGGTTCCGGGTCATCTATTTCATCCCCTACACGCTCTCGGTTCTGGTCATCGGCTATGTCTTCAAATACATCTTCATGACGCCTCTGCCGGCTCTTGGCAAGGCCCTGGGCATCGGCTGGCTCTCCCAGTCCCTGCTGACCAGCGAGCACTATGCCTGGATTCCCATTGTTTTCCTGTCGGTCTGGCAGGCGGTGGCTTATTCAACCCTGATATATCTGGCGGGTCTGCAGACCATCGACTCGGAGGTCTATGAGGCCGCATCCATTGATGGCGCCAACGAGTGGCAGAAATTCTGGAGGATCACCTTCCCCTTGATTGGCCCATTCTTCACCATCAACCTGGTGCTGACTCTGAAGAATGCCTTCAACACCTTCGATCAGGTGGTGGCCCTGACCGCAGGAGGGCCCGATTCCAAGACCGAAACAGTCACCTACCTCATCTATAAGGGCGGCCTTACCGGAGGCGAGTACGCCTACCAGACAGCCAACGCGGTCATGTTCTTCATCGTCCTGGCCGTGATTGCGTTCATCCAGCTGGGCATTTCCAGAAGAGGGGAGAAGATTTGATATGGCACAGACAGCGCTTATGCAGCCTCAGACACCGGCACAATCAGCAGGAAGAGGGGGAAGGCGGCATCGGGGATTCCCGGGATCGCGCCTCAAAAGGGTCAACTGGTGGCTGACGGCCACCGTGGCTGTCCTCTCCCTGACGATTCTTGTGCCGCTCTACTTCACCGTGGTCACGGCTCTGAAGACCCCTGCGGAAGCCGGAACCTTCAGTCTGCCCTCTTCCTGGCAGTGGCACAATTTCGCCGATGCTTGGAACAAGGTCAACTATCCCAAGGCCGCGCTGAATTCGGCCATCGTCACGGTCTGCGCAGTGGCACTCACCCTGCTGACCAACACCTTCGTGGCCTATGCCGTAGCCAGGAATATGGACAAGCGCTTCTTCCGCTTCCTCTACTACTTCTTCATCGCGGCCATGTTCGTCCCCTTCCCCGTGGTCATGCTTCCCATCGCCAAGCAGTTCGGCAGCTGGCACCTGGACAACGTGCCCGGTCTGATCCTGCTCTACGTGGTGTTGGGCCTGGGCACCAACCTCTTCATCGCCACGGGGTTCATCCGATCCATCCCCACCGCTCTTGAGGAGGCCGCCCGCCTGGACGGCGCAGGTACCTGGAGGATATTCTGGACCATCATCTTCCCTCTGATGGGTCCGATCAATGCGACCATCGCCATCACCACGGCTCTCTGGGCCTGGAACGATTTCCTCATGCCGTTGATCGTTTTGACGGATCAGACCAGCCAGACCATCCCTCTGGCGCAGTATGTCTTCAGCTCCCAGTTCGCCACCAACTATCCGATGGCCTTCTCCAGCTACCTGATGGCCCTGGCGCCCATCCTGATCGTCTACTTGTTCGCACAGAAGTGGGTCATCAGCGGCGTTATGAGAGGAGCTGTCAAGTAGCCCCGCCAGGACAGGCGGTCAGGGCAGCCTATAGTGGAGGTCGCAGAACAAGGAAGTCCCAGGAATCCAATCTTCGTGAGGAGGACCATGACCCAGAAAGAACGCATGCAGCTGCCCGATCGGGTACGGACCAACGGAGCCACCCCCAATCCCTGGTGGGCCAACGCGGTGGTCTACCAGATCTATCCACGGTCCTTCCAGGACACCAACGGCGACGGCTACGGCGACCTGCCGGGCATCACCCAACGGCTGGACTACCTGGCCGACCTGGGCGTGGACGTGATCTGGCTGAGCCCGGTCTACAAGTCCCCCCAGGACGACAACGGCTATGACATCGCCGATTACCAGGACATCGACCCCATCTTCGGCACCATGGACGATATGGACGAGCTTCTGGACCAGGCCCACCGTCGGGGGATCAAGGTGGTCATGGACCTGGTGGTCAACCACACCTCGGATGAGCACGCCTGGTTCCAGGCCTCCCGCAACAAGGACGACCCGCACGCCGACTGGTACTGGTGGCGTCCCGCCAAGACCGGCCACGAACCCGGCACCCCGGGCGCAGAGCCCAACCAATGGGGGTCCTACTTCGGAGGCTCCGCCTGGCAGTACGATTCACAGCGCGGCGAATACTACCTGCACCTGTTTTCCAAGAAGCAGCCTGACCTCAACTGGGAGAACCCCCAGGTCCGGCAGGCCGTCTTCGACATGATGAACTGGTGGATGGACCGGGGCATCGACGGATTCCGCATGGATGTGATCGTCATGATCTCCAAGACCGTCGACTCCGAGGGCCGCCTGCCCGGCGAGGACGGATCGGCCATTGCTGACGGTCCCGTGGGGCCTGAGGGGTACTCGTCCTCGGTGCCCTTCTGCGTGGACGGCCCCAGGCTGGATGAGTTCCTCCAAGAGATGCGCAGCCAGGTCTTCCAGGGTCGACAGGGTTACCTGACCGTGGGGGAGGCTCCTGGCCTGGCGCCTGCCCGCAGCGGGCAGATCACCGACCCGGCCAACCACGAGCTGGACATGCTCTTCCTCTTCACCCAGACCGAGGTTGACACCGGGGACAGCAAGTGGGACATCCGTCCCTTCCGAGTTCCCCGGCTCAAGGCTGCCATGGACGAGCAGCAGCAGGCTGTGGCCAAGGCCGGATGGGCCAGCCTCTACTTCGACAACCATGACCAGCCCAGGATCGTCTCCCGCTGGGGCGACACCTCCAGTGAGGAGCTGCGCTCGCGTTCGGCCAAGGCCCTGGGGCTCCTCCTGCACATGCACCGGGGAACCCCCTACATCTATCAGGGCGAGGAGCTGGGCATGACCAATGCCGGCCTCACCAGCCTTGACCAGTACCAGGATCTGGAATCCATCAACCTCTACCATCAGCGGGTCGACCAGGTGCATGAGCAGGATCCGGAGTCCATGATGGCCGCCCTGGCCTATATGAGCCGCGACAACGCCCGCACCCCCATGCAGTGGGACTCCACCAAGTTCGCCGGCTTCACGGCTCCATACGCTCCCAAGGAGCCCTGGCTGGCCGTCAATCCCAATAGGGATAAGGTCAACGCCAAGACCGAGCTGCGTGACCCGGACTCGGTCCTGGCCTTCTACCGGGAGCTGATCCGCCTGCGTCATACCAATCCGGTCGTGGCGGCCGGCGACTTCACCCTTCTGGATCCGGATGCGGACCAGATTTACTCATTCACCCGTTCCCTGGACCAGGCGCCCGAGCCCAAGTCGGGACCCGAGGCTGCCAGCGTGCTGGATGCCCTGCCCTGTCAGCGCCTGCTGGTTGTGGTCAATCTGAGCAGCCGCCCGGCCTCACTGCCGCCTGAAACCGCCGCACTTCTGGGCCTGGATCAAACCGGATTCACCTCCATGGCTCTCGGAGCGGTGGACCCCGATCGGATCCTCATATCAACCTACAGACCGGAGCAAACCGCCAGCTCCCTGCTGACCGGCCGCCTCTCCCCCTGGGAGGGCTTCGTCTACCGACTCTGAGGAAAACCCCGCCGTCGGCACGCTTTCCAGGCTAGAGTGGAAGTCAGCGATGCCCTGATGGGCCTGTGCGGACCGGTCGGGTCCGCGGGTCCCGGGGCGATGGGTTCGCGCTGTGGTCAATCCCGACGATTCCGGCGCGGACGGGAAAAGAAAGCGGGTTGCATGTCTCGTCTGATCATCGTCTCCAACCGTTTGCCCATGTCCTTGCAGGCACAGGAGGACGGCTCTTACACCTTGCGACAGAACGTGGGGGGACTGGCCACGGCCATCGGCCCCTACCACCGTTCCCATAAGGACAGCCTCTGGATCGGCTGGAGCGGCATCGATCCGCAAAAGTACTCGGAAAAGGAGCTGGACCGCATCCGTCAGGCCTACCGGGAGAGCCGGTGCATTCCTATCTTCCTGAGCAAGGAGGAGCTGAATGGATACTATGCCGGATTCTCCAACAACACCCTCTGGCCGCTCTTCCATGACTTCTCGCATGAGGCCGTCTTCCGCCAGGAGGACTGGGAGATGTACCGCAAGGTCAACATGCGTTTCGCGCAGGTGGTGGAGCCGCTCATCCGCAAGGGCGACACCATCTGGGTCCAGGACTACCACCTGATGCTCCTGCCCAAGATGTTGCGCGAACGTTACCCCGATGCCTCCATCGGCTGGTTCCTGCACGTGCCCTTCCCCAGTGCCGAGATCTTCCGCTCCCTGCCATGGAGCCGCGAGATCCTGGAGGGTGTCCTGGGCGCCAACCTGATCGGCTTCCATACGGTGGACTTCTCCGCCAGCTTCCTGGCTTCGCTGCACAGGCTGTTGCCCGAACTGCCGGTCAACCGGGACGGCGTGGTCGAAATGCCTGACGGCCACCGAGCAGCCATCGACGCCTTCCCCATCGGCATCGACTACAACCTCTACCGGCGTACCGCCCACTCCGGCCTGGCCCGGGCCATGCGTCGAGGAATCGACGAGGTCTGCGGCAAGTCTCCCCGTCATCGCTACCGCACCTCGGTGACTGCCGAGGGCGTGGCGGCCAACGAAGCCGCCACATCGGACGCCAACTGGTGGAGCCACTACATGGAGAAGGACATCCCCGAGTCCACGCTGGCCAAGCAGGCGGCTTCCTCGGTGGGCAGCCGCTCCAACAAGGTCATCGTTTCGGTGGACCGGCTGGACTACACCAAGGGTCTGCCCGAGCGGCTTCAGGCCTTCGGCCGCATGCTGGACAAGTACCCTGAGTGGGTGGGCCATGTCACCTACTACCTGCTGGCCACCCCCTCGCGGGAGGTCGTCGAGTCCTATCAGCGGCTCAAGGCCCAGGTGGACCAGCTGGTGGGCGAGATCAACGGTCGCTACTCCCTGCTTGCCTGGACTCCCATCCACTACATCACCCGCTCCCTGTCCATCAAGCCGGTCTGTGGCATCTACACGGCTGGCGACGTAGCTTTGGTCACCCCCCTGCGCGATGGGATGAATCTGGTGGCCAAGGAGTACCTGGCCTGCCATGACGGACGCGACGGCACCCTGGTCCTGTCGGACATGTGCGGGGCGGCCGACGAGCTGACCGATGCTTTCATCGTCAATCCCTACGACATCGACATGGTCTGCGAGGCCCTGCACAACGCCCTGGAGATCACCCCCGAGGAGTCCAAGCGGCGCAACATCCGCATGCAGGCCCGACTCAAGGTGCGCACTGCAGCCAACTGGTGCACCTCCTTCCTCGACTCACTGCGGCAGGTGTCTGCTCCGGGCATGACCGATAGGAGGCTGCGTATGGATCACCACAACGCCATCGTTCGTCAGTGGGACGGCGCCCATCGTCGTCTGATCCTGTGTGATTATGACGGAACGCTGACCCCGCTGGTTCGCCGTCCTGAGCGGGCCAAGCCCACCCAAGCCCTCCGCCGTCTGCTGACCCAGGTGGGGAGCAATCCTGATGTGGATTTCCTGCTGGTCTCCGGCCGCAGCCATCAGATCATGCAGGACTGGTTCGGCGACCTGCCGGTGGGGCTGATTGCCGAGCATGGCGCCTGGAACCGCAACCTGCCCGGCAGCGACTCGGACGAGTGGCAGCGGGCGAAGGGCCTGCCCGACTCCGATACCTGGCAGAAGGTGATCCAGCCCATCATGGATGAGTCGGCCACCAGGGTCCCCAACTCCTTCGTGGAGAGCAAGTCCGATGCGGTGGCCTGGCACTACCGGATGAGCGATGCCCAGGTGGCCGACCATGAGCGTCAGGATCTGCTCCGTCGTCTGCGCGGCGTAGTAGTCGGCCTAGGGCTGATGATCATGGAGAATTCCAAGGTCGTCGAGGTCACCCCCGTAGCCACCAGCAAGGGCCAGGCCATCCTGCCCTTCGTCAACAGCGGTGACTACGACTTCATGATGGCCTTGGGCGACGATGACACCGACGAGACCATGTTCGCCGTCATGCCCGATAAGGGATGGACCATCAAGGTCGGGCCCGGCCAGACCAAGGCTCGGCTGCGGGTCAACGATCCGACTGCGGTCACTCTGTTGCTGGCCGACCTGGGTGCCGGTGTGGCCCGTGACACTAATGAGCCTGTGGCCTCCCACGACTTCCGCGACGACCATACCGTGGTGGACGAGGCGCACGCCCAGCTCACAGACGACAAGTAAGACAGACGACTGCCAGCCACTACCGGTGACCGTTAGCCACTACCGGTGACTACTCGTGAAGTCCGTCAAGTTCATGGGTGGCTGGAGCTTCGCCTGGCTATCGGTCTGGTTGTCTCGGGTCTGTCCTCATACCTGTCCGGTCTTCGGGTGCCCAAACGTCTGATTGCCCACATGTTTTGGTTTTCGGCATGTTCGGGTGTCCACCATGTTGACGGCTGACCCTATTGGTCGGGCCCGGCCGACCATACTTGGAGCATGGATACTTCAACAATCACTGCCTGTCTTGAGGCCGATCATGCCGCTGATTTGCGCAAAGCCTCCCAACGTCTGGAAGGTGTGGCCCGCCATACCCTTATCGAGGAATCCGATGACTTGGGTGCTCGGATAGGCCATCGCGTCCTGCTCAAACCGGAGAATCTGCAGCTGACCGGATCCTTCAAGATTCGCGGAGCTTACAACAAGGTGGCCTCACTGAATCAGGACGAGCTGGACCGCGGCATCGTCACCGCCTCCGCTGGCAATCATGCCCAGGGGGTGGCTTTTGCCGCACGCAGCCGGGGCGCGAAGGCCACCATCGTCATGCCCCGAATCACGCCGCCGCTCAAGGTCGATGCCACTCGGGCCTATGGTGCCGAGGTTGTCCTGCAGGGCGAGGTCTTCGACGAAAGTTCCGATTACGCCTTGGGTCTGGCACGTGATCGCGGCATGACCTTCGTCCCGCCCTTTGACGACTACGAGGTCGTCTGCGGTCAGGGAACCATCGCCATGGAGATTCTTCAGGACGTGCCCGATGTCACCGACATCGTGGTTCCCCTGGGTGGGGGCGGGCTGGGCGCTGGTGTGGCGCTCGCCGTAAAGACATTTAAGCCTGAAATCAGAGTCATTGGAGCCACCCCGGTCGGATCTCCGGCTTGGCGTGAATCTCTGACAGCTGGTCATGTGGTCGCAGCAGATCAGATGCGTACGGCTGCCGAGGGTGTTGCCGTCAGGCGTCCCGGCGATCTGAACTATGCTCTGCTCAGCCGCTATATGGATGATCTGGTCCAGGTGACCGAAAGCGACATCTCAGAGATGATCCTATTCATGCTGGAGAAGCACAAACTAGTGGTCGAGGCAGCTGGTGCCGTCTCCCTTGCGGCCTTGGGCCAGTTGGATCTGCAGTCCGATGTCTTCCGGTCGGCTCCCGGGCCACATGTGATCGTCCCCATCATCTCGGGCGGCAACATCGATACGGTCACCATGGGTGCAGTCATCCAGCGGGGGATGATTTCCCGCGGACGCATCATGCAGTTCGGTGTGGAGCTGCCCGACGTTCCTGGTCAGCTGGTCAAGGTGGCCACGGTCCTGGCCGATCTGCGTGCCAATGTAATCGAGCTCAACCACGATCAGTTCAAATCCTCCGGCCACTATGACAACGGCGTGCTCTTGGAGGTGACTGTGGAGACCAACGGCCCCGATCACATCACCCAGATTCTGGACACCTTGCGCAGTCGAGGCTTCCAGGTCCATCAGAACTACTGAGCACTAGGTCCCGATTGGATCCGGTGCCGGTGTCTGTGCCTGGCATCCGATGTTCGGGGACAATGATGGACCATGATCATCGCCGAGAGAACAGTCGGAATCGCCGATGCCTTTGCTGGGCTTGGATGATGGGTCCTGCTGGTTCTTGAAGGTCCAATCTATGGCGATTCTTGTGCTGCCTTGCGTCTCATCACAGGCGGAGTCCCTTTCTTGATGCTCTCATGAGGCCTGCCCTCTGCGCCGGCATCGGTCAGGGCCGCGACCCAGAGAGCGGCCGCATGCTTCAGCGACTGCTTGAATCTGGTGACGAGGTTTCGTGTTTCTGCATAGTTCGAGCCCATTTGGTTCTGGAGCGATTTCCAGGCGATGAGCGGGTCTGGTAGGCGTGTGAATGGTTGAGCGCGTATATGCGCTGCGACAGCCATGCGTAGATGTCGAAGTAGGACAGGGTGCTGATCTGGCGTTTGAAGTTCTCGTAATCGGTTTTACAGGGCTTGCGTTGGATGCCCAGGTCTTCCATCGGCTGCCGCAGCGTGAAGGGAAGCATGATGACGCGGCTGGTCTTGTGCTTCTTCTGGCGCACGACTTGGGTGCTTATCCACACCATGAGCAACCCGGCCTTCTTCCCGTACGGCCAGATATGGGTGATGCCCTTCCCCAGGGTCGTCACGGTCTGCGGTTGGAGGACGTGGGTATATCAGCCTATCTCGATAATCGACGAACAGATTTGCTTTATTTCTTCATTGTGCGTTGAGATGATGACGGCGGCACCTTGTTGGGCAAGTTCGCACAGTATACGTATTACGACGTTAGCGTTGTCTTGATCCAGCGCAGAGGTCGGCTCGTCTGCAAGAATGACACTCGGCTGCTTGAGCAGGAGCCTCGCGAGGGCGATTCTCTGTTGTTCCCCGCCCGATAGGGTGTAAATCTTTTTCTTCTGTGAGCCATTCATCCCGACGATGTCAAGTACGCTGTCGATTCGTTCGTCCCGTTCCTTGCGATGCTCGCGCTTCTTCATTTTGAGGGGAATCTGCAGGTTACGCGATACGTTCCACTGTTCGACAAGACCATAGTTCTGGAATAGAAATCCTATGTTTTCGCGAAGACACACTCGCTGTCCCTTCCTGCTCTTGTGTAAATAACCGGAACGGAATGTCCCTTCGTTGTAAGTGACCGATCCTTCATCGAAGTCCTCCAACAAGCCGACGCAGTTGAGCAGGGTCGTCTTGCCTGCGCCGGACGGTCCGCTCACTGCGATTATGGAACCGGGTCCAGCGTCGAAGGACAGTCTCGACCATAAGGTGTGTTCTGCAAATCTCTTGGTAAGTCCTTCGACTTTCAATGTCGGCTGCATGCCTGCGTCTGTCATATGCATCTCCCTGCGCACCGCGGATTCACGGGCGTTTGATGTCGTCGGCACGGAACCTTGATTCGTATGCCGATACGGTAATGGCCATGATGAGGCTGGATCCGGCGAAGAGCAATGTTCCAGCCACCAGATCCGCAACCT
Organism: Bifidobacterium sp. W8114; assembly: GCF_016101165.1. NCBI lineage: Bacteria > Bacillati > Actinomycetota > Actinomycetes > Bifidobacteriales > Bifidobacteriaceae > Bifidobacterium > Bifidobacterium sp. W8114. The sequence continues at coordinate 5,565 of NZ_JACFRA010000006.1, read as the reverse complement.
TGTTCATCGAGCCGATCATGCCGACTGCCATGAGGGTCAGCAGCACCCCGGTGTTCTGCATGATAAGGAAGCCTCCATGTCTTCTGAAAAACCCGTATCCATGGATGAATTGGACGAAGGAGAGCCTGCGTCGTCTTGCGCAATACGCGGCCGAGCACACGAGGATGGCCATCATGGCAGCGGCCAGACCGAACGATATGGCTATGATGTCCCCGCGTTGCTCGTTCCGGGATAATGACAACGTATACGCCACCGAGTCCTTGGCGTTGTCAATACCCTGGAAGTATCCGGAGATTCCATAATGGTCCAGCTTGCTTTGCAAGAGTTCCGGATCAGAGAACAATACACTATCGCTTGATGTGTATGACAGGTATACCATGGGGCTGATCAACCCTGACGATGGGGATGTGACGGCTACCACTGGATCTTTCAAAGACAGCCTCTGCTGATCTTCCGCAGGCATGAACTGGGTCCCCGAGAAGAGAGATATGTCTTGGCCCGAACGTGTGCGGACCAGGACGCCGTGAGGGTTGCAGGAATATGGTTTCTGTTTCCGGGTAACACCCAGTTGGCACTGTGTCTTGAAATATTCGGCGTATTTCTTCAACAAGGCTCCGGGGTCCCCTTTATATGATGAAGGCACCAGGAGTGTGAAAGCCCCGATATCTCTTCCAGCCACTCTAACCGGTTTCCCATCAAGTCCGGCAATGGGTTGTTTGTCAAGATAGTTCGGGCTCACTATCATCGAATCGGATCCGTCCGGTTCGTAAGGATCATCGTAATAATCGGAGCCAAATTTATTATACCCGACCAACATCGCCTTTCCTCTACTGTCAAGATCCTCGATCACTTTCATCAGGGGCGGCGCTGCCCGGAGCATATCCTCCTGTGTGATGTTGATTGAAAACCTCAGGACATATTGATCCGAGATGCGAGACCACTGTGCCAAGGACCGGCTGGTGCTCTGTACCGCGCTGATTCTATTCAGAGAACCGCTGATGGTGCCAAAGAGAACAGCCACCACCATGAACTGGGCAAAACCCGCGATGATGCCATCACGGAGTTCGTTGCCCTCTCCGTTGAGAACGGCGGGTATTCGATCGCGGAATGTACTGGCACCACCCAAAACCAACGCCAGGAAGACAAGATAGGCCGTCAATACAGCCACGGCGATAAACAGCGCTCGAAGGAGCCGCCAAATCTGGTGGAAGTTATTGATAAACCAGAGGAAAGGTAATCCCACTAAGGTAATTGTCACCAATCCCACGGCGAGTGTGGCGAGCAGTGACGCCAGCTCGCCGACGAGTATCCTTCCGCTGGTATAACCGTGCATCGCCTTGATTGCATGTATCTTCCTGTTCCTGGACAGGGAATACGCGGTGGAAACCACCAATGTGATGGCGATGATAACGACTCCCGCCCAAAGGCCACCCCTCCCTAACGCGTATATCATCGCAGCTATCCAGAAGCCTCGTGACCAGAGGCTTTGTGATTCGTCAACCACTATCCGGGAACGTGACAAAGCCTTGGCGAGCTGTTCCATATGCGACCTATCCGCATTGGTCGCATAGCTTCCGCGCAAGTCCTGGGTGGTAATCTCCTCAAAAGAAACTACTTTCGTTGACTGGTCACGCGTTGAAAAGGAAGGATAATCGTACCCTCCATTTCGTTGAAAAGACTTTTGGTCACCCACAAAGGCCACGAGAACACGAGACTTCATTGAATCACGAAATGAAGGTTGGATTTTGAAGACATTAATCCCTAAATTTCTTGATGCTTGAGCAATCGCACGCACAGCATCCGCCTTCGTCGCGGTATCAACCCTCTCGACGGTGAAAGAGGTACCGGTACCTGCCGGAAGCTCCTGGTCGATAGTGATAAGCATCTCGAATGTCACCACTATGGTGAGAATCAAGGAAGCCCAAATCGTCAACCGTTCAATCCAGTGAATTTGCAAATACCTCACCAAAACTTCCTCAGAGTCTTCTCCTTTGAAGGCAAATATGATGGCGAAAAATCTTCCATCACGGGTTATTTTACCCCATAAATACAGCTGATTCATCCGGGCCTCTCACATATAGAGACCGTTCTTATGCCACTGACACCGATGTGGAAATCCGAACTGGTACGATGACGCCACCACTCCTGGAACAATACCCCTGCCGGAATTCGAACAACACATAAAAGACCAGTTTGCTTGGTTACACTCACACCATGAGCATGGGATGTTTAGTGGATGCAGTGCGGAATCATGTAGAGAATGTCGCTGGTGATGACACTGGTGGGGATGGTGGCGGTCAGCCAGTTGCGGGTCTGATGTCAGCCGAGCCGGTTGCTCATCCGTCTGATCTGCTCGCTGGCCTGTCTATCGAGTGAGACCAGTGCCTCGTCGAGGTGTCGTGTGACGTCGTGGGCGAGCGAGTCGAGCCCGCTGTTCTGCATGCTCTGCAGGCTTAAGAGCTGCTCGTTCACGTGCCGCTGCTAGTCGTACATCTTCCTGAGCTGTGTTTCGTCCCTGCTGGCCGTTTGCTCCACGCTCTCCTCGAACGCCTTGTAGCCAAAGAGAATGACCTTCCTTGAGGCTTCGCTCTGCCTGTTGCCTGAGTCCTCTAATCGCTGCAAGCTGGTCAACAGCATCTGGTTGACCTGTTCCATCGTGGAGGTTATCGTCTCCAACTACTCCTTGAGGTTCACCTGGCGGCTGGTGACGAGCTGTATCTGCGCGCCCTGGTAGTTCCTGAGCTCCTCGAGCACCTGCCTCGTCTCGCACAGTCGTGCACTCAGGTCCTCCTCGTTGCTCTGGTTCGGGTTCTTGTCCATGTCTCCTCGTTTCGTCCAGCAGCGATTGCAGTTCTCCGGCCACGCTCTTAATCTGTTCGCGCAGCTTCTCGATGGGCGTCCCCCCAATGACCGCGAAGCGAAGTCATCCACCGTCAAAATCAAAATCAAAAATTCAAGTTTTCTAGTATAGGTATATAGGGGGATCTCTCATTAGCTTCACTGCGCGTGGGGCTAAGAGGGTTTGCTGCATTCAAAGTCCCTCAAATTACATTCAAGGTCCATCTCTTGAATTTGGTCTGATTGTGGCTTATCTGGACGTGATTGCTGTCTGCGCTGGTTGGTGCATTTGGGGTGTGTTGCTGATGGTGGTTTCGTGATTGCTGGTGGGTCTGATGCTTGGGCGGTTATGTTTGGTGGGCTGTGATTGCTGGTGTTTTATGGATGTGGTGGGCTGGTTTCGGGCCCTTTCTGGGATAACGGTGAAATGCTCGTTTCTGACTGGGGCGGTTCTTCCGGTGCGCACGTCCGGCTCTGTTCTTTCCTGCCGGCTCCGGTAGGCTTGTACTGCGTGTATGGAGGTGGAGAATCTGTCCACCAGGAGGATGGCCCAGGACCGGCTGGTTGTCCTGGACATGCCCTGCGGGATCGCCTACGCGCAGCCAACCGCATTACCGCATAAACGAAGGCACCCCTGGACCCGTGATTCATGGGTTCCGAAGGCGCCCTTGCGTCCTGGTACGGTGGCCATCAGGCGGTTGTCGGCTGCTTGTCCGTGTTCTGGAGGTACCAGGCGACAGCCTTGCGGATGATGGCGGATTTGTTTGTGCCCTCCTGCTTGGCCAGCCGACTGGCCTTGTCGTCCAGGTCCTTGGGCACCCTGACCCTTCAGGTGCGTCGAGCGGTCCGTGCCTCGGCCCGCCGCTCCTCCAGCTTCTCCAGATTCGCCAGACTCTGGGCCATGAGCGATGCGGCCTGCTCGTCGGTCAGCAGCGGGGCGCCGGGGTCCCGCCGGACGGCGGCCTCCGGGTGGTGGATCAGCTCCCCCCGGTCGGCTGCGCGGATCATCGCATCGATGTCCTCCTGGTTGTCGGATGTGACTTGCTTGGCCATTTTGCGCTCCTTTCCCTTCCTGCACGCCTGTCCCTCTCCGCCCTCACCGGGTGGCCTGAGGGCGTGGAAGACGGTGAAGTCGCCGTTTCGCTCCAGCGCCACGTACACCTCGATGTAATCCTCGCGCAGGGCGCCGAGATGCCTCGGGCCGATGATAGCGAGGCCGGGCAGACGCTTTAAACCGGCGCGACTGTTTTTCAGAGGTTTGCCTGGTGCTGTTCCTTCTCCCCTGCCCGTCCGATCGCCTTGTAGATGGTGCTTCGGCTGACGTTGAACTTGGCGGCTATCTCCTTGACGGTCACGGTCCTGGAATCGTACAGCTGGCGCACCATGGCGACGTCCTTGTCGGAGAGCTTGTAGGGGCGGCCGCCTTTCCTGCCGCGCGCCCTGGCCGCCTTCAGGCCGGCCATGGTGCGTTCCCGGATCAGATCCCGCTCGAACTGCGCCAAAGCGGAGAAGATGTTGAAGACCAGCACCCCTCCAGGCGTGCTGGTGTCCATGTTCTCGGTCAGGCTGCGGAACCCCACCTCCTGCCTATGGAACCGGTCCATCAGATCAACCAGGTTCTGCACGCTGCGCCCCAGCCTGTCCAGCTTCCACACCACCACCGTGTCGCCCTCGCGCAACGCCTCCAGCATCCGGTCCAACTGGGGACGGCTGGCCTTGGCACCGGAGGAATGATCGACATAGATCCTCCCGCAACCCGCCTTCCTCAGCGCGTCGGTCTGCAGATCCTCATTCTGCTCAAGCGTGCTCACCCTCGCATAGCCGATCAGCATGCACCCTCCCCTCGGCCGGCCGACGGCGATGTATTGGGCTCCTGCACTTGGACCTTCCTTGGGACCTTTGGGATCGGTCTGTTAGCGCCCGCCTCATGATTCGCCTCGTATGGGCCATCCTTGGGAACGATGCGTTCATTGATGATCTGCACCAGATAGTTGACGGCCAGAACGGAAGCGGCCACAGAGAGAATCAGCGAATAGTCTGATTCTTCGATATTGCATATTTTCATCAGGTACAGGATAATCACGAAGATTACACCGATGATGGCATAAGGTGTAGTGCGAATCCACCACCTGCTGGACGGGTCACCCTCCCGATTGTTTATAACATCGCAAGCATAAATGAACAGCGCAAATGCCTCAACTAGAAAGAGAAGCACGAGACATATATATGACGCCGACAACTTCAGCTTCTCAGAATAATCTATAAAAATATTTAGTATCAGATAGATATACAAAAGATGCAGGAGATAGGAGCACGTCGTTACCGTGCTATAACTCTTATCCCATTCGGCTCCATACATGACTAAGGCACCAAAACAAAAAACGAAGGAAGAAAAGACAACAGGAGTCCATCCGGCAACAAAGGCTAATCCTCCTTTGCATCCTTGCCAAAGAAGTTTGATTGTTGAGAGGAAAGTCAAAGCCATAAAGAGAAGGCCGACATCGGCCAACAACGACGTAAGACGGTATGGACCCTTATGAAATGGGTTTAGTTCCTATAGGCCCCACCATGGTATGGAGGCCCTGCATCATCAATCAACTGCAGATAATGCTCCAGTTGCTGTTTTGGCACGCACAAATAATACTAAACTGTGAGTTACTGAAAGTCTCCATGTGCGGAGTCTCTGCTTCCTGCAGATTTTGCAATGAGTTGTTCATGTTCCCCTCC
>NZ_JACFRA010000021.1:0-215 GCF_016101165.1 Bifidobacterium sp. W8114 | reverse complement strand
CAGATCATCCCCGATCTGGGCGGCGACGCCGACCCCTCCAACGACCGGCTGGAGCTCAACGCGACCCTGACCAACACCAGCAAACGCCCATGTGTGGGCTGCTCTGGTGGGCGAATCGGCTGTGTGAATCGGATGCGGGTGGTGGTCGGGGTTCGTTGAGGTCGGTCTATGCTCCTGGCAGTCTGGATGCGGCTGCCGATCAGGATGATCAGGAT
>NZ_JACFRA010000005.1:0-88618 GCF_016101165.1 Bifidobacterium sp. W8114 | reverse complement strand
TCCCATTCCGAACCCGGAAGCTAAGACCCAGCACGGCAATGGTACTGCACCCGGAAGAGTGTGGGAGAGTAGCACACCGCCGCCAATACACGAAAAAGTAAAGGCCTCTGATGACACCGGTCACCAGAGGCCTTTACTGTATTCCCTCGTCCTATACCCAGCAAAACACCACTATCTGTACGCCGCCACCATACCTGGAAGAGCACTACGCCATGGCCGAGTGCTTCACAGACCAACACGCCAATAAGCGCGTACCACGCCATAAAGGTTCGTATGCAACAGAAGCAGCTATCAAATACGACTTCACTCCTATGATGCACTTTGAAACATGTCCCGTGGCAGACATTTTGTGGAACCATTATTTAGTTGCGGATACCATCGAATCCTTATGTATACAACATGATGCTGATACTTGTCGACGACGACGTATTTCAGCAACTTCTCCGCCTTTTTTGGTTTTGCAGGCTTCCCTGATGTTCAGCACATAGTCCGCAGACAAAGGACAAGGCTGAATATCACACACCGCCCTATGCCGAAAGCGGCCACATTACCCTAAACGTAAAGGAGGTCCAAGGGCAATGGAGACCGGGTTCAAGAAGTCGTTAATCGGCTATCTGCTCAACAGGCGCGATTACGTGCGCGGCTCCGAGTTGTCCCATGCGCTCAAGGTCTCGACTAAAACCATCACCAGAGCTGTCCAACAGATCAACGAGCAATACCGGCCCGTGACCATTATCGAATCCAAGAGAGGGCGCGGGTATCGCCTTAAGAACCCCGAGACGCTGTCATTCGGTGATTCAGGATTTGTGATCGGCCAGGCCAATGTCGATGTCAGCCGTCTGACGTCCATAGAGCGGCGGGATGAGATTGTCAAGCGACTCTTGTTCACGGCGCCGCAGCGGTACAGGGTGACCGAGCTCTGGGGCAAATACTTTATCGGTGACTCTGCCGTGGCGACCGATCTTCGTTCCCTGAGACTGATGCTTGGCCGCTTCCAGCTTTCCATCGAACATGTCAGCGGGTTCGTTTGGATCGATGGTGAGGAGGCCGATATCCGTCGGGCGATCGGCAGTCTGTTCGTCAATGAAGGCCAGCCTGGCAACAGACGGTTCATGCAGTCCGACCAGGACATCGAGCAGCGTGATGCGGCCTTTGTCGACAAACAGCTGGATCTGATCGAGGAACTGCTTCACACCGAGATTCCCTATCCTTATAGGGTCAACATCTTCACCCATCTGTATATCCTCATCGAGCGATTTCGCAGTGTTGGGGCTCTCATGGAGGACCGAGCCGGGGAACAGCAGGCCGCCATTGCCGATGATGGTTCCAAGGTCATGAACGTCTGCCGAGCTGTCATTGCCAACGTGGACATGTATCTGGATGCACAGCTGCCCGATGCCGAAGTTTACGATCTTTACCAATATCTGGCTTCCTCAAGGATCGAGGATGATCTTTCGGCTGCCAACGACATGCCTGATCCAGTTCGGCGGGCCACGCGCTATCTGATCGACCAGGTCGCTCTGAACCCTCGTTACGCGCAGATCGATCAGTCCGAGTTGTTCGCCAGGCTTTCCAAGCATATGAAGCCCTTGCTTAACAGGTTGAAGAACGGCATCAGAGTCAACAACAACCTTCTTGAGCAGATCAAGCTGGAGTATCCGAACCTGTTCCGTACAGTGAAGGAAGCCACACGCCAGTTGGAGGAGCACGAGCATCTCCCGGTCATCGACGACGAGGAAATCGGTTTCATCACTGTTTATTTCGCTCAGGCTGTGGAAAATCTCAGCAGGCCCTTGAACATCCTGCTGGTTTGCACCACTGGGCTGGGCACGGCTCAATTGCTGAAATCCAAAATCGAGCGGCGGTTCTCCGATATGAACGTCATAGGGACAGTGGCTGCCAGAGATGTAGAGAAGGCCTTGAAGCGGTATCCGATGACTGATCTCGTGGTCTCTACAGTTACCCTGTCTGAAGCGCTGAAGCGGCCGACGCTGGTCGTCAGCGCCATGCTGACCATCGAAGATCAGGAGCGGCTGGAGCGGATGGCCGACCATATCCATTACGGGGAGGTCGGACGATGAAGATCCTGATTGAGCAGGAGCCTTCTGGCGGTTTCGGAATCCGAAACTCCGCATCAACGGCATCCTCAGGCCAGGAGTCGATGCATGCCCTATTCGTCTGCATATGCAGACATTTGCAGTCCAAGGGCATCATCAGGTCTGTCGATCTCCTAGCAAAGGAACTGCTTGCCCGTGAGGTCTCGGGCAGCACAGTCATTGCAGACCATCTGGCCAATCCGCACGCGCAGGGACCTTTCGTCGATGAATGCGTGCTCTTCTACTTGGGGCTTTCCCGACCCGTTCCCAAGTGGGACGGATTGCATGAAGTATCCCGACTTTTGCTCACCCTCATCCCGCAGAATCCCTCGATGGAGGACTTGCAGTATCTGCGTGACCTCTACCGGCGAATGGGTGGTGAGAGGGTTCTGGACCTGTTAGGAACAGGTTCGATCACGGATGTTCGACAGATATTGACGACAGAAGGGAAATGATGGTGGACGCAGCATCACTTGGCGAGGCAATCGACAAGAGGACCGTGGTGACGGGACTTAAAGCGAAGACCAAGGACGAGGTCTTCGACGAGCTGACCCACAGGCTTCATGATGCCGGCTACATCGATTCGCCAGAGGCCTTCATGAAGGCCCTGTACGAGCGTGAAGGCCAGGGCGCGACAGGCATAGGCGAGCATGTGGCCATCCCTCATGGCCGCAGTGACACTGTTCGCAGGAACGGCGTCGCCATTGCAGTGCTGGATCATGAAATTCCCTGGGAATCCTTGGACGACACCGGAGCAAAAGTTGTGGTGCTGTTTGCCGTAGGTGCTGATGACGAGGGCTCAAAGCGACACCTGCAGCTGCTTTCGGAGTTTGCCAGGAAACTGGCCAAGGCCGATGTGGTACACGACCTCCTCCAGGCCCAGAACACCGACCAGGTCGTGTCAGCTTTGACCAGATGATTTGTCACTTAATCGAATAACAGCAAAGGAGAATTAATCATGAAGATCGTTGGAGTCACAGCCTGCACCATCGGCATCGCGCATACCTATCTGGCCCAGCAGAAGCTGGAGGATGCAGCCAAGGCGGCCGGCGACGATATCAAAATCGAAACCCAGGGCACCATCGGCATCGAGAATGCCCTGACCGCAGAGGACATCAAACAAGCGGATGTGGTCATTCTGGCCATTGACATCAAAATAGCTGACGAAGAGCGGTTCCAGGGCAAGAAGACCGTCAAGGTCTCGACTGAGACGGCGATCAAGTCGCCCAACAAGCTGATTGCCAAACTGCACGAAATCGTCGGTAAGTAGAAACCATGCAACCAACCATGTGGACAAGGAAGTCATCATGAAAGAATTTTGGAAGAAAGCCAATTTCAAGGGCCATCTGCTGACGGCCATCTCCTATATGATCCCCATCGTCTGTGGTGCGGGCTTCATTATCGCCATCGGCATGGCCTTCGGAGGCAAGGCCCAGGACACCTTGGTCATGGGGAAGTTCGACTTCTTCCAGGCCCTGGCTACCCTGGGCGGCAAGGCACTGGGACTTCTCCCGGTCATCATTGCCACAGGCATCGCCTTCTCGATTGCGGGCAAGCCAGGGATTGCGCCCGGCTTCGTGACCGGTCTGGCGGCCGTAGCCATCAGCGCTGGCTTCATCGGCGGCATCATCGGCGGCTATATTGGCGGCTGGCTGGCTTACGCTGTGCTGCGCTACGTCAAAGTACCCAGCTGGGCCAAGGGACTTATGCCCACATTGATCGTGCCTTTCCTGGCCTCCTTGGCCAGCGGACTGATCATGGTCTACATCATCGGCACCCCTGTGGCTTGGTTTACCACCTGGCTGACCAACCTGCTGACAAGCATGAACGGGGCCTCCAACCTCATCTTCGGCGCCGTTCTGGGCACGCTGAGCATCGTCGACTTCGGTGGCCCCATCAACAAGACCGCCTTTGCCTTTGCACTGACGCTGCAAGCCCAGGGCATCAACGGTCCTGTCACTGCCTTGCAGCTGACCAACACGGCCACCCCCATCGGCTTCGGCTTCGCCTATCTGGTCGCCAAACTTCTGCGCAAGCGGATTTACACCCATGAGGAGGTGGAGACCCTCAAGTCGGCTGTGCCCATGGGTGTTGTGAACATCGTCGAGGGATCCATCCCCATTGTCATGAACGATCTGGTGAGGGGAATCGTCGCCGCTGGTCTGGGCGGCATGTGCGAAGGCGCCATCCTGATGAGCCTATCCAACGGTAAGGGCGCCACCGTGCCTTTCGGCGGCTTCCTGATGCTCCCCACCATGGGTGCCAAGTGGTGGGTTGGACTGCTGGCCATCGCTGCCAACGTCCTGGTGACCGGCATCGTCTATGCGTTGATCAAGAAGTCGATTCCTGAAGACGCCGCCGAGCCTGCTGCAGCAGCGGCCGAAGACGAAGAGGACCTCGACCTGGACGACATCCAGGTCATCTGAACTAACAGAAAGACACACATTTCACAATGACAGTAACAAGCACACCAACATTGACCAAGCGCCCGCGGCAAATTCAGCTGGCCCCCTCGCTGATGACCATGGATCTGGACCAGTTCAAGGAGCAGATCAGCTTTCTGAACGAGAGAGTCAACCTCTACCACATCGATATCATGGACGGCCACTTCGTGCCCAACATCACCCTGTCGCCCTGGTTTATCGAGCAGACGCGCAAGATCTCAGATCTGCCCATGTCGGCCCACCTGATGGTGACTGACGCACCTTTCTGGGTTCAGCAGCTGATTGATATCAAGTGCGAGATGATCTGCATGCCAGCGGAGGTGTCCAACGGCGTGGCGTTCCGATTGATCGACCAGATTCATGATGCGGGTCTTAAAGCGGGCATGGTGCTCAACCCGGAGACCCCGGTCGACACCATTCTTCCTTACATCGATTTGTTGGACAAGGTGACCATCATGACCATCGATCCGGGCTTCGCCGGTCAGCGTTTCCTGTCGGTCTGCCTGGACAAGATCGTCCAATTGCGCAAACTGCGCGACGAGCACGGCTATGGCTATCAGATTGAGATGGACGGATCCACCAACCTGGCCCACTGGAAGCTGATATCCGATGCCGATCCCGATATCTATGTGATCGGCCGTTCCGGGCTATTCGGACTTACTGACAGGATTGAGGATTCCTGGGACCAGATGGTCCACGAGTATGAACAGTCCACAGGATACCGGTTCGACAATGGCCGTTACGTCAGCGAAGACTGAGGAGGTAGATATGGCAAGTGAATTCACCGTAACCATTTCCGATCCTGAGGGCATGCATGCAAGACCCGCAGGCAGGTTGGTCGAGCAGGCGCAGAAGTACCAGTCCGCCATCACTCTCGATGACAAGGGCAACAAGGCGGATGCCAAACGCATCTTCGCGGTCATGGGCCTGGGGGCCAAGCAGGGCGATACGCTCACTGTGAGCGTGGATGGCCCGGACCAGGACAAGGCCGTCGAGGAGCTCCAAAGCTTCTTCAAGGAGAACCTATGAGGGAGCTGAGAGGCACCGGCGTCTCGGCAGGCATCGCCATAGGGCCCGTCAAGGTCCTGGAGGAGGCCAGGCAGGTGGTGCGGCGCACCGTCGATGATCCCCACGCCGAGATTGAACGATTCCACCAGGCCCAGCAGGTCTCCATGGATCAGCTGGCCAGGATCCGGGAGGATACCGCTGCCAAACTCGGCGAGGACAAGGCCGAGTTATTCGACACCCACCGGCTCATGCTCAAAGATCCGGACTATGTGGAAGGGGTCGAGGGGCTGATCCAATCGGACAAGGTCAATGCCGAATATGCGGTGGATGCCACTGCTCAGAGGTTTGCCACCATGTTCGCCGGTATGGACTCCTCCTATATGCAGGCACGGGCCGCCGACGTGCAGGACATTTCCCGGCGTCTGATCGACAACCTGGGCTCGGGTGCGCAGGGAAGCGGGGATGGCCGACCAACCATCATCATGGCCTCCGACCTGGCCCCCAGCCAGACGGCTCAGATGGATCCTTCGCAAGTGCTGGGTTTCGCCACCAGCCAGGGATCGGCTAATTCCCATACGGCCATACTGGCCAGGACCATGGGGTTGCCTGCGGTCATCGGTCTCGGCCAGGATCCCAGACCAGAGGACCAGGGCCTGACTGCCATTGTGGATGGTAGCCAGGGTCTGGTGTTGATCGACCCGGATCAGAAGACCCTTGAAGCCTATAAAGTCCGTCAGCGGGAGTTCCAGCAGCACATGCAGCAGCTTCAGGAGCTCAAGGGCAAGCCCACCAGAACCAAGGAAGGCCAGGAGGTCCATCTCTATGCCAATATCGGCAGGCCTTCGGATCTGGATGCGGTTGAAGCCAACGATGCCGAGGGGATCGGACTCTTCCGCAGCGAGTTCCTCTACTTGGAGAGTGAGGACTTCCCCACGGAGGAATCACAGTTCCAGGCCTACAAGGAGGTCGCCCAGAGAATGGGCGACAAGCCCGTCATCATCCGGACTTTGGATATCGGAGCTGACAAGCAGGTCGGCTACTTCGGTCTGGAGCATGAGGCCAATCCTGCTTTGGGGTATCGGGCCATCCGTATCTGCCTGACCCGGCCGGAGATTTTCAAGGTGCAACTCAGGGCCATCTTGCGGGCATCAGCCTTCGGGAACATCTCCATCATGCTGCCCATGATCACATCCACCAAAGAGGTCGACCAGGCCAGAGCCATAATCGACCAGGTCAAGGAAGAGCTGCGCGGTAGGGACGAAGACTTCAAGGAGGACATCCAGGTGGGCATCATGGTCGAGACCCCGGCCTCGGTCGTCATGGCACCGGAGTTGGCCCGGAAGGTGGATTTCTTCTCCATCGGGACCAATGACCTCACCCAGTACACCCTGGCCTGTGACCGGCAGAACCCCAACCTGGGACAGTTTGCCGACCCGCATTCGCCTGCCGTCCTGCGCATGATCCGCATGGCCGTGGATGCCGCTCACCAGGCTGGCATCTGGTGCGGGATCTGCGGCGAGCTGGGTGCTGACAGGGATCTTACGGCGACCTTCCTGGATTACGGCCTGGACGAGCTTTCGGTCTCGCCGGCGAGCGTTCTGCCGGTCAGAGAGGCCATTCGCGCTAGCTGAAACCTTCTGGTTCTCTTGCCTACGAACCATATAGTTCGTAGGCAAGAGAACCAGCCTGGTCGGTCGAGGGACGGGGTAAGGGTCAGAAGAGGCCGTTGCCGTTGCGGGACTGAACGTCTTCCACATTGTGCTCGATGATGTCCCAGTGCTCAGCCAGCTGGCCGTCCTGCAGCCGGTAGATGTCGCAAACCTTGTTGACATGGCCGTTCTTCAGTGTGCACCTGAAGAAGACGTAGACCATGTCGTCCTCGCCGTTCAGTCTGATGATGTCGATTTGCGGGCCAAGGGCCAGGAAGCCGTTGATGAACTTCAGGAAGCCCGCCTTCCCGTCGGCGCAGGTGGGGTTGTGCTGGATGTAGTCGTCCCGCATGAACCTGTCGAGGTTGCTGGTATCTCCCCGGCTGAAGACCTGGTCGTAGAATTCCTGCACCAGGGACTTGTCGGCTGCCGTCTCACTCTCGCTCATCATGAACCTCCGCTTCTGCCTGTACATAGGCTGTCGAGTTTCTTCATGATAGGTGTCTTCGCTCAGGCTCGTAAGCACATCTGTGGTCTCCGATGAGTGAGGGACGATAGCAGGCGGGAAGGGCTGTCAGGCCTTGAAGTGGCGCTCGTCGTTCATGGTGGCGAAGTTCAGACCGATCAGGATGCCGCCGCCTATATAGTTGCCCAGCATGGCCACCAGGACCACCAGTATTGCCTTCCAGGCGTTGACCCGCCCGAAGACGCCCAGGATGAGGAAGAGAGCCGAATCCGCTATCGAGTGCTCGAACCCGCAGAAGGCGAAGACGAAGACGGCCACGACCATGATGATGCACTTGGTGAAGTCGTTGGAAAGCTTGCCGTTGTAGACCATGAGCATGGCGATGTTGATGCAGAAGTTGCACAGGATGCCGCGCACGAAGAGGTCGGCGAATCCCATGGGACCGCCGGAGACGTAGCCGATCTTGGTCGTCGCGGCCGCCAGCATCTGGTCCAGGGTGGGACCGCTGACGATGGATGAGAATCGCAGGATGACGGCCACGATCAGGGCCCCGACCAGGTTGCCCAGAAGGCAGAGGACCAGGATACGCAGGGAGGCCAGCCAGCCCAGGCGCTTGTGATAGGCGCCTATGGTGACCACCATCATGTTGGAGGTCAGCAGCTCGGAGTTGGTGTAGTAGATCAGGACCAGGGCCCAGCCGAAGGTGGTTGCCGCCAGGACCCGACCTGCCAGAATCAGGCCGTGGTCGGCGGGGTTTTGTCCGGCCTGACCCATGATGACGAAGAAGGCCGTGAAGAAGATACCCACAAAGAGGCCGGCCATGGTGGCCCGCTGCATGTACTTGCCGGTCAGGGCGCCGCTCATGGTCTTCTTGCTCTCGACCACGTCCAGGACGGTGCTGATGAAGGCCCGTCCGGGGAAGAGGGGCTGTCTGTTCTGTTGATCTGTCATTTGATTGGGTTGCTCGTTCACGGGGTTCATTATGGCATTCCCGAGCGGGGGAAGGCCGGCCTTAGGGCCCTACTGTGCGGGAATTCACTACTTTGCCAGTGTCGCCGGCATCACTCGGTGCGCAGGGCGGTGGCAGGATCCTGCTTGGCCGCCTTGCGTGAGGGGATCAGGCCGCCGATCAGGGTCAGGACCACGCTCAGAATGACCAGGGCTATCCCGCCCGAGGCGGGCAGGGCGGCGTTGACCTCAGTGGTTCCCATGAAGTGGTGCATGATGCTGTTGGCCGGAATGATCAGCAGCAGGGTGATGCCCACTCCCAGCAGGCCGGCCAGAAGACCGATGAGGCCGGTCTCGGCATTGAAGACGTTGGAGACGTTCCGCTTGGAGGCGCCCATGGCGCGCAGGATGCCGATCTCCTTGGTCCGCTCCAGAACCGATATGTAGGTGATGATGCCGATCATGATGGAGGAGACCACCAGCGAGACCCCGACGAAGGCTATCAGCACGTAGGTGATGACGTTGATGATGGTGGTGACCGAATTCATCATCAGGCCGACGTAGTCGGTATAGACGATCCGGTTCTTCTTTGCGGCCTTGTCGTTGTAGTGCTTGATGGAGTCGCCCACGGAATTCTTGTTCTCGAAGCTGTCCGTGTAGATGCTGATGCGGGAAGGGGCGTCCCGGGAGATCAGGCCGAAGTCGCTCAGGTTGTCGGCGTAGGTGCCGGTGGAGACGTACTGGTTGTAGATGGCGACCAGGGCGTCCTGGGGAGCGGTGGCGATGTACTGGTCGAAGGCCTGGGCCGTCTGCTGTTCGGCTGAGGCCCCCGTGGGGATGCCCGCAGAACCTTGGGCTCTTGCAGCGGCCCCGGCCCGGCCCTGGGCTTGGGTCTCCTGGCCGGCCATGGCTGCCGAGCCCTTCATGATTTCCTGGGCCATGCTGGCCTTCTGGCTGACGCCCAGGGATGCGATGTAGGCCTTGGCATCGTTGGCCTTGACGGCATCGTCGGCAGGGGCGAAGGCCATCCCGTTGAGGACGCTGTGGCCCTGGTCGGCCTCCTGGTCGGTGACGATGGGGCTGGTCTTGGCCTGGTCGATCAGATAATCGGTCAGCTGGCGGGTATACCCGACGCCGACCTTGAGTGGCGTGGCCTTGGCCCCCTGGTTGGGACGGACAATGCCGACGATATGCAGCTGCAGACCCTGGTCGGCGGCCTTGGACATCTGGTCGGTGCTGTCGCCGATGTAGTGGTAGTGGCCGTCGGTCCCCTTGGCATACTGGTTCGCAGCAGGCACCAGGGAGAGCTTCTGGTCCATGGCATTGGCGTATTCGATGGGCTTGGTGTCGACCTTGACCTCCTGGCCGCTGTTGAGCTTGTTCATCATGTCGGTGTACTGGCTGGAGGGGAGGATGCCCAGCTTGTAGAGGCTGGTGACGGGCATCTGGTTGTTCTTGTCCAGCACCAGGACCACCTGATCCTTGGCCTTTGGCCATGTGCCGTTCACCACCTGGTAGTTGTCGGTCACCACCTTGCTGATGGTGGTCTTGGCATTGGCTCCCGGCATGATTTCGCCGAAGATCTCCGGGGCCTTGTTCTTCTCGGTCTTGCCGGTCAGGTAGGACATCTGCATGGACTGGATGTCGCCCATGTCGCTGTCGGTGTTGGCCGTGGCCATCTGGCTGGCGGTGGAGCCGGCATCGTCCTGCCCGCCCATGGTCACCTTGTCTGCAGAGACCAGCTTGCCGTCCGGATCGTGCCCGAAGACCGAGAACTTGGTGGCGTAGGAGTACTGGATGCCGACGGACCCCACGTACTGGTGGATTTCGCTCTTGGGATTGTCCAAGTATTTTTTGAAGTCAGTCAGATTGTTCTGGGTGATGCTGCTGGTCAGGCTGGAGGCCCCCTTGATGCTGGAGTCGTCCGGCTGGATGGCCTTGAGATCCTTGTGGGCCTTGGCCTCCTTCTGGGATTCCTGGGCGGAGTCCACTATCTTGTTCAGGTCGAAGGACTGCTCCTGAATGGTGATGGGGTAGGAGGTCATGGTCTCCCGCTGCACCCTGTCGATGTAGCGGTTGACCCCAGTGGATACGGACAGGATCAGGGCGATGCCGATGATGCCGATGGATCCGGCGAAGGATGTCAGGGCTGTTCGGGCCTTCTTGGTTCGAAGATTGTTGAAGCTCAGCGACAGTGAAGTCAGCAACCCCATGGAGGCCTTGCCGAAGGTGCGGTGGCGGGCCCGGCGAATGGGCACCTGGTCGTCGGGCAGGGGGTCGGAGTCGCTGATCACGGAGCCGTCGTGCAGCTCCACGATCCTGGTGGCGTACTGGTGGGCCAGCTCGGGGTTGTGGGTGACCATGACCACCAGCCGGTCCTGGGCCACCTCCTTGAGCAGGTCCATGATCTGGATGGAGGTCTCGGAGTCCAAGGCTCCGGTGGGCTCGTCGGCCAGGAGGATGCGGGGGTTGTTGACCAGGGCCCTGGCGATGGCCACCCGCTGCATCTGCCCGCCAGAGAGCTGGTTGGGCCGCTTGTTCACGTGCTGGCCCAGCCCTACCTGCTCAAGGGCCTTCCTGGCCCGCTCCCGCCGCTCCTGCCGATGCACGCCCGAGATGGTCAGGGCCAGCTCAACGTTGGACAGGATGCTCTGGTGGGGGATCAGGTTGTAGCTCTGGAAGACGAAGCCCACGGTGTGGTTGCGGTAGGAGTCCCAGTCACGGTCCTTGTACTTTCTGGTGGAGGTGCCGTTGATGATCAGGTCGCCCTTGTCGTAGCGGTCCAGCCCGCCGATGATGTTGAGCAGGGTGGTCTTGCCGGAGCCGGAGGGGCCCAGGATGGCCACGAACTCGTTGTCGCGCAGGTTGACGCTGACATCATTCAAGGCCTGCTGGACGAAGTCCCCTGTTTTGTATTGTTTGGAGATGTGTTCGATCTGCAGCACCGTCGTCCTCCGCTTTCTGGATTCTCAATGGCTTTAATGACATGGACTTATGGACTCTTGGAGTGCCAGCTTACGCCATCAGAATGGGTAAATGCCGATATGGCCTAGTCCACCGACTTGAGGGCCTCCAGCATATCCACATGCTTGAGCTTGTTGTTGACCATCCAGCCCAGGCCGGCCGTGATGACCGTGATCATGACCAAAGGCACGACGAAGGCCACCCAGCTGATGGAGGGGTCAAAGAGGACATTGTCCGGAGGGACGGTGGTGATGATGTAGTGGTGCAGCCAGGCCCCGAACCCGTACCCGGCCAGGACGCCGATGGCCGACAGGAGGATGGTCTCCCGGTAGATGTACATGGTCACCTCGCGGTCGTAGAAGCCCAGCACCTTGATGGTGCTCAGCTCGCGGATCCGTTCCTCCACGTTCAGGTTGGTCAGGTTGTAGAGAATGACCAGGGCCAGCAGGGTGGCCACGATGATCAGCACCTGCATGATCATGTTCAGGGACCTGACCACGGTGTCGATCTGGCTCATCAGGGTCGTGTTCTGCACCACCCCCTGGATTCCGTCGATCCGCATGAAGGAGGCGGCCTGCCTTCTGGTGTTCTCCGCGCTCGAGTCCTTGAAGGTGACCAAGTGGGCGTTGGGCGAGAAGTCCTGGCGGAAGACGGTCCTGTAGGCCGATGGGCTCATGAAGACGAAGTGCCCCAGGTACATCTCGCAGATGCCGTCCACCCGCATGGTCCTGTCCCTGCCGCCTGAATCCTGCAGGGTGATTCTGTCGCCGACCTTGGTCCCTGTCAGCTGGGCGATCCGCTCGGAGAGGATTACGCCGTCGCCCTTGAGGCTCAGGGGCTTGTGCCCGGACCGGGTGTCCATGCGGATGAAGTCGTCCAGGTGCTCGGCGCTGGCCGGCGCGATCATGGTGATGGACTGCTTGTCGGCGTTGTGGCCGGCCGTCTTGCTCATCTCCTCGTAACGCACGTTCAGGGAGCGGCTCACATCGGGCTTTTCCAGCCGTTTTTTGATGGATTGACGCTGGTCGGTGGTTGCCTGGCTGTTCTCGGCGGCAATCAGGTCGTAGCGAATGACTTGGCCGAACTGGTGCTCGTTGATGGCCGAGATGGATCCCTGCACGCCGAATCCCGCCATCAGCAGGGCCACCGATCCGCAGACCCCGAAGATGGTCATCAGCATCCGCTGCTTGTAGCGGAAGATGTTCCGGGCGGTGACCTTGTGGGTGAAGTTGAGCCGGTTCCAGATCAGAGGTATGCGCTCCAGGAAGATCTTCGAACCGGCGCTGGGCGGCTTGGGCAGAAGGAGGGCCGACGGCTTCTCGCGCAGCTCCCGCCAGGCGCTCAGGAAGGCCGGAACCACGGCGCTCAGGAAGGCCAGCAGGCAGGCCAAGAGGGTGATGGGCAGGTGGAAGCCGTAGTGGATGGGCGGCATGTCGAAGGCGTGGGCATAGGCCTGGTAGACGATCCAGGGCAGGAGGGTGTGGCCGGCGATGATACCCAGAAGCGCGCCCAGGGCGGAAGCCGCTCCGCCATAGACCAGGAACTTGGCCATGACATCCCGGTCCCTGTAGCCCAGGGCCTTGAGCGTTCCGGCGTTGATTCGCTCCTCGTCCACGAAGCGCGTCATGGTGGTGAAGGTGACCAGGGCGGCCACCAGGTACATGAAGTAGGGGAAGACCTTGGCCAGCGAGTCCACGATGAAGGAGACGGAGGCGTAGACCTTGTAGCCCTCCGAGCCGGGCGCTTCACGGCGTGAGTCCAGGGCGTAGACCGGCTTTTCCAGTCGGCTCAGCTGGTCGGCCGCCTGGTTCAGCTTTTCCTGGGAGTCGTCGATCCTCTTCTGGGCGTCCGGGCTCTCCCGGTTGAATTTGTCCAGTTTGGTCTGGTACTCCGCGGTTTTCTGGTCCAGGATGGCCTGGGCCTGGTCGATCTGCCCCTGGGCTGAGGCATGGCTGCTGGCCAGCTGCTGCCGGGCCTGGGCTAGCTTGGCCCTGCCCTGGGCCAGCTGTGCGGACCCCTGATCAAGTTGGGCCTTACCCTGGGCCAGCTGGCGCTCGCCCTCCTCCACCTTGGTTCTTGCTTGGCTCAGTTCCTGGCGCTTTGCGTCCAGGGTGTACTGGTTGGCCGCAATCTGGGACATGCCGGGGGTGTACTGGTTGGTCATGAAGGCATCGCGGCCCGCCTTGGCCTTGGCTACCAGTGCGTCGATTTGCGGTGACTGCTGGTTGAGCTCGGCCAGTTGGGCCTGGAGTCCGGTCTTCCTGCGGTTGAGCTCGTCCTGCTGCTGGGGGGTCAGCCCGGGGGCGGCCAGCTGGGCGTCGATGGCCTGAATGAGGCCGCTGACTTGTGCTATGCCCTGTCTGCATTGCTTCTGGGCTTCCTGGGCCTGGGCTACAGCCTGGTCGGCTTGGGCCTTGCCGCCCTCCAGCTGCTGGCGGGAACCATCAAGTTTGGTCTGTCCCTGGTCGATGGCCTGCTGTCCCTGGTCGGCCTGCTGCCTGCCCTGGTCCACCTGGCTGGCGGAGGACTGGTACTGTTTCTGCTTTCTGGCCAGTTCGGCCGAGCTCAGATCCACCTCCTGCTGCCCTTGGTCAATTGCCGCCTGGGCCTGCACCGTCCTGGCGGCCAGTTGGTTCTTGGCGGACTGGATGCTCTGGGCACCCTGGTCCAGATCCTTCCTGGCCTGGTCCAGCTGCTGCCTGTTCCCTTCGAGTTCCTTTCTGGACTGGTCCACCTGATCCTGCCCCTGGTCCAGCTGCTTCTGCAGAGGAGCCTTGATGGCGTTCAGTCTGGCGGTGGGGCGTCCTGACAGAATCCTGTTCAGGTCGTCCTTGTGGGTCTGCAAGGCCTGGATGTACTGGTCGGAATAGTGGTCCCGGATCCGGTCCAGGTCCTTGAAAGTCAGGCGGGCGATCATGTACTCGTCCGAGTCGAAGGCTTTAGGTGTGGTCACAGCGTAGGAGTCCAGGGAACCGGATCCGGCTGTGGAAGGGCCCATGTTGACCTTGCTCAGGATCTCAGTCGACCTGACCGTGCCCACCACGCGCAGCTTGTGGTGCCTCAGGACCTTCCTGCCCAGCTGGTCGGCCTTCTCATCCACCTGGATGCTGCTGCCAATGGGGTGGCTCCCGGCCAGGGCCGTGTCGACCGCCACCTGGTCAGGCCTGGCCGGCATGGATCCGTCGACCAGCTCGTAGGTGGAGATCCGGTCGGGGGCGGAGTAGATGCGCAGGCTCTTGTCGGTCCCCTTGAGCGCCACATCCTTCAGATACCCGTATTCGATGCCCGAGTTGCCCGGGGCGGTGTCGATGGCATCCCGGTCCTCCTGATCCAGCCCGTAGCTGCTGATGACCATCAGGTCGGCCAGATGGTGGCTGGACAGGTAGGCGTTGCCGGCCTGCCGCATGTCCGGCCCGGTTACGCTCAGTCCGACCAGGGCGAAGGAGCCCAGCGCCACCAGACAGACGATGGAGATGAACCGTCCCAGGGACTTGCGCAGGGAGACCCGGATGTCGTGCCAGAGCACCTTCCTGACGGGCTGCATCCTCACCACTCCACGTTTTCGATGTCTTCGGGGCTGTCATTGGTCTGCACGGCCTGGACCCGGGCGTCGTGCATGCGGATGACCCTGTCGGCGATGGGGGCGATGGCCGCGTTGTGGGTGACGATGACCACGGTAGCGCCATTCTTGCGGCACTGGTCTTGGAGGATGCGAAGCACCTGCTTGCCGGTCCGGTAGTCCAAGGCTCCGGTGGGTTCGTCACAGAGCAGGATCTTGGGGTTCTTGGCCACGGCCCGGGCGATGGCCACCCGCTGTTGCTCACCACCGGAAAGCTGGGCGGGGAAGTTGTCAATCCGGTCGCCCAGGCCCACGTCGACCAGGGTCTGGACCGGGTCAGCGGCGTCGTCCACGATCTCCGAGGCCAGTTCTACGTTCTCCCTGGCGGTCAGATTGGCCACCAGGTTGTAGAACTGGAAGACGAATCCCACGTCGTAGCGGCGGTAGGTGGTCAGCTGCCGGGCGTCGTAGCCGGCGATATCCTTCCCGTCCACGATCACCTGGCCCTCGTTGCAGGTGTCCATACCGCCCAGAATGTTCAGCACGGTCGACTTGCCCGCGCCCGAGGCGCCGAGGATGACCACCAGCTCGCCCTTCTCGATGGAGAAGGTGACCTCATTGTTGGCCACGATGGTCGTCTCGCCGGTCACATACCGTTTCGTCTCTCCGATGACGTCGATATAGCCCATCATGCCCTCTCGTAACCCTGGCTGTGCGGCGGGGTCGTCCGACGCAAGGGACGCCCTCCTGATGCTCTTTTCCCCACTACTGTATACGTTTGTGGGGTCCGGAGCACAGGAGAACCGCCTGCCGGGAGGCGTCATGTTCGCCGACCTTGCAAGGGTTCGGAGGTTCAGAGGGCTTGCAGGAGGTTGCCCAGTTTGCGGCTGTCCCTGACCGGTCTGCCCTGGCGGAAGGTGATGAACCGCTGGCAGGTCTGGGCCAGGAACTCCTGGTCGTGTGAGATGACGATCACCATGACCCCCAGGAAGCGCATGTAGCGGATCATCCCGGTCACCTGGTTCATGTGGAGCAGGTCCAGGCCGCTGGTGGGCTCGTCCAGCACCACCAGGCGCTTGCCCGACAGTATGGCGGCCGCGATGGCCACCCGCTGCTTCTCCCCGCCGGAGAGGGTGTTGGGGTGCCGGCCCAGGAGCCGCTCCAGGTCCAGCTTTCGCGCTACTTCCTCGAAGAGGTCGGTCCGCCTGGCTCCAAGGAGCATCTCGCCCTCCACGGTCTCGCTGAAGAGCTGGTAGTTGACATCCTGGAAGACCATATAGGAGTCCTCGACGCGCTCCCTGACGGTCTGCTTCGTCCCATTCAGGCTGATCTCCGACCTGTCGCCAGGCTTGAGCAGTCCGGTCAGGACGGAGGCGAAGGTGCTCTTGCCGGCACCGTTGCGGCCGATGATGCCGGTGATGTCGTCGCTGGACAGGGTCAGGTCGTCCACATCCAGGGCAGGATCCTGGTCGTGGTGGTAGGCATAGGTTAGGTTCCTGACCCGCAAGAGGTCGGGGGTCTTCTCGGTAGTGACCCTGGCTGGGGCGCTCGCATTCTCGGTCGCGTCCAGATTCAGGGCCCGCAGCCCCATGGCCTGGCGGCTTGGGCCATCCAGCCCCCTCATAGCGGCCGGAGTCAGGTGCTCCGCCAGCCTGCCGTCCTCCATGACCAGGAAGTCGTCGGCCAGGCCGTCCAGGTAGTAGAGGCGGTGCTCGATCAGGACCATGGTCAGGCCCCGGTCCTTCAAGCGGCCCAGAATCTGCGCCAGGCTGGCCACCGCTTCCACGTCCAGATTGCCGGAGGGCTCGTCCAGGACCAAAATCTCCGGGTCCATCATGCAGGAGGAGGCGATGGCGATCATCTGCTTCTCGCCCCCGGACAGGGAAAAGATGTCTCGGTCCATGAGTGGGGTAATGCCGAAAAGGTCGGCCACCTGATCTATACGCTCACGGATGGCTTCCGGCTGGACCCCGGTGTTCTCCAGGGGGAAGGCCAGTTCGCTGCGGACATCGGTGGTGAAGAACTGGGTCTTGGGGTTCTGGAAGACCGACCCCACCTGTTCCGAAAGCCGGTAGATGGGCCGGGCCGTGGTGGGCTCGTCCCCGATCAGGCACTCTCCCTCCAGCTTGCCCTCATAGAGTTCGGGAATCAGGCCGTTGATGACCCTGGAAAGGGTGGTCTTGCCGCATCCGCTCGGTCCGGTGACCACGGTCAGTCGGCCTCGGTCCATCCGGCAGGAGACCTCTTCGAGGGAAGGCCTGCTGGCGCCCTCGTAGGTGAAGCTAAGCCTGGAACATTGCAACATAGGCTCCACATCCCATAAGGACCAGACCCAGGGCACACATGAGCGCATCCAGTCTGGTGAAGGCAATCCGTTGGATGGAGGTCTTGGGTCCGGGGTCGCCAATCCCCCTGGTCAGGGCAGCCGAGGTCAGGTCGGAGGCCACGTTGGTGGCGTTGTTGAGCAGGGGGACGTAGATGTACTCCATGGTTCGCATCGGATGCCGGACCATGTCTCCGGTGGTGACCGCGATCCCCCTGAATTTCATGGCCCGCCTGATCTGGGCATAGTCGTGCCTGACGGTCGGGAAGAAGCGGAAGAGGACGCTTACCGGGATGACCAGCCACTGGGGTGCGTGGATCTTGCGCAGCAGGTAGACCAGCTCAGAGACCTTGGTGGTGCCCATCATGAAGGCCGCAACCAGCACCAGGGGGAGGATCCTGCCCACGCCGACGAAGAGGAAGAGCAGGTAGTGCCCCGGCAGGTTCTCGGGGAAGACCATGGCCAGGGAGGCGCCCAGGGCGAATACCAGACAGACCAGAAGCCAGGCCTGGCCCTTCCTGACCCTGCCCACGATGACCTGGAAGCTGCAGAAGTAGATGTTGATGGCCAGGACCAGCGGGGTGGGCAGGGTGACGAAAATCAGGGCGTTGGCGAAGATGACCAGCAGGAATCTGGTGTAGATGGAGATGGGCCTCATTGCTTGGCGGGTATCCGGTTGAAATGCCTGTCGACGATCTTGGCGCCTATCCATGCCCCAAGCAGGGCGCCGACCAGAGTGGCCAGAATGCAGACCAGGAAGGTGGCTCCGGTGATGGGCGCGAAGACCCCGTCGATGTACTCCTGGCTCTTGCCGCGGCGGACCAGGCTGGCCACATAGGCGTCCTTCATGAACCAGAGGGGCAGAACTGGGCCGGTGCAGCCGAAGGTGAGGATGACGTAGCTCAGGTAGCGGGCCAGGTTGGGACGGCTCTCCCTGAGCGAGGACTGAACCAGGTCAGCCAGCAGGCCGCAGAAGGCGTAGGGGATGAAGGAGAGGGCGAAGTGGCCGAAGACCAGCAGGAAGAGGCCCATGATGACGCCGACGATGGTGATGGCCCCGAACCTGGGCACGCGGCGGATCATCAGCATGTAGACCGGGCCGGAGACCAGCCCCACCACAGCGGGGATGAAGAGGGAGGACAGACCGGGCATGACCAGGCCAGCCAGGAAGACGGTGATGAAGTTGCCCACCGCCATGCTGACGAAGTAGAGGGCCGTGAAAATGCCGACGTTGACCAGGTCTTTTGTCTTCAGTGCTTTCATAAAGGATCGCTCCCATCCGGGTGGCGGTCGCTCGGCCCTAGGCCATATCCGCCGATG
This sequence comes from Bifidobacterium sp. W8114, assembly GCF_016101165.1. Lineage (NCBI taxonomy): Bacteria > Bacillati > Actinomycetota > Actinomycetes > Bifidobacteriales > Bifidobacteriaceae > Bifidobacterium > Bifidobacterium sp. W8114. Next base: position 69,841 of record NZ_JACFRA010000005.1, on the reverse strand, counting down.
TCAGGTTGTGCTGTCAAGTCTAGGAGGACCGGGAGGGAAAGTAAATGATATTTTTTTATGTCCCTTGCCAGGGCTTCACAATCAGGGTATTGCCTGGCGCGCGAGGATTTTGTTAGTGTCCACTGATAGGGGCGTATCAGAAAGGCGGCACGGAGGACAGGCATGATCAGCAAGCGACTACTTCATCTACCGGGAGCCAGGATGGGCGCCAGCCTCCTGCTGGCCCTCCTGCAGACGATCGGTGCGTTGGCGGAGGTCCTCCTCCTGCCGGTGGCCGTCGCGGCCGTGGGCCGTTCCCTTGGCCTGGCTGTTCCTCATGCCCTTGCTTGGGTGCCTAATCGGCCCGGGCCTCTGGCGGTCTTGATAGGCGGGCTGATCCTGGTTCGGTTCCTGACTCAGGCGATCGCCAGGTCCGTAAGCGCCCGGCTGGCTGATGGGATGGGCAAGGCGCTCTCCCAGGCCCTGTACCTATCCGTGTTCGACCCCAATCGCCAGGAGGACGACCTGGGCGTTCCGGCGCAGACCCTGGCCAGGCTTTCGACCGAGGGGGTCAAGTCGGTCGTTTCCTATTTCACGGCCTATATTCCGGCCCTGGTCCAGACCGTCCTGATGCTGGTCGTGGCGCTGGCTGTCCTCCTGCCTGTCAGTCCGCTGGCTGCGGTGATCGTCGTGATTGGCATGGTGGCCCTGCCCCCGGCTTCCAAGCCCACTATGGGCGAGAACATCAAGGTGCAGCTGGGTCAGCTGCGCAAGTACGACAAGGTCGGCGTCCACTTCGAGCATGCCCTGAGGGGGCTCAACACCCTGAAGATCTTCGGGGCAGACCAGCGGCAGGCCGACGATCTGGCCGAGGAGTCCGAGGGGTTCCGCCGGATAACCATGGGGGTCCTGGGAGGGCAGCTGCGCTCGCTGATCAAGGCCGACGTGGTTATCTACACCAGTCTTATTTTGGCGGTCGCGGCAACGGTCCTGATCGGGCAGGGTGGGCCCTCTCGAGTGCTGTCCTGCCTGGTTGTCGCCCTGGCTGGCGTCCGGCTCTTCGCCCCTGAGCGGCAGCTGGTCTATATGATGCATTCCGGCATGGTCGCCATCAAGCAGGGCAAGGCCATCGACGATATTCTCCAAGCGCGGCAGGAGGGTGACGGGAAGTCAGCGGCTCCAGAGACGACTCCTGAGTCATGCAAGAGTACGGGTTCGGAGACGGCTCCGGACGCGAGTCTCGAAACTTCTGAGGAAGCAGTTCGGGAGTCTGACTCGGAATCCGCTTCGGAGCAGGCAGATCAGGCGGATATGTCTGGCGATGATTCGCTAGGCATCAGCGCTCGCGATTTGACCTACACCTATCCTGATGGCTTCCAGGCTCTGACCGATCTGAACTTCGATCTGCCTGCCAAGGGACATGTGGGCTTGGTCGGCGCTTCGGGCTCCGGCAAGAGCACCTTGGCGGGCCTGCTGTCCGGGCGCCTTCAGGAGTATGCCGGAGAGCTGTCCATTGGCGGGCGCCAGATCAGCGACCTGTCACGCGAGGACCTGGTCGGCCTGCAGACCGTGGTTCGGGGAACCGATCACCTCTTCACCGGAACCATCAGGTCGAATCTGGACCCGGCCGGACTGGGCTATTCGGATTGGGAGCTGCAGGATGCGCTGGACCAGGTCGGCCTGACCGGTCTTGTCCAGAGCAAGGGCGGGCTGAATGCTCCCATTGATCCTGAGGGAGGCAACCTCTCCGGAGGGCAGCGCCAGCGCCTGTCCATTGCCCGCGGACTCCTGCGACGTTCCCCCGTCTACATCTTCGACGAGGCTACCAGTGCCGTGGACCGTGAACATGACGCCACTCTGGCCGCCTTGATGGACGCGCTGGGCAAGGAGTCCCTTGTCCTGACCATCACCCACCGCCTGGCCGGGGTTCGTAATGCCGATGCCATTCTCTTCTTGCAAGGGGGTCGTCTGATGGAAAGTGGTGGCTTCCGTGAACTGATGGATGCCGGGGGCGGATTTGCGGCCCAGTGGAAGGAGCAGGCCCAGTATGAGGACGGGGAGTGACGACATGCAGCAGACGACCGGCAATCTGACGATGATGCGCCGCATGGCCCGGCTGATGAAGCCTCTGGCTGGTACGGAGGGCAAAGCCATCCTCTGTGGCAGCCTGGGTCACCTCTTCGCGGTCTGGAGCATGATGGCAGCCGCTGCGGCCTTGATCGGTCTGGTCACGGACTGGCCGCCGCTGAATGGCCAGTGGGTCGTCTGGGCTCTGGTGGCGGTCCTGACTGCTCTCAGCAGAGGGGTTATGGCCTATGGAGAGCAGTACTACAACCATGAGATGGCCTTCAGTATGCTCCGCGACATCCGCACGACGGTCTTCGACAAGATGCGCTCCCTGGCCCCGGCCGGTCTGCGAGACCAGGCGCGCGGGGACATGGTGACCGTGATCACCAACGACATCGAGCTGCTGGAGATTTTCTACGCCCACACCCTTTCGCCCATCGCCATCGCCCTGGTGACCTCCTTGGCCAACCTGGCCCTGCTCACCTGGCTCTCGCCCTGGATGGGCCTGGCCGCCCTCGGCTCCTATTTGATTGTCGGTCTGCTCATCCCCATCCTGAGTGCAAGGCCCACTTTCAAGGTAGCCATGCAGGAGCGAACGGCCCAAGCCAACCTGCATTCCCTTCTTCTGGAGACCCTGCAGGGCCGTACCGAACTGGCGGGGCTGGGCGCTCTTGGGAATACCCGTCGTCTGGTGGGAGCCGCTACGGACCAGATGCTGGATGCACGGGGACGTACCTCTGGGCGGACCATCGCCAACGATATGGTCACCAACGTGGTCACTCTGATCTGCGCTGGAGTCTTCACGCTGATGGCCTGCCACCTAGGTTCGGCAGGGTTGGTGGATCCGGCTCGTGGGATGATCGGACTGGTCGGTTTCCTCTCTTCCTTCGCTTCCTTGATACCTGTGGCCCGGCTAGGCGCCGGCCTGCAGCCTACTCTGGCTGCTGCCAGGCGGGTCTTCGCGCTTTTGGACAAGGAGCCGCCTGTGCGTGAGGTGGAATCCAATCATGGGAATCCCCTGACGGAGTTCACTGGAGAAGAGGCCAAGGCGGTTTCCTTCTCCTATGCTGGCAAGACTGACCCGGGCAAGACTCACTCGGGTGAACATGGCGGTCGAATCTCGGTTTTGGATAATCTGGATCTTTCCATCAAACCTGGCGAATTGATTGGCATCCAGGGGGCCAATGGAGTCGGTAAGTCCACCCTGATCGACTTGCTGATGCGGTTCCAGGAGCGCAGCGGCGGGAGCCTGACCGTCTCCGGTCTACCTATCGAAACCATCCGCACCGCCGACCTGCGCGCCCAGCAGGCTCTGGTGAGCCAGGACACCTACATATTCGGTCTCACTTTGGTGGATAACATCGCCTTGGCCCGGCCCGATGCCAGTAGGGCGGATATTGAGCAGGCTGCTCATGACGCTTGCCTGGATGATTTGATCGACCAGCTGCCCGACGGCTTGGATCATCTGTTGGCTGACAACGGCTCCGACCTGTCTGAGGGGCAGCGGCAAAGGGTGGCTCTGGCTCGTGCCTTCCTGAGCTCAGCGCCTTTCATGCTCCTGGATGAGCCAACCAGCAACATGGACGCTCTCTTGGAGGGCCGGGTCTTGACCAGGCTGATCGAGCAGAAGGGCGACCGTACCTGTCTGATTGTCTCCCATCGTTCCTCGGTCCTTGCCCGAGCTGACCGGCTGCTGACGCTGCAGGACGGAAGGCTAGTCTCTGCCTGAGCATCTGCATAAAGAATGAGATGCAATTTATAGTGCCGGTTCGAATTGTTGCTCGCAGCTATGTTGCTGTCGAAACAATTCAAATCAAATCGGCATGGCACATTTAATGAAAGATTCTGGGCGCGGATTCTTTCTGCCGACTCCGCAAATGGGGAGCGTAGTTGGAGTTAGTTCGGAGAAAAATAGGTTCAGTAAAACAGGTGTCCGCTCTCATCCGGGGTAGTGGTATATCTATCAGCTTCCTCTACAAGTCTGGTTCATGGACCCCAGCAGTCTTGGAACAGCTGAAAAGTAAAGGGTTCCTTGCGGTAGAGTTGAGATAACTAAGTCTATCAGTACAGTTATCGCTTTACCGACTTGCTTCACTAATTAATAGGCGGAAGCCAGCTTTCAGGTCAGCTTGGCATGGACCCCAGCAGTCGAGTAGATGGTCTTCGACAACTTACTTTGGGAATTAGAGCTTGTTGGATTCCCGGCAGAGCGTCGCTTTTTCGATATCCTGAAGCTCCTATCAAGGGTCTAGTTGGTTACTTTGGTTTCCTATCTGCAGATTATGGATGTCCCACCACCTTGTGCTCAACACTATCTGCTTCGTGGTTGAACAGCTGGATTTTCAATGGTTTGAATAGATGAACATTCCCCATCAAGATTGTGAATTCACAAAAATTACAGAAATAAATAAACAAATTATAGAATCACTCAACAAAATGTTTATTAATTGGTTATACTATCTTCAGGTACTTCACGAAAGACATGATGTATGAGCAACGATGCACAATCGGCACGCAGCCTTAAGGCGCAGGACAGCGCAGAGCGTGCCCTGATAATCCAATCCTTGGCCCAACTGGTGGAGCCACTGGCCTCGCTGATGCCGGACTGCGAGGTTGTAGTGCATGATCTTTCGCAGGTACCCACCACCATCGTCGCTATTGCAGGAGGTTTGACTGGTCGCAAGGTTGGCGATCCGGCCACCGATGTTCTACTTAAGCAGCTGGCTGAGGGTTGGGTGCGCACCATGGTCAACTACAGCTCTGTTCTGCCTGACGGGCGTCGGATTCGTTGTGCCACTATAGCCGTCAAGGATAGCCAAGGGGAGCCGGTCGCTGCCTTATGCATCAACAGTAGCGTCGAAATCTGGTCCGGGCTTCTGAAAATATGCCAACAAATGCTCTACGGCAGTATCGATGCAAGTTCTGAACCAGAGTTGGAAGTTGATTTTGATAAAGATTTGGATCAGAACCAACGGTATGGCATCGGAAAAAAGACTGGATTCGAGACAGGGCAGATAAGTCGTGGAACGGACTCGGCTGAAGCGAATTCTGCGGGTGAAGCCTTCGTCCACAACCTTGACGACTTGGCGAATATCGTGCTTGATCGTGCTGTTGCCAGCCAGGGTGTGCCCGTTGAACTCATGACAAAAAGTCATAAAAAGGAGGTGATAAGACAAGCCAAAGAGCAGGGCTTTTTCTTCCTGCGAGATGCGGCTGAGACCTTGGCCGACCGCTTGCAGATTTCACGGTTCACCGTCTACAACTATCTCAAAGAAATAGAGGAGACGACCTCCGTCAAAGATAAGAAAAAGCAATAAACGGGGGAAGCACTATCGAGGTCATGGTGGCCTCTGAGGATCACATTGCCAATGAAGGCAAGAATCCAACATAGTTGTAAAGAAGGGAATAGATGTAATTATGGGTCTTCTACATCCCGTTTCAACCCAGGATCTGGGAAGAATACACAGTATCCGCTGGGATGACGCACATCGCATCTGCGGTGACGACGCCATATCCCTGTCGGTGGCAGACATGGATTTCAAAGCCCCGGACCCTTTGGTCCAGGCCGTGGTCAAGCGTGCTCAGGTGGGCGATTTCTGCTACACCTACCTGGACGCCTCATATAGACAATCAGTGTGCGACTGGTTCAAAAGGCGCCATGGTTGGCAGATTAGTCCAGCCAGTCTGGTGCCGGTAGGCAGAATGGTGGAATCCTTGCCTGCCATACTCAGGGAGGCTCTACCGCCCGCCTGTTCGGTAATCGTTCCTTATCCTGCATACTCGCCCACCCCAACGGCGATTAAGGCTGCAGGGTGCAAGGTTCTTCCGTGGCTGCTCAAGATGGACGGACAAGGAAAATACCGATTCGACTTTGATGCCCTTGGAGGCCTGCTTGACCAAGCTAGTGCGCTGGTAATCACCAATCCGCATAATCCCACTGGTCGCGTATGGACCCGAGACGAACTGGCCAAAGTGGCCAAGGCTGCTGCCAAGCATAATGTTCTGGTCATCTCAGATGAGTTCCATGCCGATCTGATCCATTCAGGATATCGATTTCAGCCTTATCTGATTTCGTCGCCCGAAGCGGCTGGAGGCATCTCCTTTACCTCTCCGGGCAAAACCTTCAACATCGCTGGGCTGGAAACGGCCAATATCGTCGTTCCTGACGCTGATCTACGGCACAAGGTGGAGAAGGCCATTGATGATGCCGGCTGCCATAATCCCCGCTATTTTGCACAAGTTGCTACTCAAGCGGGATACGACCATTGCGCAGACTGGCTGGATGAGCTTCTGACCGAGATTGAGAGGCACACTGATTTTTTGCGAGACTGCGTTGCCGGGATGGATGGTGTGAAGCTGATTGAACCTGAAGGCACCTACCTGGCCTGGATAGATATGAGAGGGCTTGGACTCGAGGATGAGGAAATCGAAAAGCGGCTGGCTAAACAGGGTCTGATGCTGGATCCGGGGACTGACTTCGGCCAGGGTGGCAGCGGCTTTGTGCGCATCAACCTGGCAACAACTACGCCGATTCTGACCAAGGCCCTGTCGCGTATGAATCGGGCGCTTGGCACTTCAACGGAAAGGTAACCTTGCAATGACGAAGGAAAAGAAACAAAGGGAGCAGCGCTCCCCCTCACTGCTCTTGGCGCTGACCCCAATTATTGCTATGGCGGTGTTCATGGGGGTTGGAGCCATCTGGCTGGAACTTCCCGCTGAGCCGATGCTTATCCTGGCTGCCGTGGTAGCAGCAATCATTGCCTACATGCTCGGTCACGGTTACGATGAGATGCTCAACACCATAGCCGAGAAGATTGCTGGGATCATGCCAGCTTTGCTGATTCTAATAGTGGTGGGCATGCTTATCGGGTCCTGGATGATTGGCGGAACCATTCCGATGATGGTCTACTTCGGTCTCAAGATCGTATCGCCCCAGTACCTCTATCTGACGGCCCTGCTGGTCACGGCTATCACTTCGGTCTGCACGGGAACCTCCTGGGGTTCAGCAGGTACCATTGGCGTGGCCTTTATGGGAGTGGCGCTGGGCATGGAAGGCATCAATCCTGCCATCGTCGCTGGTGCAGTGGTTAGTGGCGCCTATTTCGGGGATAAACTTTCCCCTCTGTCCGGAGATACCAACCTGGCTGCAGCCATCACCCATGTGAATGTGTTCACGCATATGAAGCACCTGTTGTGGACAACCTTCCCCTCCCTGCTGGTGTCAGCGATAGTCATGTTTGTGGCGGGCCGTGGTGTCCAGTCCACAGGTGGCAGCGGCTTTGACAAGGTTGCCGAGATGAATAACACGCTTTCGCAGGCCTTCACCTGGAACGTGGTCATGCTGCTTATACCCCTCCTGATCATCCTGATCGGGTCTGCATGGAAGAAGCCGACCATCCCGGTCATGCTGCTCTCGTCGGTGGTCGCCATGTTCAATGCCGTCGTCATCCAACATTTCTCTGTCACCAACGCATTTAACGCGATTGTCAACGGATTCGACACCTCTATGCTTCCCAGGGGCTTCAACTTGGGTCCCGCAGCCAAGGACATCACCAGTCTGCTGAACCGGGGCGGTATGGAGAGCATGATGAGCACCCTCCTGATTGCATTCTGTGCCCTGTCCTTCGCAGGGGTGCTTTCGGCCTCCGGAGCTTTGAACAAGATCGTGGAATCCCTGCTCAAGATCAGCAAGAGCACCGGCTCATTGATTGTCGTCACCCTGCTGACCGGCATCCTGACCATATCCACCACCTGCAACGGCCAGGTCTCCCTCCTACTGCCTGGCGAGCTGCTGAGGCCTGCCTACATTCGCCGAGGTCTGCATCCCTGCAATCTTGGTCGAAGCATAGAGGATTCCGGCACCATATTCGAGCCGATCCTGCCTTGGACAGCCGCTGGCGCCTATATGGCGGCCACCTTGGGCGTACCTACGCTCTCTTATATGCCTTGGGCAATCCTCTGCTGGACCGGTGTGATTTTCGCCACCATCTGGGGATACACTGGAATCGGCATTCGCAAGCTGACACCGGATGAGCAGAAGACCATGCTCGCCGAGCTGGATAAGGAGAAGGAAGCGTAGAGCATTTTCCCTGCTATAGCTAATCAGCGCCACAACCGGGCAATGCCTGTTGTGGCGCTTTTCTTGTTGGCGGATAAAAGAGAACACGAAATAAATTGACACATGCTTATATGTAATTAGCATTGTAGGTACAAAGTCAAAAGGGGGTTGGTCACATTGGCCAGCTCTTCACTAATGGGGCAGCGCTTTTCGAAGCGGATGCCCCATTAGTTTAGCTGCGGGGGCCAATGTGGACAGTTCCAAGCGCATGTGTTTGGCTAAAAGCCTCGATTCTCAAATTGCTAATTTGCAAAACGATGGCGTCGTATTCGATATCTGTAATGAGGAATCCACTAAAGCATATCTATCTGCGAACACCTATCTGTTTAGGATTAAGCGATATGCTTCTAATTTCAATAAGAACCATGATGGGAAGTACAAGAATCTCGATTTCGCTGTACTCAAGGATTTGACGGTCATTGACTATGAACTCAGGATGGCACTGGAATATCTGGTAGCAAACGCGGAACATGATTTAAAAGTGCGATTCAATAATTTATTGATGTCAAATTCTGAGCTTGACGGTAAACGAATCGCAAAGCTGGTTGATCCACATGATTGCTTTGTATTTGATGAAAAAACTGGCTATCAAAATCAGCGCGATGGCAAGCCCGGCAAGACAGGAATCAAGCTTAAATATTCTCCTTATTCAGATGCTATGGTTCGCAAATATTTCCCTGACCCTGAAATATGGAATCTATGGGAATGCTTCAATCTGGGTGATCTAATTGATTCATACATGAAGTATCTGGAGTCATCACATCTGAGGGACAATGCTACAAAATTTTTTGGCAACTTCCGTAGATTGCGAAATGCGGTATCGCATAGTGCCCCGTTACTGTTGGATGTGGATAGAACAAACATGCAGGGCCATGTGCCTCAGACTGAGTTTGTCGATGGGTGTTTGTGCGATTTGTTCCAGATGGATAGACCTCCGGCACCTATTCCAAGTACGATTAAGAAGTCGCAACTTGTCTATGACTATTCAAGTTTCTTGTGCATGTTTCTTATAATCTGTAACAGTATGCCCATACGTCGCATAGCAGCAAAATTGATGTCAGATCTAGAACAAAGAATATGCAAGAATTATGAGCAGTATTATCAGGGGAATTCGGAGTGCATCCACTTAAGGAATACTCTTGCGTGCATTATTCGTATTTCGAGAGCGTTCTCGGCATACATTAAAGCTGAAAGAGACAAGCCGCATCAAAGCGGAAGATTGCATTTTATCCCTCAGCCTTTTCCTGTTAAGTGAATCCTGCTCAGTCACCAGTTTGAAGGAATCGCGGTTTTCCCGAAGTCGTTACTTAGCTGATCTCTTACTTGTTTAGTGCATTCTATTTGGATAATGAATCCCTTGCGTCGTTGTATCTCTGTGCACTCTTCTGGTGACAAGTTGTGTTAGAAGCTATGTGTATTGGGTTTTCATTCCTGTTATTGTGATCGGCCTTATTCAGTGGAATCAGTAATTAAAAGAATGAACCCCAAATCGCATTTCGGCGTGATAGATGTGGTTGTGCGTCATAACCAACTGGAAAATAACAAACGTGAATCTTTGCGAAAAGAGAATCAAGTCGACGAGTATCTCAGTCGAATTCTCTACGCTCTAGTTGTGGGCACAAGTCAGATACATGGCTTGCGCGGTCATATTCGTAATAGCAGTGGTTCTCACTGAGGACAAATTGTTTGCGCTGCAAGGGGTTGATCGGCGTTGAGGCTTTATGAACTGTCCTGATATTCATGAGGCTATTGGCGACGGAGGTCCAGTGTGTTTGGGAAGCAGGTCGGCAAGTTCGACGTCAAGTGCATGGGCGAAGGCGAGGATGCTGCGTAGTCCGAGGTTGGCGGGGGTGTCAGGGTTTGATCCCCGCGTTCAAGCTTCCAGTAGGTGAAGCGCGAGAGGCCCGTGTCGGCCGCGACCCCGTCCTGGGAGTATTCCTTGGCAGTGCGTGCTCTGGCGATGTTGATGCCGAGTTCTCGAGCATAGTCCTTCCGGGTCAAATCAGTGTTGTCCATATGCTCAATGCAAATAGGATGTCATGTTTGTATACATGACATGATGAGCGTAGCGGGGTATTTAGCGCAAGCTCGGTTATGCTTGAGTCGGATGAAGGGGTCCCTGCCGACAATGGCTGAGGGCCCATGGGAAGGGCAGAAGGGCAATCGTGGAGAAAACCGAGAATAGTAAAAGCAACAATTCGAGGCGCAGGCTCAGCATTGTAGCGGTCCTGGTGCTGGTGGTTGCCGTCATCTGTGGCGGGGGTCTGTGGTGGCATCGCACTGCTGTCCAGGAGCATAATCGGGCTTTTGCCTCTTATAGGGCAGCGGCCAAAACCTACAAGGTTCAGGAAAGTGAATACCACAGGTATCTGGCATCTGACGAGGTAGAGGCCGCCTCAACGGTTACGGATGACCAGGTGAGTGACGCGAAGACCGTCCATGCCTTGGCCAAGGGTGTGCAGGTTGTCAAGCCAGCCTCCGGCAGGACGACAGGGGCGAAAACCAACTTGACCGGGGATGCATCCACCAGCGAATTGAAAACAGCTGCCGATACTCTGAACGCTCAGACCTCGAAGCTCAAATCGAAATTGAAGGCTCTCAAGGGTGACGTGCTTGCTGTCACCACTTCCCAAGCACAAAAGCTGCTCTCTGATGCTATCGGGAACGGAGATAAAATTCTGGTCGATTCCGATGGCAAAGTGCCTGACGGGGACCAGACACGTAACAATCTGACCAAGGCGTTGGAGTCAGCTAAGGATGTCCTCAATGATAAGCAGTCGGTTCTTAAGGTTTTCTCTGATGCTAAGGCCGATCTGGATGCCAAGGTCAAGGCGGTGAATGACGCAGTCTCAGCCAAAGCCCAGGCGGATCAGGATGCCGCTCGGCAACGGGACGAGCGAGCACGCTCTGCTCAGGCGCAGGCCGGAAGTGCACGGGCTCCCGGTGCTTCATCATCCGGTTTGTACCCCCAGTCGAGGCGGTCGGGAAGCATGTCTGGGAATTTTCAGAACCAGCCCGGGGCCGGACGGCAGGGCAGTACAGGGAACGGTGGTGGGTCCACGTCTCCTCAGGTCCCAGGGGTCAACCCTGCGCCCACGACCCCTCAATACACTCAGGAACAGATAGACGGGGCGCACCACTACCTGTGCATAATGCAGCCCGATATCACCACTGGGTGCTGATCTGCCCGACTAGGGTAATCGCAGACTCCTTTCTGTTTGTACGGTGTCGTCCGGCGGTGGGCAATAATGCCTTCATATTGTTTCCCGACCTCAGCTGGATGATGCATTGCTCTAAGAATTGGAGCGGTTCGTCGTTTAGAATGGGCATTGCGAGGCGTTTGGCGCAAGGCTGGTTATGCCAGGTCAAGGGGCTCCTGCGGACAAATAGCTGTGGGTTCGCGGGAAGGGCAGAGGGGCAATCGTGGAGAAAGCCGAGAATAGTACTGGTAAAAATAGTACTGGTAAGAGCAGCGGTTCGAGGCGTCGGTTTATCATCATAGCTGCCTTGGTGCTGGTGGTTGCTGTCGTTTCTAGCGGGGGTTTACAGTGGCATCTTCATTCCGTGCAGGAGCATGATCGGGCCTTTGCCTCATACAAGGCAGTGGTCAGGTCCTACGAGGCACAGGACGGCGAATACCGCAAATATCTGGCATCTGACGAGGTTAAGTCCGCTTCGGCGGTTACAGATAATCAGGTCAGCGACGCTAAGACAGTCCAGATTCTGGCCAAGAGCATGCAGACCGTCAAGCCGGCCTCCGGTATGACGACAGTGGCGAAAACCAACTTGATCGGGGATGCATCCACAAGCGAATTGAAAAAAGTTACCGAAACTCTGAAGGCCCGGACTGCTGAGATGAAGTCAAAATTGAAGATTCTTAAGGGGGATGTGCTTGCTGTCACCACTTCCCAAGCACATAAGCTGCTCTCTGATGCTATTGGGAATGGGGATAAGGTCCTGGCTGATTCTGATGGCAAAGTGCCTGACGGGGACCAGACGCGCAACGACCTGGCCAAGGACTTGGACTCAGCTAAGAATATCTTCAATGACAAGAAGTCTGTCTTTAAGGCTTTCGCCAACGTCAAGGCCGATTTGGATGCCAAGGTCAAGTCGGTGAATGACGCAGTCTCAGCCAAAGCCCAGGCGGATGCCAAGGCTGTTGCAAGCGCTCCCTCTATGGTTGATAGCGGTTACGGCGCTACTGCGCGCCGGGGCGGCAACGGCTATCGAGCCCCCTCCCAGAACGGCGGCAGCAACTATTGTGCACCCTCCGGAGGAGGCGACACAACTGCCCCCAAGGGCGGCAACGGTGACAGCAGTGTTAATCGTCACCCTGCTTGGGTTGGCACAACCGATGGTTCAGATGGAGAAGCTCATTGGGAAGGTGATCATCTGATTGGCCATCAGGATTTCTAATATTCCTAATTCCTATTAAAATATCTGGTTCTCTCATAAAGCGATGGTGTTGAAACTTGTATTGAACCAAAAACTGCTTCCACAAGTAGCTTCGCTGGAAATTTTATAAAACGGCTTGGTGAGGGTGGGTATGCATTCAGTGGCACGGAGATAATAGCGAAGTCGTATCTTGCCGCATGAGCTTCGGCTTCTGACTTGCTCACTTCGCGGCATCATTACCAGCCACCCACGGTCAACGTCGATACGGTTTTCAAGAGACCTAAAAATTTACCGGTGGAGCTAGCCGGATTCGAACCGGCGACCCTCTGCTTGCAAAGCAGATGCGCTACCAGCTGCGCCATAGCCCCGTGAATGTGTAAAGAACTTCAACAGCGCAAGAATGCGTGGGCCTGGGAGGACTTGAACCTCCGACCTCATCCTTATCAGGGATGCGCTCTAACCAGCTGAGCTACAGGCCCATGCCGTGTGACCGAAGAATCACACAAATGGATAGCTTACCATAGTGTCCCCTCAAGTCAATCTCGGCGGCGTCGCGTCGCGTCTTGGCGGAAGAATGGAGGTCATGAGGCGGAAACGGCGTGCGGAACCAGTCAGGTCGGAGCAGCTGGAGGTCAGTGGTGAGACGGTTTTGGTCATCAGGAAGCGGATCGCCAACGTCTATCTGCGGGTCAAGCCGCCTGACGGCCATCTGGAAGTGACGGCGCCTCTAAAGCTGGACGATGACCAGATTCGTGCCTTTATCGACGGCAAGCGCCGCTGGATCGCAACCACTAGAGAACGTCTGGCCCGTTCGCGTGATGTCTATGCCCAACCCGGAGCCGATGGTCAGTTGCAGTCAGGACGATCCGAGGCCGAAGCCAAAAGAATTCTCCACGAGAGGCTGCCGACTCTGCTTGATCGGTGGGTCCCCGTGGTGGGTCGTCGGCCCGAGCGCATCAGTCTGCGGAAGATGAAAACCCGCTGGGGCTCCTGCACCCCCGCCACTGCCAGCATCCGGCTCAACACCGACCTGGCTTGGCTGGATCCGGATCTGCTGGAGTATGTGCTGGTTCACGAGCTGACCCACCTCTACGAGCATGGTCACGGTCCCGGCTTCCGTGCGAGGATGGATCGCTATATGCCCGACTGGACTGAGCGCCGTCGTCGACTCAGCCGCTACCTGGCTCTGTGACTACAGAAGCTTAGATATCGGCAGCTATGACTTCGAGAGCCATGAATTCCGGAGCAATCAACTCCACGTGATTTCTGAATTTGTGCAATGCAAGCTTGTAAATTACGAACCTGTGGCATAATCCGTGCGGATGATTTCGCGTCCGAACCTCTGCTGTGTCTTTTGGAGCGAAGTCGGATTGGTTTTTGATGCGTTCTGTCTGTGCAGATCTAGCCTGCCTATGCGGTCTGATTCAGACCGAACTGACTGTGAGCTGTTCTGACTCAGCTGATCTGCATTTGATTCGTGCTGACTCTACCCGAGGCTGGTTTAACGCACCACATTTGTCATCGAAGACCGACGGGAGACTGCCGCAGTCTATGATGGTGCGCTAGCGTTGAGGAAGAAGGGCGATCCTGCAGCAGCTAGGCAGGCTCCCTGCGAACCGGAGGCAAGCGTGGAGTCAATCCGGGGGAATAGATCATGAAGGAGCGGATGAGATGGCGGAATCCAAGAAAACAATCAAGCGTGCCGTGGTGACCGGCGCCTCCAGCGGCATCGGCCAGGCCAGTGCTCGGGCCTTGGTGGACAAGGGCTGGAAGGTGGTCGGCCTGGCCCGGCGCGAGGACAAGCTCAAGGCTCTGGCCGACCAGCTGGGTCAGAACTTCACCTATGAGGTCTGCGATGTGACCGACGAGGACTCCACCCAGGCGGCCGTCGATGCCGTGCTCAAGGACGGTCCAGTCAAAGCTCTGGTCAATTGCGCCGGTGCGGCCTTCGGCAAGGACTCGGTGGCTACCTCCAGCTTGGACGATTGGCGCGGCATGTACGAGCTGAACGTCATCGGCACTCTGCGGGTCATCCAGAAGCTGCTTCCGGCCCTGAAGGAGTCGGAGGGCACGGTCCTGGTCATCTCCTCGACGGCAGGCATCGAGCCCTACGAGGGCGGTGGCGGATACTGCGCCTCCAAGGCGGCGGAACGGGTCATGGCCCGTATTCTGCGGCTGGAGCTGATTGGCCAGCCGGTGCGCGTGGTAGACATCGCCCCGGGACTGGTTCACACTGATGAGTTCTCCCTGAAGCGGTTCGGCGGGGATAGCGACAGGGCCGATGCGGTCTACGCCGGAGTGCCCGACCCGCTGACAGCCGATGACATCGCCGGATGCGTCACCTGGGCTCTGGAGCAGCCCGACACTGTGGACATCGACCAAATCGTGGTCCGTCCCCGTGCCGAGGGCTCCTACACCAAGCTTTACCGTCGCAGCTGAGCCTGGTAAGGGATTGATTCTGTCAAAACTGATTTTGTCAAAACCGAGTTTGGCAGGTTGGTTCCGGCGGGAACCGGGTCTGGCAGAGGTTGGGTCTTGGCAGCTAAGCCTATGCGTGCCTGGCGGAACGTAGTCGACCGGGGATAGTGCCCACGGCCACGACGAGCACGGACAGGACCGACCCTGCCAGCACGCCCAGTAGGGCTGACTCCAGATGCGGGGAACCAGCGAAGGCCAAGTTGGCGATCAGGAAGGACATGGTGAAGCCGATTCCGCAGAGCTGGCAGAGGCCAATCATGTTTCCGGTCGTGGAGCCGGCAGGCCGCTGCAGCCCCAGATGACTTGCCAGGTTCACCATGGTCATAATTCCCAAGGGTTTGCCCAAGGCCAGACCAAGCGTGGCCCCCCAAAAGACCCGGTCCGTCAGCAGTCCGGGTCCCAGCTGATCCAGGGAGATGGACAGCGAGAAGAAGGCGAACACGGGCAGGACCACCAGGGCGCTCAAGGGTGTCAGCAGGCGATCCAACAGTTCAGCAGGCGATGATGCTTGGATGTGGCTCGGTCCAATCCCTGTTGTCTCGGTTCCAGCTGGATTGGCCCCAGTAGATTCTGTTCCGGATGGTTCAGCCTCGCGTGACCTGGTGACAGGGGTCAATAGGCCCATCGCCACTCCCGCCAACACCGGGTGGATCCCAGCCTTGAAGAGGCCGTACCAGGCCAGCAGTCCGCCGGTAAGGGCACCCAGCAGGAACAGCGGCATCAAAGGTCGCCAGAGCCGTGAGGAACGGCTCCCCGCTCGGATCAGCAGGGCCCAGACCACAAGGCCGGCCAGGCAGACAAGTAGCCAGTTCGGTTGTCCCAAGCTGGAGTAGCCAAGTGCGATCAGCAGGACGCCGATCAGATCGTCGAAGATGGCCAGGGTCATCAAAAACGCCTGCAGGGCGGGTCCGGCCTTGGGCAGGAGCAGTTGCAGAGCCGCTAGGGAGAAAGCTACATCGGTGGCCGTTGGGACAGCCCAGCCACGCAAACCGGCAGGGGAGCCGAGGTTGAACAGGCAGTAGATCAGAATCGGAACGGCTACGCCGCCCAAAGCGGCCAGCATGGGCAGCAGGACCTGTTTGTGGTTGCGCAGAGTGCCCGTGGCAGCCTCCTGGCGCAGGTCAAGACCCATGGTCAGGAAGAATATGGTCAGCAGCCCGTCCTGTATCCAGTCCTTGAGAGACAGGTTCAGTCCACCGGGTAGATCCAGAGGAATCCAAGCGGCAAGAGCATTCAGCCCCGGCCCGGTCTCTGGCAGATTGGCCAGGATCAGCCCGGCCAAGGCACAGGCCATCATGAATAGCCCGGTGATTCGATCGTTTTCAGTCAGCGACGACAGGGCAGTGAAGAAGTTTGAAAGATGGAGTCGTCTGTGCCGGTCCCTGTCAGATCCGCCCTGCCCACGCTGAGGATTTGATGGTTGGGCATTCGATGGCCTGGAATCTGACGGTCCGGAATTCAGTTGGGGGTCTGAGGGTTGGGGGCCCGACTGCCTTGGATTGAACAGTTTAGGATTCTGTTGCGAATTCGAATCGTCGTAAACTTGACGCCGTGGATTAACTGGGAATGCTGGGAATGTGGACGTGGGCGGCATGATGCTCCTGGTCGGGCGGATAGGGTTCGGTCTTCCTTGGCCGACCAGTCTTCCCGGCGTGAGGCGGCGCCCGGCCGTCTCCCAATCGTCAATTCTATCCTGAAGCGCAGAGTCTATCTCGGTCAGAGAAAATGCCAGCGGCCCCGCACCTTTCACGATGCAGTGCCGCTGGCATATCGCCTATCGGAGCGGCGATGAGCTCTCAGAACTCAGAAACCGAGTAACTCAGTAATTCAGAACAGGTGGCTGCGCATGAACCACTGGAAGTGCTCCAGCTCCTGCACATGGTCCTGCACGATGTTGGAGCTGATGGCGTCCAGGTCGTCCAGCTCCTTGATGGCCTCACGGTCGCGCTTGATGAAGGTGGTGTAGTAGGTGTCCAGGGCCTTCAGGTAGTCCAGGGCATCCTGACGCCCGGTCATGGTGATGCCATCCCAGTCGCGGTTCTTCATGATGTCGTCAGGGCGCCCGGCGGGGGAGCCGCCCAGGGTGGCGATGCGCTCGGCGGTCTCGTCGGCCATGTTCAGCACCGAATCGACCTCGGGGTCCATCATCTCATGAATGCCGATGAATTCCTTGCCCTTCATGTTCCAATGGGCGTGCTTGAGGATCAGGGCAGTCTCCTGTTCCTGGCTCAGACGGCTCTGCAGGATGGCGACGACCTTCTCGCTGGTCGCTTCGTCGAGTCCCGGTACGGTAAAGTTCAATGCCATAATCGCTCCTTAAATATGAAATTATGCCTGCGGTCGGGTCAGTCCGGCCTTGTATCTCCAGACTAGAGGAAAAAGCAAGGAAACGCTTGGATTTTGCGGGAATCAACCAGTGAAATCATTCACGGACCATCGGCTACGCTGATAGTCATTTTTTCTTGACTGGCGTCAGAGCGGTCACCGGCTGACTACCAGCCCAGCACTGGCTAGAGGATAGAAGGGATTCAGTTAGACGATAGCTAGGCTCTGGTCGCAGTATCGTCTCGGCCCGCCTTGGATTGTCGTCTTCCTTCCTGGCTTCGACCAACCTAGGTCGGGTTAGAGCCGGCAAAGCTATCCTCGGTCAAGTCAGTCTTGCTCAGATTAGATCCGGTCCGGTTATCCTCGGTCCGCTCCTGCTTCGGAATTCGACCTGTCTTCACCCTTGCCATCCGCGTCGGCCTCGTCATCATCGGCGACCTGGTCCTCGTCCTGCCGGCGCCTGACCTCGATGGTCTCGATGCGCCGCCCGTCCACCTTGGTCACCACCATGTCATACCCGTCGTCGGAGTGGATCACGTCGCCGACCTGCCCCATCCGCCCGGTCTGGGCCAGGAAGTAGCCGGCCAGGGTCTCGTAGGGGCCATCCTCCAGCTCGATTCCGGTCAGGTCCGCGAAGTCCTCGATGGTCATGCCGCCGTCGACCGTGGCAACCCCGTTGACGAAGGCGGTTGCCTGGGGATGGGCAGGGTTCTGCTCCTCGGGCAGGTCGTACTCGTCGCGGATGTCGCCCACCAGCTCCTCGGTCATGTCCTCCAGGGTGACGATGCCGTCGGTGCCCCCGTACTCGTCGATGACCACGGCCAGGTGGATGCCCTTCTTGCGCAGCTTCTCCAGGCTGGGCAGGAGCCTGGAGGTGCCGGGCAGGGCGATGCCGGGCCTGGTCACGTCGGCCACGGTCCTGGCCTGGGGATTGCGCACGTCCATCAGGTCGCGCACGTGGACGAAGCCCAGCACATCGTCAAAGTCGCGTCCGGTCACCGGGTAGCGCGAGTAGGGCTCGTCGTGCACGAATTCGACCGCCTCCTGCAGCGGCATGTCCCCGGCGATGAAGACCACGTCGGCCCTGGGGCGCATGACCTCGGCCACACTGGTCTCTGAGGCATCGAAGACGTCGCCTAGGATCATCCGCTCGTCCTTGCTCAGGTTGGTGTTGGAGGAGACCAGCATCCGCAGCTCGTCGTCGCTGACCTCGGTGTCGGTCTGCTGGGGGTCGAAGCCCAGGATGCGCACGATGAGGTCGGTGTTCTTGCCGATCAGCCAGATCAGTGGCCTGCACAGGGTGGTGAAGACGTCGATGGCTGGAACAACAGCCCTGGCGATGGCTTCGGTGCGCTGCATGGCGATCCGCTTGGGCACCAGCTCGGAGATGACGATTGAGCAGTAGGAGATGATCAGGGTCAGGATCACCGTGGTCAGGGTGCTGGCCAGGCCCTCATGCACGCCCCACCTGGTCAGGACGGGCACCACGTAGGGGGCGATTGATGAAGCGCCGAAGGAGGCCGAGAGGAAGCCGGTCAGCGTCACGCCGATCTGTACGGCGGAAAGAAAGGTATTGGGGTCGCGGGCGATGCGGGCCACCCGGGCGCCTCGCGCGTCCTGCTGCTCCATCTGCTCCAGCTGCGAGCCTCGCAGGGAGACCAGCGCCAGTTCAGTCCCAGAGAAGACGGAACCGAGCAGGAGGAAGAAGAGAATGAGCAGGATGTTCAGCCATAATGCCATGCCTCCAATGCTAGGGTATGGGCGCCCCATGTGCCCTATGTCACACCCCAGCGGCGAACCTCCGTCTTCCCCATACAGCGCTTCCTGACTAGCATGAAATACGGAGACAGGTTCGGCTTCAGGCCGACGTTCCCAATGCTCCCGAAAGGATTTTTTTCATGTCACAGCTTCAGCACGAATTGACTGAGTTCACCACGCAGGCCTACCAGGATAACAAGACCTTCCCGGTCTCCAAGAAGGATCTGCTGGGCCACTGGTCCCTGCTCTTCTTCTACCCTGCGGACTTCAGCTTCGTCTGCCCCACCGAGCTGGAGGATCTGGCCAGCAAGTACGAGGACTTCAAGAAGATCGGCTGCGAGATCTACTCCGTCTCCTGCGACACCGAGTTCGTCCACAAGGCCTGGCACGAGGCCAACGAGAAGATCGCCAAGGTCCAGTACCCCATGCTGGCCGATCCGACCGCAACCCTGGCCAAGGATCTGCAGACCTACAACGAGGCCGAGGGTAAGGCCGAGCGCGGCGACTTCATTCTGACTCCTGAAGGCAAGGTCGTGGCCTACGAGGTCATCTCCTCCAACGTGGGCCGCAACGCCGACGAGCTGCTGCGCCGCGTCCAGGCCTCCCAGTTCGTCTATGAGCACGGCGATCAGGTCTGCCCTGCCAAGTGGGAGCCCGGTGAGGACACCATCGAGCCCAGCCTGGATCTGGTCGGCCAGCTCTGATCCGCAGCTGCCAACATCGGGAACTCGCCGATCGGAAGCGACCAGGGCGGGTTCCCTTTTCTGTATTCACGACCAGCATCCAAAACAGCACATCCGTGCATTCCTTCGGAAGAGGCATTCATGACGGAAGACAAGAATCTTTATGACGTGGTCGTCATCGGCGGCGGCCCTGCAGGCCTGAGCGCAGGACTCTACCTGGCTCGGGCGCGGTATCGCACCCTGATCCTGGAGAAGGACGACTTCGGCGGCCAGATCACCATCACGGCCGACGTGGTCAACTACCCGGGCGTGGCCAGCACCGACGGCCGCAAGCTGACCGAGACCATGCGCCAGCAGGCCCAGAACTTCGGAGCCGAGTTCATGAGCGCCGAGGCCACAGGCATCGAGGCCCAGGGCGACATCAAGGTGGTCCACACCTCCCGGGGCGACCTGCGCACCTTCGGCATCCTGATCGCCACCGGCGCCAGCCCCCGCAAGATCGGCTTCCAGGGCGAGCAGGAGTATGCGGGCCGCGGTGTGGCCTACTGCGCCACCTGCGACGGCGAGTTCTTCACCGGGCGCGAGGTCCTGGTGGTCGGCGGCGGGTTCGCGGCCGCTGAGGAGTCGGTCTTCCTGACCAAGTACGCCACCAAGGTGACCCTGCTGGTGCGCGAGGAGGACTTCACCTGTGATGCCGCCGTGGCTGACGAGGCCCGGGACAACGACAAGATCGAGATTCACTACTCCACCGAGCTCAAAGGGGTCTCCGCAGGCCCCGGCGGGCTGGTCGAGGCCACCCTCCTGGACCGGAAGAGCGGGCAGACCACCACCTGGAAGCCCCAGGACGGCGGCACCTTCGGCGTCTTCGTCTTCGCCGGCTACGTGCCCCAGACCGGCATGCTCAAGGGCGTGGTGGATCTGGACGACCACGGTTACGTGCTGACCCACGACTACCTGGAGACCTCGGTGCCGGGCATCTACGCCGCCGGGGATCTGCGGGTCAAGAACCTGCGGCAGGTCATCACCGCCACCTCCGATGGGGCTGTAGCCGCCGTGGAGCTGGAGCGCTACGCCTCCAACATGTCGGACAAGACTGGTCTGGTGCCGCCGCGGCCCGAGGATTCCCCCTACGCCCGCTCCGAGCGTCAGGCCGAGAACTCCGCACTGGCCTCGGGTACCTCGCCCGCGCCTGTGGCCCAGGAGCACGACCAGGCCCCGGCCAAGACCTCCGGCTTCTTCGGGCCCGACATCCGCAAGCAGCTGGACATGGTCTTCGGCAAGATGACCGGAAAGCTGGAGCTGGCCCTGGATCTGGACGGCAGCCAGGTCTCCAAGGAGCTGGAGGCCTTCGTGGACGAGCTGGTCGGGCTCTCCGACGGCAAGCTGACCTCCAGGGTGGACTCCCGCACGGATGAGGACGGCAAGGATTACGATCCTGCCGGCGACCTGCCCGATGCTCGGCCCAGCGTGCGCATCTGCCGCGTGGACGATCAGGGCGTGTCCCAGCCGACCGGGTTGGCCTTCCACGGCGTGCCCAGCGGCCACGAGTTCAACTCCTTCGTCCTGGCCCTCTACAATGCGGCGGGCCCCGGCCAGCAGGTGGATCAGCCCACCTCGGACCGTATCGATGCCATCAAGGACCAGGTGGACGTGATGATGCTGGTCTCCCTGACCTGCACCATGTGCCCGACCACGGTGCTGTCCGCCCAGCGGGTGGCGGCCCAGAACGGCAAGGTGCGCGCCGAGGCCTACGACCTGGCCCACTTCCCCGAGCTGAAGGACCAGTACCAGGTCATGAGCGTCCCCTGCATCGTAATCCGCAAGGACGGCCAGGAGACCGTGGAGTTCGGCAAGAAGTCCGTTCCTGAAATGCTGGATCTGATTGGAGCCTGACCCTGGGTCCGGCCCTGAATAGAGTCTGAAAAGGCGCTGGCGTCAATGCTTTTGCGATGTGACGTCAGCGCCTCTTCTGATGTATGTCATCGGTTTGCACTAATGAAAACTATGGATATTATCCATGGTTTGATTGGTTTGCCGTATCAGCAACCGCAGGAGTGACGGATGACCAGATCCGCCTTGATCAGTTGCACGTCAGGGACCTGGTCCGGATCCAAGGCCGCATTCATGGCACAGGCGGCGATTTTATCGGTGTCCTGCTGCATGGTGGTCAGTTGAGGCCAGGTGTAGAGAGAGTCAACGGTACCGTCGAAGGAGACGATGGCCACGTCCTCGGGGATGCGCAGCCCGCGCTCATGAAGAGCCCGAAGAGCACCCATGGCCTCCATGTCGGAACCGGCGAAAATGGCCTCGGGCTGGTGGTCGCTGTCAATAAGTTCCAATGTGGCTTGGTATCCACCTTTACGTGTGAATGAAGAGTATGCTATTCGCCCCGGGAGCTTGTTCGCATCCTGATGAGCTGCGTACCACCCCTGAATTCTTGCGTCGGTTCGGTCTTCGGGAGAACCCCCGAACAGCATGTCAACGCTTTGATAACCATGGTTCAGCAGATGATTCGTCGCGGTTTTTGCCGAGCTGAACAAATCTGTCGAGACGCATTTGGCATTCGGCACTTCGTGTGGCTGATCCAGAAGCACGAAACGACTCACGCGCAAGTCCGCTGTTCTCAGCTGTACAACATTGCGAAGCGAGGACAGGAATATCGCGTCGACGTTGCGCTCTATCAGCTTGTCTATCGCAACTGTCTCCAGCTCCGGATTGTCTCGTACATTGATAAACGGTACCGTATAACCTCTGCGTGTAGCGCTGGCTTGAATATTGTCGTAGATGCTTGCATTGTATGGATTGGTCGAGTAGTTTCCAATGATGCCCAGAGTCTTTGTACGACCAGTGCGTAAGGCGCGGGCCGTTGAACTTGGCCTGTAATTAAGCATGGCAGCGGCTCTGCGCACTTTTTCCATGGTGGCTGGAGCCACTGTACGCGGGCCGTTGTTGAAAACATAGCTGACCACAGCTGTGGATACCCCTGCAAGTTTTGCCACGTCTGTTCTTGTAGCGCGCTTGCGATGGGTCTGGATATGATCGGTGATCTTCGCCATCGGAGCTTCTCTCTGTAAAAGGAGTACGAGGTAATCTTACTCCACTGTTTTATCTACACGAGTAAATAATGGACCGTAAGTTAGGCTTCGAAGCAGCTATGAAGAAATGGCGCAAACATGGGCTTTTCGCATACCTAAAGTTGAAATATACGTCAGAAAAGGTATGTTTTGACAGAAAATCTACTCGTGTATACTGAGAAGCGTCAAGTCCTTGGAGGCTTGGCAAATTGATGGAGTCGGCGATTATCCACGAAGGAGTGGTCGATGAAAAGAGTAAAGACGATGGCGATCGGCATTTGCTGTGCCTTGGCTATGACTTCTGTCGGTGCTTGCGGATCTTCTTCAGGGGGCGGAACGAAGACCATCGAGTTTATGACAATGCAAGCTTCTGGGACACAGCAGTTCAAAGCAATAGAAAAAATCGCTAAAAAATTCGAGGCAAAGAACAAGGACATAACTATCAAGCTGGATCCTGGGACCAGCAACAATGAGAACGACATCAAGGTTCGTCTGGCCGGACACAATCCTCCTGACATTTGGAATACCCATGGTTGGTCTCGAGACCGGTACAGCAAGTTCCTGGAGCCTCTGCAGAACCGTTCTTGGGCCAAACGAATGAAGCCGCTGGGTGATGACGTGTTCAAGACGTCCGACGGGAAGTTCTATGCGCTTCCGGCGGATATACAGGTTTCCGGTATCATGTACAACGAAACAGCCCTTGAAAAGGCCGGGGTGGATCCCAAGGGAATCACCTCATGGGACGAATTCGACCAAGCCTGTCAAAAGCTCAAGGATGCAGGTATAACTCCGATAATCTCTTCGGGCAAAGATACGGGTCTCAGCGCTAATCTGACCGATTACATGCTGCCAGGCATGTATAAGGATAGTGATCTTAAAGATCTCAAGAACGGGAAGTTCGATACCAAGGTTTATCAGCAACTGGCCGAAAAGGTTGCGAGCTGGACCAATAACGGTTTCTTCAATGAAGATTATGTCTCCGCGACACAGGACGATATCTCTCGTCTCATGGCCTCTGACAAGGCAGCATTCTTCTTCTACTCGAATCAGAACTCGGAGCTGATCAGAAATTACAATCATGATGTGAAACTGGGCATGATGCCTGTTCCGTCCTTGGTCGGCAAGCCTTACTTCTCAACCGGCGAGGATACGTTGACTTTCGGCGTGTCGAAGACGAGCAAGAACAAGGATGCCGCCCTGAAATTCATCGACTTCATGGCAGAGCCCGAGAATATGCAAGGCCTCGTCGATGTGAGTCTGAACGACTCAGCCCTGACCGGCGTGAATTCGGCTTTGGGCCAATTCCAGCCGACATATGATTACTGGGTTAAAGAGCAGAAAACTCCAATGGTGCCCTTCTTCGACAGGAAGTATCTGCCTAACGGAATGTTCAATACCTTGGGTAAGTCGACGGACGGCATCATAACGAAGCAACTGACCCCGCAGGCGGCTTCCGATCAGGTGAAGTCCTCGTTCAACAGCCTGTATGGCCAGAAGTAGTCCTTTCGTACCGCACAGTGCCGTAAGGACAAAGTTCCCGATGTAGTTCTTAGGCCGCCTGTGGTCTCGTTTGTCCACTGCAGGCGGCTCGGGAATCAATATCATCAAAGGCTAGGTGTTTAGCTTGAGAAGAACACAAGGAAACGCAGCAGAGCCAGGCGCTCGTCCAGATCATTCTCTCGGGAAGGGTTCTGGATCGGTGCGGGCCTCGGCGCGAATACAGAAGAGGCGCTCAAGATTCAGGGGCGCTTCCATCAACTTTTTCTACCTGCCTGCTGTACTTCTGCTGATTGTATTTATCATTTATCCGCTTATTTCCGGAATCAGGCTATCGCTCACCAACTGGGATGGCTATAGTGACGCGCAGTCTTTTGTGGGGTTGGCGAACTACAAGCAGATGCTCACTGATGCCAATTTTAAACAAATTGTTATCAACACCTTTATTTACGGGATCGGAAGCACTGCAATTCAGCAGGTTCTTGGTCTGGCACTCGCTTTGATGCTGAATAAAAGAATCAAGGGGAGAACGCTTTGGCGTGCGATAATCTATCTGCCGGCCTTGGTCGCTCCCGTAATTATGGGCATCATGTACTACTTCGTCTTCCAATATAGGCAAGGTGCTTTGAACGCCTTTTTGGGTATCTTCGGTATTCACAAAATTGCTTGGTTCAACAATGCCGGGCTGTCAGTAGCGATTGTGGTTATTGTGAACTCCATCCAATTCGTCGGCGTCTCTATGATTATTTATCTGGCAGGTTTGCAGACTATGGATCAGCAGGTAGTCGAAGCTGCCGAGGTGGATGGAGCCTATGGTTGGAAGAAATTCTGGAATATAACCCTTCCCTTGCTGGCTCCCTCTTTTACCACCAGTGTTGTGTTGAATCTCATCGGTGGGCTGAAACTGTACGACATGATCAAGGTCCTTACCGGTGGAGGCCCTGGGTACGCGACCAATTCCGTCTCGACGTATATCAGCACCGTGTATTTCGATAATCAGGCAGCCGGATATGCCTCCGCAATCGGCGTCTTCCTGTTCGTGCTGATTGCCGTAGTGACATGGCTTATCAATAAAGGCCTGGCCAAGTTGGATTGGGAGGCGTGATCATGAGTGGACGAAAATCGCCGACTATGACAGCGGCTGAACGCCAGTACCGTCGCGGGCATTGGCTTACCTATGCATTTCTTGCAGTCGTATGTCTATGCCAGATTCTCCCCTTTTACCTTGCGGTGACCACTTCGTTGAAGCCAGCGGATGATATGTCGCCTTCCTTGGTTTTCCGAACCCATGATCTTGCCTGGGACAACTGGTCAAAGGCTGTGGAAGAAGGACAGATACTGCGTTCGGTCCTTAACAGCGTTGTAGTTACAGTCGGAACTACATTGCTGGTGTGCGTTTTAGGAGCCGCAGCGGCCTATCCGCTGGCTCGCAGGCTGACTCGCTGCAACCGATTCGTCTCCGGTTTCATCCTGTCAATGATGATGATTCCTCCACTGAGCATTCTGGTGCCTTTGTACTCGTTCATGGTCAAAATTGGAGGTGTGAATAACTACTGGGGCATCATTCTTATATTGACAGCCACCAATCTGCCCCTATCAATTTTCCTGTATACAGCGTTCATCAAGGCTATACCTTCTGCAATAGATGAAGCCGGCGAAATAGATGGCGCCAACAAGTTACAGGTATTCGGACGGTTGATTCTACCAATGCTGAAACCGGTGACAGCGACAGTGGCAATTATGACGGGCTCTACGGTATGGAATGATTACGCCCTCTCCAGCTATATTCTTACCGATCCCAATTCACAGACCATTGCGCCTCGTGTAGCCTCCTTCTTCTCGGCCAACACCAATAATCTAGGTATTGCAGCAGCTGCGTCATTACTGGCTGCAGCCCCGATTGTTGTAGCCTACATGTTCCTGCAGCGGTACTTCATTGCTGGGATGGTGGCCGGAGCAGTCAAGTAGTCTATCAATCAGGAGCCGCCTGACTGCAGTGGAGCCGGCGGCTCACTGGTTCATCAAGCATCGTTGTTTTTGCACATTTGTGCCGTAGTTACCAAAGGATTTTTCATGTTCTTTCCACAGCCGGTCCATTCTGAACAGCCAGTCACCTATATGGCTCTGGGGCCCATTACGCCGGGTGCTGATATTCCTGACATCAGGGGACTGTATGCAGGCCCCGACCTGGATGGTTTGGAACAGACTCCCGCCTGGACCTCGACCCATTCGCCCCTGCTGTTGGAGCATGCGCAGAACACCTACCTGCATCCTGGCCTGACAGGGCATCGGATTGTATCAGGCCCCGAGGGCATCCAGGCTGGCCGTTCCTGGTCGCCCCGATTCCTGGTGGAGGGCAAGCCCGAGCAGACCGCTGACTCGCTGACCATCAAGGCCCGTGACGAGGATGCCCAGCTTGGGTTGGAGACCAGCGTGGAGGCAATGGCCGGCGGCTCCCTGCGGATTCGCCATACCCTGCGCAATCTGGGCGCCGATCCTTTCCTGTTGGAGGGTCTGGAGGTCCGTCTGCCCTTGGACGACCAGCAGACGCAGATTCTGGACTTCGCCGGAAGGCACGAGCGTGAGCGCAGCCCCCAGCGCCATGACCTGGCCGACGGGGCCTGGGTGCGTGAGTTCCGTTGGGGCCGTACCGGTTTCGAGGGGCCCGTGGTCATGGTGGGCACCCCAGGGTTCAACTTCCATCACGGCAGGGTGCTTTGCGTCCAGCCGGCCTGGAGCGGGAACACGGTGCTTCGGGTGGACCGGAACAGCGCCACCCCGGCCGGTGTCAGCGCTGGCGAGCTCCTGTTGCCCGGCGAGGTGGTCCTGGATCAGGGCCAGGAGTACAGCACGCCCTGGATCGTGGTCACGGCCTCCGACCATGGCATGGATCCGATCATGAACAGCTTGCACGCCTGGGAGCGCACCCTGCCCGAGCATCCGTGCGAGCAGCCGGTCATCCTGAACGTTTGGGAGGCCATCACCTTCAACCACGACTTCGACACCCTGCGCGACCTGGCCGACCGGGCAGCCCACATCGGGGTGGAGCGCCTCGTTCTGGACGACGGCTGGTTCCACCTGCGCCGGGACGACAAGGCCGGTCTAGGCGACTGGTGGGTGGATCCTGCGGTCTGGCCCCAGGGGCTGGAGCCTTTAGCTGATTATGTCCACAAACTGGGGATGCAGTTCGGCCTCTGGTTCGAGCCGGAGATGATCAACCCGAATTCGGACGCCTTCCGCGACCATCCTGAGTGGGTCATGAGGGCATCCTCCAGAAACCCGGAGCTGCAGCGCAACCAGCTGGTCCTGGACCTGACCAACCCTCAGGCCTTCAACCATGTGCTGGAGGCCATGACCAAGGTTCTGGGGTCCTGCCAAATCGACTACGTCAAGTGGGATCACAACCGCGACCTTCTTGAGGCCGGCTCCCAGGTCCATGGTGGCGCGCCGGCCATCCATGAGCAGACTCTGGCCTACTACCGTCTGCTGGACACCCTCCGCGCTCGCTTCCCCGAAGTCGAGTGGGAGTCCTGCGCCTCGGGCGGCGGCCGCATCGACCTGGGCGTGATCGAGAAGGTCCGCCGCTTCTGGAACTCCGACATGACCGACGCCCTGAGCAGGCAGCTGATCCAGCGCTGGACCGAGCAGACCGTGGCCCCCGAGTACATCGGCGCCCACATCTCCCAGCCCTCCTCCCAGCAGACCGGCAGAACCTACAGCCTGGATTTCCGGGCGGCCACGGCCGTCTTCGGGTCCATGGGCATCGAGTGGGACATCCGCCAGGCCAGCGAGGAGGACCTGGAGCGGCTCAAGGAGTGGGTCACCTGGTACAAGGCCAACCGTGGCTTCCTTCACTCCGGCCGTGTGGTCCGCCTGGACGTTGCCGACCCCTCGGTCCTGGCCCATGGCGTGGTGGCCCCCGACCGCAGCCGTGCCATCCTGGCCCACGTCCAGTTGGACGAATCCCTGCATAATCGTGGTGTTTATCTACGTATTCCCGGCCTGGACCCCAAGGCCCGGTATCGGCTGGCCTGGACCGGCCCCGCCAAGCCCAGGGCTTCGCTTGAGCCTTTGGATCCGACCGGTCCGCTGGGGACCGCCGAGGTCACCGGCACCTATCTGGAGCGCGTGGGCGTTCGCATACCCCGCTGCCAGCCCGAGACCATCCGCCTGATCGACCTGATCCGGGTCTGACCCGCCGCTATCAGCCACACCACGGGGATGAAGGAGCACTGAATCATGAACCCAACCAGCCTTAGCCTGGGAGAGCCGGACTGGATTACGCTGACCACCGATGCCGACAGGGAGACAGCGCCCGCAGGCAGGCCTTTCCACGCAGCCCCCGATGCGAGGGTCAGCCTCAAGGGCGAATCCGCTCTGACGGTCAGCCTGACCGCCGGCTCCACCCCCATCCGGTCCCTGGCGCTGCGCTGGACCAGGCCCATGTCCTCCGACGACCTCTACCTGGGCGATGCCTGGGAGCGTGGCTACGGCCGCATGGGTTTCCAGACCATGCGTGCCAACCGGTTCATGCCCTGGTACTTCCTGGCGGCAGGTCAGGAGCAGGCCCAGGGGTACGGGGTGGCCACCGGTCCCAACGCTTTCTGCTTCTGGCAGGTCGATACGGCCGGCATCACCCTCTTCCTTGACCTGCGCAACGGCGGCAGTGGTCTGGTTCTGGACGGACGGCAGCTTGAAGCGGCCACCATCATCTGCCTGCAATATCCGCTCCAGGAGCGGGCTGGCGGTCCGGTCTTTGCTGTGGCCAGTGACTTCTGCTCCCGGATCAGCCGCAAGGGCCTTATGCCCCCTGAGCCGGTCTACGGGAGCAACAACTGGTACTACGCCTACGGGGACTCCAGCCGTTCCCGGATTCTTGCCGATGCCGAGTATCTGGCCGACCTGACCCAGGGCAACGCCCACCGCCCCACCATGGTCGTGGACGACGGCTGGCAGGACCACCACCGGCTTGAGGACTACAACGGCGGCCCCTGGCGGCGTGGCAACCAAAAGTTCGGCGACATGGGCGCCCTGGCCGACCAGATCAAGGCCATGGGCATCAAACCGGGCATCTGGTACCGTCCGCTCCTCAACGAGGACGAGGCCATTGCCGACCAGTTCAGGCTCCCGCACAACGGATGCCTGGACCCCTCGAACCCGCAGGCCCTGGACTACATCCGCCAGGACGTCGCCCAGCTGGGGGAGTGGGGCTACCAGCTGGTCAAGCATGATTTCAGTACCTTCGACCTGCTGGGCAGGTGGGGATTCCAGATGAACCCCTGGCCCAGCCCGGACGGCTGGCACTTCTACGACCGGAGCCTGACCAGCGCCCAGGTGGTCAAGCAGCTCTACCGGGCCATATTCGAGCAGGCTACCAAGGCCGGGATGCTGGTCCAAGGGTGCAATGTGGTCGGCCACCTGGGCGTCGGCTTCATGCAGATCAACCGGACCGGCGACGACACCAGCGGCCTGCAGTGGGAGCGGACCAGGCAGATCGGAGTCAACACCCTGGCCTTCCGCCTGCCTCAGAACGGGAGCTTCTACGCCACCGACGCCGACTGCGTGGGCATATCCGACTCAATCGACTGGGAGCTCAACCGCCAGTGGATGGATCTCTTGGCGCGGACCGGCACCCCGCTCTTCTTCTCAGCCCGTCCCGGCGGTCTGACCGCCGATCAGGAGAACCAGCTCGGGCAGGCCTTGGCCTTGGCCTCGACCGGCGGCGCCCATGCCATCCCCTCGGACTGGCTGGTCAACGACTGCCCTGAAATTTGGACTGACGACGGCGGCGCTCGCCGATACTCCTGGTATGAGCCGGCTGGCCTGGAGTTCGCGGACATGCCCGAGCGCTACGACGGGTATCTTTCCGCCGTCTAGAAGTAGATGGCGGCCGTGCTCGGTTGGGATGGGCACAGCCGCCTGTTCGCCGGATTGCAGTGATGGGAATCCGGCCTTACTCGTGCGAAGTACAGTGGGGAATATCCGATAATGACATTTACAGAGCCTCCCAAGAGCTCTGCCGACTGTCTCCCCAACAGACGGTGCATGTCATCCGTTTCTGCGTCTTTGTACAGTTGATACAACCCTATCATCGCGCAATGACTATGACAGCCTGATCCAGTGTCGGCGGAACTCATGATTGACGGGATGAGTAAAGAGCGGCCAAGCAGGTTGGGGCTGTTAAGCCTCCTGGCCGGTCTGGCCGTGTTTCCTCCTCTCCCGGGCGGGGACGGGGGCGTGCATGTCTGCCCTCGGCTTCTGCCTGCAGAAGTGTGGTGGGGGCGCGGGAGGGAAGTGTCGGCTCTCTTGGGGTTTGAGCCTTAAAGTGGCACGTTCCTCCCTGCCCCCCTGTATGGGCCGGGGGCGGGGGATTGATACGCCGCCCGGCCGCTCTTACTCGTGCGAAGCGTGCAATAGTCGGCGTGTCTCCCTCCGGTGGCGGCGCGAGGCCAGGACCCCGCCCATGCCGGTCATGCCGGTGGCCAGGGCGAGCAGGATGCCCTCCCCTCCGGCCTGGGGGAGCACGCCTGCAGGCAGGTACGTGTACCTGAGGGAGGTGTCCGGTGTTTGGGGTGCGCCGCCCAGCGTGTAGTCCACGCTGACCGTGACCGTGCCCGGCTGGTGTGCGGGCGTGAACACGGTCACGTTATTGCTGTTACTGACAGGGGTCAGGTTCGTACCGGAGCCGGTGTCGAACTTGACGCCTGTGATCACCGGCTGCAGATTGAACACCACGGGCACGGGGGTCAGACTTTGGCTTCCTGCATTCGGATTGCCGAGCTCACCATACTGGTTACTCCCCCATACTTCTGTATTGCCGTCCGCGCCGATCGCCAGCGAATGATACCATCCGCCGCTGACCTGTACAGCCTTCAGCCAGGGGCCGCCTGAGCTCGTGGATTGCGCGGAGGCCAACACCCTCACAGGGGAGGAAAGATCGCTCGTGTCATCGTTGCCGAGCTGACCAGCAGTGTTGTCTCCCCATGACCATGTGTTTCCATCTTCGTCGATTGCCAGCGAATGATAGAGCCCGGCATTCACCTGCGAGGCTGTCACTGTGCCCGGATACCGTACCAGTCCCGGAACGGCTCTGTCGTCATTGTTGCCGTTGCCGAGCTCACCATGGTCGTTCCTTCCCCATGACCACGTTTTCCCATCTTCGTCGATTGCTAGCGAATGATCGCCTCCGGCGCTCACCTGGATGGCCTTCAGTCCCTTGTTTTTGTCGGTGTCCTGCACGAGCACGGGAACAGACGAATACTTATTGAAGCCGCTGATGTTGTTGCCGATTTGGCCCCAGTAGTTGAATCCCCAGGTGTACACATATCCGTCGCTGCCCACAGCTATCGAATGAAAGGCTCCGGCGCTCACCTGTATGGCCTTCAGTCCCTTGTTCTCGTCTGTGGGGCTACTGGGGTCGCGCACGTGCACAGGTAAAGGATTTGGAGTCGAATAGTCGCCAATGGTATTGTTGCCGAGCTGACCATCGAAGTTGCCTCCCCAGGCGTACACGTATCCGTCGCTGTCGATTGCTAGCGAATGATAGGCTCCGGCGCTCACCTGTATGGCCTTCAGTCCCTTGTTCTCGTCTGTGGGGCTACTAGGGTCGCGCACACGCACAGGAACAGATGAATCATTTGTTGCGTTGTTGCCGAGCTGGCCATAGTTGTTCCGTCCCCAGGCGTATACGTATCCATCGCTGCCCACGGCCAGCGAATGAGAGTATCCCGCGCTGACTTGCACATAGGTAAAATCTGCTGGCACGCCTGCAGGCTTAAGTACCATGACCGGCGTAGTCTGTTGAGTGGTCTTCCCGTCGCCGATTTGGCCATACACGTTGCCTCCCCAGGCGTAGGCGTTCCCGTCGCTGCCCACGGCCAGGGAAAAACTAGAGCCGTTCTTTTCGTCTTTCCCTCCGCTGATCTGGTTGAATTTGATGCCTTGGCCGGGTGGGGGGGTGATGGTGGTCTGTTGTCCGCCGAGCTGGCTGCCCTTGTCGGGGTTGATGGTCCAAGTGCCTGGCGTCCAGTGGGCGGTGAGAATGAGGTCCTTGGTGACGGGCTTGCTGAAGTCGTAGGCGATGTTGCCGGTGAACCATCCGTCGAACTGATAGCCTTCGCGCGTCGGGTCGGGGGAGGGGCGTTTGACTCTGCTGTTTGGGGTGGAGAAATTCTGATCTGCTGGTTCGGGGTTTCCTCCGTCCGCATTAAAAGTGACTTTGTAAGTGGATCTTTGCTGGTTGTTTCTGGTCAGTGTCTGGTCGACGGTGTAGCTGAGGCTCCTGGTGAAGGGTTGGCCGTCCTGCCTGCCGGCGAGTGTGATGGCGGCTGGCCCGGGCTTGCGGGCGGGGATTTCCGTCTGCCAGGAGCGGTCTTTCCTGCTGAGTGTCAGTGCCTGGCCGTCCATGCTGGCTGATTCCATGGTGGGTCCGGTGGCATTGTCGGTTCTGGCTGGCTTGCCCGGATTGTTTTGAGCGTCCAGGCTCCACGTGAACATGTCGCCCTGTCGGTTAATGGCGGTGATGCTGCTGCCGGCAGCGGCGGCCTGCGTGTAGGGTTGTTCCCCGTTGTCTGCCCGGATGGCTGTTGCGCCGGGCTTCCAGGTCCAGATGCGGCCGTCCGTGCTGGTGATCACGGCCTGGTCCTTGTTGGCGGCGATACGGCTGGCTTTTCTGTTTTCGGGCAGACCGAGGGTTGCGGAACTGGCTGTGTTGTCGTCCAGGTACCGGGCCTGCCCGTCCGCGTCCAGGAGGAGGAACCCCTGGTTGAGGGCCTGGGCCTGAACGGTGCGCATGCCCGGGTCCTGCTCGGCGCGTGAAGGCTTGGCGCTTCCGGCATTGGCCGTCTCCCAGGTCCAGGCCTGCCCGTCCGTATCCACGATGAGGATCCGGCTGCCGGATGCGGCGGCGAGGACGGCCTGCGCCTTTCCGGGCAGGCCGATGGTTTCCTGTGCTGCGGGTTTCGGGTTCGGGTTTTGGCTGTCGGCCTGTCCGGCCTGGTAGGCGTGGACCTGTCCCTGCCGGTCCACGGCCAGCAGCCGGTCGTCGTTGATGCTGATGCTCGTGAACCCGGCGTCCTGGCCGGTGTCCAGGAGCGTGGGCGCGGGCTGTCGGCTGTCCCAGGTGTAGATCCGCCGGTCGGATCCGAGTGCCGCCTGCCGTCGGCTGCCTGCCGCGGCCTGCAGGTAGCGGAACCCGTCGGGAGCCTGGGCCGGGAAGGGCACCTGCACGGGTGCGCCCTCCTGTGTCCAGGTGTGGATGCGGCCGTCCCCGGTCAGGCCCACAATCTGGTTACCTGCGGCCTGGATGCTCGTGTAGCAGGGCTCCTGCCTGTCGGGCGGGCTGATGGTCAGCCGGGCGCCGGTGGCGGGCCCGTGCTCCGGGCTCAGCGTCCAGTCCGTGGTTTTGGTCCACTGGGCTTTCAGGGTCGTGTCCTGCAGGATGGGGGTCTGGAAGTCGTAGGGCTGGCCGTCGAGCATCCACCCGTCGAACCGGAAGCCCTCACGTTGAGGGTTGTGTTGCGGGGGCGTGGCGAGGGTGCCGGTCTTCACGGTCTCCTGTGTGGGCGTGCCGCCGTCGGCCGGGTCGAAACGCACCGTGCGCGCGGCGCGATCAGCCGTCTTCTCTGCTGACTTGGCCGGAGCGGAGCCTGTGCCCTCAGGTGTTCCCGTCGGCGGTGACGGGGCGTGCGGGCTTGGCGTTGCTGGGCTTGACGGCGGGGTGGCTTGTATCGGCGATGGCGAGGAAAGTGGGATATTTGATGCGTTGCCGGGGACAGTGGCGGGGGTTTGCTCAGCTACGCGAGGGGTCTGACGACCCCCCCCCCCCGGTGAGTATGGGAGCGTCCGCCTGGGCGGACGCGACGCCCAGGCCTGCCAGCAGGCCCAGCAGGACGGTCGTCATCGCCGTGATGCGACGCAGACGGGAAACCAGATGCATGAAACCAAAACCCCTTCACCAAACACCAAGCGGTATCAACACCGCCTGCCTATAACATTAACGTCTTTCCTGTCGGAAAGCTGTCCAGTCTGTCAACACCATCCCGCACCGAATTGCAGTAACCATAACAGAAGCCAGCCGTCTTCTCGATTCCCCCTTCTCTCACCCTACCACCCAGCCAACAAGTGACATACAGCCGCATCAGGAGCACTCGAATACTACAGGATCCCGTCTCCTGCTATCTGCGGGAGGCGGGACCCTTAAATCGTCAAGCGGAGATCAGCCGGTGTTCTGCAGGCCGGCGGCGACTCCCGAAACGGTGCAGAGGATCAGGTAGATGAAGTCGGCCTGCTGGCTCTTGCTGAGCTCCTCCTTGTCGTTGCGACGACGCAGGGCCCGCAGGGCGCGCACCTGGGTCACCGACAGGGCGTCCACATATGGAGAGCGGATCCGGATGGCCTGGCCCAGCACGTGGCGGTGCTGCAGGGGCCACTCGTCGCCCACGATCTGCAGAACCCACTTGCGGGTCAGCTCCATCTCCGAGAGGACCTTCTGGCTCAGGTCGTCCCGGTCGCCCAGGGAGAGGTACATCTTGGCGATGCGCTCGTCCGTCTTGGCCAGGCTCATCTCGATGTTGTCGATGAAGGTGCTGAAGAGCGGCCACTCCTCGTAGGCCTGACGCAGGGTTTCCAGGTCGCCGAACTTCTCGCAGGCGGTGCCCAGCCCGTACCAGGCGGCCAGGTTGATGCGGGCCTGCGCCCAGGAGAAGACCCAGGGTATGGTCCGCAGATCGTCCAGGGACTTGGCGCCCAGACCACGCTTGGCCGGCCGGGAACCGATGGGCAGCAGGCCGATCTCGTTCAGAGGCGTCACGATGGAGAACCAGGGGGCGAAGTCCGGCGTGTGCAGCAGGTCCAGGAAGCGCTCGTGGGCGGCCTGGTCCAGCTCGTCGGCCATGTCCGCGTACTTCTCGGTCATGGTGGTGTTGCGCTCCTCCACGCTGGGCGCGGACTGGAGCAGGGTGGCCGCAGCCACCGACTCGATGTGGCGGATGGCCAGGACCGGGTTGCCGTAGCGGGCGAAGATGACCTCGCCCTGTTCGGTCAGCTTGAACCGGCAGTTGACCGAGCCCACAGGCTGGGCCAGTACGGCACGGTTGGCAGGGCCGCCGCCACGGCCTACGGCGCCGCCGCGTCCGTGGAAGAGGGTCAGATCGATGTTGTGGCTCTCGGCCCACTTGGCGATGCGCTCCTGGGCGGAGTGCAGAGCCAGGGTCGCCGAGACGGGGCCGGCATCCTTGGAGGAGTCGGAGTAGCCCAGCATGACCTCCATCTTGTTGCCGGTCTCCTTGAGCCGGGCCTGGACCTCGGGGATCTTGATGATCTCCTCCAGCACGTCCACCGAGTTCTGCAGGTCCTCCAGCTGTTCGAACAGGGGGATCACGTCGATGACCGGCACGTCCTCGGCATGCTCGAAGGCCAGCCGGTTGAGCTCGTAGACGTCCTTGACGTTCTGCGCCGACTTGGTGAAGGAGATGATGTAGCGGCGGGCGGCCTTCTGGCCGTTGCGCTTCTGGATGGCTCCCAGGGCCCGGAAGGTGTCGAGCACCTCGTGGGTCATGGACTGCAGCTCGCCGCGCTCGCCATGCAGGCCGTGCTCGCGGATGTCCTCCAAGGCGCGGGCGTGGACCAGGGAGTGCTGGCGGAACTCCATCTCCACCATGTGGAAGCCGAAGGTCTGGGCCTGCCAGATCAGATCCTGCAGGGGGCCGTAGGCCTGACGGACCGCGCCCGCCTTGGCCAGGGAGTCCTGGACCACGCGCAGGTCGGCGATGAAGTCGTCGCAGTCGGCATACATGAGGTCGGCGTCACGCTGGATGGTGGCCTGCAGACGGTCGGCGATGACCAGGACCACGGCCCGGTGCAGTTCGTTGTGCGAGATGGTGGTGGCCCGGTCGGTCAGGCGCTCGCTCATCTCCTTCTGGTGGCTCCACAGGCTCCTCAGCTCGGAGCTGGGGGGCGTGGTGGTCACCTCCATGGTCATATTGCGGCCCACGGTGGTGGTGGCCCTGACCAGTGCCTCAAGCATGTGGTCCGAGAACTTGCGCGCCACCTTGCGCGAGACCTTGGCGGTCACATTGGGGTTGCCGTCGCGGTCGGAGCCGATCCAGCTGCCCGGGTGGAAGAAGGCGGGGCAGACGGGCTTGACCATGCCGGCCTTCTTGCCCAGCATCCAGTCGTCGAAGCGGCGGTAGACCTTGGGAATGGTCTCGAAGAGCGTGGCGTCGAAGATGTCCAGAATGGTGTTGGCTTCTTCGACGGGCGTCGGCTTCTTGGCTGCGATGGGCGAGGTGCGGAAGAGGGCGTCGATCTCGTTGTGCAGCAGACGC
This sequence comes from Bifidobacterium sp. W8114, assembly GCF_016101165.1. Lineage (NCBI taxonomy): Bacteria > Bacillati > Actinomycetota > Actinomycetes > Bifidobacteriales > Bifidobacteriaceae > Bifidobacterium > Bifidobacterium sp. W8114. The sequence goes on along the minus strand of NZ_JACFRA010000005.1, from coordinate 33,141 downwards.
TCGTTCTCCTCCAGCTCGGAGCCGCCCAGGCCGCGGCGGACGGCCAGCAGGTTGGCGATGCGCCGGATCTTGCCCTCCACGGCCTTGCGCCTCGCCTCGGTGGGGTGGGCGGTGAAGACGGGGTGGAACTCCAGCTTCTCCAGCAGCTCCGAGGCCTTGGCCGGGCCCATCTCCTGAAGGAGCTGGCTGTAGGCGCTGGTCATCTCGTTGATGGGGTCGGTGCCCTTGACCTTCAGATCCACCTTGCCCTCGCGCTCATGCAGGACCTTCACCCGGTAGTTCTCCTCGCAGAGGTTGGCCAGATGGAAGTAGGTGGTCAGGGCGCGGGCCAGCAACTGGGAATCCTTGACTGAGGTGTCGTCGATCAGGGCCACAGCCTTGGACAGGCCGTCCTCGTCAGGCACGGGGTCCGAGGGGTGGCGGTTGAAGTGCTCGGCGCTGGCCGTCATCACGTCCTCGCGCAGGGAGTCGAACCGCTTGAGCAGCTGTTGATCGAATTCCCCCAACACATCCCTGAGCAGCCGCAGGCACAAGGCCATGTCCTCATCCAACGATTGAGGCAGCTTGCGTTCCTCCGGCCCCTTGGTCCCGGTGCCGGATGTGACCAGGGTCGCATCGGCAGCCGTGATTTGCTGATTACTATCTGTCATCAGTCCTCCTTGTCGAATCGCAGGTTGCCCGGTCTTCGACCATTCCACGGCTCCTCCGCGGTTATTGGTGGTCGGCGTTGCAGGCCCACAGCCTTCGGTTCGATGGCTCGCGGCCCATTCTAGGACGCTTCCGGGTCGGATACGTTTCATGATCCCGTGCGGCGGTGCAAGGGCACGTGACCCGGGTGGAGTATGAATGTGGGTGTGAAATTCAAGAGCGGGAGTTCCAAGGACGGCTATCGCGGCAGGACCGCAGCCGAGGTCAGACGGGTAAGCAAGTACCACACCCATTCCATCCCACTGGATATGGAGGATATTGAACGCGACTACGACAAGCCCATCGTCGAGGCCTGCATCGCGGCCAAGACCAGCCTGATCGTGCGGGTGGGCATGCTGGAGCTGGGGGCTGGAACGGGAAGCTTCCGCGTGCGCGAGATGATGCACAGGATTGCCTACCCCATGGGCGTGCATGTGCGGGCCGACGTGAACCTGACCGACATCGAGGCCACCTGCACGGATGGCGTGTCTCGAATCACCGAGGTGGTGGACCTGCCCACCACCGGGGTCAACACCGAGCGGATCTGGCTGCTGGAACACTTCGCCGACTGGCTCAGCGTCAAGTGCGGGCAAGCAGGGACCTACCACGCCATGACGGTGGTCTCCCGGGAGCTGGTGGACAACCTGGACGAGCCGAACGTCTACGCGGCGGCCCGCAAGGCGGTCAAGGAGGTGCTGGCCCAGGACCAGGATGCGGCCAAGGCGCTCAAGGACGCGGTGGCCACTGCCGTACACAACGAGGACGAGATCAGCCAGAGCCGGATCGATGCGGCGGCCATGGACACCAGGACAGCCGCCGGTCTGGGAACCGTAGGCTCCACGCCTCGGCCGGGGGATTCCAACGATTCCAAGGCTGCTTCCGTTTCTGCTGCCGCCGCGATTGAGAATTCAGATTCGAGTGCCGCTGGTTCTGCAGTCACTGAATCTTCTGCAACCAGCCAAGGGAGCGATTCGGGGGCTGAGCGGCCTGCGTCCAGACAATCTGCGTCAACTCAAGGCGAAGCACATGAGAAGGCCAGGTCTTCCGAGAGCGCTGCGTCTTCTGAACAGTCAGCGTCTTCTGACCGGTCCACGTCTTTCAAAGAGGCTGTATCTGCCGATAAGCCTGCCTCCTCTGACAAGTCCGCGTACCCAGAGCCGCAGGCAGCGGGTGGCATCACAGTCCGGCAGGCGCATGAACGCCTGGACCTGATTGAGCGCCGCAAACCCCTCTATTCGCCCCTCTTCTCGGGCTTCGCTTCGGCCGTGGCCTGCGCAGCCTTCGTCTTCCTGCTGGGCGGCGGCCTCTACGATATGGCCGGGGCTTTTGTCGGCGCTGGCATAGGCCAGTGGGTGCGTCGACAGATGCTGGGCAGGCGGATCAACCAGTTCTTCGCTACCGGGGTGGCGGTCATCATTGCCGCCCTGGCCTGCGTCGGCACGCTGAGACTGGTGGGTATCTTCGACCCGGTGGCTCTCAAGCACGACACGGCTTATATCGGCGCCATCCTCTTCGTCATCCCCGGCTTTCCCCTGGTCACCGGCGGCCTGGACATCGCTAAGCTGGACTTCCCTTCGGGGGTGCAGCGCATCACATACGCCTTCTCGATCATCCTGGTGGCCACACTGGGTGGCTGGGCCGTGGCGCGGATGGTCATGCTCAACCCCCAGGGCTTTGAACCGATGAACCTGAGTCCCTTGCTGATGGCCGGACTGCGCATGATTGCAGCATTCTGCGGGGTCTGGGGCTTCTCGGTCCTCTTCAACTCACCCCAGCGCATGGCCCTGGTGGCCGCCGTCATCGGCGCTCTGACCGACACCATGCGCCTGGAGATGCAGGACCTGCTTCATGTCCCTCCGGAGATGGCCGCTTTTCTGGGTGCCTTCCTGGCCGGCATGCTGGCCACGGTCTGGCGCTCCTCGGTCCGCCACGGCCTGCTGCCGCCCCACCTGGGCTATCCAAGAATCAGCCTGACCGTGCCATCCATCGTCATCATGGTACCCGGTCTGTATATGTACCGAGCCATGTTCTACCTGGGGCAGTTCAATACGCTCAACGCCTTGGACTGGGCCTTCCGGGCCTTCATGGTCATCATCTGCCTGCCCATAGGCCTGGTCACGGCCCGGGTGCTGACCGACCGTTCCTGGCGGTACGACGTTTAGTAGCTCATGCCCATGGCCGAGCGGACCTGATCAAGGGTCTCCTCGGCTATCTGGTTGGCGCGCTTGTTGCCCTCGACCAGGATGTCGCGCACAGTGTCCATGTCCTTGGCCAGCTCGGCACGGCGCTCGCGGTGGGGTGCCAGGAACTCGTTGACCGACTTGGTTACATAGGCCTTGAGGGCGCCTGAGCCGGCATTGCCGATCTCCTCAGCGATGTCCTCGGGCTTCCGGTCAGTCACCAGGCCGGCCGTGGTCAGCAGGGCCGAGACCTGGGGGCGGTTCACAGGGTCGAAGGTGATTTTGCGCTCGGAGTCGGTGGGCGACTTGCGAATCAGCTTGGCGGTCTCCTCCGCGGTGGCGCCCAGCATGATGGAGTTGCCGTAGGACTTGCTCATCTTGCGGCCATCCAGGCCCGGGATCTCAGGGGTGTCGGACAGGATGGCATCAGGTTCGGGGAAGACCGGGGCCTGGCCGGGGTAGCGCTCGTCGAAGCGGCGGGCGATGGTCCGGGTCAGCTCCACATGCGGCAGGTTGTCCTTGCCGATGGGCACCACGTTGGCCTTGCAGAAGAGTATGTCGCAGGCCTGGTGGACCGGGTAGGTCAGCAGCAGGCCGGTCAGGGCGTGGCCGCTGGCCTCCATCTCGGCCTTGACGGTGGGATTGCGGTGGAGCTCGGCCTCGGTCACCAGGGAGAGGAAGGGCAGCAGCAGCTGGTTCTCTGCGGGGGTGGACGAATGGGTGAAGATCATGGTCTTCTTGGGGTCGATGCCCGCAGCCAGATAGTCCAGCACCAGGTTGAGCACGTTGTCGCGGATGTGCTCCGTGGTGTCCCGATCGGTGATGACCTGGTAGTCGGCGATGACGATGTTGGTAGGTACGCCGCGGTTCTGCATCTGGACACGCTCGCGGATGGAGCCGAAGTAATGGCCCAGATGAAGCCTGCCGGTCGGGCGGTCGCCGGTGAGCATGGTGTAGCGGCTCGGATTCTTGTCCAGCTCGGCCAGCACCTGGTCGGACCGATGCTTGGCGGCTCTGAAGCTGTCGCTGATCTCATTGCCTGCCGCTGTGACTTCTTCCTGCATGGTCCCACCCTCGTCGTCGTGCCGAATGTCCTTCTGGGAATTGCTTTTATGGTAAAAGTCCGAGCCGACAAGATGCTCAGGTGGTACTCTCATAAATGATGCAAATTCACATTCAAGTTGCCTAAGTGCACGTTACCTGGCGAAGGGGGTCGGATGGGCCGCGGACGTCAGAAGGCTAAGCAGACGAAAATAGCCCGGAAGCTCAAATATCTGACAACGGACACGGATTACGACGAGCTGGCCAAAGAGCTCAGCAGCAAGGAACCCGGAACCAAGGGCAAAGATCCCTTCAAAATGGTTGAAGAGGAGTACTCCAAGCCGGATTCGCGCAAATCGGGGGGCCAGGCTCCCGAGGATTCCCCGGACGATGATCTGGACGATTACGCCCGGTGGGCCGCCGAGGCTGCTGCCAAAGCCACCTCTGGGGAGATGCCAGCCACGCCCAAGCCGCACAAGCGTATACCCATTCCCGTGCCCAGCGCGCTCAAACACCATAAGGACCAGAAGACCGCAGCCAAGGGGTCGGCGAGCAAGTAGCCGACCGCCGAGGTAGCCGGCTATTGGTCATACCAGCGGCAGCAGCTCGTGCAGATCGTCGCGTTCGCCCACGGCGCTGATATGCCCGGCGGCGGCTTCTTCGCTCCAGTCGGTGATGCCGGCGGCCAGCCGCAGCCAGACATCCGGGTCCAGCTCGATTACGTCGGGCGGGGTCAGGTTATGCGGGTCGGATGCAGGACCGTCCAGAATCTTGACGGCTCCCCAGGGGGCCACCCTGACCTCCACACCGGGGCCGGGGGCCTTGATCTCCAGCATGTGCAAGGAATAGCGGACCGCCATGGCCTTGCTACGCCTATCCGTTTGTGGGGCCACTGACAGGCGGTCGCCCTCCGGGCCCAGATTATTCGCGGCCTCCTTGGCCGCATCGCGCCAGGTCAGAAAATCCCGGCGGCCCTCTTCCATGTCTGCTTCCCGTATGGCACTCATGGCTCCATTGTGACGCGCCGCCCCAACAGGCGTGTCCAACAGACTGTGGTCAGGCCGAAGTCAGGCATGAAAAAAGGAATCCGTTGCCCTCACGTCCTTGACGCTGGGTCGGATTCCTTCCCGACCGGAACAGTCAGGCCTGTGCGCCCGCTTGCAGAGGGGTCTCGGGATCCTCGGACCCCTTGTCCTCCTCATCCTTGGCCAGGCCCAGGTCGACTGGCGATGAGCTGTTCTCCCAGGGCTCCTCCCAGGGATCATAATCCGGGTTCTGCTGCTTGTATACGAACAGAGCGACAACGCCGGCCAGCAGCGTGCCGAAGAGCAGTGCAAAGAACTTCCAGCCGTTTGAAGATGAATTCTCCATGTTTGGCTCCTTTCGACGACTTTCGTCGGTCCTGCCCACTTCGACCGACCTAGTCAACATCCTAGTAGAAAGCGGCGAACTGTGGGGCGCATCGGTGCCATTGCGGCACGGAAACCGCACACCCGGGCTGGGCTGTCAGGTAAGGTATGGTTCATGGTCAATGGCATGGGCACCAGTTTCACAGGCGGAGGGAACGGTCGGGGGCCGCGGGGATGGATCCGGCGGTACTGGGGTGACCATGCTCCGGTGGTGACCATAGCCATCACCCTGATCTGCATAGTTGCCTGGGTCATCCAGATGGCCCTGTATCTGCTGGCTCCGCTTCGGTACCAGCGTCTTTTGCTGGGCTACTGGGCCTTCGTGCCGATTGCAGCCATTCATGAGCCCTGGATGTTTGTGACCAACATATTTCTGCATGCCACCAATGTTTCGCACATCCTCTTCAACATGATCACCCTCTGGGTTGTGGGGCCGGTGCTGGAAAATCTGATAGGGCATGGGCGGTTCCTGGCCCTCTACATAATCAGCGGGCTGGGCGGAGACCTGGGGCTGATGGTCTATGCGGTCCTGGCGCCCAACGGATGGGGCACGTCGGCCATCGGGGCCTCGGGCGCGCTCTTCGGGCTCTTCGCCGCCATTCTGGTGGTCTACCGCCGTCTGGGGATTGACATCATTTCCATGGTGGTCTGGATGGCCATCAACTTCTGCATGCCTCTGTTCGTGCCCGGCATCGCCTGGCAGGATCATGTGGGCGGGTTCATAGTCGGCGGCCTCTTCATGCTGGTCCTGCTGCACGTGGGCCGGCCTGGCTCCCGGGTGCATGGTCTGCTCTCCTGGCTGTTGCCCACGCTGATCTTCCTGCTGGCTCTGGTTCTGCTGGCTCTGGGCTGCAACATGTTCAACCCCTTGCGCTGAAAATCAGCATCTGCCTGCTGTCGATTGCCTGCCGTTGACTGCCGACTATTTCGTCCTCGTTTTGGGTCCGGTAATTGATAAATGACATGGATGTCATCTATCCACATTTGTTGACAATCTTGTGGATAACCTGGGAATAAGTATTCAGAACTGGTGTATATATACCTGTAAAAAGTGGATAAGTGAATGCAGAACTCAATCAGCAGTAGGGTTGTGGACGAGTGCCTTAAGCCGTCCACGAGGAATTCGGGCGATTGTGGATAACTTTAGATTGAGTTTCGGATCGGTGGATGAAATAGGTGGAGCTGGATGCTTGAATCCACACATGCCTGACGCTCAGGTGTGGATGGGCATACAAAGAACCCCACAGCCATGCCTGGACGGTTGCGGGGTTCCTGAAGAGTAATGCTGTTGGATCAGTGCCACCACATGGTCATGAGGAAGCCGACCAGCAGAATGCCAAAGCCCACGGCAAGGTTCCAGTTGCCAATGCCGGGGATGGGGAAGACGCTGCCTCTGACGGAGGAGATGTAGTAGACCACGATCCAGATCAGGCCCACCACCATCAGCGTGACGAAGAGGGGCACGAACCAGCGCGGATTGGCCTTGGTGCTCTTGATGGTGTCCTCCACGCGACGGGTGTTCTCCTCCTGACGCTGCACGATGCGGCGCATCTGCGGAGTCATGTGCTTTTTGTCAACGCTCTGGTTGAGCACGGCCTCCACCTTGTCCATGGACAGGCCGTACTCCTCGTCCTCGGCATCCTCGCCAGTGCCAGCGGTCTTGTCCTCGGCCTCGGTCTTCTTGGCCTCGTCCACCGCATCGTCCTCGTCATCATGGAGTTGATGCTCTGCCATGAGGTTATTCTCCTTCAGTAGATCTACTAAGCCATAGTAGCGGTTAGACTCGAACGTAATACTATCGCAGACGAGGATGAGGGTATGCCTATGACCAGACGGACAGGACGGCACGGTGCGCGCAGGTCCCTGGTCGGCACAGTGGCCGTGGCTGTGGTGCTGGCCCTGGTCGGGTTCATGCTGACCACCAACATCCGCGTCAACAGGACGGTCACGGTCACCTCGGATACGGCCGGGCTGGTGGAGGAGCGCGAGAACAAGGCTGCTGAGCTGCGCAAGGACATCAATGATATGAGCTCGCAGATCAACGCGCTGAAGACCCTGACCGACGACAAGGGCAGCTCGGACCAGGCCCGCGAGGACCCCGGCTCTGGTACGGTGCTCAAGGCCGTCCAGGGGCCGGGGCTGACGGTGACCCTCAATGATTCCCCGCTCTGGCAACAGAAGGTTGGTTCCGACGGGTCGACGGCCAACATCAACGATTACGTCATCCACCAGCAGGACGTGGAGAGCGTGGTCAACGCGCTCTGGGCCGGGGGAGCCGAGTCCATGAGGATCCAGGATCAGCGGGTTCTGCCCACCACGGCTGTGCGATGCGTGGGCAATGTGTTGCTGCTGCACGGCCGAAAGTACTCGCCGCCATATAAGATTTCAGCCATAGGACCAGTCGATCGGATGACCAAGTCCCTGAATGCTTCGCCATCCATCCGAATTTACAAGGAGTATGTGAATACGGTGGGTCTGGGTTGGGATGTCGAGTCTTCGGACAATCTGAGATTCCCTGAGACGACGGCTGTCCTGCAGCCACTCCAGTACGCATCGCTAGATGAGAAGGCACGGTAAATGACGACAGAGGACTCGGGAAACGACAAGACGTCGGTCGATGAACCGGCGGATAAGCGGCGAACCTGGCTGGTGGGCATTGCAGAAATCGTAGGGGAGCTGCTGATTACGCTGGCCGTCGTCTGCGCACTTTACGTGGTCTGGCAGCTCTGGTGGACCGGCGTGCAGTCCGAGCATCAGCAGTTGGAGGCCCGTGCCTCGACCTCCTGGAGTAACCCGGGATCCGGTGACTCCCGCAAGGTAGCCAAGCCTCAGAAAGGGGCGCCACCAGTGCAGCCCAAGCAGGCCTCCGAGGGTGAACTGATGGCCCAGGCCTACATTCCTCGTTTTGGACAGAATTGGGAGCGCAACGTAGTTCAGGGCACATCGCCCCGGGAGCTGGCTTACGCGGGACTGGGACACTACCCCAATACGCAGATGCTGGGCGAGATAGGCAACGTAGCCCTGGCCGGACACCGTGCCGGTTATGGTGAGCCGCTGGGTCATGTGGATGAGCTACGGGTAGGCGATGCCATCGTTTTGCGCACCAAGGATTACTGGTACGTCTACCACTACACCCGCTACAAGATCGTCGCTGCCGACGAAGTCAGCGTTATCGCTCCCAACCCTTATTCGCCCAACGAGTCTCCTGATCGGCGCATGATCACGCTGACCACCTGTGAGCCCAAGTACACCACGGCCACCCACCGCTGGATAAGCTGGGGCGAATTCGGCTACTGGGCCAAGGTGTCCGACGGAGTGCCCAAGGAGCTTTTGGGTGACCGAGGCAGCAAAGTGGCCTTTGCGGACGACAAGGGCTCCGTCGTGGCCAAGCTGGGTTCTCTGCAGCCGATCTTCATGGTTTTGGTAGCAGCCTATCTGATCATCTACCTGGCGGCCCTGGCTGCCTGGCGTTACCCCTTGCTGCGGCAGATTCGCAAGGGCGAGAAGCCCCAGCCCATGATCAGCCTCTACGGCTGGCTGCTGCGGCATCAGTCCGGTATAGCGCCGATCCGCTGGCTTCTGCTGATTCTGCTCCTGTTGGCTCTGGCCTGTGCCCTGATGGAATGGGGCTTCCCATGGCTGGCCAGTAACGTGCCCATGCTCAGACAGATGTCCAACTACTCCACCTTCTGACCTAGGCGGCATGGAAAAGCGGCGGGACCGCGGAATACAATGCGATTCTGCGGCCCCGCCGCTTATTGGTGTCATGCATTGCCGACTGCCAGAAGCAATTGCCCGAGGTTTACCCAAGACTCTTCTGCGGTCATGGTCTGGTAGATGCCGCTATGTTCACCCCGTATTAACTCTGACCGGTCCTATATGACCAACGATATGGCTCGGCGGCAAGACTTTGGCCGCCGAGCCATGGGGTCAGTTGCTGGAGCTTACGGTGGTCACCGTGATGGGGGTGCTGTCGTCCACCCTGCTGCCGGCCCCAGGACTGACCGCGGTCACCTTGTCCGTGTCCTTGCCGATGGAGGTCACCCTGTCGGCGCTGACACCGCTGTTGGTCAGCTTCTGCCGGTAGCTGCCCAAGGTCTCGCCCTGGGAGAAGGGCGGGATGCGGATGGCCGTGGTCAGGGTGATGGTGTCCTTGGACTTGTCGAAGGAGGAACCTGAGGTGGGATCCTGGCCGGTTACCTCGGCGTTGTCGTTATTGGGGCCGTTGACCGTGATGTTGACCCCCTGGCCCAGGTTGCGTTTGGCCTCGCCCAGGGTCATGCCGATGTAGTTGCTCAGCTGCATGCCGTTGCTGACGGTGACCGTGATCATGGCTCCCTGCTGGATGGAGGACCCGGCAGCCGGATCGGTGCTGATCACCATATCCTTGGCCACGGTGTTGGAGGCCTGCTCGCGGATGGTGATGTTGAAGTGCAGGTTCTGTAGAATCTTGGTCGCGTCGTCCTTGGTCTTGCCAGACAGATCGGGCACCTTGGTCATACCCGAGGAGATGTAGATCAGGATGCTGGTCCCCTTGGCCACGCTTTGGCCTGCAGCGGGATCCGTGCGGGTCACATGGTCCTTGGGTACATCCTGGCTATCTTCCACTGATGCAGCGGGAGAGACCTTGAATCCGGCCTTCTCCAGGGTTCTGCGGGCCTCCTGCTGGGTCTTGCCCTTGACATCGGGGATGGCCGAGTCCTTGGGCCCGGAGGAGAACCAGACGGTCACTGTGGAGCCCTTGGGAGCCATACTTCCGCCCTTGGGGCTCTGCTTGGTGAAGGTCCCCTTGGGCTCGGCCGAGTCGTTGTCTTCCTTCTCCTGGTATTGGAAGCCTGCGGCGGTGACCTTCTCACGGGCTAGGATCCGCGACATCTGCGCGTTGATGGTGGGTACCTCGGCCATCGGATGACGGTTTCGGCTTAGGACGTTCCACGCGCCCAATCCAGCAAGCAATAGGACCAAAGCCGTCACGATGGCGCCGATGATGATTTGCTTGCGCCGTTTGGACTTCTTCTGGGCCGCCCTGGTGGCCGTGCGCTCAGCCGTGGCTACATCGGTGGCGGCGGCCGGATTGAGCGGGTCCTGAACAGGGTTGAAGGCCTGGGTGGCTGCCGTCTCCTCTTCGGTCAGCGGCAGGGTTGCCGTTTCGGTGCCCTGCTCGGCATCCTTGCGGGCCTTGACATTGGCCAGGTCGGTCAGCGGGTTGAAGGCGGCAGCTACCGGGGTTCCGCCGTTCATGAAGGCCAGGATGTCGCTCTTGAAGGCGGCGGCCGTGGCGTACCGGTTCTGGCGGTCCTTGGCCATGGCCTTGGCGCAGATGGAATCCCACATCTTCGGCAGGCCGGGCACGATGGTGCTGGGTGGGGTGGCCACCTCGGTGACGTGCTGGTAGGCGATGGCCACGGCCGAATCCCCGTTGAAGGGCGGCCGCCCGGTCAGCATCTCGTAGAGGACGCAGCCGGCCGAATAGAGGTCGGAGCGCATGTCCACGCTCTCGCCGCGGGCCTGTTCAGGGCTCAGGTACTGAGCCGTGCCCACCACACCCTGAGACTGGGTCATCGTGGCGGCCGAATCGTCCATGGCCCTGGCGATGCCGAAGTCCATGACCTTGACGATGCCCTGCTCCGAGATCATGATGTTGCCGGGCTTGATGTCCCGGTGGATGACGCCCATGTGGTGGGAGTAGTCCAGAGCGCTCAGCATGCCCAGCATGACCTGCTCGCTGTCGCGCTGGCTCAGAGCACCGTTCTCCTTGAGGATGGACCTCAGGGTCTGTCCCTTGACGTACTCCATGACCAGGTAGGGCACCCGCTCATGGTTGCCCTGGTCGTCGGTCAGTATCTCCTCGCCCGAGTCATAGATGGAGACGATGTTGGGGTTGTTGAGCAGGGCGACCGAGTGAGCCTCCCGCCGGAACCGCGATAGGAAGACCTCGTCGTTGGCCAGATCGGAACGCATGATCTTGACCGCGACCGTCCTTCCAAGACGCGTGTCCACAGCCTTGTGGACCTCGGCCATGCCACCGCGTCCGATCAGCTGTCCCAGACGGTAGCGTCCGTCCGCTAGGGATGGCGGCAGTGTGATGCTCATAGGGTATCCCCTCCGTTCGTCGCTTCAAGGCCGCGCTGTGCGCTTCCTCCTCCATAGTGCCCCCAGAAGGGCCTGAAGATGTCTTTTGCCGCGTGTGGCCTGCTCATAATGCGTCGAGGCATGGGCGCGCGCGGGTCGATGACCTCCGTCTCGCCCAGCTGCTGGTCCAGCAGCCGCTGTTCGATCCTGGCCAGGGTGTGCGAGACTACCAGGGCATTTGCCGGGCGGTCTCGCGGGTCCTTGGCCAGCATGGACATGACGAAGTTCATGAGTTGGTTGTCCACCGAGTCGGGCAGTGGCGGCACAGGGTCGTTGACGTGTGCTGCGGCGATGTCCACCGGGGTGGCGCCGGTGAAGGGCCGGTGCCCGCAGAGCCCCTCGTAGGCCACCACACCCAGGGAGTAGATGTCGGACTGGGGGGTGGCCTGGAGGCCCTGGGCCTGCTCGGGCGAGATGTACTGGGCCGTGCCCACCACCATGCCGTCCTGGGTGATCTGCCCCTGGTTGGTGGAGTAGGAGACCCCGAAATCGGTGATCTTGACCTCGCCGGTGTCGGAGACCATGATGTTGGCCGGCTTGACGTCCCGGTGGATGACCCCGTGGGAGTGGGCCACGTAGAGCCCTCGGGCCGTCTGTATCAGGATGGGCAGCAGCTCGATGGGGTCCAGGGCGCCCCGGTCCCGATAGATGTCTGCCAGGGATTGGCTGGGCACGTATTCCATGATCAGGAATCCGATGCCGTCGTGCTCGTAGTACTCGAAGAGGGCGGCGATGTTGGGGTGGGCCAGGTTGGCGGAATTGTGCGCCTCGGCCCGCAGCCGCAGCAGCTTGGACTCCTCGTTGGTCAGATCCTCGCGCAGGGCCTTGATGGCCACAACTCGTCCCAGTTCGATGTCATAGCCCTTCCAGACTTCGCCCATGCCCCCTTGGGCCAGGCGACGGTCCAGACGGTACCGTCTATGGATGAGCTGTCCTTGTACCAGTTTCACTTGGCAGCCTCCTGCATGATGCGTTTCATGATTGGCCCGGCAATGTCTATGCCATAGGAGGAGATTCCATGCACCACGACGGCTACGGCTACCTTGGGTTTGTCGGCCGGAGCGAATCCTACCATCCACCCGTCATTTGCCGTATTGCCCGTGCCGATCTGGGCTGTGCCGGACTTGGAGGCCACCTGCACTCCTGGAATCTCAAGCTCCGGGTAGCTCTTGGTGGTTACTGCCTCCATCATGGTGGTCAGGGCCTTGGCGGTGTCCGATGAGAAGGCCTGTGAGTAGACCGAGGGCGTTGTCTCACTGATGACGCTGAGGTCACTGGAGCGCACCCGGTCCACCAGGGTCGGTTGCATGAGCTTGCCGCCGTTGGCCACGGCGGCGACCGTCATGGCAGCCTGGAGTGGGGTGGATAGGGTGTCCCCCTGGCCGATGGAAGCTAGGGCGATCCGGTCCTGGGACTGGTCCTCGGGGAATTTGGAGGCCACGGCCTTCATGGGCCGTCCTGTGGAGGTGGTCCCGTCCAGGGTGATGGTGGAGCCGTAGCCGAACTTGCGGGCCTGCGCTGCCAGCGTCTTGCCGCCCAGGGCGACCCCTAGCTGGGAGAAGGCCGTGTTGGATGAGTAGGCCAGGGCATTCTCCAGGCTGATCTTCCCGTTGACCCCGCCGGCCGCTGTAGTGGTGTTGGTCAGATTGTAGTTGGTGCCGGGCAATGTGTATGAGGCCCCGGCCGGCAGTTGGCTATCGGGGTGATACTGGCCGGACTCCAGGGCGGCGGCGGCCACAACCACCTTGAAGGTGGACCCGGGCGGATACAGCTGCGAGGTGGCCCGGTTGAGCATGGGGTTGTCGGAACGGGAGGCCAGCTTCTGGTAGGCCTGGGAGGCATCGCCGCTGTCGTGGGCGGTCAGGTCTTCGGGGTTGTAGCTCGGTGTGCTGACCATGGTCAGGATGCGGCCTGTGGAGGGCTCGATGGCCACCACCGAACCGGACAGGTTGCCCAGCATGGCGTAGGCGGCCTCCTGCATCTGGGGATTGATGGAGGTCTCGATGGATGCGCCCTTGTTCTGTGTGCCGGTGAAGAGGGACTTGAGCCGGTCCATCCAAAGACTGTCCGATTGGCCGCTCAACAGGCGGTCGCGCGAAGCTTCGATTCCCCGGTCTGCCGGGCTGGTGATGGAGTAATAGCCGGTGATGGGTGCGTAGACGGGCCCCTTGTGGTAGTGCCGCTGGTACTGGAAGGAGTCGTTGATGGGGTCGGACTGGGCCATGACGGCACCGTCCGATGTCAGGATGGCCCCCCTGGGCGCCGCATACTCGTGGTAGAGGGCGCGCAGATTGCGGGGGTCCGAGTTAAGGCTGCCCGCCCGGATCACCATGATGATGGAACTGGAAAGCCCCAGGATGACGAAGAGGACGATGACGGCGTTGAAGAGTTGACGCAGGGCCTTGTTCACTGTCCACCTCCTCGAACTTGGCGGACGGGGATGCGACCGGTGGCTGGCAGATCGGTCTCCTCGTCCTGGTCGGTTGGCTCGATCGGCCCGGCATGATGACCATGGGGCTCTTCGGAGTCCGAGTCGTCCTGTTCGTCGCGTTTGCTGGTTTCCTGCTGGCGCAACACGGCCAAGGCCTCGTACTTGAAGGTGTCCGAGCTGACCTCCGGCGCAGGCTTGTTGGCCGCGTTGGAGATGATGATCAGCAGGACGGCCAGGATGCAGTTGGCCACCAGGCTGGAGCCACCCGCCGCCATGTAGGGCATGGTCAGGCCGGTCAGGGGAATGACCAGGGTGATGCCGCCCACCACCGTGAAGACCTGGAAGGCCATGGTGAAGACCAGACCGGAGGCCAGAAGCTTGCCGAAGCCGTCCTTGATCTTCATGGCCGTGATCATGCCCGAGGCCACGATGACCAGGTAGAGGGCCAGGACCACCAGCAGGCCGCTCAGCCCCAGCTCCTCGCCCACCGATGTATAGATGAAGTCGGAGTTGGCCAGGGGGGTGATCCAGGGGCGTCCCTGGCCCAGGCCGGTGCCGGTCAGCCCGCCGGCGGCCAGGCCGAAGATGCCGCGCACCAGCTGGCCGGATCCTCCGAAGGCCTTGCTGAACTCAGCATCGCTGAAGGGGTGCAGCCAGGCGTCCACACGGGCACCCACGTGGGCGAAGATCATGGATGCCGCCACAGCCCCGATGACGAAGAAGACCGAGCCGATGGCAATCCAGCTGGTGCGGCCGGTGGCCACATAGAGCATGGACACGAACATAGCGAAGTACATCAGCGAGGTGCCCAGATCATGCTGGATGACCAGGACGGCCAGCGAAATAAGCCAGACGATGATGATGGGGCCAAAGTCCTTGATTCGGGGCATCCGCATGCCCAGGACTTTCTTGCCGCCCACGGCCAGCTGGTCCCGGTGGTCGAATAGGTAGGCGGCGAAGAAGAAAGCCAGGAAGAGTTTGGCGAATTCGCCGGGTTGCAGGGTGTGCGACCCCACGCCTATCCAGATGCGGGCGCCGCCGATTTCACGGCCGATGCCGGGCAGCATGGGCGAAAGAAGCAGGACCAGGCCCACTACCATGCTTACATAGGAGAAGCGGCGCAGCAGCCTATAGTCCCGGAGCAGCACCACCAGCAGTCCACACAGGACCAGGGCCAGACACAGCCAGATCAGCTGGGTGAAGCCCACCCGTGTGGGCTGGCCGATTTGGGCGTTGCGCAGATCTATGCGGGTGATCAGGGTGATTCCCAGTGAACTCAGGATGACGATGCCGGGCAGGATGGCCTGGCTGCCGTAAGGCTGAAAAATCTCCAGCAGGACCCAGAGGGCGATGAAGAGGGCGGCTGTGACTGCCAACAGGGCGGCATAATCCTTGGGGAAGTGGCCCGCCACACGGGCGAACATCTGGAAGAAGCAGATGAACCCCACCAGCAGGGAGAAGAGCAGAAGGCCTATGCGGCGCAGACGGGTGATGATCATGACTTCTGCCGCCCGCCCTGATCGGTTTCCGACGGTGAGGGCGAGGCTGAGGGAGAAGCCGATGTCTGGTCGGACTCGTCCTTGGCCTCCTTGGCGTGCTCGCGTTTGAGGTCGCCGGCCTCCTTGCGAATCAGACGGGCGTGCTCCTTGGCGTCGTCCATGCTGGAGACGGTGATGCCCTCTTCCAGCTGGTCACGCCAGGACTGGGGCAGACCCTTGACGGCGATGTCCGTGGTCTGCACCGGGTGGGACAGCGAGAGGGCGAAGGCCTTGGTGGGCACGCCCTGGTAGATGACAACTCGGCCCTGGTCCGTGCCCAGGTAGTACTGTTCCTGGCTCCAGCGGTAGGCAGCCGCCGTGCCTCCGGCCAGGGCAAGGATTACCAGCGTGATGATGCCGGCCAGGATCAGCCGAATCCGCCGGTGCCTTGAGCGCTGACGCTTGCGCTGCTCCAGGTGCTCCTTGTGGATGGCGTCGGCCACGTCCGGGTCGTAGGGGTCGGCAGAGTCCGAGCCGTCCTTCTTGTGGACGACGGGGATCTCGCTGGTGTCGGGCACATGTCGTTCGCCGCTCTCTTCGCGTGCAGCCGAGGGTTGGGCGGTGCGGACATCGTCATCCTCGTCCTCCTGCTTGCCGGCATCCCGGTCCTGGGCCAGGTCGGCGGCCCGCTTGGCGGGGGATTCCCGGGACTCGTCGCGTAGGCGCGGTGCGGCCGCTACTGGCTCATCCAGAATGTCGGCCAGGGCCTCCAGGTTGGAGCTGGCCGCGCCACCGACCAAGGGGGTCTGATGGGGCAGATCGAAGGCATCGGCGTCCAGGGCCAGCGTGGCATCGGCGATGACCACGGTCACGTTGTCGGTACTGCCGGCCTTCAGGGCGAAAGTGACCAGCTGCTGGGCGCACTCTGCCTGGTCCGAGACCGAGGACAGCACTTCGGCGATGGTCGAGTCCTCCAGAACGCCGCAGAGGCCGTCCGAGCAGATCATCCAGCGGTCTGCGGGCAAGGCCTTGGAGATGGAGATGTCCGGACGGGGGTCGATGTCGAAGTCCCCCAGGACCCGCATGACCACGTTGCGCTGAGGGTGGTTGCGGGCTTCTGCCGGGGAGATGCGGCCGGTGTCGATCAGGTGCTGCACGTAGGAGTGGTCCTGGGTCATCCGGATCAACTTGCCTTCCCGCAGCAGGTAGCCTCGGGAGTCCCCGATATGGGCCAGCACCCAGGAGTCGTCGGCCAGAGCCAGGGCCGTGACCGTGGTGCCCATGCCTGACAGGCGGTGTTCGCGCTTGGCCTTGCCTACGATGGCGTCATGGGCCGCGATGACTGAGGTCTCCATCATCCGGGCCAGGGATTGCACGTCCTGTTCCCGGTCGTCGCGTTCGATGTGGGCCAGGGATCGGATGGCTATGGTCGAGGCTGTATCCCCGCCTGCGTGGCCGCCCATGCCGTCGCACATAGCCACCAGGCGCTCGCCGGCGAAGGCCGAATCCTGGTTGTTGCTGCGCACGTACCCCACGTCTGAAACCGCCGTGGAGTAGAGGAACAGCTTTTTACTCGCATCGTTCCTGGTCATGGGCGGCTACCTCAACTCGAAGGTGGTGGCTCCGATGCGCACGGGAACCTCCGCCGGTAGGATTGTCGGTGCCGTGATTTTCTGCCCCGAGACGACGGTGCCGTTGGTGGAGCCCAGATCCTCGATGGCCCATCGGCCCGATGCGGGATCCTGGTAGACCCGCGCATGATGGCCGGAGACGAACTCATCGTCCAGCACCAGGGTGTTCGAGGAGGAGCGGCCCAGGGTGATGGGTCGTCCGGACAGCGGCGTGGAGGAGCCGGCCAAAGGTCCGTCAATGACCACCAGCAGGGAAGGCTCGTTGTTTGCGGGCTCCGTCTTGCTGACCGGGGCGATGGGTACGGATCTGGCGGCCGCCGGCAGCTTGCCCTGGGCTGCGCGTTCGCTACGTCGGCGGGTATGAGAGGTTTTGGGGCTGAAAGTTTCGATGTCTTTGCGGAGTGAACGGATGGCCAGCCATACGAATACCCATAACAGAGCCAGGAATCCGTATTTGAGGATGGCGAATGTCAGTTCAGTCAGCATAATGATTCGACCTTACTTCAAGGTCTGGGCGGCTTACGAATCCTGTTCCTGCGACGATGCCCAGTAAAGGATGCGGGTACGGCCGATGGTGATGGTATTGCCGTCCAGCAGGGTGGCTGCGGGAACCTGATGTCCCTCTACATAGGTGCCGTTGGTGGACCCCAGATCGCGGGCTACCACGCCCTTGTCAGTGATTTCGATCTGCAGGTGTCGGCGGGAGATGCCTGCGTCGTCGATGACGATGTCGCAGGAGGATCCACGGCCGATGGTGGTGATGGGTGCGGTCAGCAGGTACTGGCGACCGTTGATCTCCAACACCGGGCAGTCCTTGGACTCTTCGGGTGTGGTGACGGGTGCCGCGTTGCCCTGGACCGACTCGGCAGACAGGTGGAAGTCACCCTTGTTCAGGTTGAGGTCCTCCTCGAAGATGACCACGACCGGGCCGACGAAGGCATAGTGCTGGCTTTCGGCGTACTTGGTCAGGTTGTCTGCCAGCTCGTTGGCCAGAGCCTCCGAACCCCACTGCTCGATGCGGTCGAAGTCTGGTGTGGATAGTCTGAATCGATACTCGTTGGGCGCCACGGTGCGGTCGCGACCGACGGGCATGGCCTGTGAGTCTATCTCACGCTCGAGGGCGCTCGACAGGTCGACGGGCTGTAGGTCCTTGGAGCCGAACTTCGAGAAGACACCGTTAACGGCGCCTTCCACGCTCTTCTCGAAACGATCGAGAACGCTCATAGTCATCCCTTTCCATATAACCCTTTCATAGTACGTGACCCTGCCGTAAGGGGGTAATGGGCGGTCGGATGCTTGCAATTTCTTCAATGAACAGGTTCGAACGACCGCGACTGCCGGATATGGATAAGGCCCCGTGGCCGCAATGGACCAGGGGCCTTTGGGCTTCAATCATCATAGGTCAGGCTGAAGCCTGCGGGTTCACAGAGCCAGCTTGCGACGCAGACCCAGGGTGATGCCGGCAGCCAGGCAGAGGCCAGCGGCGATGGCCAGAGGAGCCGTGGCGTCGGCGCCGGTCTGGGCCAGTGTGTTGTTGTTCTTCTTGGTGTCCTGCTTAGCCGGATCCTTGGCGGGAGCCTTGTTGTCCTTGGCAGGCTGCTTGGTGTTGTTGTCAACCGGAGCGGTCTGACCAGACTGGTCAGGCTGGTTGGGAGTGGTCTGGCCAGGCTGGTCAGGCTGGGTGGGAGTGGTCACCTTGTCATACTTGGCTATGAAAGTAGTATCTGAGGTGTAGGGAGCGCCAGGGACAAGAGGACCCCAGCCATTGGTGTTATACCAGCCGGCGAAAGTGTAACCGTCGTAGTCGACGATCTTGGGGTCTTCAGAAAGCCTGCGTTTACTATTGGTTACAAGTAGTTGCGAGTAGGAATCTTCTGGATTTTCCGGATTCGTACTGATGAAAGTAATGTTGTAGGTGGTGGGAGTTTTCTCGGCGTAGCGAGGATAGAGTGTGGTGTCTCCGGTGAAAACGTAGGTATCGAAGTCGATTGCCGGTTCCGGGCTTCCGTACTCGAAGTTCCAGCCGTCACCTTTCATAGTGTCTACCAATGAATTCGGCACCTTAACTTCTGGGACTTGGTCGGGGCTCAGCTTGCCGTTTTCATCGGTAGTTTTAGTCACCTCGGTGGGGTGTTCCATATCTACGCTTGGGTCAATGAACGTGATTTTGTAGCCAGCGGCCTTGGTCTGGACATTCTTGCTCTCGACAGCCTGGGCCACGGTAGGCAGCAATGCCAAGCCGCCTGCCAGGGTGGCGCCGGCAGCGAGTACTGCGCATGCGCGTTTGAAACGAACCATGATGTTCATCGGTTACCTCTGTTTTCTCTGTTGTCAGTTGCTCCCCAGATACATTCATGAGGTGTCCTGCCTTGACACCCCTACTCCGGGGAAACAGGCATCATCGACCAATCTTTGGCGATAACACGCCACAATCCTACCGCAGGGAATGGTCATCGGCCGGTCGTAGTCCGGGAATATGCCTTATTCGACGATAAAAGTTTCTCACGTAGAACGATTAACGTCCGTTGCAGGCAGAGCGGCAGATCGCAGTTGACCTATTCGAATTCCCCTTTGGCACCTGGGCGCTTATCATCGTGGCAGACGCATGGTCATGGGGATCATGTCAGAGATATTCGAGGAGCGAGCATGGCCGAAGAGGTGGATCGGGCGATGGAGGCATATCCGCGGGCCAAGGCCCGGACCCTGCGGTTTACGTTGGGTGCGCCACGGTCGGCCCTGGCGGTGGGGGACGGTTCGCGAGCCGTATTCCTGCGCTCCGACGGACCCGAAGATCTGGTGACCGGGCTCTGGCTGTCCGTCTTTGACCACGAAGGTCGCCACCATGAGGTGCTCCTGGCCGACCCCAGGGCCCTGCTGGAGGATGCGGACCAGGAACAGGTGCCGGCCGCCGAGCTGGCTCGCAGGGAGCGTTCGCGGGAAGGCGGCGAGGGCATTGTCGATTACAGCGTGGATGCTGCAGGGGATCGGGTGGTCTTTGCCTTGGGCGGCCGGCTCTGGCTCTCGCTGATAGCTCCTGACGGTCTCACCGCCTCCACACGTGCTCTGAGCTTGGAAGACAGCGATTCGGCTGTGCTCAATCCCGCCATCAGCCCGGACGGCACCATGGTGGCCTATACCACTGGCGGCCGGCTGATGGTGGTCACCATCGGGCAGGGTGGCGGGCAGGATCGTGAACGGGCTGTCCTGTCCCTGCGCCCCGGCACCGATGATCGGATGCGGCTGGGACTGGCCGAATTCGTGGCCGGCGAGGAGATGGACCGCTACCAGGGGTTCTGGTGGTCTCCGGATTCCCGGGCCCTGCTGGTCGAGCACACCGATTCCTCCGATGAGCCGATCTGGTACATCAGCGATCCGGCCAATCCCCAGGTTGGACCGCGTGCCCGGCGGTATCCCCAGGCACTGACCGCCAACGCCCGCGTCGGGCTGAGCCTGGTCCTCCTGGGCCAGGATGACGCCGACCCCTGGGTGGGCGAGGTGGATTGGGATCATCAGGCCTTCGAGTACCTTGCCGTGGTCCGCTGGCAGGACGGGCATCGGCCCCTGCTGCTGGTTCAGAACCGTCGACAGACCGAGGACAGGATCCTGGATGTGCAGGTGCCGGACACCCGTCAGGGCTTGGAGCCAGGGCAGAATATGACCCTGCTCGATCCCGAGGCGGCGCCCAAGGTGGCCACCAGGGTGCTGCAGACGCATGACAACGATCAGTGGATCGACCTGGTGCCCGGGTTGCCGGCCTACCAGCCCCAGGGCGGGCTGGTGGATGCCTTCATCGATACAGAAGCCGACACCACGCGGCTACGTTTGGACGGGAGGGTATTCTCCCCGGCTGGCTGCCAGATTCGGCAGGTGCTGTCTGTGGGGGACCGCGATGTGCTGGCGGTCGTCTCCACTGACCCCCGGAGCTTCGACCTGATGCGTCTGAGCTATGATGGCTCCATTCATGTACTCAACCGTCTGCCCGGAGTGTGGACTGCCTCCCGAGCCGGCCATGGGATCGTGGTCAGTGGCCGGACCATGGCTTCGGCGCAGGGACAGGTGCGCCACTGTTACCTGGGGGCTGACGGGGATTTGGACCGCCTGGGCGCTGAAGGGCTGGGCCTGGTGGGCGAAGCCCGCCCCGACAGCAGCGCTAGACAGACCGGCGAACCCGTGCGGCCTGAGCATCAGGACCGTCCTGATCGCCGGGCTGTGGATGCCGGTCATATCAATAGCCAGGGGGCCATGAGCGCCATCCTGGCCGACACCAGCAGCGATCCCGGGTTCACCCCCAACGTGGACTTCGTGCGCATCGGCCAGCACGAGCTGTTCGCAGCCATCGTCAGGCCGTCCGAATCCAGCCCCTACGCCAGCGCCGACAGCCTGCCCGTCCTGCTCAAGCCTTACGGCGGGCCAGGTGCCCAGCAGGTGGTCTTCAACCAGTCCTACTACTGGGAGTCCCAGTGGTGGGCTGATCAAGGCTTCCTGGTCCTGACCGCCGACGGCCGGGGCACACCTGGTCGTGGTCCCGCCTGGGATCGGGCCATCTTCGAGGACATGGCCCAGGTGACTCTGGATGACCAGCTTGAGGCTCTGGAGGCCCTGCCGGACTTTGCTCCCGAGGCCGACCTGGGGCATGTGGCCATGATCGGTTGGTCCTATGGCGGCTTCCTGTCGGCCCTATCCGTTTTGCGGGCTCCCGACCGGATCCATGCGGCCTGTGCAGGCGCCCCGCCCACGGACTGGACTCTTTACGACACCCATTACACCGAGCGCTATCTGGGTCTGGACCCGGCCGTCTACCGCCGTAACGGAATCATTGATGATGCCCCCTCGCTGCGCCGCCCGCTGATGCTGATCCATGGGTTCGCGGACGATAATGTTTCCGTGGCCAATACCCTGAGGCTCTCCGGTGCTCTGATGGCGGCCGGCCGTCCTCATACGGTCCTGCCGCTGACCGGCATCACCCACATGACCAACGACGAGACCGTGGCCGAGAACCTGCTTATTCTGCAGCGGGACTTCCTGCGGGAGGCCCTCAAGAACAAGACGGACTGACAGAAAGGCTGCTTGCGCTGACGCCCTGCTGGCGGTTGCTTCCGCTAGATTGGGGTTGTGCATATCCAACGAAAGCCTGACCAGACTCCAGGGCCCAATCACGGACTCCGGCTTCCCCGTAGCTGGGGTCTGGCGGTCTCGGTGCTCTGCCTGGGCCTGTTGGTCGGACTTTCCTCAGGCCTGCTGACAAGGTTCTTCGAGTTGACACAGGTCGGCCTGTTGGGTTTCGCTGAGACTCCAGAGGCTCCCACGGCTGAGGTGGTGTCGCCGATCAGGAGGCTGGCCTCGGTGACCATTGCCGGACTGGTGGCTGGGCTGGTCTGGGCCTGGCTGCGGACGAGGACCAGGCTGGTTCCCTCGGTTGGCCAGGCCGTCAAGGGTGCGCCCATGCCCCCGGGGCGGACCGTGGTTCATGTGCTCACCCAGATTTTCTTTGTGGCTGCCGGCGGTTCCATAGGCAGGGAGGTGGCCCCTCGCGAGGCCGGGGCCCTTCTGGGCGGTCTCTGGACCAGGATGGGTCGACGGCTGGGGCTGCGTGATCAGGACGGTCAGCTGCTGGTGGCATCTGCAGCTGGTGCAGGATTCGCCGGCATTTACATTGCACCTCTGACTGGGGCCTTCTTCGGCATTGAGGTGTTGCTGCGGCGGGTGGATGCCGAAGTGGTGACGGTCAATCTGGCCATGTCAGCCCTGGCTACCCTGGTTGGCGGCTCTATCAAGGGGTTCGCTCCATACTATAAGGTCGGCTCCGAGCCCTTCCGGCCATGGCTTATGGCAGTGGTCCTCTTTATCGGACCGGTCATGGGACTGCTGGGTGCCGGATTCCGGCGGATGACCTCCTGGGCGGAGGCCCATAGGACCAATGGTCCTGCGGCTATCTGGCAGCTGACAGGGGTTGCCCTGCTGACCGGTCTGGTCGCTCTGGCTGTCCCCCAGGTCATGGGCAACGGCCGGGCCCTGGCCCAGATGGGCATGGATCAGCGGTTGCCTGTCGGGTTCTCAGGGCTCCAGCTGGCTCAGTCACTTGCCCTCTTGGCCCTCTTTGCGCTGGCCAAGGCTCTGCTGACCACAGCTACCATCCGTGCCGGGGCCTTCGGTGGCACCCTGACGCCGTCCATAGCCCTGGGATCCGCCATGGGCGCTGTTCTGGGTCTCTTGCTGGCAGGTCTTGCGCCCGGCCTACCGGTTTGGCAGTGCGCTGTAATCGGCGCCGCCTCCCTGCTGGCAGCATCCCAGCAGGCCCCGCTCATGGCCATGGCCATGTTGATGGAGGTCTGTCAGCTGCCGGTCATGGCCTTCATGCCCATGGGCCTGGCTGTGGCCCTGTCGATGGCGGTCTCGCGTCTATTCGTGGCTAAAGCATAAACCGTCGTCGGAAGCCCTTGTTGCCCTGACGGTCCGGTCTTGCGTGATGCCGAAAGATTCCGTCCTCGCTCATATACGATGAAACCACCACTGGTCACATGTCTGCCCTAGCGCCTCCAGCCTTGAGTGGGCATTCACGGTCAGCTGACCGGTCTGGGCCAGTAAGGAAGGGTGGCTATACTCAGGCCGGACGTAAGTCCCGGGAGGATGCAGCCAATCCGAGCGGAGCAGGCCAGTGCCGTGATCCCCCGGACAGACAAGAAGGAGGTGCCTGGCGGTGAAGACCGTGTTGGCCATCTTCAGGCGAGATCTCTGGCGGATACTGCGCAATCCCGTGGCCTTGGTTGTGACCATCGGGGTGGCCGTGCTGCCCTCCCTCTATGCCTGGTTCAACATCATGGCCCTCTGGGACCCCTACAGCAATGTCAAGAACCTCCCTGTGGCCGTCGTCAGCATGGATCGAGGCGCACAATCCGCGCAAACCGGCAGGATCAACGCCGGTAGATCGGTCATCCAGGAGCTGCGCGGCAACAACAGCCTGGGCTGGAAGTTCATGGATGATGACCAGAGAGCCATTGACGAGGTCCATTCGGGCCAGTGCTATGCGGCCATTGTCATCCCCGAACAGTTCAGCGCCGACCTGGTCGGCATCGTTGAGGGAACCGGGAGCAGGCCTGCTCTGAACTATTACGTCAATGAGAAGAAGAACGCCATCGCCCCCAAGGTTACCGACACCGGCGCATCCACCATCGACCAGGAGATCAACACCGTCTTCGTCTCGGCCGTCAGCGATGCCCTGGCAGGGAAGGTCCTGCAGACCGCCGGCGATGCCCAGGGCGCGGCTGAGCAGAGCCGCAGCCAGGTGGTGGGCGACCTGGGGGACATCATCGACCAGCTGGATCGGACGGACGGCCAGCTCGACCGAATTGGTTCCACCATGGGTCAGGCCCGACAGACCGTGGCCGGCTCCAGAAACGACATCAAGGACCTGCAGAGTCAGATATCGGCCACCCAAACCACCCTAAGCAAGGCCCAGGATCACATGGCCAGGACCCGCGACGACAGTCTTCGATTCTCTTCCGCCCTGAACCAGGCCCTGGCGGACGGGTCGGTACGGCTGTCCAGTGCGGTCACTGATGTGAATACGGTGGCGGGCGGAATCACCGCCGATCTGAACGCCACCCAGGACAAGGTGGACCGGGTCAATTCCGGCCTTGGTCAGCTGGTCGATGCCAACGGAAAGGCCGTAAACCGGATCCAGTCTGGTCTGGACCATTCCGGGCTGCATCCCGGGGATCCGGCATATCAGAGCATCCAGCGGCAAATCGACGATCTGAAAAAGACCAACCAGCAGCAGCAGGCATCCCTGGATGCCTTCAAGAAGAACTCTTCGACGGCCCTGGACTCGGGCAAGCAGGCCGCATCGGACCTGAGCTCGGCCATGACCGACACCGGCGACACAGGCATCAAGGCCCTGACTGCGGCCAGCCAAAGCCTGACGGGAACCACCATGCCCAACCTCCTTACCGGGCTGGACAACCTCAATGCCTCCAATGGCTCGCTCCAGGGCGCCCTGAGCAGCCTGGCCACCACGGCCGCCCAGACCGATGCCCTGCTGGATCAGCTGGATTCCACCATTGGTCAGGCCCAGTCGACCCTGACCACCACCAGGGCCTCCCTGGTCTCGGTCAGGTCCGACCTGGAGGGGGTTCGCACCGATGTGGCAGCCCTGGGATCCTCGGCCGCCTGGAACCGGATGTCCCAAACCCTTGGGTTGAGTCCGGAATCCTTCGGGAAGGCCATGGCCTCGCCGGTGGAGCTGGCCTCGCACACGGTCTATCCGGTCAGCAACTACGGGTCATCCGTGGCACCCTTCTATACCAATCTGGCCCTCTGGGTGGGCGGGTTCATCCTGATAGCCATCTACAAGCTGGAGGTCGACAAGGAGGGCATCCGCAAGTGCACCGCCACCCAGGCCTACCTGGGCCGCTGGCTTCTGCTGGTCTTCGTCGGCTTCTTCCAGGCGCTGATCGCTACAGTGGGCGACCTGATGCTGGGCATCCAATGCCAGCAGCCGGCCCTGTTCGTCCTGGCCGGGGTCTTCGCCTCCTTCGTCTACATCAACATCATCTACGCCTTGGCCGCCTCCTTCAGGCACATCGGCAAGGCCCTGGCCGTGGTCCTGGTCATCCTGCAGATACCCGGCTCCTCGGGCATGTATCCCATTGAGATGATGCCTGACTTCTTCCGTAATCTGAACCCCTGGCTGCCCTTCACCTACGGGATCAATGCCATGCGCGAGACCATCGGCGGCATGTACGGTAACCACTATTGGCAGGACATGCTCCACATCTTCTGGTACCTGCCGGCGGCCCTGCTGATCGGACTGGTGGTGCGGCGGTACCTGCTCAACCTGAATGCCCTCTTCGACCGGCGGCTCGGCGCCACCGACCTGATGCTGACCGAGCAGAACCATTCCGCTGACCGTCGTCTGAGCTTGGGCAGCCTGGCCCGCTCCATCCTGGGCGAGGGCG
This sequence comes from Bifidobacterium sp. W8114, assembly GCF_016101165.1. NCBI lineage: Bacteria > Bacillati > Actinomycetota > Actinomycetes > Bifidobacteriales > Bifidobacteriaceae > Bifidobacterium > Bifidobacterium sp. W8114. The sequence continues at coordinate 7,198 of NZ_JACFRA010000005.1, read as the reverse complement.
ACTACCGTGCGGTCATAAGGCGGCGGGCGCATCGCTTCCTGGCACTCTATCCAACACTGATCCGGGCTGGTCTGGCCCTGGTTCTGCTGCCGGTCCTCTTCCTCATCCTGCTGTTCAGCACCGAGGCCAAGATCGTCATGCTGATCGCCTGCATCGCATCCATCGTCCTGATCGATGCCTACCTGATCATCGTCGAATACATCTGTGACAGCTATGTGCAGCAGCTGGGCCTGGCCGAACGTCCCGGCATGGACTTTCACACCCTGATTCGCACGCGCAGGCAGGGGCCTTCGGCCATGACCAGGCTGACCACGGCCGTGCGCGAATCAGTCCTGAATCGTGATGGGGAGGGCGCTCCCGAGGATGGTGATCGCCGATGAGGAACATCTGGAGGATCCTGCGCAAGGACCTGGCCGATGCCACCAGCAACGTCATCGCCATCATCGTCCTGATGGGTCTGATCATCGTCCCGGCCCTCTATGCCTGGTTCAACATCGCCGCCAGTTGGGACCCCTACAAGAACACCAAGGCCATCAAGGTGGCCGTGGCCAACACCGACAAGGGGTACAAGTCCGACCTGATTCCGGTCAGGATCAACGTAGGGGAGACGGTCACCAGCACCCTGCGGGCCAACGACCAGCTGGACTGGAGGTTCGTCAACCGTGACCAGGCCCTGGAGGGGGTGCGCTCAGGTGAGTACTACGCCGCCATCGTCATCCCCAAGGATTTCAGCGCGGACATGATGACCCTCTTCTCGCAGGACGTGAAGCACGCCAACCTTGAGTACTACCTGAACGAAAAGAAGAATGCCATCGCTCCCCATGTCACTGAGCAGGGGGCCGACACCGTGGCCACGACCATTGACAAGACCTTCGTCAAGACCGTGGGTCAGGTGGGAATCGACCTGGCCAGCCAGGTCTTCACATACTCCCAGAGCCCCCAGGTCCAGGATTATCTGGCCAGGACGACAGGCCACATTGACCAGATGTCACAGCGGCTGACCACCGCCTCCAGCCAGGTGAATGCCTATGCGGGCCTTCTGGACTCCTCCGGAAAGATGATTGACTCCACCGGCAGGATTCTGGGTCGGTCCGACTCCGCCATGGCCGATGCCAGGAATGCCCTGAACCAGGGCACCAAGGGGTCCAAGGATCTGGGCAAGTCCCTCTCCGGGTCGACCCAGGCGGTCGACGCTGCCCTTGACCAGGCCTCGGGCGCCTATGACACCATCGGTTCCAAGATTGACGACGCTTTTGACAAGGTGGGTCAGCAGAGCGACGCCGTCAGTAGCCAGCTGAACGATTTGAGCGAACGGATCAGAGACTCGGCGGCCGACTACGACGGGATGATCGCCAGCCTGGAGGGTCTGCGCAGCACTGTGGAATCCGATGCCAATCTGACAGCCGACCAGCGCCAGGCTCTTCTGACCGCCATCGATCAGGCCCAGGCCGGAATGCGCGCGGCCCAGGCGGTCCAGCGCGACCTGGCCGATCGGATCAGCCAGGCCTCCCAGACAGCCAGTGAGGGCAAGGACAAGCTGGCCGGTCAGCGCCAGGACCTGAAGAACAGGATTGCCCAGGCCCGCGCCTCGGTCGACCAGGTTCGCACCCAGTACCGCAATGACCTGAAGCCACGCCTGGACGACCTGGCTTCCTCCATGGACACCGTGGTCACCTCGACCGACCGGCTGCTGACGGGTCTGGATGGAACCGTCAAGGGCGCCTCCGGGCTGACGGGACCCATGACCAACGACATCAACCAGGCCAAGGACCAGCTGGGTGAAATCTCCCAGCGTCTGGACCAGGCCTCCAAGCGGCTGACCGACCTGGGAGGACACCTGACCCAGGCTTCGCAGGGCAAAGATACACAGGAGGTCAAAACCCTGCTGAGCGGGGATTCCGAAACTCTGGCTGTGCTTTTGTCCTCGCCGGTCGGCATCCATCGGCATGTGGTCTTCCCCGTAATGAACTACGGGTCGGCCATGACGCCCTTCTACACCATCCTCTCCATCTGGGTGGGTGCCACCATTCTGGCTGCCATGATGAAGGTGGCCCTGTCCGACAAGAAGAAGGCCTTCGTCCTGCACCTGGACTCCCTGCAGGATGCCTGGAAGAGGGCCGATGACCTGGATGAGGACTCCGACGGCCGCCGCGCCTGGGGAGCCTTCCGCCCGGAGTCGCCGGGCAACGCCCGCCGCTTTGGCCTTCAGCTCTACCAGGAGTACTTCGGCAGATTCGCGGTCTTCGCCCTGATGGCCATCCTCCAGGGCTGCCTGATCGCCCTGGGAGACCTCTTCTACCTGAAGGTCCAGTGCGTACATCCGCTGATGTTCGTGCTGGTTGCGGTCTTCGCCTCCTTCGTCTTCATGAATCTGATCTATACCCTGGTCGTCTCCTTCGGTGACATCGGCAAGGCCATCGCCGTCATTCTCCTGGTCATGCAGGTGGCCGGTTCGGGCGGCACCTTCCCCATGGAGACCCTGCCCGGCTTCTTCCAGGGGGTCTATCCCTTCCTGCCCTTCGTCCACGCCATCGGGGCCATGCAGTCGGCCGTTGCCGGAGCCTACGGCATGGAGTTCTGGCGTGAGATGGCCATCCTGGCCCTCTTCCTGGTGCCTTCGCTGCTGCTGGGGCTGGTGCTGCGCAAGCCCGTCATCCGCTTCAATGACTGGATCGTCAGAAACCTTGAGAGCACCCGGCTCATGTAGGGCTGAGTCCAGCAGAGGGTGGTATAGGGTGAGAGCATGAGCGTCCAACTGGTTGAGGAGCGCCGCTACGACCAAATCATGAAGGATCGCGTCCTTCCTGACCTGGCCTCCTGTCGCAGTGACGGATGGATGATCTCCCATGACGGCGGCGAGGATGGGGGAACCGTGTTGGACAAGGCCCATCTCAGCGGTGTGGACCCATCCCGGCTCTTGCATTACGTCTGCTATGACCGGACGCTTTTCCGTCAGGGCGCAGTGGAGTCCGGCTCGGCTCGTGTGCGCGGGGCCGTAATCATCTCTTTCGGTTTTTCGGAATTCGCCGACAAGTACCAGGAGATGGCCTGGTATTTCCTGATGCAGGGGTACTCCGTCTGCATTCCCGAGCATTGGGGACACGGGTTCTCGGGCCGGGGCGTAAACGATCCCAGCCTGATATGGGTGGATCATTGGCAGCGGTATGTGGCGGACCTGGCCGCTTTCTGCTCCCAGGTGGGCCAGCAGTATGCCCAGGACAATCCCATGGTCCTCTATGCCCACTCCATGGGCGGCGGCGTGGCTGCGCGGATGCTGGAGACTTTTCCTTCGCTTATCGATAAGGCGGTCCTGTCATCGCCGATGATTGCGCCGCGGACCGGGTTCATGCCCTCGGTGGCCTGGACGGCGACAAACGCCGCCTGCATGATGGGCCGCTCGCGCAGCATGGCTCCGGGGTTCGGCCCATTCCGCCCCGAGCTGGACATGGGCAAGTACCCCAATGGCAGCCAGGCGCGGGTGGCCTGGACCCATAAGTTACGGGCCAAGGAACTGCACTACCAGACAAGCGCCGCCACTTTCGGCTGGGTCAGGGAGAGCCTGGAGATGAGCCGGGCCATACTGCGTCCCGACCGGTGCAGCCGGGTGGAGACCCCTCTGTTGCTTTTCCAGGCGCAGCCTGACCGATTCGTGTTGCCGATGCCCCAGAACCGTTTTGTCGACCAGGTCCAGCAGGGCGGCTGCCAGGCCACGCTGGTGCGCATCCCAGGCAGCATGCACGAGCTCTACCAGATGCCGGACAAGGTCCTGAGGCCATACTTGGAGCGCATCTTCGACTTTTTTGACCAGCCCTGGCAGCTCGCTGACGACCGCTGATCAGACGAAGAACGCGCAGTTCTACTTGTTGAGCACCTTCTGCGGATCGGTATCGAAGGTATCGACGCAGTTCTGCGAGCAGAAGTAGTAGGTCTTGCCCTGGTAGTCGCGCTTGGCTGCGGCCGTGCTGGGGTCGATGGACATGCCGCAGACCGGGTCGGTGACCTTGTCCGTCGCTGCCTGATCCTCCTGTTTGTCGTCATGATGATGGAAGAGTCCCATCTCATTTCCTTTCTCTTGGTTGTGTTCTTGGTGGTTGGAAATACTGAGGTCGCGGGTCAGGGCATCCATGTCGATTGGCTTGGCCTCCTTGACCGGCCTGGCCTTCAGGGGCGTGTGCCGAAGCCGGTTGGCGTTGAGCACCACTGATAGGGATGAGAAGGCCATGGCTGCGCCGGCGATCATGGGGTTGAGCAGGAGGCCGATGAAGGGGTAGAGCACGCCGGCGGCGATGGGGATGCCCAGGCCGTTGTACCCGAAGGCGAACCAAAGATTCTGGTGGATGTTGCGCATGGTTGCGGCAGACAGGTCGATGGCCTTGACGGCCGCGTTCAGGTCGCCCGAGACCAGGGTCACATCGGCGGACTCGATGGCCACATCCGTTCCGGTACCGATGGCCATGCCCAGGTCGGCCTGGGCCAGGGCCGGGGCGTCGTTGATGCCGTCGCCGATCATGGCCACCTTGTGCCCTTGGGCCTGAAGGGCCTTGACGATGCTCGCCTTGTCCTCGGGATGAATTTGCGCCACCACCCGGGTGACTCCTACCTGGCCCCCGACCTGCTCGGCGGTGCCCTGGTTGTCGCCAGTCAACATGATGGTCTGGATGCCACGCTCGTTCATGTCGTGGATGGCCTGCTTGGAGCCGGTCTTGACCTGGTCGGTCACCGCCAGGACCCCGGCAAGCCTGCCGTCGATGGCCACAAAGATGGTCGTGCGGCCCTGATCCTCCCAGCTGCGAGCGGTGTCGAAGAGGGATTGCGCGCCTGCCTGGTTCGCTGTTTCGTTCTCCAGGTCGATTCCCTTGCCCTCAAGCAGCCTGCGGTTGCCGACAAGGACGTGCGAGGTGCCCTTGCTCCCTTCGAAAGATCCTGAGGGGAAGGTCGCATCGATGCCGGCGCCGGTGACCGAGTCGAAGTCCTTGGCCGGGACCAGTTCCAGGTTGCGGTCCTTGGCGGCCTGGACGATGGCCTGGGCCAGGGGATGCTCCGAATTGCTCTCGGCGCTCGCGGCCGCCCTGATCAGCAGGTTTTCATCCAGTCCCTGCACACTCAGGGCATCGGCCAGTTCAGGCCGGCCCTGGGTGATGGTGCCGGTCTTGTCAAGGACGATGGTATCGACATCATGCGCCCCCTGCAGGGCCTCTGCCGAGCGGTAGAGCACGCCGGCACGGGCGCCACGTCCGGTCCCGATTGTCACGGATAGGGGAGTGGCCAGGCCCAGGGCGCATGGGCAGGCGATGACCAGGACGGAGACCGCCGCCACGATTCCATATACTCCTCGGGGCATGGGGCCGAACGCCCACCAGGCCACGAAGGTCCAGAGCGCCACCAGGATTACCCCGGGGATGAAGATGGATGATATTCGGTCGGCCAGCTTCTGGATGGGTGCCTTGGATGTCTGGGCCGTCTTGACCAGCCGGATGATCTGGGCCAGAACCGTGTCCTGCCCTACCTGGGTGGCCCTGTAGCGCAGGGAGCCCGTGCCGTTGACGGTGGCTCCGACCAGGGAATCACCCTCCTGTTTGAGGACGGGCATGGGCTCGCCGGTCACCATGGATTCGTCCACTGAGGATGATCCGGAGATGACCTGGCCGTCTACTGGCAGCTTCTCGCCCGGATGGACCTGAATCACGTCTCCTACGGCAACATCGTCGACGGCGATCTCTTGGGTGGTCTCCCTGCCGTCTTGGTCGGCCCTCACCACGGTGGCGGTCTTGGGCCTCAGACCGACAAGGGCGCGGATGGCATCGCCGGTGCCGCGCCGGGCCCGTGCCTCCAGAATCTGACCGAGGATCATCAGGGTGATGATGGTGCCTACGGCCTCGTAATACGGCTCGCGACTTCCCTCAGGTAGAAGCTGTGGAGCCACGGTGACCACCAGCGAGTAGAGGAAGGCCGTGGCAGTGCCCAGGGCAACCAGGGAGTTCATCTCTGGAGCCCGGTGTGCCAGGGCCAGCCACCCGGTGCGGTGGATGGGCCAGCCGGAATAGAACATCACTGGCAATATCAGGACCAGCTGGACCCAGGGGTTCATCAGAATGTGGGGCATGGGCAGGAACATGCCGAACATGGCCGGGATGAAGACCGGGAGCGTGAAGACCAGGGCTACGATGAATCGCCTGGTCAGGTCGCGGATTTCCGCTGTGCGCTCCTGATCCGCCTCGTCCTGGTCGCTGCCGCCAGTGGTCTGGGCGGTTTTGGTGGCCTCGACAGGTTCGGCTTGCGAATGTTCGGGTTGTGCCTCGGCACTGCCGGTCGTCGGTCCATCGGTGGCCCGGAGCATTCCGTGGAGCATGTTCATCCCGCAGGCAAAGGGGTAGTCGCCGGCCTTGGGCGGGGTCAGCTGGATGGTCGAGGACTGGAAAGCGGGCAGGGTCTTGTCGATGTTGAAGTCGTTGAAGACCACGTGCGAGGAGCATTCCCCGCTTTCCTGGCGGTCGAAGACCAGCTTGACCGGCCGTCCGGCCTGAACCTGGATCAGCTGAGGGCTGTATCCGCCCTTGACTGTGATGTGGACGGTCTGAACGCCGCCCTCATCCTTGGCCTGGGTGGCCTTTCTGGGCGCGAAGAAGTACCAGATGATGCCTGCCGTGATGGCCAGGGCTGCGATAAGGACCAGGATGCTGCTCATGTGGCCTACTATACCCCCCAGGGGTATACTGATAGTGAATTTCGATATGGGTTTCATGGATCCGGGCCGGTCCTGGCTCCGCCATGAAGGCCATTGACCAGGAATGGAGTAACTCTTGCCCGGATATGCCAACGATAAAAAGCGGACCATCACCAGACTCCGGCGTGTCGAGGGCCAGGTCAGAGCCATTGAGCAGATGGTCGAGTCGGACACCTACTGTATCGACATCCTCACCCAGATTGCCGCCTCGACCAGCGCCCTGAAGTCGGTGGCCCTGACCCTGCTGGACGACCACATGAACCACTGCGTCCGCGAGGCTGCCGAAAAGGGGGGCGAGGAGGCCGACGAGAAGATGGAGGAGGCTTCCGAGGCCATCGCCCGCCTGGTCCGCTCCTAGGCGGGGGGGGGGGGGGGGGGGGGGGGGGGGGGGGGGGGGGGGGGGGGGGGGGGGGGGGGGGGCGGGGGGGGGGGCGGGGGGGGGGGGGGGGGGGGGGGGGGGGGGGCAGAGGCGGG
>NZ_JACFRA010000004.1:0-333630 GCF_016101165.1 Bifidobacterium sp. W8114 | reverse complement strand
AGGCGCAACGGACGGCACCCTCCTATGGCGGCGGCCGAAACGGCTACACGCCCACCTACCGGCCATCCGCCAACAAAGGCGGCGGTGGAGGGGGATCCGCGCCCGCGCCCGCTCCTGCGGCTCCGCAAGGCGGCGGCAACAGTGGAGGCATCGATTGGGACAAGTTGATACAGGATCAAAAGCCGATTGGAAATCATGGCTGCAATCCAGATGGATCTTGTGGCATCGGCTGACTGATTAGAAAATTGAAGAATTTGCCAGCGGGACCGGTTGCTTGGCAGGTCTCCTATCCCGCTGGCGTTACTTGTGGGCGGCCATGAGGCCGTCCCCTTCATAGTAGTGGAAGGGAAACATCAATGATGACACCAGGAAAGATCGGACGCTGGGCCGGAAGGCTCCTGCGCCTGGGTTCCCGCTGGGCGTGCAGGGCGGTGGCCATGACCGCCAGGGCCACGTAGTTGTTGAGTCGCCAGCGTGTTTTTCGCAGTAGGATTTCAACCATTCTTTACTGCATTGGCCGGAGAATGCGATGTGGCCCGGCTTAGGTGCAAATGTTGTAGGTAAGGATTCTTTACACTTCACTGGTTCTTCAGGTTCTGTCTGCTTTCTACTAAAAGCTGCAATCCGGAAAAGCCTGGTTAAAGCCAACCGATCGGCCTATGAATCAGAAAAGACCGGACGAAAGACGATTCGTTACTTATGGAGGCACTTACTGATAGGAGTCGAGCGATTAATGCCGGAATTGACTCGCCGTTTGAGTGTGGAAAGGCCATAACCGGAATTATGCAGCCTGCTTTGGCAAGCTTCGAACGTGGGGATCGAGCAATGCGATCAATTTGACACCATTGGGCTGGTCGCATGTGAGCTTGTGCGGATTGCCCTGCTTAATGTCGATTTTCGCAAAGGGGAAGAAGTTCTGCCCGTCGCCTGCTGGATAATTCAAGTTTGAAGAAGAGTGCTGCATGGCTTGTCCATTCACCTTGCACTGCGCGGCCTCTGTCTGCTTAAGGCCGGCCCGTTTTGCAAGTACATACAGGGTTCCCGATTTGTCCGCAGAGATGGTTTTGACGGTGCCGTCACCAGAAACGTCGTATTTGGTCAAAGATGAAAGATAATTGGAGACCTGTTCCACGGACGGCTCTGAACGGTTCGATCCCTGGCAGCCCGAGAACAGGGCCACACTCATCAATACTGCTACGAGGGCAATTATCTGTTTCTTCCAGATAGCCCCAGCCGTTCTTGCCTCGCTACGGAACGGGGCTGACAATGCCGTGAGCCGTCCCATGTGTCCCTGGGGATCCCGCTGATGCGCCTCTGCCGGATCAAAGTCCGTCTGTCCAAAAGCCTTTGTCTTCTTCATCAGTGCTCCTTAGGTAGGTGGGGAGAGTTCACGACGCTGTTGATTAGATTTAAGTTTCATAACCCAGAATAGCGGTTGTTGGTTCAAGCAAGTTTAGCTCTTTATTTAAGATATACAAATATTTGCCGATCGGTATCTGCAGTGGTCGAATGCTGGCCACATTTACCTGGTTGGCCGTCGCTCTTAGCATCACGAGCGCGGTCTCTAACCTCAGTAGGCCTGAAAGCACAACAGGAATTGTGCTCTGCTTTGGGGAAGTCTTTGAAGGTGTGCCATTGCCACAACGTTGTCTTACCGGCCATTTACCGTACAGAAACAGCGGCTGGAAAATTAATATGAGTCTGCCTGCATTCCTGGGTTCTGCGACAAGCTCAGTGAATGTCTTCTGCCCTCTGGCCATTTCTTGCATCCAGCAATACATGCCATTGCGCATCGGCTTGTCCGAATCGTTGATATCCAATTCGATACCCATTTTGAAGAGAAAAAGAAAGTGAAGTGCGCATGGCAGTTCTTTTGTTACCATCACCGAAAATATGGTCCTTTGCCAACATTTCTGCCAACCTGCTTACCTGATTGAAAATGTCAGTGAATTCATATCGCACAGCAGGGCTGATGCCAAAGCAAATGCAGAAGAAAGCAAATGCAGAAGACTATGTAAACAGGAATCAGCAATTTGCTCTCAACTACTAGGTGTTGTTTCTGTTTGCCCCGAATATCAGTTTTACCAAAACCTCCAGTTTGCAGTATTTCCAGCTTGTGCAAATCAAATATTCTGCTGGTTTGTTCTTTGCAACCAACTTCTCATTCTTCATGAGTCCTTCAACAGTTTCAGCGCATTGGGGAATCGCTCATTCACTGCACGAACACCACCTGCCAAGGTCCTTCGCAAATCGGGATGACCGATGCTATCGTGAGAGCTGCGTACGGCTTTTTCAGCGATTGCGTTGTTCTTGCGGGGCTCATTCACCGCGTTCCAAGCTGAACCGTTGCGATGTGAATAGTCCACAAGTTCGAAAGCTGCCAATGGTCCGTATAAATCGACAACCTTTTGAACCACATCCTTTGTGTCTTGGAAGTCCGCTAAGGAATTGGCCTGATGGTTGTCCTCGATACGGCTGGGGCAGTGATTCGATCTGAACCATACTTTTTGAATGCTGTATAAACGCACGGTTCCGCGGGACCGTACTCCCATGTTTGCATAGGTCCATCGAACAGCCTATGCCCATGTGTTCGGAGGCATTCAACCTGTGCGAAGTAAACCAACTTGTTGATTTTTATATTGGTCAGATACAGGTGTGACCGACGATAGTTGATCAGCATGTTGACGATAGTCAATGCATACATGTAATTCTTACCTCCTGTCTTATTGATTTTCGCGTTTAGGCTAGCTGGTTCATATGCCCGCTGTAGTCAAGGTTGACCGGGTTGGTGTTCCAGAGGTAGGTCAGTATACGGATGGATGTCCGCCGCAGGTCGTAGCCGGTCGGATCGTGTTCGCGCAGCTCATTCCTGGTGTTGAGCGGGCCTCGGATGATGTCCCTGTTGTCGTCGGCGCCCTCAGTGGTGTGTTCGATGCTGGCGGCGGAGATGGAAGTGTTCGAGTCGCCAATAATGCCTCCATTGCCTTCGACAGGCCGATCCATGATCTGGGCGCCTCCGCAGTCAGCCGCAGCATGGTCAAACTGCGGGGTGCCTGCCTGGCGAGAGTCTGCAGAGTTGGCTGATGCTGCTCCGTTTTACCGCCAATGGCAACCTGTTCGTCACCTGCCAACCACGGCCACTTTGATTCCTCATTTTGTTATTTCGTTTGGTCCAACCGTGGCGAAAACGAGATAAGGGTTTTCCTGGACGTGGACTGAAGGTCGCCGTCTCTCAAGCGCGCTGCGTTTTCTGAGAACGGTGCAGGGCGGCCAGGATCAGCAGAACCTCCAGGGCGCCGACAATCAATAACAGGGTCAGGGCATGCTGTGAGCCGTTGATGGTGCCCAGCCGTCTGTCTGCGACTGCGGTCTGACCTGCTGCGACGATGGTGGCCGCCAGGCTGCTGCCGATGGCTGCGGCGAACTGCTGGACAGTGTTGAAGATGGCGTTACCGTCGGCCTGTTGCTCCTGGCTCAACCGGTGCAGGCCGTTGGTCATGATGTTGCCGAAGCTCAGCCCGATGCCCAGCATGAAGAAAATATAGACAATCAGGATGGTCAAGGCTGTCAGCTGACGGGCCATCAGGGCAAATCCCAGAAGACCGATCAGGGCGACACAGCTGCCGCTGATGATGGGAATTCGTGGGCCAAGCTGATCGTAGAGCCTGCCGGAGAGCGGGGCCAGAACAGCTCCGATTGCCGCGCCCGGCAGCACCACTAGTCCGGCCTGCAGCGAGGTGCAGCCATCAACCAGCTGCAGGTGGTTGGGCAGGCTGAAAGAGAGGGCCAGGGCGCTGATCTCAATGAGAATATAAGCGCCGACATGCAGGGAGAAGCGGATGTCCGTGAACAAGCGCACGTCGATGATTGGTTGGGTCTGATGCCGGGCGCGAAGGGTGAACGCTGCCAGGGCGATAAGCCCCAGGACCAGGGCACCGCCGAATCTCCAGGAGAGCCATCCTGCCGAGGCGTTGCTGATGCCGAAGATCATACCGGCAAAGCCCAGGACCATAAGGAATATGTCAAGTGGCTCCAGTCCGGCCTGGTTACCATCTGCCGCCACCGGAACCGAGGGTATGCATGCCAGGCCGGTCACCAGTGAGATCAGCAATACGGGGATCAGGATGATGAAGACAAAACGCCATCCGATGGTGGTCGCTATCAGCCCGCCGAAGGTGGGGCCGACGGCTGGTCCGATGGCCGTGATCAGGGTGCCCACGCCCATCATGGTGCCGATGCGCTTTGTCGGAACCTCCTGAAGGATGATGTTGAACATCAGGGGGAGGGCGATGCTGGTGCCCAGACCCTGTATGGCCCTGCCCAGCCGCAGGAGGGGGAAGACCGGAGCCAGCGCGTCGATGACCAGGCCTGCCAGGAAGAGCAGGTTGGCGCACAGAAAGAGGGTCCGGCTGCGGAATCGGCGTTTGAGGGCCGCTGAGAGCGGGGTGATGGAGGCGACGACCAGCAGGTAGAGGGTGGTCATCCATTGCACGCTGGAGGTCCCGATACCGAAATGGCTCATGAGGGCCGGGAATGTGATGTTCATGGCCGTCTCCACAATCACGCCGCAGAAGGACATGATGCCAGTGGCTACCACCGCGCCGATGACCTTGTGGGGGATTGCTGTGCTTTGTGCTTGCGCTGCTCGAGTTGCGCTCATGAGCGAGATTCCTTTCCGGACTGGGAGGAATCATCGGAATTCAAGGCGATGAAATAGGCCAACACGCGGTCAAAGGCACCCAGATCATGCTGATCGAACCGGCGCTCCATGGCTGTTTGTTGGTCGTCTATGTAGGACCGAACCGCTGTCTGCAGGCCACGGGCCTTGGCGGTCAGGGCAATGATGCGTTGGCGGCCGTCCCTGGGGTCGCGTTTGGCGGCGACCAGTCCACCGGCTTCCATTCGCTGCAAAATTTTTGTCGTTGTGGACGGGCGAATGTCGAATTCCATCTCAATGTCCCGCTGGGTGTGGTCCTGGGACTCTCCAAGGTAGTCGATGATGGACATTTGAGTGCCGGTCAGCCCGTACTGGGCCGCATAGACATCCATGGATCGTGACATGAGGTTGGCTGCCCGTTTGATCCGCTTGCCATAGTCTTCGCTAAAGGGCCCTCTTCGGTTAGATTGTTAGCTACCTAATGAATAGTCTCCCAAGTATGGACAAGCCTGCGTATATAGGTCGTCGATGCAATCTCCTGAGGCTCTGCGTTTCTTCCTCGTATTTGCGAAATTCTGTCGGACAGGATCTTTTGTGGACCGAGGTCAAGTTCAATTCGTCTTCAGTTTTGAGTCTCGATGATTATTGCTCCTTATTTGAGCATCAGCAGGCTTTTACAAGCCACGCTGTATTTAGAGCTATCATCGAAATGATCGGTAATTCAGCGGCCGTCATCAGGCCGGTGCAAGGCGGCAAACGATGTGATCCCAGGTCAGGCCAAGCTACCCTTCGAAGTCTACGCTCGGACCGTATTTGCCGACGATGTCGGTTCTGCCTAAACCGACAAGAAGACAGTCCGAAGCAGGGTGTGGATGCCTGGCAGAAGCACCTGAAGAATATGGTGAGCAGCAGGGCTTCAACGTACACTGATTCTATAAAGTAATAGAAATGCTGACGTTGCCTTGTATTGTTTGAGTATGCGGTAACGCATTGCTGTATCGGCAAGGACGATGCCTATAACTGATTTATGCCTTATCTTGTGGTTTCATGTGCAAGGTCGGAGCTGCCGTTTGCTTTCTTTATGGTCCTGAGTTCGTTTGGAGGTCGTCAGGAGCGGCCGTCGTGATTCGTGGGGGAAGTGGTTTGTGCGGAAAGGAGGGTGCATCGTGGCGAAGCCTGCCGAGCACGGCATCGATGCCAATACTTCTGACTTTTTGATTCACACCCCTTCGGCTATTGCGCGAACAACATTTTTCTATCCGCTGCGGGTGGGCAAATTCTCCTATGAACCCGGCTATAGGCTGGAGCGACGATCCTTTGACAGCTATCTGATTATTCATATCGATAGCGGCAGACTGACGCTGAATCTGCCTGAAGGTTCGTTCGTGGCTGAGGAGGGCCGGTTTGCGTTGGTCAACTGCTACGCACGCCATGCCTACGGTACCGATGTCCCGACGACCGCCCAATGGCTTCATTTCGACGGCGTTATGGCCCGGCCCTACTACGACTACATCATCAGGAAGCTGGGCAATGTCTTCATGCTCTCCTCCGAGACCTACGCCTTGGAGCGGATGCGGACCATTACCTCCTGGATGACGGCGGAAAACGGCTATTCGGAAGCTAGGATGTCCAAATACATCACCGACCTGCTCACCGAGTTTGCCGATGAGCAGCCGCGCTCCTTCAAGCGAAAGCAGGAGGAGGTGGTTGAAGACACGATCGCTTATGTGTCCTCCCACTTGTACGAGCCGCTCACCGTCTCCGAGCTGGCCAAGCGGGTCTTTCTCAGCGAGTATCACTTTATTCGTTTGTTTAAGCAGGAAACCGGCATCACGCCCCATGCTTATCTGGTGGATTCCCGTATCCATGCTGTGCAGTATTTGCTGGTAAACACAGGGATGTCCATACGACAGATTTGTCAGCAGTGCGGTTTCACATCCGAATCTTCGCTGTGTGCCTCTTTCAAGAAGCGCACGGGAATGACACCCATGAAGTATCGCAGACTCAAGCAGGGCGGGTGACTGACAGGTATTGATTTGCCTGTCAGCTCCAGAGGCGTATCTGAATAAATTTATCTCTACGATGCGCGCTTTACACATTCACAAAGCCGTCTTTCATCGATTCGTCCCCTGACATTGGCGGAATCGAAGGTGAACGATAATTCGCTATCGCAATTGGGTCTGAGATCCTGCTGTTAGTTTCGTTGTGTAACATATGCTTGGGCGGAATAAGAACAGCAGCAAATCCGCTGGACGGGCTGCCGGGCTAAGCCAGACCATGTCTAAGCCAGACCACGCTCGAACTTACCCTGTCAGGCTTTCTTTCTGGCTACCATCGAGAATGTCAGGGGAATCTGAGGCTGATTTCGGGGCATAATCCAGCCCTTGAGATCAGGGCTGTACTCAAGCATCGGCAGTGACTGCCAGTCATCCACATTATGCTCGCCGATGGCCTCTATAGTCAGTCCCGCACCCAACAGGGCACTGCTTATTTCCTGGAAGTCGTGAGCCCAATTGTGATTGGTGGTGTGCGTAATTCTGGGTGTTGTACCATCTTCGAGCGAGTCGGTTGCCGACGTGTAGCTTTGATCCGTCTCATAAGTCGTTTCTGTCCCGCCAAAATAATCTTGGACTATCGACAAGCCCTCGTTGTTCAATGCGAAAAGCAGGGGATGGTTGTCGCGGATCATGAATATTCCGCCGTCTGCTAGCAGGGAGGCGATTGAACGAGCCCAGTCCTTCAGATCGGGAAGCCAGGTGATGGTTCCGCAGCTGGTGACGATGACATCGAACGAGCCTTTCTGCTCGGGCATGGCATCGGCAGCGCAACGGGCGTCGCTTTGAACATAGGTTATCGTTGCTCCGGCCCTTTCGGATAGCTTCCTGGCATAATCCAGCGAGGTGGGAGAGAAATCCAGGCCATATACGTCTCGTGCTCCCAAGCGCCACCACGAGATGGTATCAGAGCCTATATGGCATTGCAGATGTAAAAGGCGTAACCCTTTAACGCTGTGCTCGGGCAGATGAGGCTTCAAAACCTCCAGATCGCGCACAGTCACGGGCGACAGAGCCGATGGGTCATCCGCAAAAGCGTCCAGGTCTCCATAGCCACCATTGGCATGCACAACTGCTCTGTCATTCCAGTTGAGGAGATTATCCTCTACATCCTCGTTCTGGTGCAAACCTTGAGGCAAGGTGCTCCTTTCTGATGAGGCTTATCAACAGTGATCGAGTTGGACAGTGTCCAAAACAGGTTTTTCAACTGCAGATTTGTGCAGACTCGTAAGTCATGCGCGAATATGCAACTTTTATTATTCTGAATATCAACTTCGTTGGCAAATACAGGGTGCCCCGGATGCGATTCGAACGCACGACACCTTCTTTAGGAGAGAAGTGCTCTATCCCCTGAGCTACCGGGGCAACGGAAACTACTGTACCACGAAGTGAGACTTGGACAGGTCGCTGGTGTGCAGACCAAGGGAAGGCCTTGGTACCGTGCTCTTCTTGGGGAAGTCAGCCTCTTATAGCGGCTCGCTATACTGTCATGGTTTACAATTGCTCAACGGCCGAGCTGACTGTGCATTCCTCGGAAGGGGGACCGGGTTGGCGATGATTTGCTGGAGGAGACCATGGCGAAATTCAGACAGTCCTTCCTGGTGAAGCATGTCTTTGGGTGGACGGCCAGGCTGCTGGCGTTGGCCAGTTTGTTGGCTCTAGCGGCGCGTGCTTGCCCGGAATGGCTGTCGTCGATACCATACCTGCCGGATTTGGCCGCTCTGACGCCCTGGTTCATCCTTTTGAGTCTGCTGGCCCTGATTCTGGCCCTGATGGCTTCAAGATGGTTCACAGCTTTGGTGCTTATCGCCGCCCTGGCTTTGAATGTCTACTGGCAGTATCCCTTCTATCAGGAAGGATCCGAGCTCAACGGGCAGGCTGATCAGCTCATGGCCCTCGAGCATCCCGACCGGTACGACGATGTGGCCCGGGTCATGACGCTGAACGTCTACAAGGGTCAGGCCGATGCCGATCAGGTAGTCAAGACTGTCAGCGACAACCGGGTGGAGGTGCTGGCTCTGCAGGAGGTCAGCAATGATTTTGTGGACCGTCTGCACAAGGCAGGCATCGACCGCTACCTGCCACACGAGCAGCTTTCCACATCTTCGAAGGAATACGGCAACGGTCTTTGGACGGCCGCCCCGATGCAGTCGCCTTCAAGGGACGACGTGGGTTCTCGCTCCTCCATGATGCCGGCGGCCAGCATCGACTTCGGCAGGGGCCAGACCAGTGTCAGATTCGTCTCGGTCCATACCACCTCGCCGCAACCGGGCAGTTGGAATGCCTGGCGACGCAGCGTGTCCGACCTGGGGAAGCTGCGGAAACACGAGCACACTCGATACGTGCTGATGGGCGACTTCAATGCCACCTATGATCATGCCGTTTTTCGAGACATGCTGGGGGAGCGATTCAGCGATGGGGCCCGTCAGGCCGGGCATGGCATGAGCATGACCTGGCCGGCAAACCGAGCCCCATTGCCCAGGTTGGTGGCCATCGATCATGTTGTGGTGGACCGTGACATCAGGGCCAACCGGCTGCAGACCATACCTATCTCGGGGTCGGATCATGCGGCCCTGCTGGCCACGGTGATGGTGGGGTAGGGGACTTCAGGCATCCAAGTTGGATTGTGTTCCGGCCTGGGCCCCGGCGCTGGCCTGCTCCTGCTGGGCGGCATCGAGCTTGGCCCTCACCTGACCGAGGAGTTCCTGGGCGCGCTTGGCCAAAGCCTCGCCAATCTCCCACTGCCGCATGGACGCATCCAGATCCAGCCCGCCGGCCTCCAGCGCCTGAACCGCCTGGATCAGCTGATCGCGGGCTTGCTCATAAGGCAGTTTGGCGATGGCCTCGCGTTCCTTCTGGCTTAGGGCCGAAGCCAGAACTGGCTGTTCCTTGGTCTGCTCCTCGTCGGTGTCGCTCATGCCTGCTCCTCTTTTGTCTGATTCTTATTTGGCGCGTTATCAAATTGCAGATGATGCTGATGATCATCGCGAATGATTATATGTGGCTGACCACGTGGGATTGGTCACTGCCCGCTGACGACCTTGGTCTCGATCCGGCCCTCTTTGACAGTCAGGGTCAGATTCTGATCGACCCGAACCTGCTGGGGGCTGACGACCACCTTCCCGTCCAAGGCCTGCACGACCGCATATCCGCGGTCCAGCGTGGACTGGGGAGAGAGGGCGGTAAGCGAGGATTGGAGCTTTTCCACGGTCAGGGAGGCGTCGTCCACAATCCGCCGAAGGGCGATGTCCAGGCGGACCAAAGACTCGTCGACCAGCCGCTGGGGCTTGTCCAGCATGGTCTGCGGCTTGGTCAGGCTGGGGCGGTTGGCATATCCCTCAATCAAACGTGTCTCGCCTTCGACCATATTTTCGATACGCGCGTTTATGCGCATCCGGGCCTCCTGGATGATTCCCTCCTGCTCGACCAGGTCGGGCACCACCCGCTTGGCTGCGTCGGTAGGAGTGGAGGCGCGCAGATCCGCCGCCAGATCAATCAGGGTCCAGTCGTCTTCGTGGCCGATGGCCGAAACAATGGGGGTGACACAGGCCGCCGTGGCCCGAACCACGGACTCGTCAGAGAATCCCAGCAGATCCTCGAAGCTGCCGCCGCCCCTGGCCACGACGATCACATCCACGGCAGGATCCGCATCCAGCTTCTGGATGGCCTCAACCACCTCGGGCGGGCATTGAGGCCCCTGGACGTGTGCATGTACAACGGAGAATTCGATGGTGGGCCAGCGCAGACGGGCGTTGGTGATTACATCCCCTTCGGCTCTGGCCTTGGGCGCGCAGATCAGGCCGATGCGCCGGGGGAATTCGGGCAGGGGAACCTTGTTCTCCGCATCAAAGAGGCCCTCGCCCTTGAGCTTGCGCCTGAGCTGGTCGATCTGCTCCTTGAGGTCGCCGGTGCCCACACGCTTGATCCGGTCGGCCATGAAGCTCAGACGGGTCTGTTTGATCCACAGGTCGGGTCGCCCGTGTACCACCACCCGGTCGCCCTGGCGGAATTCCCTGGCCTGGGTGGCGAAGGCCCGGAATCCCATGACGTTGATGGAGATGTCCTCGAAGTTGTCGCGCAGGGTCAAATATGCTGAACCGGTCCGGCGGGTGTTGATCTCCACTATCTGACCCTCCACCCAGGCTCCCGGCCAGCGGGCCACCGCGTCGTGGTACTTCTGGCTGAGCACGCTGACCGGCCAGGGGTCTTCCTCGGTGGTATCCCGTGCCAGTCGGGGCAGCTGGTCCAAGGGTTTGGGGGCCAGTTCGGACGAGGCTGAGCCAGCCGGTGCACCCATCGACCCCTGCATGTTCGAACCCATGTATGCTCGCACCTGATGCCTCCTGACCATCGGTTCCGCCAGCCCGACCAACTCATCTGGCATAGCCTGTACAGGATGGTATTCGGGTTGGTCAGCGAAGGAAACGTCCTTTCAGGGTCTCTCAATACGGGGACAATTTCATATGCTCTGCAAATTCCCTACAGGCCCTCTGCCGGCTGCTCCTGAGCCGATTTCGCCGAGGGCACAGCGGCCTTTCTCCCGCCAGCTAGGAGGTTGGGAATGAGGTGAAAGTTGGAGGACAAGGGTTGCAACCAAGGCCTTGATGCACTTGCCCTGGTCTGCGGCTTGCCTGCAACAGAGGCAGTTTTGCCGGCGGCTGTGTCAAAGGAGACAGTCTTGATTCCCTGATATCGCAGAAGTTGTTTACGTTCCGGCGGTAGCATAAATAGAGTAAGCCGGATATGATGTGGTGTCTGCTTTTCGAACCCATCATGCGGCGGTCTCACGGATTGAGGTAGTTTCATGTCTGATGGCGTCGACATAGCGGGTCGATTTAAGGGCACAGGACCGCGGGATCTCCTGCGTGTGGGTTTGGACATCGGTTCCACCACAGTCAAGGCCGTGGTTCTTGGCACAGGGGACAGGCTGGATCAGGCGCTTTTCAGCGACTATCGCCGCCATCACGCCAACGTGCGTCAGTGCGTGGCGGAACTGGTCACCGACATCAAGCTTTCACTGTCCAGGGTCGGTCTGGCCGGCAATCCCATCAGCCTGGTGATCACCGGCTCGGGTGGGCTGGAACTGGCCAGCCAGCTTCAGGCTGAGTTCGCTCAGGAGGTCATTGCCGAGACCGAGGCCATCAACGCCACCTATCCCGAGGGGGATGTGATCATCGAGCTGGGCGGCGAGGATGCCAAGATCACCTATCTGAAGCCCACTCCGGAGCAGCGGATGAATGGATCCTGCGCTGGCGGAACCGGAGCCTTCATCGATCAGATGGCGACCCTGCTCAACACCGATGCTTCAGGCCTGAACGATATGGCTTCCAAGTACAAGACCATTTATCCCATCGCTTCACGTTGCGGGGTCTTCGCCAAATCCGACCTCCAGCCTCTGATCAACGACGGAGCCGCCAAGGAGGATCTGGCTGCATCCATCTTCAATGCCGTTGCCACACAGACCATTTCCGGTCTGGCCTGCGGACGCCCCATCCGCGGCAACGTGATCTTCTTGGGCGGGCCCCTCTTCTTCATGAGCGAGCTCAGGGAGGCTTTTAAGCGGATCCTCCAGGACAGGGTCAGTCGCTACATCATCCCTGAGAACGCGCACCTCTATGTGGCCTATGGCGCCGCCATCATGGCTGGCCGCCACAACCAGGACGATCAGGACAGTGCTGCGCAGGTCAAGACCGACTACTCGCCTGAGTCTGATGTCAACGATCCCTTCGGCCCGGCTTGGGGACTGGACCAGGAGGAGGTCGACCGGGCGCGGTCCGAGAAGGCTTCGAACCTGGACAAGATGGCTCTGCAGGATGCCATGCAGGACGGCCGCACAACCACCTTGGTCGACGGCGAGAAAAAGGTTCCCGCAACGGAAACCGCCAAGGATGCACGCCACGATCAAGACATGCACTTTGATCTGACTTCCTTGGAGGGCGTCCTCTCCGCCCTGAAGGGCCTGGAGAACATGCCCTCGACGGCCAGAACCATCCGGCCGCTCTTCCTGAACGAGGAGGAGCGCAAGGAGTTCAATGACCGTCATGGGGCTCAGATCATCCCCACCGGAGACCTGTCCGGGGCCAAGGGGCCGCACTTCCTGGGCATCGATGCGGGCAGCACCACCATCAAGGCCGTGCTGGTCAACGACGACAAGACCATCGTCTGGTCCACCTACGGGGTGCATAAGGACAGCCCTCTGATCGCAGCCGCCAACATCGTCAAGGAAGTCAGGAAGTCCCTGCCCGAGGGCGCCTACATCGCCCGTGCCTGCGCTACCGGCTATGGTGAGGGTCTGGTCAAGGCAGGCTTGCATGTTGACGAGGGTGTGGTCGAGACCATGGCCCATTACCGGGCCGCCGAGGAGATCAGCCCCGGGGTCACCTCGGTCATCGACATCGGCGGACAGGATATGAAGTACATCGCCGTCAACGACGGGGTCATCGATTCAATCTGTGTCAACGAGGCCTGCTCGGCAGGCTGTGGGTCCTTCCTGCAGACCTTCGCCCAGTCCATGGGCATAAGCATCCAGGAGTTCACCAGGCAGGCGTTGGCCTCCGAGGCCCCGACCGATCTGGGCTCCCGTTGCACGGTCTTCATGAACTCCTCGGTCAAGCAGGCTCAGAAGGAGGGCGCCTCCCCCGAGGACATCGCCGCCGGGCTCTGCTATTCGGTGGTCAGGAACGCCCTCTACAAGGTCATCAAGCTGCGTGATGCCAATGCCCTGGGGCCGGTGGTCGTGGTCCAGGGAGGCACCTTCCTCAACGATGCCGTTCTGCGGGCCTTTGAACTCCTGACCGGTCGCAAGGTGACCAGGCCCAACATCGCCGGGCTCATGGGGGCCTACGGTGCCGCGCTGACGGCCCGCATGCACTGCCCGCAGAATGAAGAGGTCGAGGATCTTACTGCAGCCAACTCCAACATGGCCCACCCTTCACTGAACGTGGTCGACGGGGCGAAGTCCGTGGGCGGCACGCCCACCACCCCCAATTCGGTCCCGGCTTCCACCAAGCCAAAGTTGTCACCGGCCGCCGTCAACAAGATTGCCTCCAAGAATGACCAGGAGTTCAAGACGACTCTGCCCGATCTGAGGGTGGAAGACGGCCATGTGGTCAGCTCCATCCTGGCAGGGGATGATCTGGACAACCTCTCCATGACCACCACCCACGATGTCTGCAAGCTCTGCCAGAACCACTGCAAGCTGACCATCACCGAATTCGAGGACGGCGGCCGCTATGTGACCGGGAACCGCTGCGAGCGTGGTGGAGACAAGAACCGGCAGCGCTCCGACAGGCCAAACCTCTACGATTTCAAGTACAAGCGGGCCTTCGCCTACCGCCGTCTGACCCCGGAAAGGGCCACCAGGGGCGATATCGGCATTCCACGTGTGCTCAACATGTATGAGGACTATCCCTTCTGGTTCACCCTCCTGACCTCTCTGGGCTTCCGGGTCATGATCTCCGGGCGATCCAACCATGAGCTCTTCGAAAGTGGTATGGAATCCATCGCCTCCGAGAACATCTGCTACCCGGCCAAGCTGGTTCACGGTCACATCCACTCCCTGGTCGACAAGGGCATCAAGACCATCTTCTACCCCTGCGTCACCTATGAGCAGGAGCTGGTTCCCGATACGGACAACCATTACAACTGCCCCATCGTGGCCAACTACCCGGTGGTGATCGAGGCCAACATGGCCGAGCTCAAGGAGAACGGCGTCCGCTTCATGCGGCCCTACTTCAACCTCTCCAACAAGGAGAAGATGGTCGAGCGGATCGTCAAGGTCTTCGACTGGGCCAATGTGAGCGAGGATGAGGCCCGGACGGCCGTCCAGGAGGCCTACCGTGAGGATGCCCGGTTCAAGGAGGATGTCCGCCAGGAGGGGCTTCGTGCCCTGGCCTACATGCAGGAGTACGGAGTCAAGGGCGTGGTTCTGTCGGGACGACCCTACCATGTGGATCCCGAGGTCAACCACGGCATTCCCGAGACCATCTGCTCCCTGGGTATGGCCGTGCTCTCCGAGGACTCCATCTGCGAGCTGGACGTGCATAAGCTGCCCAAGCTGAGCGACTACATCATTCCGGCGGCGGGGGAGCGTGCCCTGGCCTCCAACAACCCCACGGCAGCCAAGTTCCGCAAGACTGTGCCGGGCTTCGGCGACGACCATCAGAAGATGCCTCTGAGGGTGACCGACCAGTGGGCCTACCACTCCAGGCTCTATTCCGCCGCCAGGTTCGTTTCAGAGTATCCCGACCTGCAGCTGGTCCAGCTGGTCAGCTTCGGATGCGGCGTGGATGCCATCACCACCGACCAGGTTCAGGAGATCCTGGCCGACAAGGGCGATGTCTACACGCAGCTGAAGATCGACGAGGTCTCCAACCTGGGTGCAGCCAAGATTCGTCTGCGCTCGCTGAAGGCCGCCATGGACGAACGCCACCAGCGGGATCTGGCCCAGGAGGGCAGCGAAGATCAGAAGGAAGCCCCCGTCAAGGTGCAGGTACAAGCGCAGGATTCATCCGACTCTCAGGATTCGCTAGACCTTGCCAGCCATATTGAAGCAGTGGATGCAGATGCGTCTGACAAGCCGAAATCGGAAGGATTCCGGTCCACCAACGCGCAGAAGGTCAACCTGTCCCAGCGCAAGGCCGACATTGTGGCTCTGGCCCGGTTCGTGGCTCTGCACGACAAGAGCGATCAGGGTCTGATAGGCCTTCATCCCATGGGCATCAGGCCCATCCGGGAGACCATGGCATCGCAGCAAAAGCGGCAGGAAGCCGACAATCAGGGCAAGGATGACCAGCCCAGCGGGGCCGCTGCCAAGCCGACCCTGTCCAAGTACGCCACCGAGCATCGCTTCACCAAGGAGATGGGGCACAAATTTACAGTGGTAGCGCCGCAGATGTCCCCCGTGCATTTCTCCCTCCTGGAGGCGGTCTTCTCCAGCGCGGACTATCACTTCGAGCTCCTGAAGCATGCCACGGCGGAAGACATCAACACCGGGGTCAAGTACGTCAACAACGATGCCTGCTTCCCGGCCATCATCGTGGTGGGGCAGCTGGTCAACGCCTTCTTGTCCGGCAGGTTCGACCCGCACAAGTGCGCGGTCATCGTCACCCAGACCGGCGGCATGTGCAGGGCCACCAACTACTATGGCCTTCTGCGCAAGGCCATGGCTGATGCAGGCTATGGCTACGTCCCGATCATTACGCTGAGCGTCCAGGGATTCCGGGCCAACCCAGGTCTTCAGGTAACCCCAGCCTTGCTGCACCGCGCCGTCAAGGCCTTCTACCTGGGCGATGCCATGATCGAGTGCCTGCTCAGGGTCCGTCCCTACGAGCAGGAGCCTGGATCAGCCAACAGGCTCTACAAGCTCTGGGACACGATCTGCAAGGAGACCATCGAGCACCACGGGTACTCCAAGACCGCCAAGAAGGTCTATGGCCACGGCTATCTGCCCTATGGCACCCTGATGAAGCGGATGATCCGTGCCTTCGACCAGCTGCCTTTGCGCAATATTCCCCGCAAGCCGCGAGTTGGCGTAGTCGGGGAGATCCTGGTCAAGTACCATCCCGATGCCAACAACCACGTGGTCGACCTGATTGAGAGCCAGGGCTGCGAGGCCGTGCTCCCCGGTGTCTGCGACTTCATGGTCAACGGCATCTCCAACGCCGAATGGAACGAGGAGATGCTGGGCACCGGCGGCCAGGTGGGTGTCAAGAAGATCGTCCTCAAGGCTGCGGATGTCTACCGTGCCCCCATGATCGCCGGCTTCAAGGCCTCCCATGGAAAGTTCGACATTCCCGCCCACATCAGCGAATTGAGGGACAAGGCCGCATCGGTCACCTCCCTGGGTGTTCAGGCGGGAGAGGGTTGGCTCCTGACCGGCGAAATCATCGAACTGATTCAGTCCGGCGCCCCCAACATCGTGTGTGCACAGCCCTTTGCCTGCCTGCCCAACCATGTAACCGGACGTGGCATGTTCGGCAAGATCCGCAGGACCTACCCCGAGGCCAACATCGTCTCGATCGACTATGATCCCGGCGCCTCGGAGGCCAACCAGCTCAACAGGATCAAGTTGATGATCGCCGCTGCCAAGAAGCCGGGCGACCAGCAAAAGCCCGGCCAGGACCGTAAGATTGGCGCCGGATTCCAAGCAGCGGAATCGACCGGTCTGGATGCGGGGCAGGCAGCACCCGTCCAGGACGAGGAGAAGGTTCTGGAGAGCCTGTAGCCGCCAGGCCGAGGCCGGTGTCCGGAGCCAACGCGCCGGCCTCGGAATTGCTGAACCACGAGGATCAAGGAAAGAGGGGGTTTCCCATGACCAGCCGCGAAGAGATCGAGGCTCTGCTGGACACCGACCAGATCTACATTGCCGATACGCCTGAAATGAAGCAGGTCCAGGATGCTCAGCAGGATCTGGTCTTCGAATTCAACGCCTGCCGTCCTACTCAGGTGGAGAAAAAGCAGGACCTCTGCAGGCGGATGTTCGGGTCATTCGGTCAAGGCAGCTGGATTGAGGGACCGGTGCGGGCAAACTGGGCCTGCAACACCTACTGGGGGAGCAAATGCTATGCCAACTTCAACCTGGTTCTGGTCGACGATGGACGCATTGACATAGGCGACCACACCATGTTCGGCCCCAATGTCACCATCGTGACCACCGGGCACGCCATTCGCCCCGATATACGTGCCTATGGAACGCCCCAGTTCACGGTTCCGGTCAGCATCGGCAGGAATGTATGGATCGGAGCAGGCGCCATCATCATGCCGGGAGTGACCATCGGCGACAATACGGTCATCGGGGCAGGTTCCCTGGTCACCAAGGACATCCCCTCCGACGTGGTCGCCTACGGCCACCCCTGCAAGGTCGTCCGCCCCATCGACGAGCACGATTATGAATACTTCTGGAAGGATCGCCGGTTTCAGCCGCCTTATGATGCCCGGCCCTTCAGGATGGATTAGGCGGGTTGATTGAGGGCTGACTCCCTTGATTCCTCTGCAGGCGGTTTCCGGCATCCGATTGCTGGTTTAACTCCGGTGGGCGTGGTTTTGAATGTTGAACTGTTGATGTGCCTGATTTGATCAGCAATATCCATCCCAGAGCGGAGAGGGGAAGATCAGCGCCTTGAACCGGTCCCACTCTCGGACGTAGTCGATTCTCGGCTCACGCAGCAACCGTATCTGTATGCCGTCCATGACTTCCAGGCTCATTCTCACCTTGCCCTGCATGTCTGTCGCCCACTCTATGCCATCAGGAAGTAGCCAGGGGAATTTGGAATAGTGTTCCCAGACATCTGAAGGCCTGCGGATGAAGTAATCGTGCAGGGGGTGGCTGGTGGAGATGGCCTCGGTTTCCAGGACCGTATACAGCTGAGTGAGTTCAGGCTGTCCCGCGTTGTGGGCGACCAGATAGTCAAAATAGGCAGGAAGATGTGGATGATCGGGGTCGGACCCGGGCAGGCCTGTCTGCACGAATTCCTCCGGGGTGCCATTGACGTCATAGATATCGGTGACCAGGAGGGAGAGCAGGCCTTCCTTGCTGCCGACATAATGGAGGACCCCCGGCTGGGACATCCCCACCATGTCGGCGACGTCTTTGAGCGATATGCCGTTGTACCCATGCTGGCTGATGAGGTGGGCGGCGGCCTCTGTGATTTCAGCCCGCCTCACCTCTGGTGATTTTCTGGTTCGACTCGCCATTGTCTGGTCTTGCGGCTCCTTCTCACTATTTTTGAGCGCCTGGGTGCTGCTGATCTTTTGATACCCATGGTACATGGGGACAAATTCATAAAAGCGTCGGATGTATGGCCCAATAAGGTTTCGTCTCTTACTGGTAAAGGGAAAACAAGCACTGGGTACTAGCTGATCTGCATCGAGTCAATGATTTGACAAAGCTATCGAATAACTGCTAGATATATGATTATCTAATGGATGGTAGATATGGTTGGCTGCCAAACATTGGATGTGTCAGAGAAGACTAGTTGAAAGAGGTCGACACCATGAGCGACTCAACAACCCCGACATCGAAAGATTCTGAACTTCTGCAGGCGCATGAGGCCGCCCTTGCTGCAGCCCAGCGGGATCCGCTCCTATCGCCCGAGACGGGCAAACCGGTTCCAAAAAAGACCCTGTTTCGGTTTGGGGCAAGCTTCCTGGCCTTCGGCATTCTGTGGATGTCAGGCCTGGGCATCGTCAGTATCGTGCTGCTTCCCGAGCACCTCAAGCAGGTCCCGGGCATCGCGCCCGAGGCGCTGATGGGCATAGTCAATGCCTGTACGGCTGTGGCTTCGTTGGTCTCCAACCTGCTCTTTGGCAACTTTTCCGATCGCAGCCGCTCCCGCTACGGACGTCGAACCCCATGGGTCCTGGGCGGTGCAGTCCTGGGCGGCGTAACCCTGTTCCTGACCGGTATGACCACCAACCCGGTCCTGCTGACAATCGTCTACTGCCTCTGCATGTTCGGTCTGAACTGCATGATCGCCCCTATGGTTGCCATCCTGTCCGACCGCGTGCCATCCGGTGTGCGCGGAACCCTGTCCGCTTTCTATGGGGCAGGCTCTACCATCGGTTCGCCCATCGGCTCCCTGATCGGCGCGGCCCTGGTGACTCATATGTTCACCGGCTTTGTTCTCGCCGGCGTACTCATGTTCCTGGGTGGTGTCGTGGCCATTCTGATCATGCCCAAGGAAGGCTCGGCTGCATACCTGCCCAAGGACGAGGGCACCCTCATGGATGTCCTCAAGTCTTTCCAGCCACCGCGCTTCCATGGGGCCCATGACTTCTATAAGGCCTTCGCAGGAAGGCTCTGCATGTTGCTGAGCTATCAGATGATCTCCGCTTATCAGCTCTACATCATCGAAAAGTATGTGGGTCAAACCGTAACCCAGGCTGCCGCCACCATTTCGGTCATGTCCGTCATCACCATGGTGGTTTCCCTGCTGGGTTCGTTGGTCTCCGGGCCTGTCTCCGACCTGATCGGACGGCGCAAGGTGCCGGTGGTCGTCGCCTCCGTCCTCTTCGCCATCGGCATCGCCATGCCCTGGATCAGCCCCACGGTCATGGGCATGTATCTGTATGCCGGCATCGCCGGGTTCGGTTACGGGGTCTATTCGTCCGTCGACCAGGCGCTCAACGTCGATGTCCTGCCCAGCAAGGAGGAGGCCGGCAAGGATCTAGGCATCCTGAACCTGGCCACCACGCTGGGGCAGATGGCCGGTCCTCTGGTCATGTCCTTCATCACGCTGAACTGGGGTTATGCGGCGGCCTTCCCGACTGCTATCGTTTTCGCACTGTTGGGATGCGTCTTTATCCTGATGATCAGAAACGTCAAGTGATCCCGGCCTATGCGGGCATACAGGAAAACTATACAAAGGAGCAGAAGATCCATGAATAGGAATACAGGACCGATTTGGGTTGCAACCACTCGGCGGCAGGCCATGCAGGAGCAGCACTTGGCTGTCTCCGACCTGGAGGCGTCAACCGATCTGGAATGCACCGGTGCCGAATTGCAGGCTCTGCGAGGGTTTGGCGGCTGCTTCAATGAGTTGGGGTGGCTGCCCTTGCAGGAGCTGGGGGAGGAGAAACGTGAGGGGGTCATCCGTGAGCTCTTCAGTCCGGACGAGCTGAATCTGACCTTCAACAGGACGCCGGTGGGTGCCAACGACTTCGCCGCGAGTTGGTACAGCTACGACGAGACCGACGGCGATTATGACCTGGAGCATTTCAGCGTCGACCACGACGAGCGGACCCTGATTCCGTATATCCGCCAGGCTCAGAAGTATCAGCCGAACATGGGACTGTTCGCCAGCCCCTGGAGTCCGCCCACCTGGATGAAACGGCCCAAGGTCTACAATTTCGGGCGGATCGACATGAGCGAGCGCAATCTCACTGCATATGCTCGCTACCTTCTGGAATATGTGCGCGAATATGACCGTCGCGGCATCCACATCGACCAGCTGCATGTACAGAACGAGGTCTTCGCGGACCAGAAGTTCCCCTCCTGCCTCTGGTCCAGCGAGGACATGCGCATCTTCATCCGTGATTATCTGGGGCCCCTCTTCGCCAAAGAGGCACCGGATACGGCCATCTTCCTGGGGACCCTCAATGGTCCCGAGGATATGAAATTCGGCCCCGAAGGCATGATCCTGGAGAACTACAACCGGTACGTGGACAACATCCTCTTCGACGAGGACTGCCGCAGGTATATTGCCGGCATCGGTTACCAGTGGGCCGGCCAGCATGACATCGAGCGCACCCATCAGTCCTGGCCTGAGGTTGAGTTGGAGCAGACCGAGTCCGAATGTGGCATGGGCGGCAACACCTGGGAGTACGCCGAATATATCTTCTCGCTGGTCAACCGTTATCTGCGGGCCGGAGCTACCTGCTACACCTACTGGAACATGGTCCTGGGCCAAGGCATATCCACCTGGGGCTGGCGGCAGAACTCCCTCTTCTCCATCGACACCACCACCGGCCGGGTCAGTCGGAATCCCGAGTACTACGTCATGCGCCACTACTCGCACTATGTACGCCCGGGCGCTCGGCTGCTGGATACTCGCGGTCATTTCAGCTCCATGGCCACAGCCTTCGAAAATCCGGATGGATCGGTTGTTGTCGTGGTCCAGAACGCCCTGGATCGCGCCATGCCCTTCTCCTTCTCCGGGCCGGGAGGGGATAGCGAAAGGAGCCAAGGTTTCCAGGCAACCTTGGAGCCGCGATCCTTCAACACCTTCGTCCTATGAATGTAGACCTGTAGATCGAGATTGGAGTTCATCATGACAGACAATGCAGTCCGAACCAAGGACCATTCGGTTTCGCAGGGCATCACGCGCCTGCCGGACAGGCTCATCTTCGGCTGTGCCTACTACGACGAATACATGCCCTATGAGCGGGTGGACAAGGATATGTCCATGATGAAGTCCGCCGGCATCACCACCATTCGTATCGCCGAATCCACCTGGAGCACTCTGGAGCCCCAGCCTGGCGTATTCGACTTCAGCCATGTGGACCGTGTGCTGGATGCTGCTGAACGCTTCGGCATTCAGGTCATCGTGGGCACACCCACCTATGCCGTCCCCTCCTGGCTGGTCGCCATGCATCCGGATGTCCTGGCGGACACCCCCAAGGGCCACAACCGGTATGGGGCTCGCCAGATCATGGACATCGTCAATCCTTCCTACCGGTACTATGGCGAGCGCGTCATACGCAGGCTGATAAGCCATGTGGCCGACAACCCCCAGGTGATCGGCTACCAGGTCGACAACGAGACCAAGTACTACGACTGCGTATCCCCCGACATACAGCGCCTCTTCGTCAAGGATCTGCGGCGGCGCTTTGACGATGATCTGGACCGTCTCAATGCGGCCTTTGGCCTGGACTACTGGTCAAACAGGATCGACTCCTGGGAGGACTTTCCCGATCTGACCGGGACCATCAATGCATCGCTGGGTTCGGCTTTCGACCGCTTCCGTCGAAGCCAGGTCAGCCGCTACCTGGCCTGGCAGGCTGGCATTGTGCGCGAATATGCCCGCGAGGACCAGTTCGTCACCCACAACTTCGATTTCGATTGGGGTCCTGGCTGGTCATACGGTGTTCAGCCAGCCGTCGATCATTTCGAAGCGGCCGGATGCCTGGACGTGGCCGGTGTGGACATCTACCATCCCACCGAGGACTACCTGACCGGCAAGGAGATTGCCTTCGGCGGGGACATGACCCGCAGTCTGAAGGGTGGCGCCAACTACCTGGTTCTGGAAACCGAGGCCCAGGGGCAGAACGGCTGGCTGCCCTACCCAGGGCAGTTGCGGCTGCAGGCATACAGCCATCTGGCCTCGGGGGCTGACGGGGTCATGTACTGGCACTGGCATTCCATCCACAACTCTTTTGAGACCTACTGGAAGGGGCTGCTTTCGCAGGATATGGAACCCAACCCCACCTATGAGGAGGCCGGCCGGTTCGGCAGGCAGATAGCGCAGAAGGGTGTGGGGGAGCGTCTGATCAACCTCCAAAAGCGCAACAAGGTCGCCATCATGGTGGGCAACGATTCCCTGACCGCCCTGGACTGGTTCTCCCTGGAGACCGGCTTCCCCCGTAAGCAGGGGCAGATCTCCTACAACGATGTGGTCAGACGGGTCTACGACGCCCTCTTCGAGCTCAACATCGAGTGTGATTTCATCAGCGACAAGGCCGACCAGTCCCGGCTGGGCCACTATGCCATGGTCGTGGTTCCCGCCTTGTACAGCACCAATGAGGATACGCTGAAGGCACTGGCCGATTATGTCCGTCAGGGAGGTCACCTGGTGGCCACGCTGCGCTCCTTTGTGGCGGACGAGAACCTCAAGGTCTGGCATGACAAGGCTCCGCACCTGCTGACCGACGTGTTCGGCATCGACTATAACCAGTTCACCCGTCCCGGCAAGGATCTGAGCCTGGATCTGCGTGGGGCCGACCAGGCCGGACCTGCCTGCCAGGGGCTGATTGAGCTGCTGAATCCGCGCCCCGGCACTCAGGTCCTGGCCTCCTATGACCATCCGGTCTGGGGACGGTATGCGGCTGTGACCCGTAATGATTACGGCAACGGGATCGCGGAGTGGATCGGCACCCTGCCCTCGGCCCAGGGCATGCGGATGCTGCTTTCGGATGCGGCGGATGCGGCTGGCTTGAGCGGTCCTGCCCGGGACCTGGCTGGCCTGGTCACCGTGCGGGAGGGCATCAACGCCCGGGGAGAGCGGGTCGCTTACCTGCTCAATTATTCATCCAAGGAGGTCAGGCTGGACACGCCCTACGGGGGGCATCTGCTGGTGGCTGACGGGCAGGCTGATCCTCAAGCGCATGTGGATCAGGGCCAGTCCATGACCATTGGACCCTGGGATCTGGCGGTCATCGTTCGATAGACCGGCTTCAGTCTGACCGGTTTCAGACTGACCGGACGCCAATATGAGCGGATCAGTGCTCAGTAAGAAAGGAAGGTGCCCAGATGGCATCAAGAAAGTTGACGGAGGACCTGCCCTACCGCGATCCCGACCTGAGCGTGGATGAGCGAGTGGCCGACCTGCTGGGCCGGATGACCCGCGAGGAGAAGGTGGGCCAGATGATGCAGGTGGATGCCCGCCAGGGGGTCGACAAGGAGGTGGTGGATCAGCACGCCGGGTCCCTGC
This sequence comes from Bifidobacterium sp. W8114, assembly GCF_016101165.1. Classification (NCBI taxonomy): domain Bacteria; kingdom Bacillati; phylum Actinomycetota; class Actinomycetes; order Bifidobacteriales; family Bifidobacteriaceae; genus Bifidobacterium; species Bifidobacterium sp. W8114. The sequence goes on along the minus strand of NZ_JACFRA010000004.1, from coordinate 309,772 downwards.
TGCATGTCTCTCCGAAGAACATGATCAATGCTGACAAAGCGGTCCACCGCACTCGTCTGGGCATTCCCCTGCTGATCGGCGACGACTGCATCCATGGCCATTCCTTCTTCCGAGGGGCCACCATTTTCCCCGAGCAGTTGGGCATGGCAGCCTCTTTCGACCCTGGACTGATTCAGCGGATGGGGAGGGCCACAGCCCAGGAGGTCGCCACAACAGGCGTCCACTGGACCTTCTCTCCGGTGCTTTGCATAGCCAGGGACACCCGCTGGGGCCGGGTGGATGAAACCTTCGGTGAGGATCCCTTCCTGATCGGCGAGATGGCCTCGGCCATGGTGCGCGGCTACCAGGGCGGATCAGCCATGACCGGAACCCTGCCCAAGGATGCTGTTCTGGCCACGGCCAAGCACTTTGCCGGCTACTCCGAGACCCAGGGCGGGCGTGATGCCTCCGAGGCCGACCTTTCGCACCGCAAGCTGCTCTCCTGGTTCCTGCCGCCTTTCGAGCGCCTGGCCAAGGAGGGAGTAGCCACCTTCATGCTGGGCTACGAGTCCATCGACGGGGTTCCGGTCACCATCAACAACTGGCTGCTCAACGACGTGCTTCGAGGGGAGTGGGGATACCAGGGCACTCTGATCACCGACTGGGACAACGTTGGCCGGATGGTCTGGGAGCAGAAGGTGCAGCCCGACTACACCAGGGCTGCTGCAGCCGCCGTCAAGGCAGGCAACGACCTGATCATGACCACGCCCGGCTTCTACCAGGGAGCCTTGGATGCACTGGATGCCGGGCTTCTGCACGAGGAGGACCTTGACCGGGCGGTCAAGCACATCCTGGCTCTGAAATTCCGCATGGGACTCTTCGAGGATCCGCGGTTGCCCAACCCCGAGGCCCAGAAGGCGGTCATCAATTCACCGGAGCACCAGGAGCTCAATCTTCAGGTGGCCCAGGAGTCGGCGGTTCTTTTGAAGAACGACGGCATCCTACCCCTGTTCGGTGGGGTGGGTGCCGATGGCCGTCCTGGTGATGATTCAGCACATAGCATCGCCTTGGTGGGTCCGCTGATCGATGATGCCCAGAACCAGCTTGGGGACTGGGCCGGCGGCTCGGGTCAGTGCGACTGGATCAAGGACCAGCCGCGGGAGATGATCTCGACCGTGGCCGACGGTCTGCGCCAGGAGTTGCCGGAAAACTGGCAGCTCAGCTGCGAGCAGGGCGTCGACGTGCTCCGTCTGGTTGACGACCCGGCGGGCAAGCTCTTCCCCGACGGCCAGCCCAGGCCCAAGGTGGCGGCCCCGGCAAAAATCGATCAGGCCCGTTTCGACAGGGCTCTGGACCTGGCCGGACAGAGCGACCTGGTGGTTGCCGTGGTCGGCGACGTGGTCCAGCTGGTGGGCGAGGGCCGTTCGACTGCCACACTGGAACTCTACGGTCCTCAGCGCGATCTGCTGGATGCCCTGGCGCAGACGGGCAAGCCCATGGTCATCGTGCTCATGTCCTCCAAGCCGCTGATCCTGCCCCCGTCCGCACAGTCGGCCAGGGCTCTGATCTGGCAGCCCGACCCGGGCATGCAGGGCGGTCGTGCCTTGGCCAGGATACTCACCGGCAAGGTTGAACCCACAGGCAGACTGCCCATCACCTTCCCCAGGCATGCCGGGCAGCTGCCGGTCTACTACAACCAGATCCGGGGCCAGCATGGAGACCGCTATGCAGATCTGACGCAGGATCCGGCCTTCGCCTTCGGTCAGGGTATGGGCTACACCACCTTTGCCTACGGAAAGCCACAGGTCGATGGACCGGATACCGTTGGACCCGAGGATACGGTCAGGGTGACTGTAGACCTGACCAACACCGGCAAGCGGCCAGGCACCGAGGTGGTCCAGGCCTATATCAGCGACCTGGTGACATCAGTCAGCTGGGCTGACCGCGAGCTCAAGGCCTTCCAAAGGATTCAGCTGGATCCAGGGCAGACCCGGAAGGTGGTCTTCGATCTACCGGTGTCCGAGTGGATCCTGGTCGATGCCGACTGCAACCGCAGGGTCGAGCCTGGTCAGTTCCAGGTGCTGGTGGGATCCTCCTCGCGCAGGGAGGACCTGCAGGCCGTGACGGTGACCGTGGACTGACCACCATCCGATAGCGGAACTCCTCGCGTGTTGGTTGCCCAGGGCCCTCGACCGCTCCTACCATGACAGCATGAGGAAAAGCGTAGGCGCTGGGTATGCGCACCTGTTGACGGTTCCAAATCCGCGGCATGTGGACAGCCTGGTCGACTACTTTAGACGAGGATCCAAACCACGTTCCCAGTGGCGTTTCGGTATTGAGATCGAGCATCTGCCGGTCCGCAACGACGGGTCCGATGCCCCGGTTCCCTATGAGGGGGAGCAGGGCATCGAGGCCCTGCTATCGGCCTTGGAGCCTTGCTACGACGGCGATAAGGAATATCGGGAGGACGGTCACCTGGTAGGACTGAGTCGTCAGGGCTGCGTGGTCTCACTGGAGCCCGGGAGCCAGGTGGAGTGCTCCCTGGGTGTGGTGCGGGACAGCCGGGAATTCGAAGACCTCTACCGTCGCTTCCGTGCCGAGGTCGACCCCATCGCCGAGCGGCTGGGGTTCCGGTTGGTCGAGTACGGGTACCGTCCGGCCGGGTCATACGCGGATGTGGGCGTCAATCCCAAGGAACGCTATGCGGTCATGAACACCTACTTGGGTCGCATCGGCCAGTGCGGGCCCATGATGATGCGCAGCACCGCCTCCACCCAGATCAGCATCGACTACCAGGACGAGGACGATGCCATCGGCAAGATTCGTCTGGGCACGGCCATCGGGCCTATCCTGGCCTACTTCTTCCGCAACACTCCAATCTTTGAGGGCAAGCCCAACCGCATGCCCCTGAGGCGTCAGCGGATCTGGGATTGGCTCGACACCCAGCGCACGGGTCTGATTCCTGGGCTGTTCGAGGATGGCTTCGGCTGGGAGGACTATGCCGTGGACATGCTCTCCACTCCGCTCATGGTGGCCGATGTCTCCCACACCCCGGAGGTGGAGGGGCCGCAGGGACAGCAGGTCTTCATAGCCTGGCATGAAAACGCCGGGGAGATCTATCCGGATCGGCGGCTCAATGATGCCGAGATAGCGCACATTTTGACCACGCACTTCAATGACGTCCGCCTGAAGAATTACATCGAGCTCAGGCACTGGGATTCACTGCCCATGAAACGTGCCAGCCGACTTCTTGAGGTCGTTGGTGGCATCTTCTATGACTCGGATCGATTCGCCGGACTTGCCACGCTCTTGGACGGGGTGAGCGATGAGGATGTGCTTGCAGCCAAGGCCGACCTGCAGGTTCGCGGCGGCAAGGCCAGCCCCTATGGTCGTTCCCTGGACTTCTGGCGGCAGGCGCTGGGCGCCGAGGACACCCTTGAAGATCTGCCGGGCGATCCGCGCCATCCCGATCTTTTCCAGTCCTGACGACTGTTTCGTTATGCGAACGGGCGAGACCGGTTTCCTGAGGATGGTATAATCTGGTCACCAATGGGCCTTGATCCGTCATCAGCGGGGAGCCCTCGGAAGAACAGGATCGCCTGCGGCGGTCCTCAGTAGAACCGACGGGTGGGCCCGCATAGCCCAGATCAAGCGGTCCGGCGCGGGTCATTGGCCGGGCAAGCGAGGTGGTACCGCGGTGGGCCCCATGTGTCCCTCGTCCTCGACATGGCGATATGAACGACCAGCGAGGAGCGTGAACGGTGAATCAGACCACTGATACCTCAGATGCGACAAGTCGGGATGGCGAAGTCTATCCCAAGGCGGTGGTGGACCCGGCTCTGGCCAAGGTGACGCCCAATCCCTCCTTCCCCCACATGGAGGAGTCCGTGCTGGACTACTGGGATCATGACGACACCTTCAACAAGTCGGTGGATCGTCGCCCGTCCGGTGATCACGCCGACAACGAGTTCGTCTTCTTCGACGGCCCGCCCTTCGCCAACGGCCTGCCCCACTACGGGCACCTGCTGACCGGCTACGTCAAGGATGTCATTCCCCGCTATCAGACCATGAAGGGCCACAAGGTCAACAGGGTCTTCGGCTGGGACACCCACGGTCTGCCCGCCGAGCTGGAGGCCCAGCGCGAGCTCGGCATCGACAGCGTGGATCAGATCGAACAGATGGGCATCGAGAAGTTCAATGACGCCTGTCGCGCCTCGGTGCTCAAGTACACCAGCGAGTGGAAGGACTACGTCCACCGTCAGGCTCGCTGGGTGGACTTCGACCATGGCTACAAAACCCTGAATGTCTCTTATATGGAGTCGGTCATGTGGGCCTTCAAGACCCTGTATGAGAAGGGCCTGGCCTACGAAGGCTACCGGGTGCTGCCCTACTGCTGGAAGGACCAGACGCCGCTGTCCAACCACGAGCTGCGCATGGATGCCGATGTCTATCAGGACCGGCAGGACACCACTGTTTCCGTGGCCGTCAAGCTCAGGGACGAGGATGCCTATGCGGTCTTCTGGACCACTACTCCCTGGACCGTGCCCACCAACCTTGCCATCGTTGTCGGCGCTGACATCGAGTACTCGGAGGTCAGTCCGGTGTCCGGACCATTTGCCGGCAAGCGCTTCTACATCGCCACGGCCCGTCTGGGCGACTACGCCAAGCAGCTGGGGGAGGACTACCAGGTGGTCCGCACCCTCAAGGGGTCACAGATGGAGGGCTGGCGGTACTGGCCGGTCTTTCCCTACTTCGCCGGAGAGCAGGCCGAATCCGAGGGCGGCACCCCCGGCCCCAATGCCTATACCATTTACACGGCCGACTACGTCGACACTGTGGAGGGCACCGGCCTGGTCCACCAGGCTCCCTATGGCGAAGACGATATGAACACGCTGAATGCCAAGGGCATCCGCAGCGTGGACGTCCTCGATGCTGGTGCTGTCTTCACCGAGCAATGCCCCGATTATCAAGGCATGCAGGCCTTCGATGCCAACATGCCCATCGTCCGCAACCTGCGTGCAGGCGACGGCCCCTTGGCACGGATTCCTGCCGAGCACCGCGCTCTCCTCTTCCAGGAGAAGAGCTACGTCCACTCCTACCCACACTGCTGGCGTTGCGGCACCCCGCTGATTTACAAGCCGGTCTCCAGCTGGTTCGTCTCCGTGACCAAGATCAAGGACCGCCTGCTGGAACTCAACCAGCAGATCAACTGGATCCCCGAGAATGTCAAGGACGGCCAGTTCGGCAAATGGCTGGCCAACGCCCGCGACTGGTCCATCTCCCGCAACAGGTTCTGGGGCTCGCCCATACCGGTCTGGGTCTCGGACGATCCCAAGCACCCCCGGGTGGATGTCTATGGGTCCCTGGATGAGCTCAAGCAGGACTTTGGCCGTTACCCGACCGATGACAAGGGGCAGATCAACATGCATCGGCCTTGGATCGATCAGCTGACCAGGCCCAACCCCGACGATCCGACCGGCAAGTCCACCATGCACAGGATCACCGATGTGCTGGACTGCTGGTTCGAGTCGGGCTCCATGCCCTTCGCGCAGTTCCATTACCCCTTCGAAAACAAGCAGTACTTCGAAGACAGGGATCCCTGCGATTTTGTGGTGGAGTACATCGGTCAGACCCGTGGCTGGTTCTACACCATGCACATCATGTCCACGGCCCTCTTCGACCGGCCGGCCTTCAAGAACGTGATCTGCCACGGCATCGTCCTGGGCTCCGACGGCCAGAAGATGAGCAAGCACCTGCGCAATTACCCGGATGTGAACGAGGTCTTCGACAAGTACGGATCCGATGCCATGCGCTGGTTCCTGATGAGCTCTTCCATCCTGCGCGGCGGCAACCTGGTCGTCACCGCCGATGGCATTCGCGACACGGTCCGTCAGGTCATGCTGCCGGTCTGGAGCTCCTACTACTTCTACACGCTCTACGCCAACGCGGCCAACAAGGGTGCCGGCTACCAGGCCCAGGCGCTGACGCCGGACCGGGTGGCGAGCCTGCCGGAGATGGATCGCTTCCTGCTGGCACGCACCCGTCGGCTGATCCAGTCGGTGCAGAAGGCCCTGGACGACTTCGCCATCTCCGAGGCCTGCGATGCGGTGACCGACTTCATCGATGTGCTGACGAATTGGTACATCCGCAACAATCGCGATCGCTTCTGGAGCGAGGATCACCAGGCCTTCGACACCCTCTACACGGTCCTGGAGGCTTTCTCCCGTGTTCTGGCCCCCCTGGCGCCCATGGAAGCCGAGCAAATCTGGCGGGGTCTGACCGGCGGCGAGTCGGTCCACCTGGCCGACTGGCCCTTCCTGGCCGACGAGGCCACCGGGCAGGAGACCCAGCTGGGACAGGTCCTGCGCGACGATCCTGCTCTGGTAGCCGCCATGGAGAAGGTTCGCGAGGTGGTTTCGGCCACCCTGGCCCTGCGCAAGGCCGAGCAGATCCGCGTCCGCCAGCCCCTGTCCCGGCTGACCGTGGTGGTTCGTGACCCCGATGCGGCCCGCCCCTACGTGGATGTGCTCAAGTCCGAGCTCAACATCAAGGATGTGGAGTTCTGCACCCTGGATCAGGCCGGCCGGCATGGCCTGCAAATCATCCACGATCTCAAGGTCAATGCCCGTGCGGCCGGACCCCGGCTGGGCAAGCAGGTCCAGTTCGTCATCCGTGCCTCCAAGCAGGGCGACTGGTCAGAGCAGGACGGACATGTGGTCGTCACTACCCCCGATGGACCGGTGGCCCTGGAACCTGGCGAATACGAGCTGGACAACCGGATCGAACAGGAGGATGGCTCCCAGGCCGACAGGTCGGCCTCCGCAGCTCTCCCCACTGGGGGTTTCGTCATCCTCGACACCCAGCTGGACGACGACCTCTTGGCCGAGGGCTATGCCCGCGATCTGATCCGCCAGGTTCAGGATGCCCGGAAGACCGCTGGTCTGGACATCGCCGACCGGATCCGGTTGACCTTGACTCTGCCTGCTGAGGATGCCCCCAAGGCCCAGCAGTTCAGCGACCTGATCGCTCGCGAGACCCTGGCCACCAACCTGACCGTCAATGCCGGCAATCTCGACCAGCCGCAGGTGGACCTGGTCAAGGCCTGATCATCGTTGCATACAAAGGGCTTCCATCCTGTATCGGATGGAAGCCCTTTGCTATAAGCTCTGCCTGGCTCGGTGCTCGTCTGCACCACGCTTGGCCATGCTGCCGGCAACCGCGATGGAGTACCGGCTGCTGATCAGCCTTTGACCTTGTCGCTGACCTGGTCCAAGGTCTGCATATCCTGGTCGCTCAGTTTCAGATGGGCAGCGGCCAGAAGGGCCGGCAGCTGCTCGGGGGTGCGTGCGGAAGCGATAGGGGCTGCAATCCCAGGCCTATGGTTGAGCCAGGCCAGGGCTACGGTGGCCAGTTCGACCCCGTGGGCCTTGGCGATGCCGTCCATGGCGGCGACCACATCCAGTCCCTCCTGGGTGAAGAAGTCCTTGACCATGCCCTCGCGCTTCTTGCCCTTGAGGTCGTCCAGGGTCCGGTACTTGCCCGTCAGGAAGCCCGAAGCCAGCGAGAAGTAGGGGAAGACCGCCAGATCCTCGTCCTTGGCAACCTGCATGAGGCCATTCTCATAGGTCCTGCGATAGACCAGATTGTACTGGGGCTCCAGGGCCACCGGCAGGGTCAAGCCCTCCTTGCGTGCAATGCTGAACCATTCACGAATCCGGTCCGGGGTGTAGTTGGACACTCCAATGGCCCGGACCTTGCCCTCCTTGACCAGTTTGTCGAAGGCTGCCGCAGTCTCCTCCAGGGGGGTGGAGCTGTCGTCGAAGTGGGCGTAGTAGAGGTCGATCACATCCAGGCCCAGCCTGAGCAGGGAGGCGTCGGCGGCGGCCTCAATGTTCCTGGCTGACAGGCCGGAGTACTGGGGGTGCTGGCTGACCTTGGTGGCCACCAGGACCTTGTCGCGGTTGCCGTTCTTGGACAGCCAGCGGCCCATGACGATCTCGGACTCACCGCCGGAGTGGCCGGGGGCCCATGCCGAATAGACGTCAGCTGTATCGATCAGGTTGCCTCCGGCTTCCGTGTAGGCGTCCAGGACCCGGTCAGATTCGGATTCGTCGCTGGTCCATCCGAAGGTGTTACCGCCCAGCACCAGGGGGAAGATTTCGGCGTCGATGCCGCGTAGTTTTGCCATGTTCATCCTTTCGAGTTGAAGCCTTGTTAAGCCGAGTCTATTACCGCTGGTGTGCCCGAACCGGTTATTCAGACGAGTCCATCATGTATGGTGAGGGGAGGAAAGGCCGGAATGGGGCGGTTTTAGGTCCGGCATCCAAGGGTTTTAAGCTCGAAGGAGAACACTCATGCATCTAGGCATCGCCATTGTGATCGCCGTGCTGGTTCTGGCGCTGATCATCTTCCTCCTGGGGATCTTCGTGGTGCCCCAGCAGCAGGCGGACGTCATTGAGCGCTTCGGCAAGTACCATCGGGTGGTGCTGGCGGGCATCCACGCCAAGATCCCCCTGGTGGATCGGATCGCCGCCAAGACCAACCTGCGGGTCAACCAGTTGAACGTCAAGCTGGAGACCAAGACCAAGGACAACGTCTTCGTCACTGTGGAGGTCTCCGCACAGTTCCGTGTGGAGGCGGCCAACGTGTCTACGGCATACTACGAGCTGGTCGACCCGGCGGGCCAACTGCGCTCTTACATGGAGGATGCCCTCAGGTCGGCCATTCCCGCCCTGAGCCTGGATGACGCCTTCGCCCGCAAGGACGACATCGCCTCAGACGTGCAGAAGACTGTGGGGAAGGAGATGCAGCGCTTTGGGTTCTCGGTCATCAAGACCCTGGTCACCGCCATCGACCCCTCCACCCAGGTCAAGCAGGCCATGGACTCGATCAACGCGGCCCAGCGCGAGAAGGAGGCCACCAAGGAGCGTGCCGAGGCCCGTCGGATCGAGATAGAGACCCAGGCCAGGGCCGATGCCGAGAAGACCAGGATGCAGGGCGAGGGCCAGGCCAACTACCGGCGTGAGATCGCCAACGGCATTGTGGACCAGATCAACAGCCTGCGGGCAGTGGGCATGGATATCGACGCCGTCAACAATGTGGTGCTCTTCAACCAGTATCTGGATGTGATGCGCTCGCTGGCCGAATCCGGCAATGCCAAGACCCTGGTCCTGCCTGCGTCAACCCCCGGTGGATACAACGAGCTCTTCAATCAGATGACCGCAGCGCTGATGACCGCACAAAGCACCCAGGGCAGCGCGGATCCCCGCCACGGCCGCAGGAGTGCGGGCACAGAGGGCGGGACCGGTACGCCGGTTCTGTAAGATCCAGTGAAAAGGAACAACTCCCCGCAAGGCAGAACCTGCGGGGAGTTGTTCAGCTTTCCAGGAAGTCGGCTATGGCCTCGGCGGCCCGATAACCTTTGTCGTACATGGCGTTGAGTCCCTTGAGCGACTTGCTCAGGGTGGTCAGTCCGCACAGGCTGTCCGGGGCCAGGATGAGGACCCGACCCTCCTTTTCGGCCTGTTTGGCCAGGGCCACCTCGTCGTTGTAGGTGCGGTAGCGCTCCATCAGGCGCTCGCCGGCCGCCGGATAGGTTCTGGCCAGGATTCGGGCGGGCAGGACATCCTTCTTCTGCTCTCGCAGAATATCCCTCTGGCGGGTCAGTACCAGGACAATGCGTTCATAGCCCTCATCCATGGCTTTGCGGACCGGGACAGGGTCGGCGATGCCGCCGTCCAGATAGGGCACGCCATTGATCATATAGGGCTTATTGGCCACAGGCACTGTGGATGAGGCCTTGAGGATGTCATAGTTGTCCTGGGCCAGGTCTGACTTGTCAAAGTAGACGGTGGATCCATCGGTGGCCTTGCAGGCCACTACGGTGAACAGGGCCGGGTTGGCCTTCAGCGCCTGGTAATCCAGCGGGCATTCCCCGTCATGGGCCGACAGTTTGCCGTAGACGTAGTCCAGGTCGACGAAGGTGTGCTTGGTCAGGAAGTTGCTCACGCTCGCGTACTCCTTGCGGGAGGAGTATACGGTGTAGAAGCGGTAGCAGCGTCTGAGCTGGCCCGACAGGAACGAAGCCAGATTGGCGCTGCCGGCCGAGACCCCGTAGCAGTGATCGAAGGTGATGCCCTGCTCCATGCAGAGGTCGAAGACGCCGGCGCCGAAGATGGACCGGTAGCCGCCGCCTACGTCAATGACGGCTGTTCCTTTGCGTGCCATGAGCACCTCGATTCCAGACAGATTCCGCGCTTGATGACAGCTTATGCGCGGACGTAGGACAAGCCGTTCAGGGGCGGCAGGAGGCCAGCAGCCGCTCGGACAGATCCAGCATTTCCGGTGAGGAATCGGAGTTGGCGATCTGTACCCTGCCCGGGTCGGGGCCTTGGTTGAGGGCATCGGCGTGGAGCAGCAGATCCTTGAGGTGGCGGGCCGTCCCAGGGTTGCCGTCGATCAGCGCAAGCTCCGGCGGGCAGATACGGGCGATGGATTGACGGAAGAAGACGAAGTGGGTGCAGCCCAGGACCAGGGCATCCAGGGTCTGCAGATCATAGGGGTCCAGGTAACGGTGCAGGGTGGCATCGACCAGTGCCTGGTCGTTCAGTCTGTCGGACTCCACAATGGTCACCAGGTCCGGGCAGGGCTGGGTGAGGATGGTGTGCCTGCCGGAGAACCGAGCCATCAGACGCGAGAACTTGGCCTCCTTCAAGGTCAGCGGGGTGGCGGTGACCAAAACCCGCTGGGGTTGGCCCCCGCCTCGTGTACAAGCCAGTTTCAGGGCCGGCTCCATGCCGATGACCGGGACCGGGTAACGTCGGCGCATCTCATCCACGCAGACGCTGGTGGCGGTGTTGCAGGCGATGACCATGGCCTTGACGCCCTGGTCCATGAACCGGTCGCCGATGACCTGGCAGCGCTGGGCGATCTGTTCCGGCTCCTTGGTGCCGTAGGGGGCATAGGCGGAATCGCCGAAGTAGAGCAGATTTTCTTGGGGCAGCAGGTTCTGAATGGCTGCGGTGACGCTCAGACCGCCCAGCCCGGAGTCGAAGATCCCGATCGGTGCATCTGATGCCATGTGATCCGCTCCTTTCGCAGCCGAAGAACCAGCCTAGTCTGTCGCCGAAGGGCCGTACGCTACAAGCATGAGTATTCCCCGGACTGTTTACAAAATGCAAGCCACCGGCAACGATTTCGTGGTCTACGCCGATCCCCGGGGGGATTTGGAACCTACGGCCGATCAGGTGCGATGGCTGTGCGACCGGCATTTCGGGGTCGGAGCCGACGGGGTGATCCGGCTGACCCACCCGGCCGATGTCAGCGACCTGAACCAGGAGCAGGTGGATGCCTGCGACCGCTTCGGCTGTCAGTGGTTCATGGACTACCGCAACGCGGACGGTTCCTTGGCTCAGATGTGCGGCAACGGGACGCGGGCCGTCACCCTCTTCGCCCAGAAGCAGGGGCTGACGCCGACCATGGAGGGCTCCTCCTTCCTGCTGGGGACCAGAGCCGGGGTCAAGCGGATCGTCTCGTGCAGTCCGATGAAGTGCGATGGCGATCATGTGTTCAAGGTCAAGGTCGGGGCATGGCGGTTGGGCCCGGTGGGGCAACAGCTGGTCGACGGCGGTGCTTTAGGCGGCTCGGCTCCCGGCACCATGGTGGATATGGGCAATCCCCATGCAGTCGTTCTGGCCTCAGCCGCTGCCGAATTGGAGGCTGGGGTGCTGCCCGGAACCGTGACCGACCTGTTAGCCAGAGCTGATCTGCCTGACCTGGCCAATCTGGATCTGTCGGCTCCCCCGCAGGTCAGGCCCGGGCTGGCTGAGGGGCAGAATGTGGAATTCCTACGTCTGGATGCCCTGGATGCCGACAATGGCAGCGGTCGGGCCACCATGAGGGTCTATGAGCGTGGAGTGGGCGAGACCTTGTCCTGCGGGACCGGTCTGTGCGCCAGCGGCGTGCTGCTTCGAGCTTTGACCGGTGTCGATCACTGGATCATTCAGGTAGGTGGAGGCTGTCTGAAGGTGGACGTGGATTCGCAGGATGCATGGCTGACAGGACCGGCCAGAATGGTGGCCCGTCTGACCCTGGAGCATGTGACCCTGGAGCATGTTCCCGGCTGCTGATTAGCCGAAGAGGGCGGATCCTTCCACAGCCAGGACGATGGTTGCCAAGGCTACCAGCCAGATCAGGTCGACCATCAGGTCGAAGTGCCGCTGGTAGTACGTCTGCAACCATCCTGGCCGCTTGTGCGGCAGATCCTGCTGGATGACCGTGGCGTGGCTGAAGGCCATGAATTGCAGGCTGGTGGCGAAGATCATGACCAGGCACCAGGGGCAGAGGGCGTGGATGACGAAGAGTGACTGGGTGAACAGCCAGAGTGCATAGGCCAGCGCAGCAAGCGAGGCCAGCCAGGTTCCCGCTGCCAGCAGCGTGGGCATCTTGATCCTGCACAGGCCAACTACCGCCAGCGTCAGGAAGACGGACTCGGCCATCAGTCCCAGAAAGGCGTTGGGGACCGGCAGTGTGCCCAAGCGAATCAGCTCGGCCTGGGGGGACTGGGCAACGGCGGAGCAGGAGACCACCGAGTTGATGTCACAGCTGAGCTGGCCCTGGGGGTGACGTGCCAGCTGGAGCGTTTCCGCTGACAGGACCAGGCTGGCGTAGAGCGTTGCGAGAGAGGCCAGGGCAGCAATCAGATAGCTGTAGAAGGATCTGGCCTCCTGCCGGGGTGGGGCTGACGATGTCGGTTCGCTCATGGGGTCCATCACCTCGATGGTCAAGAAGGTTCTCTGAGACGTGAACTCGTTCACGAGTTTAGGATGGAGGCATGACGCATGAGGATACTGCCACGGTTTCCGGCTGGGATCTGCACTGCCACACCGTGTTCTCCGACGGCACCGTGACGCCCAGGGGGATGGTTGAGCAGGCACAGCAGCTGGGTCTGGAAGGTCTGGCCATCACCGACCATGACACCAATGCTGGCTGGGATCAGGCTCGTCAGGCGGCCCAGGACCTGGCGATGCCCCTGCTGCCGGGCACCGAAATCACCGCGCAGGATGGTCATGTATCGGTTCACATGCTGGCCTACCTTTACGATCCCGAGGATCCGGTCATCGCCGGGCTTTTCGTCAGGACCAGGGAGGCCAGGTTGAGCAGAACCAGGACCATGGTCGAGCGGATCTCCAAGGATTACCCAATCACCTGGCAGGATGTGCTGGACCAGGTCAAGGAGGGTTCGAAGACCACGGTGGGCCGTCCGCATATCGCCGATGCCCTGGTCAAGGCCGGTGTCTATGCCGACCGGAGTCAGGCCTTTGCCGGGGTATGTTCATCCAGAAGCACCTACTACCTGCCTACGCCCTCGCCGACCACCCACCAGGTGCTGGCAGCGGTCAACCATGCAGGCGGTGTCTTGGTCATCGCACACCCCGGTGCGGTCAGTCGCAACCCCGTTCTGCTCTCCGACCAGCAGATCGCTGCGCTGGCCAGGGAGGGGCTTGGCGGCCTGGAGGTCTGGCACCGGGACAATCCGCCCGATCAGCGTCGACGGTTGCTGGCTCTGGCCCAACGCTGGGGGTTGCTGGTGACCGGAGGATCGGACTGGCACGGCCAAGGCAAACCCAATCGCATGGGGGAGAACAGCACCACTGATGAGGTTGTGGCCCGAATCGTAGACAGGGCCCGGGGGAGCCGCCCGGTGGCCTGGGCGGGTTAGCGGAACGAATCGGGGGCGGTCGGACCACAAGGACCCGACCGCCCCCATCAGGCGATCACAGCCTCAGTCGGAGGCGCCTCCCAGGACTCCGAAACCGACCGGATGGGTCGTATCTGAACCAATCACTGCATAGCCCAGGGACTCCTTGGGAACAATGATGTGCCGACCCTTGTCGTCTACCAGATCGATGGGTCCGCCCTCGTTCAGGGCCTGAGCGATGTGGGCAGCCACCTCGTCCGCCTTGTCGTTGGTGGTGAAGTTAACGGTGCGGGCCACGTTCTTGATGCCGAATTCGATATCCATTGCTACCTCCAAGGTTTTTCTCCGATGCCCAGACCTGCCGGTCCACGGATCTTCCGGTCTCATTATTCGCTGACCCCGGTGATTACGCTCTAAGCGTCTCCCTGATGCTTCTCCTGGGGAGAGCCGGTTTCCGGCGGTGATGCCGATGCCTGTCCGTCTGCAGTGAGCGTGGGGGTCTGCTCAGGCAGGGGCTTTCTGGGAAGGACGATGGTCTCTGCCTGATCGCTCGCAAGAGCCTGAGCTGATGAGGCATCATGCGGCTGGGAAGCAGCCGAAGGCTGACCGTCTCCGGACAGGCCTACGGATGAGCCGCTTGTTGTAGCCTTCGGATTCGCTTCGCCATTTGCATCCTCGTCGCTGGTGGCTGGGTGGCCGATGCCGCGGAAGTGATCGCTCAGGCCTGATTCCTCCTCCTGGGCAATAGGAGCAACAGCTGGGGGCTTGGACTTGTCATCGCTGTCAAGGTCTGTGGTCCGGTCCTGTCCGATGGGCTTATTCACGGCCTCGGAGTGGTCCATGGCGGTCTGGGCCAGAGCCAGGTCAGCCATTTCCACCCTGCTGATGGCGATGGTGGCCGAGCTTTCATCCAAGGCTTCTGTCGAGGCGGGGTCCGGCTCTGGCGCCTGATTCTCATGTACCTTGGCTGCGGAGGGGTCCTCAGCTTTATCATCGCCCAGCAGAGTGCCCACAGTGATGGTGGAGGGTGCGCCAGCGGGTGACGGACTGGGTGTCTGCTGCTGGCGACGGGCGCGCCGGTCCTGCTCGTGGTCGCCCAGCTGCTGGGCCAGACGTTCCACCTGTGCCTTGAATTGGATGATCCGCTCGTTGTCCGCATGATCCAGGGCGGTGATGAACTCGCCCACCTGCTCCATCTGCAGCCAGAGATTGGCCCGGAGCATGATCAGGTCGTCCAGCCGGGCCCCCATCATCCTGCCGTAGGCTGCAATGACGGCGTTGCGGCGGGACCCGTCCAGCTTGGCGAAGATCCAGGCCAGGTCGCGGGCAGGATCGTTGACCTGCATGTCCTGCCATCCGTAGACCCCGCTGAGTCCGGAGCCTGAATAGAGTAGATCGCCGTCGGAGAAGCCTCCGTGCACGGTGCAGGTTTCAAAGGACCAGAGTCCGTCGGTCGCCACGATGGAGGCCCAGGAATCGGTGATTTCCTTGGGCACGTGGCCGTCCATGCGCAGCCGTTTGATCCATCCGCGCAGTTGGGCCGCAATCTGGGCAGTGGAGAAGGCCGGATAGCCGTGGGTTTTCAGAAAATCAGGGCGTACCCGATGGATGGCGCCGATGGCGGTGCCTGCGGCGGTGCATTCGTTCAGGGTCAGCAGGTGGAGGGGACGGATTCTGCCCGGGCAGTGGGTCATGACGGCAACAGCTGTGGTGCCGGTCGGACTGTCGGCCCTCTCGCCGGGCTGATAGGCCAGGATGCGCTCGACCCGGAAGCCCATGGCCGCCATCTCCTTGGCATCGGCCAGGGCCTGAGCCGCCTTGACCCGAGCGGCCAGACGGCGCTTGCCGGCCTCCGAGCCGGTGGCCCAGACGTCGTAGACGTTGCCGGTCGCGTCCTGGACCACGGCACAGTCCACGCCCTGTGCACGGTCCAGGCTGCTGAGCTGGTCACAGTCCCGTGCGCCGGTCATGGGCACCTCGGGCATGGCGGCCGACGCCAGGGCGGCCAGGGTCAGCTTCGTTCGTTCACTCACATTCCCAAGGATAATACAAGGACTGCTGTGGATAGGGTTGCCCACTTGACCACGTGGGCACGCCGCTGTCGGTTCCGGTACCGCCCTTTGACACAATGGAGTTGTGCATGAGGATGAGGAACGATTGCTGGAGGGTCTGGATCCCGCCCAGCGGCAGGCTGCTACCGTGCTTGACGGGCCTGTGCGGATTGTCGCTGGGGCCGGGGCTGGCAAGACCAGGACCATCACCCGGCGGATGGCCTATGCCTGCGCCAGCGGCAGCTGGGAGCCATCCAGAACCCTGGCAGTGACTTTTTCGGTCCGTGCTGCAGCCGAGATGCGCGATCGACTGACCAAGCTTGGCGTGTCGGCCTCCCTGCAGGCGGCGACCTTTCATTCGGCGGCCCTGCATCAGCTCAGGCGGGTCTGGCCCCAGGTCAGCGAGACCTACCCTCCCGATTTGATTGAGGATGTGGGTCCCCTGGTGTCCTCCGCCTACCAGCGGGTCTGCGGGCAGGAGGCCGACCCGGGGCAGGTCAGGGACCTGACTGCGGAGATCAACTGGGCCAAGGTAGGGCTGATTGCCCCCCAGGACTACGTACGGGTCTGCTCAGCCAGTCACCGCCTGCCACCGGCCGGTCTGGAGGCTGATCGGATGGCCGATCTGTACACGGTCTTCGAGAGATCCAAGGCCGCTCATAATCAGATGGACTTCAACGACATTCTTCTGCTGGTCTGTCACATATTGGAAGAAGGTGGCCAGGCTGCTGCAGACATCAGAGACCGAATCGGCTGGCTGACCGTGGACGAGTACCAGGATGTCTCGCCCCTGCAGCACCGGCTGCTCAAGCTCTGGCTCAACGGCAGGCAGAACCTGTGCGTGGTGGGTGACCCGGCCCAGACCATCTACTCTTTTGCTGGGGCCACCTCCTACTACTTGCTGAACTTCCCCCAGGAATTCCCGGACATCAAGGCTGATCTGGACTTGTCCACCGACTACCGGTCGACGGGTAGGGTGGTCCATTACGCCAACGGCATTCTGGCGCGCTCGCCGGTGCGTGATGACTATCTGAAGCTGACCTCGGCCCGTCCGGAGGGCAGCAGGGTTGCAATGACCCGTTACGAGGACGATGGCGATGAGGCCGGGGCCGTGGCCTCCCGTATATCCTCCATGATCAAGAAGGGGGCCCGGCCCGGCCAGTTTGCAATCCTGACGCGGATCAATGCCCAGCAGACCCTGGTCTGCCGTGCCCTGCACGAACGTGGAATTGGTTACCGGGTACGCACGGAGTCTGGCTGGCAGAACCAGTCGGTCAATCTGAGCAAGCAGGAGGTGCTGGAGCAGCTGGAGGGCGGTATGGGCCAGGGTAGGGTCACGGTCTCCACCATTCACGCCGCCAAGGGGTTGGAGTTCACCCATGTCTTCATCGTGGGCTGTGCCGAGGGGCTGATTCCCTTTGGTTCACCGCCGGAAGGGGATGTCCTGGAGGAGGAGCGCCGTCTCATGTACGTAGGGGTGACCCGGGCCGAGGACACACTCCACCTCTCCTATGCGGAGCACAAGGATGGCAGCGCTTTCGTCCGACGCACCCCCAGCCGATTCATTCACCGCTGAGTGCCATCGCCTCGGCCTTCGCATCGTAGTGGAGAGGGAGTGCGATTCAGGCTTGGTTCTTGCCTGAATCGCCACTGTCTGAGTCGTTCCGATCCGGGTGGCCGTCGTCGGTGTCCTGGGAATCCGTGCCAGCGCTCATCTGATTGCCGGGAGTCTCGTGGTCTGAATGCTCCTGGTCATTGGAACCGTCGGAGTCTGCAGGGGCGGTCGGATCGGTAGAGGGCTCCTTCTCCTCGTCATTCAGCAGTTTGTCCAGCTCGGCATCCCAATCCACCGAGGTGGTGGGAGTGTCGGCCTTCTGCTCGGATTGCCCCTCTGCAGAGATCGGTGCTCCACCCTCGTCGGCTTCCTCCTTGATGGGCAGGGAAGGCAGCAGATCAGGATGGGACCAGTGGTCGTCACGGCCCTGTACCCCCTCGTCGGCGGTGATGCGCTCCCAGAGATCGGCAGCCTCGCGCAACCGCTTGGGATGAAGATGCAGGCCCAGCAGGGACTCGAAGGTCTGTTCGGCCGGCCCTCCCACGGCGCGCTCGCGTCGGGTCATTTCCCGCAGTTGCTCCAGATGGGGCAGGTGGGCCATGCCGGCGTTCCAGACCACACAATCCACCCAGCCGTCCACCAGGGCCAGCAGGTCGCCCAGGCTGTGCAGGGCCTCCTTCTGCTCAGGGGTGTCCTCGATGCCGACGTTGCTGAGATTGATGGCACCGGCGATGGATTCGGGGTTGATTTGCTCAGCATCGCGCAACTGATCCTCCACAGCGTCCAGGTCGATGGAGACACCTCGGGCATACTTGCCGATCAGGGCCTCGAAGCGCGGCATCAGCCAGGGGACGGCGGCGTAGAGCCGGGCGTGGGCGGCTTCCTTGAGGGCCATATAACGGGTGACTTCGTCCAGATCCAGATCCAGGGATTTGGCATAAGCCTTGATGTTCTGTGGGATAAGGGCTCCGGCGGGGTTCTTCAGCAGCGGGATGCCCTGGTCGAATCCTCCGCGGACCTCCTTGGCCAGCTCGCCGGCGGCCTGCCCCAGCTGCATGGCGAATGAGGTGTTCCCCAGCAGTCTCATCAGCGTAGTCGGATCCTTGAGATTATCGGGCAGGGGGATGGGCACAGGTCCGGCGAACATCCCCGAAATCTCGCCCTGGTCGAAGCCCTGGAAGCGCTGGCTTATGACGGAGGTCAGCGCCTCGCTGACCGCCTGGGCAACCGGCGAGGCGAACTGAACCCAGGCGTCGATGCTGCCCTCGATCCATCCGGCACGGGTCAGAGCTTCGGTTTGGCCTGGGGCGGGGTCAAAGGCGCAGACGGTATCCAGCCAGAGGTTGGCCTCGCTCATGACCCGGGCCACCCGGTCGCTGTCCTCGGCTGTGACTGTGGTATCGGACTGGTCGACCCTGGTGCGCCCCAGGGCGATGTTCTTGGCCAGTGAAACGTTGATGGGCCCCTGGTCGGCCTGGGCTTTCATGTCGGCCGGGGTGTTCAGCCCTCCAGCAGTGAAGGCCTGAATCAGGGCCTGGACCTCGGCGGGTTTGGGCAGCTGATCGGCTCCCTGGGCCGCCATCTGGGAGCGGATGGACTCAGGCAGCTGCGAGAACTGACTCCAGGCCAGCTCGCCCTGCACCGGGCCGAAGCACTCGATGAGCCATTGGTGGATTGCATTCTCGTCCATTGCTTTGTTTCCAGTCCTCGCCAAGGCAGGTCGTTCGCCGTCAAGGTTGGCGCCTGCCGGGATTATCGTCTTCATCAACCATAATATTGGAGCTATGACACTTCCGCACGGGAAATCGGATCACTGCGCCACAGGCGCACCCGAAAGGCAAATCGGGACGCTTGGCGGACCCACCCGCAAAATGCTGGTCGGCGGTCTTCTGGTCATTCTGGCTATCTTGGTGCTTTTCCTTCCCTCGCCTTATACCATCGAGACGCCCGGCCCCACCCAGGATGTGCTGGGAAGTTCAAAAGGCTCACCGGTCATCAAGGTGAAGGGCGGCCAGGTCCACCATGACAGGGGCCGCCTGCTGATGACCACGGTCAATGCCCGCGGAATCCCCGGCTACCCGGCTTCCAACCTGGATGCCCTGGTGGGCTGGGCCGACCCCCACGCCACGGTTCTTCCCCAGGAGGCTGTGGTCCCTCCCGGACAGAGCGTTGAGGAGTACAAGCGTCAGGAACAGGGCGATATGCATGGCTCACAGCAGGCCGCATCGGCCCAGGCTCTGGCCTTCCTCAAGGCCCGAGGATATGACGTTTCAGGCCTGCAGTTCAGCATGAGGGTGGCCGACATCGGCGGTCCCTCGGCCGGGCTCATGTACACCCTGGGGGCCATCGACAAGATCACACCCGAACAGGAGACCGGAGGTCTGACCATCGCCGGAACCGGCACCATGGATCAGAAGGGACGGGTCGGGGCCATCGGCGGCATCCAGCTGAAGATGTTGGGCGCCAGGCGAGACGGCGCCACCTGGTTCCTGGCCCCGGCGGCCAACTGCTCACAGGTGACAGGCCATGTGCCACAGGGGCTGCGCGACGTGCGGGTGTCCACCTTGGACGAGGCTTACAAGGCCCTGGTGGCCATCGGCCATGGCCAGGGGGAGGGGCTGCCCCGCTGCACAGCCACCAAAGGCAGATAAGACAAGGCCGGCCCAATTGGTGAATTCCGGCAGTCTTGTTATGCTGAAGCCGTGGCTGAGACTACAACCTATACAGCGGAAGAGTTCGGTTTTCATCCCGGAGATATCGTCCAGGAATGGATGTGGGACGACGATGTCGACGACGGAATCCGGACCAGGATCGAGGATCTGACCGGCGAGGAGCTGGTGGACGAGGACTATGACCAAGCCGTGGATGGGGTCATCATCTGGTGGCGGGACGGCGATGCCGAGGACGATCTGGCAGATACCATCATGGATGCCTCGGCCATGGTCAACAAGGGTGCACCGTTCTGGGTGCTGACCCCCAAGCCCGGAAGACCGGGTACATCGGCGCCTGGGGTCGTCTCCAACGCGGCCAAGACCGCTGGGATGAACGCCCTGATGCCCACCACCGTCAGCAAGGATTGGAATGCCACCCAGCTGCGGGCTTTCGGCAAGGGCAAGTAAGACTTTAGGCTCTACCGGCGTTTACGGCGGCTAGACATATCGCATAAGAGCCGATGAAGGGGGTGGTGGGCATCGGAATCACCCGATGCCCACCACCCCCCTGTCATTCATGGACAATCCCGGAGGAATTCGTCTGGCGGGCGACCTTTACCGCTCGCCCCTGTCAGCAATGGCAGGAGCCGCCGTCTTGGCTTTGTTCTGATATTCGGCCAGCAGGGTGCGCGAGCGGATGTCGCAGAGGTTGGCCACCAAGGCCATAATCAGGATGACCAGGCCCACCAGGAAGATCCAATGCAGGCCGTCGAAGACGATGGTGCGGGCCGGTCCCAGCAGGCGTGAAGGGATGCTCCCTGCTGTGGCCGGGTTGATCATGCTGTTCATCATGTCCTCGGTCAGTCCCTTATGCTGAGGCACCTCGCGTGCGATGACCGTGTTCATGACGATGCCGAAGATGGAGACCATCAGGGTCTGTCCAAGGGAACGGGCCAGCGTGTTGAAGCTGGTCGAGGCACCCACATCGCCGGCCGGTACCACGCTCTGGGCGGTGATGGTCGAGGTGGTGATGGTCAGGCCGAAGCCGAAGCCGACCACGGCAGAGATGACCAGGAAGACCCAGTAGGCGGTGGCCTGGGGGACGGCTATGTAGCAGATGCAGGCCGTCAGGATGAAGGCCAGGCCGATGTTGGTGGCCCGGTGCGGCGGGTGGTGCATGGTCAGTGGTCCGGCAAGATAGGCGCCAAGGAGCCAAAGAATGGAGGAGGGGGTGACCACAAAGCCGCCCAACGAGGGGTTCATCCCCAGCACAGACTGCATCCAGATGGGCATGTAGGTGTCGAAGCCCATGAGGAATCCGGCCACCAGCAGCATGCAGATGTTCTGGATGACGAAGGTCCTGATGCGGAAGAGTCTCAGGGGCAGGATGGGATCCTCCTGCCGGCCCTCCACATGAAGAAGCAGGGCAAAGGTGACCACGGTGGCCGCAGCCAGGATCAGGGTGAGCCGCGTATCGCCCGCCGATCCCAGGCTTTGCAGGCAGAGCATCAGGCAGATCAGGCAGATGCTGAGCAGCCCGATGCCGATGTAGTCAACGCGGGTTTTACGCGCCTGGATATGCTCGCTCAGGAAGAGCTGGATCATGATGATGACCAGCAGACCGATGGGCACGTTGATGGCGAAGACCCAGTGCCAGCTTATCTGCTGGACGATGAAACCTCCCAGCAGGGGGGCGATGATGGATGCGATGCCCCAGGCCGAGCCGTTCAGGCCGATCATGCCCGCCCGCTTGTCCAGAGGATAGATGTCGGCCAGAACCGTGTAGGTCAGCGGCTGGATGGCGCCTGCCCCCAGGCCCTGCAGAAAACGGGCGCCTATCAGCTGGGGCATGGACTGGGAGAGGGCGCACAGGGTGGATCCGATTACGAAGACCAGCAGGCCGATGGTCAGCAACGGCTTGCGGCCGAAGCGGTCTGAAAGCTTGCCGTAGATAGGCGTGGTGACCGCCGTCATGAGCAGATAGATGGAGTAGACCCAGTTCATGATGGACAGCCCATGCAGGTCCCCGATGATGGTGGGCATGGCGGTGGAGACGATGGTCCCCTCGATGGCGGTCATGAAGGTGGCAATGAAGACCGCCACCGTCACCAGGGTGCGATTGGTCTTCCTGCCACTGCCTGTATCGACTGTCTGTGACAATCCAAACTCCCCCTTATATGGTGTGTTTCTCTGCTTTTGCGGACGATGGCCGCGAATTCCTAGTGGATTATAGCCGCACCATGCGGCCTTGTCACCGTGTCTTCTGCTAAGGTAGTGTGCTGGTCCCGTGGCTCAGTTGGTTAGAGCGCCACCTTTACACGGTGGATGTCCCCGGTTCGAGTCCGGGCGGGACCACAGGGGTTTTAGGGGGCGTTCCCGAAGTCGCGTCTTAGCGCTCACGTAGAATCGATGCACGACGATCGTTGGCAAGAAAGGTCAGGAGGTCGATGCCTGATGTCAGCTAAGCCTGATGCCCGTGGAACCGAGGCGACCATTGCGCGCTCGGGCAAGCGCAAGTGGGGATATGACACCAAGCAGGTGGACGCCTTCCTGGAGCGGGCTCACTCTCTCTATGAGAGCCAGGACCCCGATCTGACCCAGGAGGAGATAGCCAACGCCTCCTTCGATCTGTGCAAGAACGGCTACATCATCACCCAGGTGGATGCTGCCCTCTCGCGCTTGGAGCGGGTGATTTCCGACAGGCAGACCAGCTTGGAGATAGCCCGGGTGGGCGTGGATGGCTGGACGACCAGAATGGTCAGTCTGCAATCGGAGCTGACCACTCATGCCGGCAGGCCCTCGGGCAGTGTCTTCAAGCGCGGGGATCCCGGCATGCCCTCATACGACTGCAAGCAGGTGGAGCGGCTGATCGAGCAGGTTCTCAACAAGACCTCTGACCAGCTCAACCTGCACGAGGGACGGAAGACGGGCTCGGGCAAGTCGAAGAACACCGACATCACGGCAGACCGCGTCTCCAACGTCATTTTCACCCAGCGGCGGGGGCCCAAGGGTTATGACGAGCGCCAAGTGGACTTCTTCCTGGCCAAGGCCGTCGAGCTCCTGGAGCAGCTGGAGTCCTTTGCCAGGGTCAGCGAGAGGGCCAAGAGGGCAAGCGCTAATGCAACGGCCCCGGCTGCTGTTCCTGCGCCGTCGCAGCTGTCGGTGCAGGAGTCTTCAACTTCGGGCGTTCAGCCGCTGATCGGACAGAGCCAGGCACCCGCCTGGAGCATCCCGAATGCCTCCGCTCATGCGAGCGACCAGGGCAGTCAGGACGATTTCGCTCAGCTGCACCAGGCAGAGCGGGCCATCTTCGAGGCTCCGACAGCCGGCACGCAGACGACACCCACGGCGCCGACGGCGCAACCTAACAGTTCTCTGGGTGCCCTGGCTTCGGCGGTCAACCAGCGGCTTGAACAGGGGGGCGCTGAGGCAGCCCAGGCATCATCGGCGGCGGCATCTCCCATCTCTTCTCCAGCCAAATCGATCTCCTCGGTCGGTGTCGGCCGTGGATCCGCTGCTGCCCCGGCCAATCCCGCTGTCTCAGGTCAACAGGAATCGGTCATGCCGGCTTCCGCGCCGCCTGCGTCCGCAGCGACGGCCTCTGCGCCGACCAGCTACACTCCTGCGGTTCCCACTGCAGAATCAACGGCGCCTGTGTCGTCTGCGAAACCCGTGCCTTTCAACTCGGCGGCCCCTTCTTCATCGTCTTCCCCGGCACCACAAACTCCCGAGCCAGCGGTATTCCAGTCGACCCCTTCGGCACCTGCAGCCTCGACCCCGCCTACTTCGGCAGGGGCTGCATTCGTCCCCTCCACAAGGCCGGGATCACCGGTGTCTGACTCAGCGACGGGTGCTGACGCTGACGGTTCGTCTACGCCGGGATCCACCTCGATCATCTCCTCACCCTTCGTTGACGGACATCTGGGCGCAGGCGGACCCTTGGGCAGCTATGAGGAACCGGCACCAGCAGCGTCTGGGACCCGTGAACGTCCATGGGCCCAAACAGCCGGAAGCAGCACGGATACGCCTGACTGGGCCAAGCCCCGGTATTCACAAAACACACAGGGGAGTAAGCAGGACAAGGACCCGGATTCCTACCTGGCCTCCCTGCTCAACCAGGATCTGCCCAAGATGGATTTGGACATCCCTGATATTTCTTTTCCAGCCTTCGATGACGAGGGGGAACAGGATAAAGGCGGTCGATGAGTCCTCTGGCAGTGATGAGTGAAGGCAGGCAGGGCGGTCTGTCGGTCGGACGCGAGCGCACCTTGGCGGATTGGTCGCCCAGGGATGATGCCGACCGGTCTCGCAGTCTGGTCATACTGGGATCCACAGGATCCATCGGCACTCAGGCCCTGGATCTGATCAGTCGTCACAGGGATCGCTTCCAGGTGACTGGATTGGCCGCTGGCGGCGCGCATGTCGAGCTCCTGGCCCGCCAGGCACGCGATTTTGGCGTGAAGCGTCTGGCTCTGGCCGACAAGGCTCAGGTTACTGCCCTGCAGCGGGCTCTCGAGGCCCTGGGATTGACCGGCATTCAGGTAGAGGCAGGCATGGAGGCGGTTCAGGCTATGGCCGGTTCCGGCAGTGACCTTGTTCTCAATGGCATCACCGGATCAGTTGGTCTGCGTCCATCCATTGCAGCTTTGCAGGCTGGATCCCAACTGGCTCTGGCCAACAAGGAGTCCGTGGTAGCCGGCGGCCATCTGCTCTTCGACGCCGAGATACGGCCGGGCCAGATCAATCCTGTCGACTCGGAACATTCGGCCATCTGGCAGTCCCTGCGTTCCGGGCAGCATGGAGAGGTGGCCCGTCTGGTGGTCACCGCCTCAGGAGGTCCCTTCCGGGGCTGGAGCCGCCAGGCCATGCGCGAGGTCACCCCTGAACAGGCCCTGAACCATCCGACCTGGTCCATGGGCCCGGTGGTCACCATCAACTCCTCCACCATGGTCAACAAGGGTCTGGAGGTCATCGAGGCAAGTCGACTCTTCCGGATCGAGCCCGAGCGGATCACCGTGGTGGTCCACCCTCAGTCCGTGGTCCACTCCATGGTCCAGTTCCAGGACGGGGCCACCATAAGCCAGGCCTCGCCTCCGGATATGCGTCTGCCCATCGCCCTGGGCCTGTCGGCGCCTGCCCGTCTTGGTAACGTGGCTGCGGCCTGTGACTGGTCCAAGGCCAGCACCTGGACTTTTGAGCCCTTGGATGACGAGGCTTTCCCGGCGGTCAATCTGGCCAGGCGGGCTCTGGGAGGCTGCGAGCCCATGACTGCGGTCTTCAACGCCGCCAACGAGCAGGCGGTCAGGGCCTTCCTGGATCACCGGCTGCCCTACCTGAACATCGTCGAAACCATCCGTTCGGTCATGGATGTCATGGAAACGCATCTTCCGGGAACATTCACATCCGTGGAGGTAATGGAGCAAGTCGAGCATGAGGCGCGCCAAAGGGCCGATGCTTTGATAGACATGACAGCGTGAGTAGCATTCCCAAGACCGAACAGTCAACATCCTCCCAAGGGTTCCGCAAGACAGGTGAGCAGGCCATCAGCCAGACTCCGCTGCATCCTCGCCGCCGCTCCCGTCGGATCATGGTGGGGCCTGTGCCGGTCGGCGGGGGCGCCCCAATTTCGGTGCAGTCCATGACCAACACGGTCACCGCTGACATCAATGCCACCTTGCAACAAATCGCTGAGCTGGCTGCCGCCGGCTGCGACATCGTACGGGTGGCCGTGCCCAGCCAGGACGATGCCGACGCGCTCCCCATCATTGCGAAGAAGTCGCCCATCCCGGTCATCGCCGACATCCACTTCCAGAGCAAGTACGTTTTTCAGGCCATCGACGCGGGTTGCGCAGCCGTCAGGGTCAATCCGGGCAACATCCGCAAGTTCGACCAGGTTGGCCCCGAGATCTGCAAGGCAGCCACGGATGCAGGCATCTCCCTGCGCATCGGGGTCAACGCCGGCAGCCTGGACAAGGACATCTACGCCCGCTACGGCGGCCCCACTCCCGAGGCCCTGGTCGCCTCGGCCTTGAAAGAGGCTCACATGTTCGAGGACGTGGGCTTCCACGACTTCAAGATCTCCGTCAAGCACCACGATCCCGTCACCACTGTCCAGACCTACAGGCTCCTGGCCTCCAAGGGCGACTGGCCCCTGCACCTGGGTGTGACCGAAGCCGGACCCTCCTGGCAGGGGACCATCAAGTCCTGCCTGGCCTTCGGCGCACTGCTGGCTGAAGGCATCGGCGACACCATCCGTGTCTCCCTGTCTGCGCCGCCTGTGGAAGAGGTCAAGGTGGGCTGCAAGATTCTGGAATATCTGGGGTTGCGCCAGCGCCACTTCGACATCATCTCCTGCCCCTCCTGCGGTAGGGCCCAGGTGGACGTGATCGAGCTGGCCAAGGAAGTCACCGAGGGGCTCAAGGACATCACCGCCCCCATCCGGGTTGCCGTCATGGGCTGCATCGTCAACGGACCAGGTGAGGCCAGGGAGGCCGACCTGGGTGTGGCTTCGGGCAACGGCAAGGGGCAGATCATCATCAAGGGCAAGGTGGTGCAGACCGTGCCAGAGGACCAGATTGTCCCCACCCTGCTGGAACGGGCCAAGGAAATCGCCGCACAGATGGATGCCAAGGCGGCGGTTCAGGGTGAAACCCTGCCGGAGGTAGGGCCCATGGTGGTTCCGGTCACCGGCCGTGCCAGCTGAGCGCATAAGCACCATCCTCGCCACCGGATACAATGGCCGTCGTGTCCCAAGAGGTTGAGCGTTCCCTCCCCACAAGTCGGTGGAGCAGAGTCAGGCGGCTGATGACCAGTCTGCCCATCTTCGTCATCCTCATGGGTCTGCTGGTATCCGTCTCACACTTGACCGCCGTCCCCTGGAAATACGAACCAGTGGATCAGAATTTCCCCACCCTGACTCCGGACACCGCGGTCACCTTCGATTGGCCTGCCGGCCTTGCCAGGGATGCCATGGGGCAGTATCAGGTCGAATCCCGCCACCAGGAACTGAGCGTGGAAAGGCCCGCCACGGGCGAGCACCAACGCATCAGAATTCTAATTCGCTCTCCCAAGGGGGCTTCAGGCCATCGCCCGGCTGTGGTTTTCATGCACGGCGCCGGTTACGGCACCTGCGACAACTCCTTCGGGGACGTGGCCCGATCCCTGGCCTCCGCAGGTTTCGTCACCGCCGTGCTGGACAAGCCGGTCTGGTCCACCACGGATGCCGACAGGGACTATCCAGCCTCCGCCAGGGCCTATGAGCGGGTTGCCAATCTGCTGCGAGACCGGGATGATGTGGATGCCTCCAAGGTGGGCATCTATGCCACCAGCGAGAGCACTTGGATCGCCGCCATGCTGCTGACCATGGACCACCGGATCGCCTTCCAGATCCTGCTGAGCCCCATGGTCTATTCCCCGCGGCACGCCATGGGCTTCTTCGTGGCTCAGGACTTCGCCATTGCCGGGGCCAACCAGGGCTACCAGTCGGTGGTCCGTCGGCTCTTCAGCACTGATGCCGCTCTTTTGGGCCTGAACAATCTGGACATCGAACCCACGGACCGCTACACCTACGCCATCCCCACCCTGCTGGCCTACGGGGCCAAGGACGTGATGACCGCACAGGTGGAGGGGGTGCAGAGTGTGCTGTCGAAGGCGCACGCCTCAGGCAACGAGAACGTCACGGTGCGTTCCTACCCGGTCTCCAATCATGTGCTGCGGCTGGGGGATGAGGCCCGGACCGGAACACCCCTGGCCGACCACTATCAACGGGACATGATCGACTGGGCGGTGGGTCAGGTCCATGGCCTGCATCAGACCAGCCCCAGCGTGGGAGGGGCCACCATCCACCAGTCCATCGCCGTGCCTACTGACCTGCGGGGGCGGCGCTCGCTGACCGTCTATATGCTGGTCCTGCACCTGCTGACCCTGGTTCTTTTGCTGGCGGCCCTGGTCATGGCAGTCGTGGCAGGTCTGATGAAATTGTCCCGTCTGCGCAGGCGCAAGGACCCGGTTCTGGGCTTCAGCCATGGCTTCGGCGGCACCTTGGTCACCATCACCGGCACCACCCTGGCCACCATGGTCCTTTTCGGAGCCGGCCTGGGCCAGGTCATCATGGCCGTGGTACGCCTGGGTTGGGGCGGCGTGCCCGACCAGGCCGGGGTCAGTTACTGGAGCTGGCCGGTCATCCAGGTGGTCTGCGCCCTGGTCATCTGGGCCTGGTCGCGCACCTTCGCCCGCATGGTCGAAGTGGCCTCCCTGAGGGGATTGGACCGATTTCCCGACCAGGTCCGCACAAGCAAGGCCGGCGGCCCCAGCCTGCGCCAGCAGATGCGCAACATGGATCCCAGGCCTGTTCTGGCCTCCACCCGCTTTGGCGTTGCCCTCTTCACCGTCACCACCCTGGCCATGTTCGGAGTCCTGTTGATCTTCGCCTTCTGGGGCCTGTTCATCTACCAATGAAAGGACGGGACCGCCGTGGCCATCTATCGTGACGAGGGCCTGGTCCTCAGAACGGTCAAATTGGGCGAGGCCGACCGGATTGTCACCATTCTGACCAAGGGGCACGGCAAGGTCAGGGCCGTGGCCAAGGGGGTGCGACGGACCAAGTCCCGCTTCGGTGCGCGGCTGGAGCCCTTCATGCGTGACGATCTGCTCATCTCCCGTGGACGCAACCTTGACATCGTATCCCAGGCCGTCTGCATAGCCCCCTATGCGGATGCCATATGCGCCGACTATGACCTCTACGCCAACGGGGGCGTCATGCTTGAGACCGCAGACAAGCTGGTGGTAGGCGAGCACGAGCCGGCCCCGGAGCAGTACCGTCTGCTGGTCTCCGCCCTGGTCAGCCTGGCTGGTCACCGGCATGGACCCCGTGACATCGGCGCCTCCTACCTGCTGCGTTCCCTGGCACTGGCTGGCTGGCGGCCCCGGCTGGACTCCTGCATCGTCTGCGGCCGGACCGATCAGCTGACCCACTTTTCGGTGCCCGGCGGTGGGGTGGTCTGCAGTCGGGATAGGCCTACCGATGCCGTGGCGGTGGATCCCGCCACCCTGGACCGCTTCAGGGCTCTGAGCAGCGGGGACTGGTCCAGGCTGGACGGCAAGGGCTCAACCCCCCTCTGCGATGGTCTTGTCGAGAAATGGGGCGAATATTACCTGGAGCGGACCATCAGGTCCCTGAGGCTATTAGATTCTTGAAGCATGAGCTTTGACCCCGTCGACTATACCTCCCTTGATGTGCCTGCAGCCCCCTTCTCCGATCCTGCGCGTATTCCGCAGTTCCCCAAGGGTTCAGTCCCACGGCACCTGGGTGTGATTATGGACGGCAACGGCCGCTGGGCCAAGCAGAGGGGCATGGAGCGCACCCAGGGTCATCGGGCTGCCGAGCCGGTGGTCTTCGACACCATAGCCGGGGCCATTGAGGCCGGGGTCCGATACCTGAGCCTGTACACCTTCTCCACGGAGAATTGGAAGCGCTCACCGGCCGAGGTGCATTTCTTGATGGGCTTCTCCCGGGACATCATCCACCGTCGAGTGGCCCAGATGGATGACTGGGGAGTGCGGGTGCGCTGGGCGGGCCGTCGGCCCCGTCTCTGGAAGTCTGTCATCGATGAGCTGGAGGAGGCCATGGAGCGCACCCGGCACAACAACAGGATCGATGTGATCTTCTGTATCAACTACGGGGGCAGGGCTGAGTTGGCCGATGCAGCCACTGACATCGCCAGGGAGGTGGCGGCCGGGCAGATCAAGGGCTCCAAGGTGACCGAAAAGATGATCGCCCAGCACCTCTACAACCCCGACATACCGGATTGCGACCTGGTCTTGCGCACCTCGGGGGAGCAGCGTACCTCCAACTTCCTGCCCTGGCAGGCGGCATATGCGGAGCTTGCCTTTGTTCCCGAGCTCTTCCCCGACTGCGGGCGCGAGGTGCTCTGGCGGGCCATCGACGATTACATCCACAGGGACAGGCGCTTCGGCGGCGCGGAGAATGACTGAGAAAACAGGACCTCCCATTATGTGAAGTTAGCCATAGTCGTCCAAATTTACATGTCTGAACACTCTCGAAATGCCCCTGAAAGGTAGTCTGTGTCTTATCGCAGCGGAGCAATCCATATCCGCTGTGGAAATCAAGGCAGCAAACGAAGCAAGGGAGTGACAGGCGTGGACGACAAGCAGCGCATCATGCAGATCATCGAAGATAAGTCACAGGAGTTCATCGAGGCCGCCGACCATATTTGGGGTACCCCCGAGACCAGGTTTGCCGTCAAGGAGTCGGTCCAGCAGCACTACAAGGTGTTGGAGCATGAGGGCTTTGACATCGAGAAGGGCGTGGGCCATATGGACTATGCCTACGTGGCGACCTGGGGGTCGGGCCGTCCGGTGATAGGTATCACCGGCGAATACGACGCCCTTGGAGGCCTCAGCCAGGTGGCTGATTTGGGCGAGCACAAGCCATTGGTCGAAGGTGGCAATGGACAAGGCTGCGGCCACAACATTCTGGGCATGGCTGCCGTAGCGGCAGGCGTGGGCATTAAGACTTTCATGGAGGAAAAGGGTCTCAAGGGGACCATCAAGGTATTCGGCTGCCCGGCTGAGGAATCGGGCTACGGCAAGGCCTTCATGGCCAGGGACGGGGTCTTCGACGGGCTGGACCTGGCCCTGTCCTGGCATCCCTCGGATGTGACCCAGGCTTGGGGTTCCTCCAGCCTGGCGGTCCTGCAGTCCTACTTCGACTTCACCGGCGTGCCGGCACACGCGGCTGCGGCTCCCGAGCTTGGGCGGAGCGCCCTGGATGCCGCGGAGTTGATGAACGTGGGCGTGCAGTTCCTGCGCGAACACATGATCGATGAGGCCCGCGTGCACTATGCCTTTATCGACGCAGGCGGCGAGTCGGCCAACGTGGTGCAGTCCCATGCCCGGCTCTACTACTTCGTGCGCGCCCCCAGGATGGATCAGGCCCAGGATCTGTTCAAGCGGGTGGAGAAGATCGCCCAGGGTGCGGCCCTGATGACCGAGACCCAGGTCAAGGAGGAGTTCGATGCGGCCTGCTACAACTTCATCCCCAACCATCCGCTGACCGAGGCCATAGACAGGAACCTGGACCTCGTCGGCCCCCTGCCGCTGGACCAGCAGGAGCTGGACTACGAACGCCGCTACACCGACACGGTCCCCGAGGCCGGCAAGCAGCGGGTGCTCAGCCGCACCAAGGCTGCCTTCCCTGATCTTCCGGATGGGGAAGTCAGGAAGATGGCCGAGTCCACCATGGCTCTGAAGAAGTATCCGCTGGCTTTCACCGATACGGCATCGGGGTCCACCGATGTCGGCGATGTCAGCTGGCAGACGCCCACCGCCCAGTTCAGCGGCGGCTTCGAGCCCCAGGGCACCTCGGCTCATTCTTGGCAGTGGGCGGCCAACGGCAAGTCCTCGGTGGCCCACAAGGGTCTGCTGGCTGCGGGCAAGACCCTGGCCCTGACTGCTTATGATGCCTTTACCGACCCGGACCTGGTCAAGGCCGCCAAGGAGGACTTCGACAAGACATTCGCCGGCCAGGAGTACAAGGTCGTCATCCCTGACGATGTGATGCCCCACTGACCTACTGTTCGGCTGCCGCCGGGCCCTGTGATCCCTGCGGATCACTTCGCCCGGCGGCGGTTGGCTTCGACTGAAGGATGACAGACCAATGGCAATCAAACAATCCTCAAAAACGGCGAGCGGAACGCTGATCTTCTCCCTGATGGCCGGTTACTCGATCGTGTACATGGACAAGAACATGATCTCGACCGCCATCATCCCCATCTCCGAGCAGTTCCACCTCGACTCGGGGCAGACAGGCATCATCATGTCGGCCTTCTTCCTGGGCTACTCGCTCATGCAGATTCCCAGCGGTTGGCTGGCCGATCGACTTGGGGCCAAGCGTGTGTTGATGGCCTCCATGATCATCATCGGTCTGTTCAGCTATCTGTTCGGCCTGGCCAATGGTCTGGTCTTCTTCATCATCGTCCGGTTCTTCGCCGGCATGGGCCACGGCGGCTACCCGCCCTCCTGTTCCAAGTCGATTGCGGAGAACTTCCCGCAGGAACGGCGCACCTTCGTACAGTCGCTGATCCTGTCGACCTCGGGCATTGGCGGCATTCTGGCCTTCGTCCTGGGAGCCAACCTGGTCGCCATCAACTGGCACCTGGCATACGCAGTGCTGGGCACCCTCTATCTGCTGGCATTTGTCTGCATCCTGATCTTCGTGCCCTCCAAGCCCCGCCAGCCCGAGGTTGACCAGAAGCCCGGAGTCAAGGGTGCAGGGTTCCTCGAGGTGCTGAAGAATAGGAACGTGCTGGTCCTTTTCGTGGCCATGCTTCTGCTCAACATCCTCCTGTACGGCAATATCTCCTGGATGCCTACCTTCATCAAAAAAACCTTCGGGCTTTCAATCGGTCAGGCCGGCATCCTATTGGCTGTCAACGCGGTATTCACGACCATAGCCACCATCTATGCCGGTCAGCTGCTCTCCAAGCTCTTCCTGGGCAGGGAGAAGGTGGCCATCCTGGGTGCCGGACTGATCAGTGCCGTCCTGGTCGTATGCTTCGTTTTCTCGCGCAACATTTGGCTCTCCCTCCTGCTGCTGATCCTGGTATCCTGCGTCTCGGTGGTGGCCTTCACCGGCATCTTCACCTGGCCCCACAAGATCATGGACCCGCACATCATCGGCTCCGCCATTGGCATCATCAATACCGGCGGCACCTTGGGCGGATTCCTGGCCCCCATGATCATCGGTTACCTGGTCAAGGCTGCCGGCGGTTCCTTTGTTGGATCCTTCCTCTTCATGGGTGCGGCGGCCATCGCCTCCGGACTGATGGCTCTGCTGGTCAAGGTTGGCAGGTAAAGCCAAAGCCCGATCGGCCTGAGCAATGGCTTCCGGTCCCGAAGATCAATGGTCTGGGGCCAAGCCTTGACTGCCGAGTTGCAAGACAAAAGGCCCGCCCCTGAGTGATTTCAGAGGACGGGCCTTTCCCATGCCAGCCATTGGAGTGGAATCAGTGATCCGGCTGCTCCCAGATGGTGCCCAGCCTGGCTATGGAGAGGGAGTTTATCAGGGCCTTGCCCTCGCCGGATTCGGCAATAAGGCGGATGCCGCGCGGCCCTTCGGAGGGAAAGGAGTAGGAGGACATGATCTCCAGTCCGTCGTTGACGACGACCTCGATCGAGCCCCGGTCTACGATGATGCGCAGCTTGAGCTTGCCCGAGGACTGGTCGACGGGAGCCGTACGGTAGCCTCGGTCCCCGTAGGTGTTGCAGTGGCGGTCAAGCACCACGCGGCCCAACTGGTCGTCATAGCAGACCAGCGTATGGTCACCGGATTGCGTCCTATGGATCTCCAGCCCGATGCGTTCGGCCTGGGACTTGTTCAGATCGATCTCCAGATTGATGTCGGCGGTCTGCGCATCCTCCACCAGATCCCGGCTGCCGTTGACCTCCAGTTCGATGGTACCGAAGTCCTGCCGGTCCTGGTCCAGGCTGGAGAACTCACGCACCGGTAGGCAGCGCAGGTGATCGCCGGCCAGGGTGACCTCGCGGGGCACCGTGAACTGGCCGCACCAGCCATCCTCCTGCATGGGGATGGGCTCGGTGAAGGGGCTCATCCATCCGAAGACCAGCCGACGGCCGTCAGGGGCCTGGAAGGTCTGAGGGGCATAGAAGTTATGGCCGTCATCCCAGAGGTGGAACTCTGTCTCCTGATGGAAGTCGCCGCCGGGCTGCCAGCTGCCGATCACGTAGCCGGCATTGTTGTGGTTGCGAGCTTCGAATCCGTGGGGCTTCAGGCCCATTGCCGAATAGCAGATCACCCACTTGTCCTCCAGGGGGAACATGTCGGGGCACTCCAGCATGAAGACCTCAGGGTCGGGGTGCCGGTAAATCGCCCGGTCAAAGTTCCAGTGCTCCATGTCATTGGAGGTATACATCCAGATCTCGCCCCGATTGGCAGGTGTGCTGACCCCGAAGACCATGTACCAGAGCCCGCCCATCTTCCACACCTTGGGATCGCGGAAGTGCAGGATCTTGTCGTCGGGGCAGGGGACTACGACCCCCTTCTTTTCGAAGTGGATGCCGTCTGAGGAGACAGCCATGCACTGCTCCTGAAGATTGCCGTCATCTTCGTTGACCCCGTTGCGCCAGCGGTGACCGGTGTAGTAGATGGTCAGGCGGCCGTCGTCGCCCACCACGGCCGATCCGGAGAAGACCCCGTCCTTCTCGACCTCCAGGGTGGGCGCCATGGCCAGGGGCTCGCGCCTCCAGGTGACCAGGTCGGCGCTGGACACATGCCCCCAGTGCATGTTTCCCCACTCGCTCCCATAGGGGTTGAGCTGGAAATAGGCATGATAGCGACCCTTGTAGTAGCTCAGGCCATTGGGGTCGTTGATCCATCCGGCTTTGGATGCTATGTGGCACTGGGGATACCAGCGGTCATTGCGGGTGGCGAAGAGCCGATCGATGCTCTTCTGGGCCTTGCCCAGCTGAGCGCTCATATCGGCATTCTCCTTGTTTGTTGGCTGGTTCATCCTTGAATCCTTTCCGGTTGGATGGGTGCTGATGATGGCTGATGTGGGGATCAGCCCTGGGTTACGGCGTTTTTTTGAGAGTCCCTGATGAAAGGATCGCCGTCAACCTGTTGGTCGTCGCGCTTGAGCACGAAGATGCCGTAGATCAGGGCGATCAGCACCACCAATGAGATGGTGTAGAAGGTGATCCGATCGCCGACCCGGTCGTGGAGGATGCCCAGCGGGGTGGACATGGCCACCTGGCCGACCTGGGAGGCGATCTGGAAGCCCACCATGTAAAGGGTGGCGGACAGCTTGGGGTTGAAGTGCAGGGTGAAGTAGCGGAAGGCCGGCAGGCTGAAGAGCGGGACCTCGATGGAGTGGAAGAGCTTGACGATGGAGACCATGACCGGGTCGTGGAAGAAACCGCACAGGCCAATCCTGGCGAACATGACCGTAGCCCCCAACAAGAGGGAGTTGCGCACGCCGATCTTGCGCATGATGACCGGAACCACGCCCATCATGGCCGATTCCAGAAACACTTGGAAGGAGTTGAGGATGCCATAGACCTCGTGGCCCTGTTCCGGGGTGGAGAAGAGACTGGCATAGTAGTTGGGGAACATCTGTTGGTCGAAGACGGTGTAGAAGGTGTTGGTGAAGACCACGAAGACGATCAGGAGCCACAGGGCGGGCATGCCCAGGACGTGGATCATGTCGCGCAGGGAGGGCTGGGACTTTTCGCCCTCGGGGGTGGACTCCCGCTTGATTTCCTCGCGCTGCTCATCGGGTATCCAGAAGGCGTAGACCAGGAGCATGCAAGCGCCGAAGGCGGATCCCAGCCAGAAGTTGATCATCGGGTTGACGTTGAAAGTAAACCCGGCAATCAGAGCCACAATGGCGTAGCCGAAGGAACCCCAGGCGCGGGACTGACCGTATTCGAATCCGAATTTACGGCTGTACCGCTCGGTGATGGCCTCGATCAGAGAGCAACCCGACATGAAACCTGCGGATAGAACGACTGAACCGAGTACCGCGCCCAGGATCAGGTTGGAATGCATGAGGGGGGCGTAGACGAACTGCACGAAAGGTCCGACCAACGCCGCAATGGCCGCGATGAAGATGGCGAGCCTACGCTTTACCCCCAGCTCGTCCTGGATGACCCCGTAGACAAACATTATTATCAGTGTGCCCAAGGAGTTGATGGAGTAGATGTTGCCGACCTGGGCGTTGGTCATACCGAGGCCGTTGGTCAGCCAGGGCGAGTAGAAGGACCACCAGATGCCCCAGGCGCAGAAGAAGAAGAATATTCCGGTGGAGGATTCCAAATATGATGGATTCCTCCATGCTGATGATTTGGTGGCCATGTTGCCCCTCTCTCCTTGTCATGCACCGCTTCTCCGCAGTGCCTTAAGGTCCGATGCACTTACTGTGTGCAGAGCGAATCCTGGTAGGTATAGTAAACCGTCAATCGATTTACGTCAAACGATTGACAATTGCTGTGTGAACCTGTGCACGATAAGCAACCAGCTGGGGATGCTGACCGATTGTCGATTGGCGCGAATCCCGCCAGTATGCGACCTTGGTTCACCATCTTGCGACGGTGAGAGGGGTGAGGGAAGTGTGATTCTGGCTTAGCGGTTGGCCGGGTTCGGGTCCGAGGCTGCATCGAGGCGGGTGGAACCCTTGTGGATCAGAGCGCAGTGGATGCGCACCCCGCCAGCTTGATTGAGCGGCGGCAGGACGGCACGGGTTTTGGGCAGTGGCAGAGCAATGCGACGGGGGTTGATTTGCGCCAGCAGTCGCCGCACTGCCCAGAAGCCCATCTCGTAGTGGGGCAGTTCGACAGTTGTCAAGGGGGGTGCCGTGGTTTCGGCTACGACCTGGTGGTTGTCCACGCCTACCAGGTTCAGATCCTTGCCGATGATTAGATGGCGGGCGGCGGCGGCCTGATAGAGGTAGAAAGAACGCGAATCATTGAAGCAGAAGACGCCATCGGGGTGCTGGTCGTCCATCAGATCATCTACCTGGTCCATGGCCTCCTGGTTGAAGCCCACCAGTCGGATCAAGGCCTGACTTGCAGGTAACCCGGCTTCCTTGAGGGCGGCCTGATACCCTCGCATTCTGTCTTCCTGCGCGGGCAGATCCTGTGTGGTGCCCAGATAGGCCACTCGGCGGCAGCCTGATTCGATCAGATGGCGGGTGGCATCGTAGCCGATCAGAAACTCGTCGGGGGCGATGCTGGGGCAACGGTCTGCCCGCTCTACGGCGTTGACCACCACGGCAGGGCAGGAGCGCAGATCCTGGGGCAGGTCGACATTCTGGTTGTACATCTTGGCGAAGAGGAAGCCGTCCACACCATAGCGCTTCAAAGCCTGGATCTGTTCGGATTCCCGGACGCTTCCGTCTGTGGAGACGGTGAGAAGCACATATCCGCGCTCGGCTGCCGCATCCTGCGCGCCCTGAATGATGGCGCCTGCATATGGTGTGGTGGCTACCTCTTCGCTGATGAAGCCCAGCATGCCGGTCTTGCTGGTACGCAGTGACCTAGCCATGGGATTGGGCCGGTAGCCCAGGGTCTTGGCTGTGCTGCGCACCTTTCGGGCGGTTTCCGACTTGACCCTGCCCTTGTCACGGCCGTTGAGCACCAGTGAGACCGTGGAGACGGATACGCCTGTGCGTTCGGCAATCTGCTTCATCGTGATCATGGGCACACCTTAGCTTACTCAGGCGATTTCAGCCCGGCTGATCTTCAGTGAGAGTGGGCTTTCAGCGGTTCTCCCCGCCCAGGATCCGGTTGACCCGCTCCACCTTCTCGTGGATCTGATCCCGCTTGCCGGGACGGATGTCCAGCCTGAGGCTGACGCCGGTCCGATACCCCTGCTCGGCCAGGACCCGTGTAGCCTCTTCCACGACCTCCATGACCCGATGCAGATCCCCCTCGACAACGGTGCTCATGGCATTGGTCTGGTTGGGCAGCCCTGATTCCCTGATGACCTTGATGACCTGGGCCACATAGGTGGACAGTTCCTCACCCTGACCGGAGGGTGCAATCGTGACCTCGGCTACGGTGTTCAGATAGGATGGGTCATTCATATCAGGCATATCGGGAACCTTTCCTCATCGACTGGTGTTCGTAGGCAGGATGTCCGGTGTACCCTGCGGTCACCTGCGCGGCCTCCCGCTCCTGCCTCGATGGTAGGCCTCTGCGCTGACAGCAGGTCACCCGCCGAAGGTATGCTGGAGGCCGGTCATCAGGTCGTATGCCCCAGCAGGGGCTCCCGAGCAGAAGGTGTGATCAGTGGCAGTATCGAAACTGGATGAGGTCATCTCCCTGGCCAAGCGCCGAGGGTTCGTTTTTCCCGCAGGGGAGATCTACGGCGGGACGCGCTCGGCCTGGGATTATGGTCCCCTGGGCGTGGCCCTCAAAGACAACATCAAGCGTGAGTGGTGGCGGACCATGGTGGTCACCCGCGACGACGTGGTCGGCGTGGACACCTCGGTCATCCTGCCCACGGCGGTCTGGGAGGCCTCAGGCCATGTCTCCGTATTCAACGACCCCCTGATCGAGTGCCTGAACTGCCACAAGCGGCACCGGGCCGACACCCTGGAGGAGGCCTACGTCGAGAAGCACGGCCATGATCCGGAAAACGGCCTCAAAGACGTCCCCTGCCCGGACTGCGGCACCAAGGGTCAGTGGACCGAGCCGCGCGACTTCAATATGATGCTGCAGACCCACCTGGGACCCGTCCAGGACGAGAAGAGCCTGCACTACCTGCGTCCCGAGACCGCCCAGGGCATCTTCGTGGACTTCAAGTCGGTCATGGCCTCCTCCCGCTCCAAGCCCCCCTTCGGCATCGCCAACATGGGCAAGAGCTTCCGCAACGAGATAACGCCGGGCAATTTCATCTTCCGTACCCGCGAGTTCGAGCAGATGGAGATGGAGTTCTTCGTCCACCCCGGCACCGATGAGGAATGGCACCAGTATTGGATCGACGCCAGGACCCGTTGGTACGTGGACCTGGGCGTCAAGCCCGAGAACCTGCGCCACTACGAGCACCCCAAGGAGAAGCTGGCCCACTATTCCAAGCGGACCGTGGACATCGAGTACCGGTTCGGCTTCCAGGGTTCCGAGTGGGGCGAGCTGGAGGGCGTGGCCAACCGCACCGATTACGACCTCAAGGCCCATGCCGAACACTCGGGTGAGGATCTGAGCTACTTCGACCAGGCCAGCGGGGAACGCTACATCCCCTACGTGATCGAGCCTGCCGCCGGTCTGACGCGCTCGCTGATGGCCTTCCTGGTGGATGCCTATGACGTGGACGAGGCCCCCAACACCAAGGGCGGGGTCGACCGGCGCACCGTGCTGCGTCTGGACCCAAGGCTGGCTCCGGTCAAGGCCGCCGTCCTGCCCCTGTCCAAGAAGCCCGATCTGCAGCGGGTCGCCCACGACCTGGCCGCGGACCTTCGCCAGAACGAGTGGATGGTGGACTACGACGAGTCCGGGGCCATCGGCCGCCGCTACCGTCGTCAGGACGAAATCGGTACGCCCCTGTGCATCACCGTGGACTTTGATACCTTGGACGACAAGGCGGTTACCATCCGCAACCGCGACTCCATGCAGCAGGACCGGGTGGCCCTGGATCAGGTGGAGGACTATGTGCGCCGGGTCGTCGGCGAGCAGCGGGTGCGTTACCCCATGGGCCCGTCCGACCTGACCGGCGCGCGCGCCGCCGACGGTTACACGGATCTGGCCAGCGAGCCGGGCACGGACGAGAGCGAACCCATCAAGGTGGCCGAGGCCGGTGGCCGGTACTGAGACTGATCGCCTGACCCCGAAGGTTGCTCCGGTGCAGTTGGGCCCGATAACCGTGCCCGTACCGGTCATGCTTTCGCCCATGGCTGGCGTGACCAACTGGCCTTTCCGCCTGCTCTGCCGTGAGTATGGACCAGACGGACTGTATGTTGGGGAGATGGTGACGGCCCGAGCCCTGGTGGCGCGCAACCCCAAGGCCTTCCGGCTCTGCCGCTTCGCACCCAAGGAGAAGGTGCGTTCCCTGCAGCTGTACGGTGTGGACCCTCAGATCATGGAGCAGGCCACCCGGATGGTGGTTGATGCGGGCTGGGTCGATCATATCGACATGAACTTCGGCTGCCCGGTTCCCAAGGTCACCAGACATGGCGGCGGGTCCGCCCTGCCCTGGAAGACCGACCTCTTCTCCGAACTGGTCCATCGGGTGGTCGCCGTCTGTTCGCCTGCCGGAATCCCCGTCACCGCAAAGATCCGTGTGGGCATCGACCATCAGCACGAGACCTTCCTGGAGGCGGCCCACATCGCCCAGGAGGAGGGGTGTGCCGCCATCATCCTGCATGCCAGGACCACGGCTGAGTACTACGGCGGCCATGCCGACTGGGACCGTATCGCCGAGCTGGTTCAGGCCGTGGACATCCCCGTCTTCGGCAATGGCGACATCTGGACCGCCGAG
Organism: Bifidobacterium sp. W8114; assembly: GCF_016101165.1. Taxonomy (NCBI): domain Bacteria; kingdom Bacillati; phylum Actinomycetota; class Actinomycetes; order Bifidobacteriales; family Bifidobacteriaceae; genus Bifidobacterium; species Bifidobacterium sp. W8114. The sequence continues at coordinate 269,826 of NZ_JACFRA010000004.1, read as the reverse complement.
GATGCCTTGGACATGTTCGCCCAGACCGGCTGCGCAGGCGTGGCCATAGGTCGGGGCTGCCAGGGCCGTCCCTGGCTCTTTGCCGACATTGCCGCGGCCCTGGCCGGCTCGCCGGAACGGCAGGAGCCCACTCTGGGCCAGGTGGGTGCAATCATGGCCCGCCATGCCCGGCTCCTGGTCGAGTTCTACGACGGCGACGAGCGCATGGCCGTTCACGATATGCGCAAGCATGTGGCCTGGTATCTCAAGGGCTTCGCCGTGGGCGGCCAGGTGCGACGCGATTTCATGGCCTGCGAGAGCCTGGAGGAGCTGGACCGCTGCATCGCCGACCTTGACCAGGACATGCCATATCCGCGGGCCGTGGCCGGCAAGCCCCGGGGTCGGGTACGGTATGCCAAGAAGGTCCGCCTGCCCTATGGCTGGCTGGATTCGCGGACCACCACACATCAGGAGCGCGAGACGCTCTTCGGTAACGACCCCATGGACGCCTCCTACTGAAGCCGGAAATGATCCCGTCACCAACCATGCGCATCCGGGTCTAGAATCAGGGTTTAGAATACGGACAGAACGGCGTGGAGGTTCTTGGAGGCCAGGGCGGTTGGCTCTGACCTCCCGGACCCTGGGCCCACGGCCGTCAGGGAGGGTCGGAACGCCTGTGGGCAAATGCGTGTTGGCGTATATGACCTGCGCTAGAGTTAAGCGTAACGTGAGTGACGGGAGCATACTGTGAGCGAGATTGCCCAGAATGACAATTTCAATGACAAGACCAACATCAAGGTTGTTGGTGTTGGTGGAGCCGGTGGCAATGCTGTCAATCGCATGATCGCCGAGGGTCTGCAGAATGTCGAATTTGTGGCCATCAATACCGATGCCAAGGATCTCCTGCGCTCAGAAGCCGATGTGAAGATCTCCCTTTCTGATGCCAACAGCCGCGGCCTGGGAGCCGGAGCCGATCCGGAGAAGGGTGCCAAGGCCGCCCAGGACCATCAGTCCGACATTGAAGAGGTCCTCAAGGGCGCCGATATGGTCTTCGTCACTGCAGGGGAGGGTGGCGGCACAGGCACCGGTGCCAGCCCGCTGGTGGCGCGCGCGGCCCGTCAGCAAGGCGCACTCACCATCGCCGTGGTCACCCGGCCGTTCACTTTTGAGGGGCCCAGGCGATCCGCCTCCGCCGAATCGGGCATCGAGAACCTGCGCAAGGAGGTCGATGCCCTTATCGTTATTCCAAATGACCGGCTTCTGGATCTCTCTGATCGCACGGTCTCGGTCATGGATGCCTTCAAGACCGCCGACACGGCCCTGTTGGCCGGCGTTCAGGGCATCACCGATCTGATTACCATGAACTCCTACATTCATGTGGACTTCTCCGATGTCACCGCCATCCTGAAGGATGCCGGGACCGCCCTCTTCGGCATCGGCGCAGCCAGGGGCGAGGATCGAGCCACCCAGGCCGCCGAAATCGCCATCTCCTCTCCGCTCCTGGAGGAGAGCATCGAGGGTGCCCATGGAGCCCTGATCAACGTGGCCGGCCCCACAGACCTGAGCATGCAGGAGGCCTCCGCCGCCGCCCAGCTGGTTCAGGATGCCATCCATCCCGAGGCGCAGATCATCTGGGGACTGGCCTTGGACGACGCTTACGGGGACGAAGTGCGGGTTACGGTCATCGCAGCAGGATTCGATCCCACCCCAAAGAAGGACGAGACTCCAGCCCCTGCAGCGGACTCGACTACCGCTCCGACGGTGGCCACTCCGATCCAGGAGCCCCAGCAGCCGCTGACGACCCCGTCCGCCCAGGCGGAGTCGGAGTCCGATGAGACCTCCGAACATGATGTAGTGCCCCCCGCCTCCGGCGACGACGGCACCTCCGACCCGGGATATCTGGATATCCCTGACTTTCTGCGGTAATCAGGCGAAGGAGCAGGTATGGCAGGATTGATGAAGAACGCAATGTCCTTTTTCGGCATGTCGGATGTCGTGGACGACGATGACGAGGACCTGGCCGACGATGACGAGGCCCGAGATGGCTTTGACACCGATCACTCTGTGACTCCCATGGCTCCGCAATCCACGTCCAGCAGCCAAGAGACCGAGTCCACGCCCTTCCAGAGCCGGATCAACCGCATCACCACCATCCATCCCAAGTCCTATGAGGATGCCCAGATGGTCGGCAGGGCCCTGCGAGACGGGGTGCCGGTGGTTCTCAACCTGACTGGCGTGTCCGAGTCGGTTGCATACAGGATCGTCGATTTTTCAGCCGGCGTGGTCTTCGGGGTACGTGGGTCCATCGAGCGGGTCACCCCCAGGGTCTTCCTGCTCAGCCCTGCCCAGGTCAACATCAAGGTGGAGGAGCCCGAGTCGGGCTCCTCGGCCAAGGGGCTTTTCGCCCAGTGACCGACGCCCTGGCAGCCGTGTCCGCAGGAGCCTAAAGACGCATGCTTGTTCCTTTTCTTCGATACCTGGTAGACATCTGCATTGAGACCTACCTGCTCATCCTCTTCGTGCGGATGATCCTGGACTGGGTCTTGGTTCTGTCGCCCCGCTGGTACCCCCGTGGCTTCGTGGCCTCGCTCATTCGGGTCATCTATGCCCTGACTGAACCGCCCCTGCGCTGGCTGCGCCGGTACATCCCGCCCCTGCCCATGGGCAGGATTCAGCTCGACGTCTCCTTCATGGTCCTCTACGCCGCCCTGATCATTATCCAGGTGCTCCTGGGGTAGAGACAAGACCGCGGGTACGGCAGACTCCGTGCTAGCATGCAGTAAGAGAACACAATCGGGCTGGTTGGCCTGAAGCGAGGTGGAGAAACATATGGCTCTATTGACGCCTAATGACATAAGGGAGCATACCTTCCAGACAGTGCGGTTTAAGGAAGGCTACGACGTCGACGAGGTCGACGACTTCCTGGATCAGGTCACCGATACGGTTGAGGCCCTGGGCAAGCAGGCCATGCAAGGCAACACCGCTTCCACCCAGTCCCTGGGTACCGATGTGGCCTCACTGAACTCTAAGATTTCCGACTTGACGGCCCAGGTGCAATCCCTGCAGACGGAGAATCGGGACCTGAAGCAGGCCCAGGGATCGGCTGCGGCCCAGCAGCCGGCCGTGGATGCCCAGACCAAGCGACTTCTGGCAGAGTCCCAGAGTCAGGTCAAGACTCTGGCCTCCCAGAACGACCAGCTCAAGCGTCAGGTCGAGCAGCTGAACTCGCAGATTGACCAGCTGACCGCCCAGGCCGCTGCGGGCAACAACACCCAGGCGCTGACCAACCAATTGACGGCCATGCAAAAGGAGCGCGACCAGGCCCGTCAGCAGGTGCAGGCGCTGACCAACCAGCTCAATGCCTCCCAACAGAGCATGGCCACGGCCCGCCAGCAGATTACCCAGGCACAGAAGGTCTCTCAGGAACAGCAGCAGCGCACCGAGCAGCTGAACAAGCAGCTGGAGGAGTCCCGCAAGCGCGAGGAGCAGCTGCGTGAGCAGGTCTCCAAGGCCGAGCCCTCCACTGAAACGGGCAGTCTGCAGCGGATCGCGGGGGCCGGTGCCGAGGCAAGCAGCGAGCCCGAGAGGGCCACTGCCATGCTCACTCTGGCCATGCAGCTGCACGACCAGTACGTAGACAAGGGCAAGGCCAACGCTTCCCAGCTGGTGGCCGAGGGACACGCCCAGCATGACGACATCGTCAAGAAGGCGGAGGACTACTCCAAGAGGACCCGCGCCGAGGTGGACGAGTACTCCAAGCGCGTGCACTCCGAGGCTGATGGCTACTCACAGCGCGTACGCTCCCAGGCCGACGAGTACTCCGTCAAGACCCGTTCCGATGCCGACGCCTATTCCAAGCGCCAGCACAACCAGGCTGATGAGTACGAGACCCAGGTGCAGACCCGGGCGCAGGAGTACGACAAGAACACCCGTGACAGCGCGGATCGTTATGCCGCCGATGTCAAGAACAAGCTCATGGATCAGTCCAAGGTTCTTGAGGAGAACATCCAGGGACTCAAGCAGTTCGAGGCGGGCTACCGGAGCAAGCTGACCGAGTTCCTCAACCAGCTGATCAACCAGATCTCGGACACCAGCAATTACCAGTCCATGGAAAAGAAGTCCGAACAGGCCCACTGATTCCATAAGGTAATGACGAAGAACACATTTATGAGACGGCTGCGCGGGCGCGTGGCCGTCTTCGTCGCTCTGGCGGCAGTGGCCATCGCCCTGGACCAGGTGACCAAGGCCCTGGCCCTGGCTCGGCTGGGCAGCGGTGTCAGGGTGGCTCTGCCCGGGCCACTGCGTGGACTGCGACTGGTACGCAACCCCGGGGCCTCGCTTGGATTGGGGTCCGGGAGTACCTGGGTCATATCCCTGATCGCCCTGGCAGCCTGTCTGCTCATCATTGTTCTGGCTCTGCGCACCACCTCCATGGCCTGGACTTTGGTTCTTTCCCTGGCCTTCTCCGGGGCGGCAGGCAATCTGATCGACCGAGTGGCCTATGCTTCGCGCTTCCTTGATGGAGCCGTGGTCGACTTTCTGGACTACGGCTGGTCAGTGGGCAATGTGGCCGACGTCTATCTGACCCTGGCAGGCGTGGCAGTAGTGGTGCTCCTCGTCTGCAATGTGAGGTTTACTGAACAGTCCACGATACAAGAACATGGGGGAGCAGCCAAGTGACCCGGCTTCTTCCTGCGCCGGATGCCCTGGTGGGTCGGCGCCTGGACATGGCCCTGTCCAAGATGCTGGGCCTGTCCAGGGCCAAGGCCAGCGATCTGGTGGCCCAGGGCCATGTGCGGATCATGGGCCGTCGTGTGAACAAGGCCACCACCCTGATGAGCGGCGATCTGATTGAGCTGGACGAGCCTGAGCAAGCCAAACAGGTGGAGCCGGTGGCCGAGGACATGCCTGTGGTCTACGAGGATGAGGACGTGGTCATCGTCGACAAGCCGGTAGGGGTGGCGGCACATCCCTCCATAGGCTGGACCGGCCCAACCGTTCTGGGCAGCCTCCTGCAGCGGGGCACCCACATCACCTCCATGGGGGCCCAGGGCCGTCAGGGCATAGTCTCCCGACTGGACGCGGGCACCAGCGGCCTCATGCTGGTCTGCAAGTCCGACCTGGCCTACAAGGAGATGCGCCGGCAGTTCGCCCGGCATGAGGTGGTCAAGATCTACCACGCCCTGGTCCAGGGCAATCTGACCGAGGACAAGGCCACCATCGAAGCCCCCATCGGCCGGGCCCGGGTCTCGGACTTCCGCTTCACGGTCACGCCTGCAGGCAAGGAGGCCATCACCCACTGGGATGTGCTGGAACGCTTCGGATCGGCCACACTGGTCAGCGTCAATCTGGAGACCGGGCGCACCCATCAGATACGAGTGCACTTCTCCTCCATAGGCCACCCCCTGGTGGGCGATCACATGTATGGGGCCAACCCCGACCTGGCGGACAGGCTGGGCCTGAAGCGGCAGTGGTTGCACGCCATGCGGCTGGAATTCCGCCATCCCCGAACCAAGATCTGGACCAAGGTGGTCTCCTCCTACCCCGCTGATCTGCGCAGCTCCCTGCAGATCGAGCGTCAGAGCGCCACTGGTATACGCAGCTAGCGGACTCCGGCGATTCGGCCAGGGGCCTGGGTAAGTTGGAGATATGTCCTCAACCCGGTCAGACTTCGTTCACCTTCACACCCACACCCACTATTCCACCCTGGACGGGGCCAGCAGGATCCCCGACCTGGTTGCCGAGGTGGGACGGCTAGGGCAGCCTGCCGTGGCCATTACCGACCACGGCAACATGCACGGGGCCTATGAGCTTTGGCGCACGGCCGTGGATGCCGACATCAAGCCCATCATCGGCATCGAGGCCTACGTGACCCCAGAGACGGCCCGCCAGGACAAGAGCCGGGTCCACTGGGGAACCGACGAGCAGCGTTCCGACGATGTCTCCGGCGGCGGCTTCATTACCCACATGACCCTTTGGGCCAGCGACGACACGGGCCTGGTCAACCTGATCAAGGCCTCCTCGGTGGCCAACCTGGAGGGCCTGGTCGGCAAGTGGCCCCGCATGGACAAGGATCTGTTGTCCACCTACCACAAGGGGGTCATCGCCACCACCGGCTGTCCCTCGGGCATCGTCCAGACAAGGCTGAGGCTGGGCCAGTTCGATGAGGCCCTGCGGGCCGCCGGGGAGTTCCAGGACATCTTCGGCAAGGAGAACTACTACGTGGAGCTGATGGACCACGGGCTGGAGATCGAGCATCGGGTGACCAAGGATCTGCTGGAGATCGCCCGTCGTCTGGATGCCCCCCTGGTGGCCACCAACGACTCGCACTATGTGCGCAAGGAGGACGCCTCGGCCCAGGATGCCCTGCTCTGCATCAACTCGGGATCCCGACTGACCGACCCCGGCCGCTTCAAGTTCGACGGCAGCGGCTACTACATCCGCTCCTCCCAGGAGATGCGCGAGATTTTCAAGGAGTTCCCCGAAGCCTGCGACAACACCCTGGAGATCGCGGAACGATGCAACGTCATGTTCGACGACCATGAGGACGGGGCCTTCATGCCCCGGTTCGACTGCCCGGAGGGTTGGGACGAGACCTCCCTCTTCCTGAAGAAGGTGGACGAGGGGCTGAAGAACCGCTACCCGGACGGGGTGCCCGAGGAGGTCTCCCACCAGGCCGACTACGAGTGCGGGGTCATCTGCCAGATGCAGTTCACCGGATACTTTTTGGTGGTGGCCGATTACATCAACTGGGCCAAGAACCATGGGATCATGGTGGGACCGGGCCGTGGATCGGCGGCAGGATCCATGGTGGCCTATGCCATGGGCATCACCGAGCTGGACCCGCTCAAGCACGGCCTGATCTTCGAACGCTTCCTCAACCCCGAGCGCGTCTCCCTGCCCGATATCGACGTGGACTTCGACCCGGAGGGGCGCATGAAGGTCCTGGACTACGTGGGCCGCAAGTACGGTTCAGACAAGGTGGCCCAGTGCGTGACCTATGGCACCATCAAGACCAAGCAGGCCCTCAAGGACTCCGCCAGGATCATGGACTACGAGTACTCCGTGGGCGACCAGGTGACCAAGGCCCTGCCGCCTACGGTCAACGGCAAGGACATGAGCCTCAAGGAGATCTTCGATCCCCAGTCCAAGCGCTATCCGGAGGCCAAGGAGTTCCGCGACCTGTACGAGTCCAACCCGGATGTCAAGCGAATCACCGAGGAGGCCAAGGGCATCGAGGGCATCATCCGCCAGACCGGTGTGCACGCCTGCGCCACCATCATGGCCTCCAACCCCATCACCAATACCTCGCCCTTGATGGAGCGCACCGACGGCACAGTGACCACGACCTTCGAGTACCACACCTGCGAAACCCTGGGGCTGGTCAAGATGGATTTCCTGGGGCTGTCCAACCTCACGGTCATCAGGGACACGGTCACCAACATCAAGCGCAACGGCAAGGAGCCCATCAGCATCGAGAAGGTCCCCCTGGACGACAAGGAGACCTACCAGCTGCTGTCCCGGGGCGACACCCTGGGCGTCTTCCAGCTCGATGGTGACGGCATGCGATCCCTGCTGCGCATGCTCAAGCCAGATAACTTCAACGACATCTCCGCCCTGATCGCCCTCTACAGGCCGGGGCCCATGGATATGAACTCGCACATCAACTATGCCAAGCGCAAGAACGGGCTGCAGAAGATCGAGCCCATCCATCCGGAGGTGGCCAAGCCCCTGGCGGGCGTGCTCGATGAGACCTACGGCCTGATCGTCTACCAGGAGCAGGTCCAGTCCGCAGCCCGAATTCTGGCCGGCTACTCCCTGGGTCGAGCCGATGTGCTGCGAAGGGCCATGGGCAAGAAGAAGCCTGACGTCCTGGCCAAGGAGCAGGTTCCCTTCTTCGAGGGTATGAAGGAGCACGGCTACTCCCAGGAGGCGGCCCAGGCGGTCTGGGATGTCCTGGTGCCCTTCTCCGGCTACGCTTTCAACAAGGCGCACTCCGCGGCCTATGCTCTGATCGCATATTGGACCGCTTATCTCAAGACCCACTATCCAGTGGAGTTCATGGCCGCCCTGCTGCAGAACGAGCGGACCAACAAGGACAAGACAGCCCTCTATCTGGGCGAGGCCAGAAGGATGGGCATCCGCATCCTGGCGCCTGACATCAACGAGTCCGTTGCCGAGTACTCCGCTGTCGGCGACGTGGTCCGCTTCGGCCTGGGAGCCATTCGCAATGTGGGCGACAAGGTGGTGGCGGACATCATCAAGGAGCGCCAGGGGCCCCGGGGTAAGTACGTCAACTTCATGGACTTCGTCAAGAGGGTGCCTATGGAGGTGCTCAACAAGCGAACCGTGGAATCCCTGATCAAGGGTGGTGCCTTCGACGGCATCGACCCCAACCGGAGGGCCCTCTTCCAGATCCACGACGAGGCAGTCGACCAGGTCATGCCCATCAAACGCAAGCAGGCCGAGGGCCAGTTCGACCTCTTCGCCGACGCCGATGACGATGAACCCCAGCAGGATGCCTTGGGCGATGCCCAGGTGACCGTGCCCGACATCGACGAGTGGGACAAGTCCACCAAACTCAACTTCGAGCGGCAGATGCTGGGCCTGTATGTGTCCGACCATCCACTGAGCGGCATGACCTCGGTTCTGGCCGGCATGCGAGACATGTCCATCGCCCAGCTGCTCAACCGGTCTAACAGCATGGACGGCAAGGCGGTGACCCTGGCCGGGCTGGTCACTGCTGTGGACCGCAGGGTCTCCAAGAAGGGCAACCCGTGGGCCATCGTCACCATCGAGGACCTGGAGAGCTCCATCCAATGCATGTTCTTCGGCAAGGTCTACGACGCCCACGCCGACGACCTGGCCCTGGACTCGGTCATCCGGGTGAGGGGAGTGGTCGAGCTTCGTGACGAGGCCACCAACATCCGCGTCAATGATATGGAGGTGCCCGTCCTGGAGTCGGCGGACGAGCGGCCACTGACCATCACCCTGCCCAGGCAGGCCCTGGATAGGGGGCACATGGAGCGGCTGGCCCGGATACTCAAGTCCCACCCCGGCTACTGCCAGGTCCGTCTGGCCGTCACCGACGACCGCGGGAACGTGCGTCTGCTGACCTTTGGCGACGGATTCCGCACCAGGCACGACACCTCCATGATGGCCGAGATCAAGTCGGTCTTCGGACCCTCCTGCCTACCGTCGGCCTAGGACGCGCCCGGACCCGTCTCACCATTTGGGACGGTGGTGGGTCGCTGGCTTTGGCGACATAAAAGTTCACTACCATCGAAGTATGTCAAAGCTCATGATGAGAACCATGGATCTGCGCGGGAAAACCATGTCCCGCGCCCAACTCCTCGCCGCCATGCCCCGAGCCGATATGGGTACCCGGGAGGCCAGCGCCCAGGTGCAGCCCATACTGGACCAGGTGCGTGAACATGGGGCGGCGGCCCTGCGCGACCTGGAGGAGAAGTTCGACCATGTGCGTCCTCATGATCTGAGGGTTCCGGCATCGGCCATGCAGGAGGCCCTGGAGCAGCTGGATCCCAAGGTCAGGGCGGCAATAGAGGAGTCAGTTACCCGCATCCGTAAGGTCTGCACCACACAGGTGCCCAAGCCCATGGCCACCGACCTGGCACCCGGTGCCCGGGTCAGCGAGCGGTGGATTCCGATCGAGCGCGTAGGCCTCTATGTGCCGGGAGGCAAGGCCCTGTATCCTTCCTCGGTCATCATGAACGCGGTGCCCGCCCAGATTGCCGGCGTCGATTCCCTGGCCGTGGCCACTCCGCCCGCATCCGACGACCCTCGGGGTCTGCCGGCGGCCATCATCCTGGCCACCTGCGCCATCCTGGGAGTGGATGAGGTCTATGCCGTGGGCGGCGCCCAGGCCGTGGCCATGTTCGCATACGGGGCCAGGGGATCCGAGCCCCAGGACGGGGAGATTCTCTGTGACCCGGTCGACAAGATCACGGGCCCTGGCAACATTTTTGTGGCGACAGCCAAGCAGATGGTCTCCGGCATGGTGGGAATTGACGCCGTGGCCGGACCCACGGAAATCGCCATTCTTGCCGACGGGCAGGCCAACCCCGACTGGGTGGCGGCAGACCTGATCGGACAGGCCGAGCATGACGAGCTGGCCGGCTCGGTGCTGATCACCGACAGCCCGGAACTGGCCAAGGGCGTTCAGGAGGCCCTGGGGCGCAGGGTGCCTCGGACCGAGCATGCCGACCGGGTGCGCACCTCCCTGGGCGGCAATCAGTCGGGAATCATTCTGACCGACGGGATCGACCAGTCCATCGACGTGGCAAATGCCTATGCCGCCGAGCATCTTGAGGTTCAGGCGGCCGATCCCGATGCTGTCATCGACCGAATTCGAAACGCTGGCGCCATCTTCCGCGGTCCTTACTCTCCTGTGCCCCTGGGCGACTACATGTCCGGGTCAAACCACGTCCTGCCCACCGGCGGCACAGCCCGGTTCGACGTGGCCCTGGGCGTCCACACCTTCATGAAGCCTGTCGAAGTCATCGAATATGACAAGGAAGGGCTTAAGCCCATCGCAGCCAAGATCAACGATTTCGCCGTATCCGAGGATCTGCCCGCCCATGGCGAGTGCATCCTGAGCCGGTTCCTGGACGACCCCTACGACAAGGCCGACCTGGAAGCCAACGAAGAGAAGGCCGGTTTGCTGTGAGTGCCGTTCCAGCAGATCTTCCACTCCGTACCGATCTGGTGGGTGAAGAACCCTATGGCGCCCCCCAGCTGGATGTCCCGGTCTGCCTGAACGTCAACGAAAACCCCTACCCCCTGGACCAGGAGGTGGTCGATGCCATCTGCCAGCGTGTCCGCCAGGCTGCCCCCGGCCTCAACCGCTATCCAGACAGGGAACATGAGGACCTGCGGCGGGCTCTGGCTGTCTACCTGAAGAGGGAGTCTGGTACCTCGCTCCCACCCGAGCAAATCTGGGCGGCCAACGGATCCAATGAGATCATGCTCCAGCTCTTCCAGGCCTTCGGCGGACCGGGTAGGATCGCCTTGGGCTGCGACCCTACCTATTCCATGTATCCCGAGTATGCCCGGGACACCTTCACCGACTGGGAGCTGGCCCACCGGTTGCCCGATTTCAGCCTGGACATGGATAAAACCATCAAGCGCATCAAGGAGCTGGGGCCCGCCATGGTCCTGGTGACCAGTCCCAACAATCCCACAGGGACGCCCCTGCCCATGGATCAGCTGACCAGGCTCCTGAAGGTCTGCTCTCAGGTCCCTGTGACGGGCGCGGACCCGTCCGCCCGGCCCATCGTGGTCGTGGATGAGGCCTACATCGAGTTTCGGGACCCGGGCACGCCCTCGGCGGTCAGCCTGATCGGTCAGTACGACCACCTGGCAGTCAGCAGGACCATGTCCAAGGCCTTCGCCTTCGCCGGCGCCAGGGTGGGTTACCTGGCTGCATCCCAGGGAATAGTAGACGCGGTCCGCATCGTCCGGCTGCCCTACCATCTGAGTGCACTGACCCAGGCTGCGGCCCTGGCTGCCTTGGAGCACACGGACCTCCAACTGGCTCGGGTCGATAAGCTTCGCCAGACCCGTCGGGAAACCGCCGAGTGGCTGGCTGGGCAGAAGTTCCACGGCCGGCCCCTGACCGTGGTCCCCTCGGCCTCCAACTTCATCCTCTTCGGGACCTTCCCCGACCGGGATGCCGTCTTCGAGGCCATGAAGGATGAAGGCGTGCTGATCCGGGCCGTGGGTCCCCAAGGCTACCTGAGGGTCTGCATGGGCACGGACTCGGAGATGGAGCGATTCCGCCAAACCCTGGTCCATGTCCTCAAGCGGTTCTAGCAGGATGCAGACCAGCGGGACGGCTATGCTGGTGGTCTAGACGCTGCGCAGAAGACACAGTGCTTACTGGAGTGCGCGGCAGAAAGCGGAGGAGCAGCAATGGCAGGCAGAACAGCCACCATCACCCGCCAGACCAGTGAGTCCAAGGTGAGCCTGAGTCTGGATCTGGATGGCACCGGGGTGACCGACATCGACACCTCGGTGCCCTTCTATGACCATATGATGACGGCCCTGGGCAGGCATTCCCTGATTGACCTGACCATCAAGGCCAGCGGGGACACCCAGATCGACGTCCATCACACGGTCGAGGACGTGGCCATCGTCTTTGGCGAGGCCCTGGCCCAGGCCCTGGGGGACAAGCGGGGCATCAAGCGCTTCGCCGACGCCACCGTCCCCCTGGACGAGGCCCTGGCCAGAGCCGTGGTCGACATTTCGGGCAGGCCCTATGCGGTCTGCACCGGTGAGCCTGAGGGGTTCCAGTACGCCATGATCGGCGGGCACTTCACCGGTTCCTTGGTCAGGCACGTCATGGAGTCCATCGCCATGCATGCCGGCATCTGCCTGCACCTGGCCCTCCTGTCGGGCAGGGATCCGCACCACATCGCCGAGGCTGAATTCAAGGCCCTGGCCCGGGCTCTGCGCTTCGCCGTGGAGCCTGATCCCAGGGTCAAGGACATCCCCAGCACCAAGGGGTCGCTATGAGCGCTGATGAATACGACAACAATGACAGTAGGGATCAGGATCTGCCGGATTCCGGCCATCATCTGAGCGAGGAGGAGGTCGAGCGGGCCCTGGCCAGCTTTGAGGCCGAGTTCAATGAGGGCCAGGACCAAGCGGATCAGCTGTCTGAGCACTCCGGATCGAGCGTGGATGACGAGGCTGGGCTGAATTCCGAGCCCGCTGACCATTCGTCGGTGGAACCGGACGAGGCTGATGGCGTTGCGGCAGACTTCGATCAGGAGCTTGAAGGCCTGATCGGCAACAGGGCCAAGGCCGCCGTCATGGTGACCCGCCTGGCTTCGGCAGAGCTTCTGGCGGCCTTCTGCCAGATATCTGATATATCTGCCTATTGCATCCAGGCCCGTGAGGGTGCCGTGGCCGTCCTTAGAAATCTGGACGGGGACGGCCCCGAGGCAGCCATTCGCGATCTGACTACGGTCGTATCCGGGCTCAGTGCCATTCTGGCGGTCAACCGGGCCGACAAACTCGAAGTGACCCTTTGGATCAGTGGGCAGTCGGGGCAGACGCTTGCCCCGCCCATCCTCTTCGCCGCCACCGCCGACTTTGTGGAGGACCTGATGATCGGAACCACCACGGTGGACAGGCTGCGCCAGGATGGGGCCTTAATCTTCGACTCGGGGGAGTACAACCGCGAGAAGGCCATGGGCATCATCGCCTCGCATACCAGGTTCGGGGCCGGCGGATCGACTCGCGAGGGTCGTGTCGAGTAATCGAACAAGCAAACGGCTTGGCTAGGAGGAACATGACCAGGATACAGGTGCTTGACTATGGGTTCGGCAATGTCAGATCCATGGTGCATGCCCTCTCCCAGCTTGGGGTTGATGCGCGAATCAGCGCCGACCCGGACCTGGCCATGAAGGCCGACGGCCTGGTCATTCCCGGCGTGGGGGCCTACGGGGCCTGCATGGCGGGGTTGCGGGCTGTCGGCGGAGACCGCATCATCCTGGATCGCCTGGCCCAGGGCCTGCCGGTTCTCGGGGTCTGCATAGGTCTTCAGATCATGTTCCAGTTCGGGGACGAGGACGGTCGCAGCGAGCCCGGTCTGGGCCTGATCCCCGGGCGGGTGACCGAGCTGGATGCCGATGTGGTGCCCCATATGGGCTGGGACCATGTCCAGGCGCCTCAGGGAACACAACTGTTGGCAGGGGTCCAGGACCAGCGCTTCTACTTCGTCCACTCCTATGCCGCCATGGCGGCGCAGGGAGATGACCGGGCCAGCCTGGCACAGCCCGATCTGTCCCTGCGGGTATCGGTGTTCAACCGAGAGGGCGAAACGCGGCCAGGGGCAGTCCAACCAGCATCTTACAAGACCTCACAGGGCACCTCCTTCGGTGAACCGCTGGTTACCTGGGCCACCTATGGACGCAGCAGGTTCGTGGCGGCCTATGAGTGCGGTCCCTTGAGCGCCACCCAGTTCCATCCTGAAAAGTCCGGCCAGGCCGGCGCACGGTTGCTGACCAATTGGGTGCGGACCCTTCCCGGGGCTTCCGGACGCCCCTGCGAGAAAGGTGAATGAGATGCTGACGCTCCTACCCGCTGTCGATGTCCGCGACGGAAAGGCGGTCCGCCTGAAGCAAGGGGTCTCCGGCTCCGAGAAGGTCTACGGGGAACCTGCCGATGCAGCCAAGGCCTGGGTCGACCAGGGTGCCGAGTGGCTCCACCTGGTCGATCTGGATGCGGCCTTCGGCACGGGCGACAACCGCGACAAGCTGGCCGCCCTGGTCAACGAGCTGGGGGATCGCGTCAAGGTGGAGCTCAGCGGCGGTATCCGCGACGAAGCCAGTCTGGAGGCGGCCCTGGATGCCGGTGCCACCCGGGTCAACATCGGTACGGCGGCCCTGGAAAACCCGGAATGGACAAGCCGGGTCCTGAATCGCTACGGGCAGAGGGTTTGCGTGGGTCTGGATGTGCGCGGACACACCCTGGCCGCCCGGGGCTGGACCAGACAGGGCGGGGATCTTTTCGAGGCCATGGATCGGCTGGACCGGGACGGTTGCAGCCGGTATGTGGTCACCGATGTGACACGCGACGGGATGATGACCGGTCCCAACCTGGATCTGCTGGGACAGGTGGCTGACCGGACTCCGGCCAAGGTGACCGCCTCGGGAGGTATATCCAGCCTGGATGACCTGAGCCGGATCCTGGATCTGGCCGATCGGGGCGTGGACAGCGCCATCCTGGGCAAGTCCCTCTATGAGGGGGCCTTCACCCTGGAGCAGGCGCTGGACCTGGTCTCGGGGCATTGTTAACGCTATAAGCAAGTCTGCGAAATATAGGAATGGGAGCATAAGCTCTATGGATAAGCAAGAGGAGTTCGCGCTGCGCACTGTCGAGGAGCGCGATGTCCGGTTCATTCGTCTCTGGTTCACCGACGTCTTGGGCACCCTGAAGTCGGTGGCCATAGCGCCCACCGAGTTGGAGGTCGCCTTCGAGGAGGGGCTGGGCTTCGACGGCTCGGCCATCGAGGGCATGACCAGGGTCTCCGAGGACGATATGATCGTCAAGCCCGACCCGTCCACCTTCCAGATTCTTCCCTGGAGGGGCGGACCTCAGGGCACAGCACGGATCTTCTGCGACGTGCTCACCCCGGATGGCGAGCCCAGCAGCGGCGATCCCCGGCATGTGCTCAAGAGGGCCTTGGCCAAGGCCAAGGAGAAGGGCTTCATCTTCTATACCCATCCGGAGATCGAGTTCTATCTGTTTGAGAACCAGGACGACTGGTCCCAGGTCCCGACCCCCATCGACGAGGGCGGCTACTTCGACCACGTGCCCCGCAGCCCGGGGATGGACTTCCGCCGGGCCTGCGTCAACATGCTGGAGCAGATGGGCATCTCGGTGGAGTACTCCCACCACGAGGCCGGGCCTGGACAGAACGAGATCGACCTGCGCTATGCCGATGCCCTGACCACCTCCGACAACATCATGACCTTCCGGACCGTGGTCAAGGAGATCTCACTGGAGCGTGGAATCTATGCCAGCTTCATGCCCAAGCCCTTCACCGATCAGCCGGGATCGGGCATGCACACCCATCTGAGCCTGTTCGAGGGGGACACCAACGCCTTCTACGAGGTGGGCCAGGAGTTCAACATGTCCCAGACGGCCCGGCAGTTCGCCGCCGGCATACTGGCACATGCGGCCGAGATCTGCGCGGTGACCGACCAGTACGTCAACTCCTACAAGCGTCTCTGGGGCGGGGCCGAGGCGCCCAGCTACGTCTGCTGGGGGCACAACAACCGGTCCGCCCTCCTGCGCATACCCCAGTACAAGCCCGGTAAGGGCAACTCGGCCAGGATGGAGTTCCGCGGGCTGGATCCGGGGGCCAACCCCTACCTGGCCTACTCGGTGCTGCTGGCTGCGGGCCTGGACGGGATCGAGCAGAAGATGACCCTGGGCGAGCCCACCAGCGACGACGTCTGGGAGCTGACCGACGCCGAGCGGCAGGCCATGGGCATCGAGCCCCTGCCTGACAGCCTGGATGCGGCGCTCAAGGTCATGGAAAAGTCGGACTTCGTGGCCCAGGTGCTGGGCGAGCAGACCTTCGAGTACTTCCTGCGCAACAAGCACAGGGAGTGGGCCGGGTACAGTCGTCAGGTCACCCCCTACGAGCTGGCCTACTACCTGCCCAGGCTTTGAACCCGGGGCTTACTGGTCTGATCGGCCGAACCAGCTGTTGTAGATGATGACGAAGTTGCGGTTGCCATAGCTTGAGCAGCGGTTGCCCTCGCCGTCTCCTGCCCGCAGCGCTGCCTCGTTGGGCTGGTAGGGCGTATAGATGTAGAGCAAGGCAGTGGCATCGTTCTCGATGTAGACCTTACCGCTGCCGCAGGAGGCATCGGGGCTGAAGCGAACATCGTTCAGGGCCTTGGTCTTGTAAGCGTACTGATCCCGGTGCGCCTGGTAGTAGCGGAATCGATGGGCGGCCCCGTAGACCTGGTTGAAGAAACCGGCGTAGCGGGCGTCACAATCCGCGCCATCAGGGCAGGAAAGGCCCATGGCGGACTTTAGCTGGACCTGGGTGGCGGGCTGGTCGGTGGCTACCAGATGCTGCTCCTTTTGCAGTATGGTCAGGAGGATTTTCTGACTTATCCCACAGGAGCGAGCGGACCCGTCGATGATCTGGGCCGCGCTCTGCCCCTTGCCGCCCTTGTAAGCATCACATAGACCGTCACCGGGGCGGTCGGGGACGTCCATCCGCAGGTTGCGCAGACAAGTGGATCCGTTGCAGGACGCCCCCTTCTGGTCCAAGAAGGCCTGAACATCGTCGGCGTTCATGTCCATGGTGTCATGGAAGCGGTGATCGGTGATAATCCTGCCTGGATTGAAGACATACTCCTGGGAAAGCTGCTCCTGGTAGCGGATGACGCGGCCGACCATCAGCCGGTATGAGACGAAGCGGACGGCCAGGATGCACAGGGCGACCACCAGGACTATGGCCATCAGGGCGGCCCCCAGGGTCTGTGCGCGGCGAAGGGTCATCCGTTCGCGTTTGTTGCCGCCCCTGCGTCTTCGTCCCGATGGACTTGTGCTCATGGTTTTCCTTCCAGCGCCTTCCTGATTCTTTGCAGGCTGACAGGGATGGCCGTCCCCAGCTCCTGGGCCCAGATGGAGACGAAGTACTCCTCCATCATCCAACGTCCCCTTTGTGCACGGTCCATGGCCTGGTCTCGTCCGGGACCGGCGGGCAGAGACTGGGCCGTCTTGGCCGCCTGGTCCACCAGATCCTGGGCGGTCTGCGCCTGCCATGCCCATCGTACGTCACGGTCCTTGTCCCTGCGGGCCTTGTTCAGCCGCATCAGGTCCGCCTTCAGATATGTGCGCAGGCGGGGGAGGGCATAGGGCGGGTCGGCGCCGATGAAGCCCTTGGCCACAAGATTGGCCGAATGCTGGCGTATCCACTGCAGAACCGAGAGCAGGGGAAGATCGGCCGGGCCAGACACGGCCTTGTCCACCTGGGCCGAAGTCTCCAGAATAGCGACAACATCCTTGGCCACCTGATACACGGTGTCCTCGTAGACCTGGCTGACGCCGGCTACAGCCTCCTGCAGGGTCCGGTCGTCGGTGATGGCTTCGGTGTGGGGGATCAGGCGCTTTACAGTGGCCATCTGCAGGTCCTCGGCCAGGGCGGAGGTGTCCGGGTAGGGGGCTGAGGCCAGCATCAGGGCCTCTCGGCTGAGCCAACGCGAGGAGATCCTCTGGGCAGGCAGATGGAGCTTGTCCAAGGCAGCCTGCCAGATCAGTTCCTCGCGCGGTTTGGTGGTGGCGCCGGACTGATGGAGCAGGTCGGCGCTTTTGACCACCTGGCCCTGTCGGGCGGCCTTGCTGGCCTGGGAGTCCACCCGGGACCGGGCCGACTGCCGGGCCTGTCCGGCCAGGTCGCGCTGCAGGTCGGTCAGGGACTTGGACCGGCCCAGGACCTTGGGGTGGCTCCGGCCCTTGTGGCCACTGCCGTGGCCCTGGCGTCGATCCTCCTCCACCTGGAAGGTGGGCCTCAGGTAGTCGGGCAGCCGTTCCAGCCTGGCCTGGGTGAAGACTTCCGGGTGCAGTTGGGCTCCGACCGTGTCTATGGCTGCGGCGGTGAAGGCCTGCTCGAAGTCCGGCCAGCCCCCGGCGGGAATGGCTCCGGCATTGCTGCCATCTTCGTCCGCAGGCCGGTCCGCTGACCCGTAGGTGGCCCGGTCCGCCGACGCAGGGTCGGCGCCGGGCAGCAGGGGATAGTGGCCGTCTATCCAAGCGCGGATTGTCCGGGCGGCGTCAGGGGCGGGGACGAACTGGACCCTCAGTGCCTTGGGCAGGGACTTGATGGTGGCTGTGATCAGGTCGTCCAGGAGGCCCGGCACGGTCCAGCTGAACTGCCCGGGTGTCAGCTGGTTCAGGCAGTGCAGTGGGATGTGGACCGTGATGCCGTCGTCTGGCTCTCCCGGCTGATAACGATAGGTCAGGGGCAGATCCATGGGCCGTCCGTCGATGCCCAGGGTGTGCCAGTGGTCGGGGTAGTCCCCGGGTCGGTAGGAGGCGGACTGGTCGTTCAGACGCTCCACCTTGTCGGGGTCGAAGTCCAGCAGATGTGGGTCCGCATCGTGGTGCTTCCGCCACCAATAGCCCAGCGCGGCCAGGGATGTGGCTTCCTGGGGAATGCGCTCCTGGTAGAAATCGTAGAGGTCCTCCTCGGTGACGGTGCCAGTAATCTGGCGGGTCCTGCTGGTCCGCTCGCCGGCCTCGTTGAGCACCTGCCGGTTGGCCTGGATGAAGCCGTCATGCGGGAAGCGCTCGCGCACCTCGCCCTGGACCAGGCCCTGGCGTATCAGCATGTCCCGGGCCTGGGCGGGGTTGATTCGGGCCCACTGGACCGTCCTGTCGCGCACGATGGGCAGGCCGTAGAGCAGGACCTTGGAGGTTGCCACCGCGGCACCACGGGAGGCAGACCAGTGAGGTTCGGCATAAGTGGTTCTGGTCAGGGATTTGGCCAGGGGTTCGGCCCAGGCGGGGTCGATGGCTGCGCAGCAGCGAGCCCAGAGCCGGGAGGTCTCCACCAGCTCGGCGGCCATGATCCAGGGCGGATTGGACTTGGAGAGCGCAGAGCCGGGGAAGATGGCGAAGTGCGTGCCTCGCGCCCCCTGGTAGTCGTTCTTGGCCTGCCGGCGTGCCCGCTTCATGGCCTTGGCCCGTGCCGCGCCATGCAGGCCGGCGAAATCGGAGGCCTTGGGTTCGTGGACCACCTGCATTCCCAGACTGGAGAGCAGGCCGGCCAGCATGGACCGGTGGATGCCTTGATCGTCCCAGGAGCAGACCAGGGCTTGGGCCGCCTGCTGCCCAATAGGCAAGGCCAGCAGAGCCTGATCCGGTCCCTTGACGGGGACAGGGGAGCCCACCTTCATGTGTAGGCCCCGACACATCTGAGCCAGCTGCCGGTAGAGGTCATGCCACTGTCGCATACGCAGGAAGCCCATGTACTCCTGTTTGCAGGCCTTGCGCAGGGCACTGTTGGAGGGCTCCTTGTCCTGCGGGAAGAAGCGGTTCCAGATGTTCAGGGCCGTCAGGAAGTCGCTGGAGGGGTCCTCGTAACGGGCATGTATTCGATCGGCCTCCTCGCGTTTCTCCTCCGGGCGCTCGCGAGGGTCCTGCAGGGAGAGGAAGGCCACGACCACCAGAACGGCGGCCAGGGTGTCCGGGGTGGCATCCTGACCGGCCTGCAGAATCATTCTGCCCAGACGGATGTCGATGGGGATTCTGGCCAGCCGTCGTCCCAGATTGGTCAGCCGGATGAGGCCCTGCTGGCGGGAGATGGCCTGCAGCTCGGTCAGCTCCCGCAGGCCGTCGCTGACTGCACGTGTGTCGGGCGGATCGATGAAGCCGAAGTCTGTGACGTCCTCGGCCGTATGGGCCACGCCCACCGAGAGCATGTGCAGGATGACCGAACCCAGGGAGGTGCGCAGGATCTCCGGGTCGGTGAACTTGGGACGGGTGTCATAGTCGTCTTTCGCATAGAGGCGGATGGCGATGCCGTCGGCCACACGTCCGCAACGGCCCGCACGCTGATCGGCCGAGGCCTGGGATATGGGCTCGATGGGCAGGCGCTGGACCTTGGCCGACTTGGAGTAGCGGCTGATCCTGGCCAGTCCCGGGTCCACCACGTAACGGATACCTGGAACCGTCAGGGAGGTTTCGGCCACGTTGGTGGCGATGACGATGCGCTGATGCCCGTGGCGTTCGAAGACCCGGTGCTGCTCCTTGGCCGACAGGCGGGCGAAGAGCGGGATGATCTCCAGGGCGTCCGCGCGGCGCATGTCGGAGGTTCGCGGGCCGAAGTGGCGGCGCAGGGCGGTCTCGTACTCGCGGATGTCGCGCTCGCCGGCAGCGAAGACCAGGATGTCCCTGGGGCCGTCCACATGGGTGGAATGGATGACCAGCTCGGCGCAGGCCCGGGCCACTGCCTTGGGGATGTCCGGATCCTCCCTGTCCTGTCCATCCTCGGAGTCGAACCCGGGGACGTGCCGCATCAGGGCCGGTGCCGATCCGGCGGGCTCGTAGAGGGTCTGGACCGGATAGGTACGGCCGGAGACCTCCAGCACGGGCACCTGGGTGTGCAGGGCCTTGGCGAAGTGGTCGCGGAACTTGACCGAATCGATGGTGGCCGAGGTGATGATCAGCTTCAGATCGGGCCGTCTGGGCAGCAAGGCGGTCAGATACCCCAGCAGAAAGTCGATGTTCAGGCTGCGCTCGTGGGCCTCGTCGATGATGATGGTGTCGTAGGCCCGCAGCTGGGGATCGCCCTGAATCTGTGCCAGAAGGATCCCGTCGGTGACCACCCGCAGGCGGGTGCTTCGGCTGGACTTGTCGGTGAAACGCACCTGGTAGCCGATCTGATCACCCAATCGGGTGCCCGTCTCCGAGGCGATGCGCTCGGCCACGGTTCTGGCGGCGATCCTCCTGGGCTGGGTGTGCACGATCTGATGGCCGTGGTCGCCCCGGCCCATCTCCAAAAGGATCTTGGGAATCTGGGTGGTCTTGCCCGAGCCGGTCTGACCTGAGACGATGACCACCTGGGAGGACTGCACGGCATGGACGATGTCCTCCTTGGCCGCGCTGATGGGGAGCTCGGCGGGATAATCGAACCTCATGCCCGGCCCACCTCGATGATCCGGTAGCCCTTGGCCGAGGCATGCTTCTCCGCTGTCCAGCCGGAGCCAAGAGCCTCAGCCAGCCAGGGAATCAAGGAGTCAGCGCCCAGGTTGCGCTGGACCACCAGGTAGGCCCGGCCCTGGGACTTCAACCTGGGCAAGTAGGTCATCAGCAGGTCGTGCAGTGCCGGCTTGCCTACCCGGATGGGCGGATTTGACCAGATCAGGTCATAGCGCAGATCGTCCGGCACCTGCTCCGGGGCCAGCGTGCGCACCCTGTCAAGGCCCTGGGATTTGGCGTTCCGGGCAGTCAGATCCAGGGCCCGCAGGTTGGTGTCCACAGCGTAGACGTTGGCCTTGGGCGATTGCATGGCCATGCTCAGGGCGATGGGACCCCATCCGCAGCCCAGGTCCAGAAAGTCGCCTTCTGCCGGTGGCTGGGGAACACGTTTGAGCAGGACCGATGTGCCCAGATCAAGCCTGCCCGATGAGAAGACCCCGTGGGAGACCTCCACCTGGCAGGTGCGGCCGGCCAGTTCGACCTGGATGGTCCGCCGGAGGTCGGGGGAGGCCGGACGGGCTACAAAGTACTGTTCGCCTCCGTCCATCCCGGTCCTGGAGGATTGCCCCCGGCTGCTGCCATGGTCCCTGTGCGTCATGTCCATCCCGTCCGTCTTTGAAGTCTGCCCGTCCCTCGGGCACCCGCTGATGTCTGCTAAGAAGATGATAATAAAGACTGTGTCATGATTCCGCCTATACCGGATTCGTTCCCCAGTCCATAGATCAATGCAGAGGTGCCTTTGACCCAAGAACAACCAACTCAAGAGCATGGTTCAGCAGTTGACGATGCCCATCAGGACCCGCTCTCTCACAAGTCCGAGGTACTGACCGGCAGTCAAGGGCGGGCCGGGCAGGACCAGGAGTGGGAGGAGCGCAGCCGGCGCAATGCCTTCCGCCATGTCGAGGGGCTGGGTGAGCTCCAGGACGTGACCGAGGTGGAGTACCGCAAGGTCCGTCTGGAGCGGGTGGTCCTGGTTGGTGTCTGGTCGGGTTCGAGGACCACGGTCGGCCAGGCCGAGGAGTCCCTGCGAGAGCTGGCCGCCCTGGCACGGACCGCCGGGGCTGAGGTCTTGGATGGGCTGCTTCAACAACGGGTCAAGCCGGATCCAGCCACCTACCTGGGTTCGGGCAAGGCGCGGGAGCTGGCAGATGTCGTGGCCCGGCTGGGCGCCGACACCATCATCACCGATGACGACCTGCATCCCTCCCAGCGACGTGCGCTTGAGGATGTCACCAAGGTCAAGGTGGTCGACAGGACGGCCCTGATTCTGGACATCTTCGCCCAGCACGCCACCAGCCGCGAGGGCAAGGCACAGGTGGAGCTGGCCCAACTGGAGTACATGCTGCCCAGGCTGCGCGGCTGGGGCGGGTCGCTCTCCCGACAGGCTGGTGGTCAGGCTGCAGGACAGGCTGGCGGCATAGGCTCCCGCGGCCCGGGCGAGACCAAGATCGAGACCGACCGTCGGGTCATCAGGCGGCGGATTTCCCGGCTGAAGCGCCAGATCGCCCAGATGGCCCCCTCGCGCCAGGTCAAGCGTGGGTCCCGGCGGCGCTACCAGCTCCCGGCCGTGGCCGTGGTGGGGTACACCAACGCCGGCAAGTCCTCGCTGACCAACCGGCTGACCGGATCCGAAGAATTGGTGGAGAACGCCCTCTTCGCGACCCTGGACACGGCGGTCAGGCGGACCAAGGCGGCAGATGGTCGGCTCTACGTCTATGTGGACACGGTCGGGTTCGTCCGCCGCCTGCCCACCCAGCTGGTGGAGGCCTTCAAATCCACCCTGGAGGAGGTGGGGCAGTCCGATCTGATTCTCCATGTGGTGGATGGCTCCCACCCCGATCCCTTCGGGCAGATCAGGGCTGTGGACGCCGTGCTGGCAGACATCCCCGGCGCCGAGTCCATTCCCCGCCTGCTGGTCTTCAACAAGGTGGATCTGATCGATAAGGACGCCCGGCAACGGCTTGCCAACCTTGAGCCTGAAGCCTTCCTGGTTTCGGCCAAGCAGGGTCAGGGTTTGGAGTCCCTGCGCAAGCGGGTGGAGGAGCTGCTGCCCGCTCCCGCCGTGCATGTCCAGGCCATACTGCCCTACACCAGCGGCTCCCTGCTGGAGCAGGTACGGCAGATGGGACGGGTGGAGTCATTGGAATATCGGGCCGACGGGGTTGCGCTGAGCGCTGATGTGGACGACCGGCTGGCGGCCGCCGTGCTTGACCAGGCCATTGACCAGAAGCCCTTGCAGGCTTCAGCGGGTGACACGCCATCGGCCGGGCTGAACTCTTAAGGGCAGATGCGCACCAGGTCACCTATGCTGGGTAGACTACGTATGTTGTCAGCGGCAAACCCGTTTCGCGGGTTCCGATAAGAGAGGTCCATAGAATATGGCGGAATCATCAATCAAGCCAACCAAGCTAGCAATCGTGGGAGCTGGAGCCGTGGGGTCGACTCTGGCCTTTTCGGCGGCCCAGCGCGGCGTGGCTCGAGAGATTGTTCTTGAGGATATCAACGCCCAGCGTGTTGAGGCCGAGGTCCGCGACATGCAGCACGGATCCAGCTTCTATCCCACGGTCACCATCGATGGCTCGGACGATCCGCAGATCTGCGCCGACGCCGACATGGTGGTCATCACGGCCGGAGCCAGGCAGAAGCCGGGGCAGACTCGGCTTGACTTGGCCGGTGCCACCATCAACATGATGAAGTCCATCATCCCGCAGATGGTCGAGGTGGCCCCCAATGCCATCTTCCTGCTGATTACCAACCCCGTCGACATCGTCACCCGAGTCTCCCTGGAGCTGTCCGGACTGCCGGTCAACCAGATGTTCGGTTCGGGCACCAACCTGGACTCTGCCCGTCTGCGCTACCTGATCGGCCAGCAGACCGGAGTCAATGTCAAGAACGTCCATGCATACATCGCCGGCGAGCACGGGGACTCCGAGGTCCCGCTCTGGAGCTCGGCCACCATCGGCGGCGTGCCCATGTGCGACTGGATGGAGCTGCCCGGCCATGAGCCCCTGGACGCGGCCAAGCGCGAGGAGATACACCAGGAGGTGAAGAACGCTGCCTATCAGATCATCGAGGGCAAGGGGGCGACCAACTTCGCCATCGCCATGTCCGGCGTGGACATCATCGAGTCCATCCTGAACGGCACCGACCGGATCCTGCCGGTCAGCTCCCTCCTGGAGGACTTCCATGGCATCTCTGACGTGTGCATGTCGGTGCCCAGCGTGCTCAACCGCGAGGGGGTCAACACCCACATCAACACCCCGCTGAGCGACGGCGAGCTGGCTGCTCTGAAGCGTTCCGCCGAGACCTTGAAGGAGACGGCAAGCAAGTTCGGCTTCTGAGTATTTCACGGAAAACCCTTGCCTCGCAGCCCCCGGTGACATACCTTGGTGACTGATGAATCGGGGTATGCATGAGCGCTCATGAAAGTGGTATCCAGGGTGGCGGATCCGCCCATCGTCGACAGTTGCTGACGACTTTGGCTCTGACGGGGTCGGTCTTCGTGGCCGAAGTCGTTGGCGCCTTGGTCACCCGCAGCCTGGCCCTGCTGGTCGATGCCGGGCACATGATGACCGACATGGCTGTACTAATCGCCTCCACGGTCACTGCGGTGTTGATGGAGCGCCGCCCTACAAACCGGCGAACCTGGGGCTGGTCCCGTCTGGAGGTCATCACGGCGGCTGGTGGGGCTCTGGTACTGCTGGCTATAGGCATCTACGCCATTGTGGAAGCAGTCATGCGGCTCTGGTCGCCCGGACGGGACCAAGTCCATCAGCAGGGGCTGCTGCTCTTCTTCGGCATCTTGGGCCTGGCTGCCAATGTTGGGTCCATCCTGGTCCTGGCCTCCGGCCATAAGGACAACCTGAACATGCGTGCCGCTTTTCTCGAAGTGGTCAATGACGCATTGGGATCGGTGGCGGTCCTGGTATCAGCCGTGGTCATGATGGTCACAGGCTGGGCCGGGTTCGATGCCGTGGCGGGAGGCCTGATTGCCCTGCTGATGATTCCCCGCGCGATCAAACTGCTGGCCAGCAGCATCTCTGTACTTCTTGAGGAGACACCGGCGGACCTCGACATGGCCAAGGTCAGGAAGCATCTGGAGGGTGTGCCCGGCGTACTTGAGGTTCATGACCTGCATGCCAACAGCGTCTCCACTGGTCTGCCGCAGCTGACGGCACACGTGATTGTGCGTCAGGGCACCTCGGCCGTCGAAAACGAACGAATTCTGACCAGCATGCAAAGCTGTCTGCGCGATCATTTCCCTATCTCGGTCGAACACACGACCTTTCAGATAGAACCGCAGGGGCACCGGGACAGCAGCGGCGAGCATTTGGACATGTAGCCTTCAGACTTTGCGCAGGACGGTGACCACCTTGCCCATGATGACGGCGTGGGTGCCATCAATGGGGGAGTAGGCAGGGTTGTGCGGAATCAGCCAAACGTGACCGTCCTCGCGGCGGAAGGTCTTTACCGTGGCCCCATCGTCCAGCAGGGCCGCGACGATATCTCCGTTCTCAGCCTCCTGCTGGCGGCGGACGACCACAAAGTCCCCGTCGCAGATGGCGGCATCGACCATGGAATCCCCATGTACCTCGAGCATGAAGAGCTCGCCGGATCCAGTCAGACGCTCGGGCAGGCGCATGACATCGTCCACATGCTGTTCTGCCAGAATGGGTTGACCGGCGGCGATTCTGCCCACCAGTGGCACGTCGCGGGACTGCATGATGGCCTCGTCGGTCTGTACGTCAGGGAAGGGCACAATCCTGGCGGTTCCCGCAGTCGGCTCAGGCTGGTCCTGGACCAGCTCTATGGCGCGTCCCTTGTTGGCAGTCAGACGAATATAGCCCAGATCCTGCAGGACCTGAAGCTGGTGCTTGACGGAAGAAGTGCTGCGCAGTCCCGCGTCTCTGCCGATCTCCCTGTAGGAGGGCAGGAATCCGCGCTCTGACAGGTGTCGCTTGATAGCCTCCAACACTCTGGCCTGGCGATCGGTCAGCCTGGGCCTGGAGCCATGATTCGGGCTCTCAGTGCCGGCGGAGTTTTCCCTCGCTTTGTACTTGGCTGAGGTTGAGGCGGTTTCCTGCGAGTCGGCTTTATCGGCGACAGTGGACTGGTTAAGGGAGCTCGTGGCCGTGGACCCTGTAAAGGGGATGGTACTCACGATAGGCTCCTTTCCTGGGAAACTGAACCCAGTCTAACCTGCCTGAAGTGAAAAATCAAACAAATGTTCGAATCAGCCTTGCCAAATGACCATCGCGGTGTCAGAATGAGAACATCTGTTCGATAGAACAAATGTTCGAAAGAGGAGTGCGATGGTTGTTCCTACCTATGCCAGTTCCCGCATGTCTGCGCCGTTGAACCTGTTTTCGACCTGCCTGGCGTCTGTGAGCTCTGTGTTCTCGTCCTTCACGGCCCGTCTTCGTGGAGCTGTCAAGGCCTGGCCCGATCAGGGTTTTCTGGGTGTCATCGTGCGCAGATTCGGGGTTTTCCTAGCCGTCGGCGCTCTGACCCTGTCTGGGTTCGGATGGATGGCTCGGCCGGCCAGTTCCGCTCCGGGGCCGCAGGAGGTCATCACAAGAACAGTTCGTCCGGGCGACAATGTCTGGTCCTATGCGGCCTCAATCACCCCGCAAGGGGAGGATGTCGCTAAAAACGTAGATCGTATCATGCAGATCAATAACATGTCCTCTCCCAATCTGCGCGTTGGCGACCGAATTCTGATTCCCGGCGACGATTGATGCAGCGACTTTCGATCCGGGGGAGGGGATTAAAGACGGGGCTTCGATGACTTGTCGTCTGGATGCAGGTACTAGCGGAATTCAAGGAGTTTGTCCAGGGTTATACGCTAATAGGCCCGGTATACGTGGGTCTTGAGGTTCTTTGGCGCTATGATATTGAATATGCACTGTCCTTTCTGCCAGAATCCCGATACCAAGGTTGTGGATACGCGAATCAGCGACGACGGCCATGCCATCAGACGCCGCCGTGAGTGCCCGCAATGCTCGCGTCGGTTCACCACGGTGGAGACCTCAATTCTCCTGGTCATGAAACGCTCAGGCAATGCCGAACCCTTCAACCGCGACAAGGTCATCTCTGGCGTGAGGAAGGCCTGCCAGGGCAGGCCCATCGATGAGAATGACCTGAAGCTCCTAGGCCAGCAGGTTGAAGAGGATCTGCGTTCACGCGGTTTGGCTCAAGTTGATTCGGAAGAGGTCGGCAGGGCCATTCTGAAGCCCCTCAGGGAATTGGACGAGGTGGCATATCTGCGCTTCGCCTCGGTCTACCGCAACTTCAGCAACCTGGAGGACTTCCAGCAGGCCATCGACACCCTGCGCGCCGAAGACCAGTCGGCTGAAGAGCAGTCTGCTACTGCACAGTCCTGAAGTCAGCTATTCTGGCATCGGTCATTCTGACTGCAACAGAACCACACTGCAACAGGCCAGCGATTTCCGTCAATGCGTGACGGGGCTGGCCTGTAACCGGCTTAGCACGAATTGAATGGGGGTTCCAGGCACGATACAGGCCAGGCACTCAGGCAAGTCATCCTAGGTCCAGCAGCCTCTGATCCTCGGAAGTCTGGGCGATGACCAGCTCCTGGGTCGGTCGCGTCATGGCCACATAGAGGTCGGCCGCCGCGCTCAGCCTGGAGGGGGCTTCATCCTGAATGGCCCCAGGCTCAACCAGAACCACGGCGTCGAACTCCAGGCCCTTGGTGTGACCGGTGGTTGTGACTGTGATCTGATGCTCCTGAGCCTTATCAATATGCAGCCGCGAGCTGACCTCGGCTTCCAGAGCGCCGGGAACGATGATGGCCAGGCGTCCGGTACCGTCCTTGCCCAGATGACGTTCCGCCAATTTGCTCACCAAGTCAGGCAGTTGGTCCAGCAGGCTGGCCCGATCCTCTGCCCTTAGGTGGCTGACCGATCCTTCCACCTCGCGCACGGCCTTGAGTGTTGAAACCTCAAGACCCTCGGAGGCTGCGAAGGATGAGGCCAGGTTGGATACCTGACGAGGATTGCGATAGTCGATGGTCAGCTGCCGCTGGTCCCACCCGTCCGGGCCGAAAAGCTTATCCATGGTGGAGGCCCAGGATCGGGTGCCGCCCAGGGCCGCTGTCTGGGCCACGTCCCCGACAATGGTAAAGGAACGGGAGGGGCAGCGCCGGACCAGCATCCTCCAGTCCATGGCCGTCAGTTCCTGGGCCTCATCGACCACGATGTGCCCGTAGACCCATTCGCGGTCGGCGGCCGCCTGGGCAGCTGCCTGGTTATCGTCCTGGCCGTTGATGGAATCCAGCAGCATCTGCGAGGTCACGATGCCCGTTCCGATGCCGTTCTGGGCCAGGGTGTCGCTGGCGAACCGGCGTTCCTCATCGCGGCGGGCCTTTTCAGCCTGGTCTCGATCCGCCTGGCGGGGGTCGGGGCCCAGCAGTTCCATGGCCTCGTCCAGGATGGGGATGTCGGATACGGTCAGTCCGGCGCCGTCCTGCCGGGTCAGCAGGTCAATCTGTTCAGGGGTCAGCCAGGGGGCGAACCGGCGCAGACGGTCCGGCCTGGACCAGAGGTCGTTGACCAGCCAGCGGGGGTTCATGGGCAGCCAGGCCAGGTTGAGTGTCCTCCGCACCTGGTCGTTCAGCCGCAGCAGGGAGGTTACACGGGCTAGTTCCTCAGCTCCGGGCTCGTAATCCACTCCCTCGGCGTAACGGGCGGTCATGGCGTTCAGTGCCGAGCGCACGAAGGTGTTCCTGGCCTTGTTGTGGGGCTGGTGGCTGCGGCGGGCATCGACCAGGGCCTGTTCCAGGTCGACAGCCAGCATGGGGACGGCGACCCCATCCACCTTGACCGTGGGCAGGGAGGCAGGCACCCGCTCCCTGGCGGCGACGGCGTTGGCTACGGCCTCGGCCATGCGGATGTCCCCCTTGAGCCGGGCTATGTGCGGGTCCTCCCGGCGTTCGGTGCTGATGCCGGGGATGAGGTCCCCCATGGTGCGGCTGAGCACTCCGGTCTCGCCCAGGGAGGGCAGGACCTGGTCGATGTAGTGCAGGAAGGCGTTGCTGGGCCCGACGATCAGCACGCCTGCACTCTCCAGTCGGCGCCGATGGGTGTAGAGCAGATAGGCCGCACGGTGCAGAGCCACGGCCGTCTTGCCGGTGCCTGGACCGCCCTGGACCACCAACGGGCGGGTCATAGGGGATCGGATGATTCGGTCCTGTTCGGCCTGGATGGTGGCCACGATGTCGGTCATCTGGCCGGTCCGGCGGCTGGACAGGGACGCCATGAGCGCGCCCTCGCCGGCCAGTGTGCCGCCCTGGGCTGCCTTGTCCACCTCGGGGGCCGACAGGTCCAGAACCTCATCCTCGATGCCGGTGACCTGGCGAAAGTTGAGGGTGATGTGCCGACGCATGACGATGTCGCCGTGATCCGCCGGCGTGGCCTCGTAGAAGGGGCGTGCGGCCTCGGCCCGCCAGTCGGTCAGGATGGGCTCGTGGTTGCTGTCAAGCAGGCCCAATCGTCCTATGTATCGTCGGCCGCCCTGGGCCGTATCCAGCCGGCCGAAGACCAGACGGTCCTCCACAGCCCGCAGTTGGGTGAGCCGGTCCTCATACATGTTGGCGAAGGAATCCCGCTCAGTGCGCTGGGTGGGGGATCCGTGGGAGCCGGCGGCCCGGACTGCGTCCAGTCTGGTTCTGGCCTGCGTCCGCAGCTCGTCCAGACGGCCGTAGGCCCTGTCCACCGCCGCCTGCTCTTCATGCAGCTGTGAGGAATAGCTCGACATGTGTGTCCGTTCTGTCCAATGTTCAAAAATCGGATGATCCAATATACCGCTCGACCTCTACTTTTCCGGCCCTGCAGACACTTGGTTGCGCCTTCTTTGCCAGGTGGCGAAACGCCGAGGCGGACCTTTTGCCGAGGCGAATGGTTGAGTTTGGGCCTGTAGTGGTGTCATGGTGGTGAGCAATGGGGATAAGTGGGGTAAAGTGGGG
Source organism: Bifidobacterium sp. W8114 (assembly GCF_016101165.1). Lineage (NCBI taxonomy): Bacteria > Bacillati > Actinomycetota > Actinomycetes > Bifidobacteriales > Bifidobacteriaceae > Bifidobacterium > Bifidobacterium sp. W8114. The sequence goes on along the minus strand of NZ_JACFRA010000004.1, from coordinate 239,612 downwards.
AGCGTTGCGCAGGGGACGCTACCCGATGGGGTCGTCCCACAGTTACCAAACTGGCATTGGAGGTGGGGCATGGCCGATACATACGACGCAGATGCCGCCCCGCCTTCCCTGCCGCCCATGCTTCTGGGCACTTATACGCCCAAGATGGATTCCAAGGGCCGCCTGGCTCTGCCGGCCAAGTTCCGCGCCCAGCTGGGTCAGGGCCTGGTCATGGCCCGCGGCCAGGAGCGCTGCGTCAGCCTGCTGCCCACCGAGGAATTTCGGCGGATGGCCGTGCGCATCCAACACACCTCCATGGGTGACAAGTCAGCCAGGGACTACCTGAGGGTATTTCTGTCCGGCGCCGTCGACCAGGTTCCAGACAAGCAGGGGCGCATCCTGGTTCCGCCTATGCTCCGCTCCTATGCACGGCTGACCGGCCCTGTCGTGGTCATCGGCGTGGGTACCCGTGCTGAGATATGGGATCAGGATTCCTGGTCCGCCTACCTGGATAGCAAGGAGCAGGGTTACGCCGATATTGCCGACGATGTTCTTCCGGCGGTGGATTGCTGATGGAGGCCCTCATGGAATATCGCAATCCACCCGATCAGGAGGCCGTGGACAGGGGCATGGTCCATCGTCCCGTCCTGCTGGAACGCTGCCTTGCGCTGGCCCGGCCCGCCTTGGGGCACCCTGGGGCCGTGGCTGTGGATTGCACGCTGGGCCTGGCAGGTCACGCCACCGCCTTCCTCAAGTCCTGCCCTGAGGCCCGTCTTATTGGCATCGACAGGGATCGCCAGGCCCTTGATCTGGCCGTTGGCCGGATGCGAGACGAGGGTCTGGCCGACCGCTTCACACCGGTACATGCCCCCTTTGACCAGCTGGATCAGCAGCTGGATGTGCTGGGTGTAGGCCAGGTTGATCTGGTCTTCATGGATTTGGGGCTGTCCTCCCTGCAGATTGACCAGCGCGACAGGGGATTCACCTACCGGCAGGACGCTCCGTTGGACATGCGCATGGACACCAGCCAGGAGCTGACGGCCGCACAGGTCCTGGCCGAGTATGACCAGGATCAGTTGGCCCACATCTTTTCCCGGTACGGGGAGGAACGCTATGCAGGACGCATCGCTCGGGCCATCGTTGAGGCCAGGCAGCAGCAGCCGCTGACCACCTCGGCCCAGCTGGACCGTCTGGTCGACAGGGTTGTGCCGCGTGGCCATCGTCCCCCCGGCAATCCGGCCAAGAGGGTCTTCCAGGCCCTGCGCATCGAGGTCAACGGGGAGCTGGACCGTCTCAGGCGCACCCTGCCCCAGGCCATTCTTCGCTTGGCCCAGGGGGGGCGTCTGGTTGTGGAGTCCTATCACTCCCTGGAGGATCGCATGGTCAAGCGCTTCATGGCGTCTGGGCTGCACGTGGACCTGCCGGCGGGTATGCCGGTGGTACCCGATCAGGCCCGCCCCTATCTGTCGGACCTGACTCATGGGGCCATCAAAGCTGACCCGGCCGAGCGGGAGCGCAACCCCAGGTCCGCCTCAGTGCGCCTGCGGGCCGTGGAGAAGATAGGAGCCATCCCTGAGGAGCGTCGTCGTCGGCTTCAGGCCGAGGCGCATGGTGAGAGTTCAGATGGTCGCCACCGCCATGTCGGCCATGGTCCGGAATCGAGGCGCCGGTCATGACCATGCCAGCACGTTCAGTCCGTTCCAAGGCCACTCCGGACAAGGGACATCCTCGCATCCAGGAGATGCCCACCAGGCCTGAGCTGAGTCTGATCAAGGGCACGGGCAAGGCAGGCAAGGCGCGCCGGCCGGAACGAGGCCCAGTGGCTGAGGGGGCCCGGCGTCTGATCGGCTGGACGCGGACCCGCGGCAATCCTCTGCTACGGATCATGACCTCCGTGGTTTTTCTTGCCGCCTGCATGTTCGGCTCCCTGATGCTGCGCACCCAGATGGTCCAGGATTCCTTCGAAGCCACCCGAATCCAGCGTGAGATCAGCAACCTCAACCAGGACGTCCAGGACGACCAGAACAAGCTCGACCAGCTCCAGGCCTCCCTGCCGGACAAGGCCCAGCAGTTGGGCATGCAGCCTCAGCAGGGTCTGAACTCCATCGATCTGCAGGGCTATAAGCCTCCCGAGAACGCCCAGGACAAGGCGGGGAATCCATGAGCGGGAAGGGAGCCAAGCGCTCCTGGCGCCTGTCCTTCTGCAAGCGTTCGTTGTCCGTTGGCCTGATCCTGGTCCTGGTGGCCGCGCTGGCCCTGGGCAAATTGGCATATATCCAGCTCTTCGACGGAAGGTCCATGGCCCAGGCCGCTGCGGCGGGTCGCACCGTGCCGCACACCATCAAGGCCCAGCGCGGCCGCATCCTGGATGTCAATGGCCGGGTGCTGGCCCAGAGCCTGGAGCGGTACAACATCATCGGCGACCCCGAGGCGGCCGCTTCCTTCATACCTGTCAACTGCACCAAGCGCACAGGCAGCGACTGCCACAGCATCAAAGGCCACCCGGTGGGCGCCGACGGTGCTGCCGGCGTGGCCCGCCTCCTGGCACCGGCCTTGGGGATGAATGCCATGGAGCTGGGAGGCAAGCTCAGCGTGCCTGGCAGATATGTGGTCCTGGCCAAAGGGGTGACCCCCGAGGTCAAGCGCGCTATCGACAAGCTGGGGCTGCAGGGGATCATCACGGCCGAACTGAGCAGTGAACGCACCTATCCGCACGCGGATCTGATGGGGGCCCTGATCGGGGGCATCGACGACAGCGGTAAGGGCGTGGCCGGGATCGAGCAGATGGAGAACAAGCGGCTGACCGGCACTGACGGCTATACGGTCTATCAGCAGGGAATGCTGGGCCAGGAGATTCCAGGAACCGTGACCCGTCAGCGCAATCCGGTCAACGGCAAGGATGTCACCCTGACCATTGACCAGGACGTGCTCTGGTACGTCCGTCAGGCCCTCAAGTCAGGTTGCCAGCGCTATCAGGCGGACTGGGGCCTGGCTGTGGTTCAGGACACCCGCACCAACGAGATCGTGGCCCTGGCCGACACCGATGATTACCAGGCTGGTAGCGACCAGGCCAAGGTCAACTCCTCAAGGGCGGTGGCGGAGACCTTCGAGCCCGGCTCCATAGGCAAGACCATCTCTGCCGCAGGCATGCTCCAGGAGCAGCTCCACGCCATGAGCGACCGCTTCACCGTGCCCGACCATATCACCGTGGACAACCAGCAGTACAAGGATGCCTTCTATCACCCCGCCGAGCACTGGACTCTTGCCGGCATTCTGCAGAACTCCTCCAATGTGGGCATGATCATGGCCGCGGATCAGTACTCTGATCAGAAGCGTTACGAGTATCTGACCCGCTTCGGCATCGGCCAGGCCTCGGCGCTGGGTCTGCCAGGGGAGTCCAAGGGCCTGCTGACCACGCCTCAGACCTGGGACCGGCGCACCCGCAACACGGTTCTGTTCGGACAGGGCTACGCCACCAACGCTGTCCAGCTGACCAATGCCGTCGCCACCCTGGCCAACAAGGGAGTCCGTTCCGACCAGACCATCATCCGCGGCCAAGGCGCCGTCAAGGCCAATCAGGTCAGGGTCGTGGACGAAAAGGTGGCGGCTGCGGTCATGAACGGCATGGAGTCGGTGGCCGAGAAGTACCAGAACACAGCCAAGGTGGAAGGCTATCGGGTGGCTTCCAAGACCGGAACCGCCGAGGTGGCCGACAGCTCGGGCAACCTGAGCGGCATCATCAGCGACTGGGTGGGCATCCTGCCCGCCGACGACCCCCATTTTGTGGTCACTGTGGCGCTGAAGAACCCCCACAGCAGCGATGGCGTTTTCGGCAGTATGACCGCCGGACCCATCTTTGCCCAGATCGGTGAATTCCTTATGCAGAAATACCAGGTCCCCGCTTCGCCGCCGAGGACCGATGCTATCCCGGTAACATGGTGATACCGGCAGGCATCATGGCGTTCCCGGACGAAGGAGAGATTGCAGCATGAGTGCGCTGAGTGAATCAATCTCCCGACGGTTGACCCTGGGTCAGCTCAAGGGGCGCTACGGGTTGACCCTGGTCCCTGACTTCGCTGAACCAGTCACGGTGACCTCATTGGTGGACGACCTGCCCTCAGTGCGTCCCGGCAGCCTGTACGTGCCTGCAGACCACCAGGTGGACCAGGGCATGATCGAGGAGGCCGAAAGCCGTGGGGCCTACGCAGCCCTGCTGCCGACCTCGGCGCGTCAAGAGGTGGGCCGAGCCCGCATACCCCTGCTCTTCGGCACCATGCACGCCTGGCAGATGGGCCAGTTGCTGGCCAACGCCGCCGGTGATCCTTCTGGAGCCCTGGCTGTTTTCGCCTTGGTTGGTTCCCAGGTACAGGATCAGGTGGATCTCCTGGCCGACTTCCTGCACGTGCTGGGCAATCCCGTCGGCATTCTCAGCGCCAAGGGTTCGTACTCGCTGGACCGGCGACTGGACCTGGAATATCCCCTGAGCATGTTCGATGTGCAGCGAAGTCTGTCCATCGCCCTGGAAGACGGGGCGGCCGCCGTTGTCATCTCCGTGGAGGAACAGACCCTGGCAAGGGATGCCCTGCAGGCGGTGGACCTGGATGTGGTGGCCCTGGGCGCCCAGGAGGGCTCCACCCGCGATATGCGGCACGTGAGGCTGATCTCCAAGGCCCGTCGATACGGATTCAACCTTGGCGGGCACACCATCGTGGCCCGGCGCAACGAGGAATCAGACGGGCTGGCCCGCCAGTCCCTGCCCGCGGATGCGGAAAGCGACGATCTGTCCCTGTGCATCGCCATGACCATGGCCGCCGGCGTCAAACGCAACAACATCAGGAGCGCCCTGCGCGTCTCCCGTGAAATGTCCTGAGAGGTGAGGATGAGTCAGTCTGTAGGGGCCGGGTCCATGCCCATGACCCTGGAAGAGGTCGTCGGATATGTGCACGGTCGGCTGGTCGAGGCCGGTCCTGGTCGCGAACCCGATCGGCGGTCCGTGCGCATGCGGGTGGTGACCGACTCCCGGCAGGCGGGCGCAGATGGGCTCTTCGTAGCAATCAAGGGCGAGCACGTGGACGGGCATGACTATGTTCCCGGCCTGGGGGCCCAGGGCTGCCGCGCGGCCTTGGTCGACCGCCTCGTTCCGGGTGCTGACCTGCCGCAGATTCTTGTGGACGATACGGTTGCTGCCCTGGGGCTGTTGGCGCGGGCCAACATAGACCGTCGGCGCAAGGCCTCAGGCCCTTTCACGGTCATCGGCATCACCGGCTCTGTCGGCAAGACCACGACCAAGGATCTGCTGGCCTCCCTGCTGGCCCTGCTGGGTCCTGTGGTGGCTCCGGTCGGGTCTTTCAACAATGAGATCGGTCTTCCTCTGACTGCCTTGGAGGTCGGGCCGGACACCCGCTACCTGGTGGCGGAGATGGGTGCCAATCACGTGGGCGAGATAGCAAGCCTGACCCGAATGGTTCCCCCTGACATGGCTCTGGTCCTCAAGGTGGGGGTGGCCCACCTGGGCGAATTCGGCTCCGTGGAGCGCATCGCCAAGGCCAAGAGCGAGATCGTGCAAGGCCTGGTGCCGGACGGGACCGCCGTGCTCAATGCAGACGATTCCCGGGTGGCGGCCATGGCCGATCTGGCCTCTGGGCCTGTCCTGCGATTTGGCATGGCCGGTGAGGACGGTGGAAGGGACCGCGATTTGGACGGTTCGGCTCGCTATCTGGATAGCGATAGCCTGGACAGGTCGGCCTTTGAGTTGCGCCTGCGTGGCCATCAACCAGTTCGGCTGCGTCTGGGCATCCCGGGACGGCACAATGTCATGAATGCCCTGGCCGCCGCCACGGTAGCCCACGCCTTGGGTCTGGACGCAGATCGTATCGCCGACGAGCTGGGTCGACAGCAGCGGATCAGCCCGCATCGAATGGCCGTATCTTCGGTCCAGCTGCCGGATGCCTCCTTCACCCTGATTGATGATTCTTTCAACGCCAATCCCGACTCTGTGCGGGCCGGTCTGGACGCCCTGGCCGCCTGGAGGGGATCCGATGGCCCGCTCTATCGGATAGCCGTCCTGGGGGCCATGCTTGAGCTGGGCGATCGAGGGGAGCAGTTGCATCAGGAGATAGGCACCTACTGCCGTCGTCAGGGCATTGATGCATTGGTCGCGGTGGGCTGCCGGGATCAGCAGATGGACGGTCTGGTCCAAGCCCTGGTCCGTGGTGCCGGTGGCCCATCCGATCCTAGCGGGGATCAGCCTGGAGCCATGCGGGTCCTCTTCGCCCAGGATGCCGATCAGGCCGATAAAATGGTACGCCGCCTATGCGCCGAGCATTCGGACCGGCAGCATCTCGTCCTGCTCAAGGGCTCACACATGTCCGGTCTGTCCGATCTGGCCGACCGGTGGCAGGGCTGAGCTATGAATCTACCGGCATCCCCGCAGCGGGGTCTAATATTCAAGGACAGAATCCAAGAGTTGGAGTACACACTGTGATTGCCCTCATCATCGGAATCCTGGTCGCCCTGGTGGTGACGCTGGCGGGGACCCCCCTGCTGATACGGCTGGTCCACCGCCTGCACTACGGCCAGTACATCCGCCAGGACGGGCCCAAGTCCCACCTGGTAAAGCGCGGCACCCCGACCATGGGCGGGCTGGTCATCAACCTGGCTATTCTGCTGGGCTGGGCAGCTTCGGCGCTCTACCGTTACTTGTCGCGGGGGGAGTCCGTGTCCCTGTCGGCCATGCTGGTTCTGTTCGCCATGCTCTCCATGGGCCTCCTGGGCTTCATCGACGACTTCGCCAAGGTGCGCAAGAAGCAGAACCTGGGCCTGTCGGTCAGGGCCAAGTTCATCGGCCAGTTCATTCTGGCCACCATATATGCGGTGCTGGCCCTGAAGGTGCCCACCAAGAACGGTTACCCTAGCGCGCAGGCAGGCATATCCTTCGTGGAGCAGCCCATCATCGACTTCCGAATGGCGGGCAGCGTCCTGTCCGTGGTCTTGTTCATCATCTGGGTCAATCTGCTGATGACGGCCTGGAGCAATGCGGTCAACCTGACTGACGGCCTGGACGGGCTGGCTTCGGGCTCCTCCATGATTGCCTTCGTGGGTTACACAATCATCGCCTTCTGGGAGAGCTACCACTTGAAGGGCGGCGGCCATCCAGGCCATGCCTACGCTGTCTCAGACCCCCTGGACCTGGCCATCATCGCTTGCTGCGCGGCTGTGGCCTGCTTCGGCTTCCTCTGGTACAACACCAATCCGGCCTCCATCTTCATGGGAGACACCGGATCCCTGGCTCTGGGCGGGCTCTTCGCAGCCCTGTCCATCGCTACCCATACCGAGCTGCTGGCGGTCATTCTGGGTGGGCTTTTTGTGGGAGAGGCGGCCTCCGATGTCATCCAGGTGGGCTACTTCAAGCTCACCCACAAGCGGGTCTTCAAGATGGCGCCCATCCACCACCACTTCGAGCTGATGGGCTGGCAGGAGTCCAAGGTGGTCGTCCGGTTCTGGATGGTCGACCTGATCTTCGTCCTGCTGGCCCTGGTCTGCTTCTATGCAGACTGGGTGGTCCGCTCCGGTTTGCCCATCTGAGTGCGTCCATTCACGGTACCGGACTTCGGCAGCCGGTATCATGCCAAGCAGATGCCAGAGCTAGCGGAATGAGGTGTTCATGGATATTGACTTGAGCCAGAAGCGCGTACTGGTCGCCGGGCTGGGTGTTTCCGGACGGAGCGTGGCCGCAGCCCTGCGGGGTCGGGCGGCCGGGGTGACAACTGTGGACCAGCGTGCTCCGCAGGCCGATCTTCATGACTTCGACCAGGTGGACTGGACCCGGGTGGATCTGGTCATGGCTTCTCCTGTCTTCAATCCGCGCACTCCATTTATCCTTGAGGCACAAGGTCGGGGCATTCCCGTGGTCAGCGAGGTGGAGATGGCCTGGATGTTGCGGGTGCCCTCAGAACGGACCGGACAGCCGGCCCCATGGATCGGGATCACCGGTACCAACGGCAAGACCTCGACCACCAGGATGGTCTCCGCCATGATGCAGGCCAGCGGATTCACGGCCCCTGCGGTGGGCAACATCGGCAAGGCCGTCTCCACAGCCGTCCTGGACCCCGACAATGACATACTCTGCGTGGAGCTCAGTTCCTTCCAGCTGCACTTCACCTTCTCACCGACCCTGGAGTGTGCGGCCATCACCAATCTGGCCGACGACCACCTGGACTGGCATGGGGGCTTCGAGGCCTATGCAGCCGATAAGGCGCGCATCTACCGTGGTGTGCGCAAGGCCTTGGTCTACAACGTCGATGACTCCCGGGTCTCCGACCTGGCCAGACAGGCTCAGCCGGCCTCCGGCTGCCAACTGGTGGGGTTCACCCTGGGGCGGCCCGAGGTTGGGCAGCTGGGTGTGGAAGATGGATGGGTCGTGGACCGCAGCGGATTGACCGGTCAGGACCTTGAGCATGGCGTCCGGCTGGTCCGGGTGGCCGATCTGACGGATCTGTGTGAGCCTGACGGCACGGTCTATCCTCATCTGCTGGCTGACGCTCTCTGTGCACTGGCCCTGGCACTGGGTGCTGGAGCCAAGGTCGATGCGGCCATCGAGGCCATGCGTGCTTTCACGCCCGGCGACCACAGAATCAGCACCGTGGCCACCCTGGGCCAGGGTTCGCAGGCCATCCGTTTTGTAGACGATTCCAAGGCCACCAACGCCCATGCCGCCGAGGCCTCCCTGGCCAGCTACCATGACGGCCAGGTGGTCTGGCTGGCCGGCGGACTGGCCAAGGGTGCCCGTTTCGACGATCTGGTCAGATCCCGCAGGTCCAAGTTGGCCGCAGCAGTGGTCATCGGCCAGGACCAGCAGCCCATGGCCCAAGCCATCAAGGATCAGGCGCCCGATCTGCCGGTTACCCTGATCGATCCAGGTGCCGGTGATCAGGTCATGGCCCGGGCCGTTCGTGCGGCTGCCTCCTATGCACAGCCCGGCCAGGTGGTTCTGCTGGCCCCCGCCTGCGCTTCCATGGATCAATTCGTCTCTTATGCCGACCGGGGCGATCAGTTTGCCAAGCAGGCAACACAATGGGTCCACGAGCATGAAGCGCGACACTGATTCCAACAAGGCCCCCTCCCAGGGGGCTGGCGGCAAGGGGGACTACCGAGGCTGGCGGGCCATTCTCAACCCGCTCTGGTGCTACTACGGTTTTCTGGCCGCAGTCGTCGCCACCACGGTCTTCGGTCTGATGATGGTATTCTCCTCTTCGGCTGTGGATCTGGTGGCCCAGGGTAGCTCACCCTGGAGCCAGGTCATTCGCCAGACCATATACGCAGTGTTGGGGCTCTTGCTGGCCCTTCTGGCCGTGAGGATCAGCATTGATCACTACCGGAGCTGGAGCACCTGGTTTCTGGTTGTCAGCCAGGGCATCCAGCTGTTGACCCGCACCCCGCTGGGGCGCTCCGCCAACGGCAACGAGGGATGGATCTCGGTGGGGGGCGTCTCCATGCAACCGGCCGAGCTGCTCAAACTGGCCCTGTGCCTGTGGCTGCCACAGGCCCTGATCGAAGCCCAGCGGCAGGCTGGCAAGGATTCCGATTTGAAGAGCCTGGCCAAGGCCTATGCCAAGCCGGCCTTCGGCTTTCTGATCAGCTTCATGTTCATCATGCTGGGCAAGGACCTGGGAACGGCCATGATCATCGTCATCATCGGCTTCGTGGCCTTCCTGGTATCAGGCTTCCCCCTGCGATGGTTGCTCAGCCTGGCGGTCCTGGGGATGGCGGCGGTCATCGGCTTTTCGGTCTACGGCAACAGCAACCGGACACAGCGGATCATGGCCGCCTACGGCAAGTGCTCGGCGGAAGACATTCAGGGTGTCTGCTACCAGTCCATACACGGGCTATACGCCATGGCTTCGGGAGGTCTGACCGGGGTCGGTCTGGGCAACTCCAGGGAGAAGTGGAACTACCTGCCCGAGGCGCACAATGACTTCATCTTCGCTGTCATCGGCGAGGAGCTGGGCTTCGTAGGGGCAGCCATGCTTATTCTGGTCTTCGTGGTCATGGGCTGGTGCATGCTGAGGATCGCCCTGACCACCAGGAACCGGTATGCGGGTATGGTGCTGATCTGCCTGGATGTGTGGCTGGTAGGCCAAGCCCTGATCAACATCTGCGTGGTTCTGGGCCTGCTGCCGGTGATCGGGCTGCCCCTGCCCTTCGTGTCGGCTGGAGGGACCGCACTGATCTCCTGCCTGGCTTCGGCCGGGGTGGCCCTGCAGATGATTCGGACCCAGCCGGACGTGAAGGCGGCCACGGACGGGTCCTGAGATATGGAATGGATATGGCGGAAAGGAAGCGGATTCGCGGATGACGACAGCGACGAGGACCGAGAGCGGGATGCCTGGGGACGACCATGAGCATGCCGGAAAAGGCGCTGGTCCCCATCTGGTGCTGGCCGGAGGGGGGACGGCAGGGCATGTCAACCCCCTGCTCAGCGTGGCTGCGGCCATTCGAAAGCGCTGCCCCCAGGCTTCTGTCAGCGTGATTGGCACTGCCGTCGGGCTGGAGCACGACCTGGTACCGGCCGCTGGACTGCCCCTGGACCTGATTGAGAAGGTACCCTTCCCTCGTCGTCCCAGTAAGGCCGCCCTCGCCTTCCCCCGGCGTTGGCGGCATGAGGTGCAGCGGGTCCGAGGGTATTTGCAGGATCGGTCGGCCGACATAGTGGTCGGCTTTGGCGGCTATGCTTCGGCACCGGCCTACAGGGCCGCACGGAACCTGGGTCTGCCCATCGTCGTCCACGAGCAGAACGCCCGGGCGGGCATGGCCAACAAACTGGGCGCTCGCTGGGCTGATTTCGTAGGTACGGCCTATGAGGATACCGGCATCCGAGCCCGGGCCGGAGTGCCCGTACGCCGCGTGGGTCTGCCCTTGCGGCCAGCCATCGCCCGACTGGCCATGCAGATGGAGACTGATCCTTCGGGCGCTCGCCGGGAGTCTGCACGGACCTTGGGTCTGGATCCCGATAGGCCCATCCTTTTGGTCACCGGGGGATCCCTGGGCGCGCTCAGCCTGAACAAGGCGGTGGCTGGCGCGGCCCGGCAGCTATTGGATCAAACCCAGGTCATTCATCTGACGGGCCGTTTCAAGGCCGACCAAGTCAGAGAGCAGGTGGCGGATGATCTGGGCGATGCAGCCATCAACGATCTGGATCCGGCCCACCAGGGCCAGGGGGACTACCATATGGCCGAATACTTGGAGCGGATCGACCTGGCCTTCGCCTGCGCCGATCTGGTGGTCTGCAGGGCTGGCGCCGGCTCTGTCAGCGAGCTGGCCGCACTGGGCGTGCCGGCCGTATACGTGCCCTTGCCCATCGGCAATGGAGAGCAGCGGTTCAACGCCCAGCCAGTCGTTCAGGCCGGGGGAGGGCTCATGGTCGATGATGCGGCCTTGGATGCCAAATGGATGGCCGAGCACGTCCCTGCTCTTATGGCTGATAAGGATAGGCTGGCTGACATGCGCCGCCGGGCCTGGGGGTACGGGATTCGCGACGCTGCCCAGGTGATGGCTGAGCAGATTCTGACCATGGCCGACCATCACCTAGCCCGCAAGGACTCAAGGAGGGTCTAATCGGGCATAATGGAGGCAGGCGACGGACGATAGTCCTGAATGGTCCTGAACTGTTTGAGGAGATGCAACTACTGTGCCCAAGATTGAATTGAATACTGTGCCCGGTCGGCAGGGCAATGGCGACAGGCCCCTGCCGGTTCTGGATCCCTGCCTGCCTGCCCTGGCCCAGGCCGGAGTGCACGACTCCAAGGATCTTGGGCCCACACACTTCATAGGCATCGGTGGGGCTGGGATGAGCGTGCTGGCTGAGATGCTCCACCAGGAAGGGGTACAGGTCTCGGGCTCCGACCGCGCCGAGGGGGACAAGACCCGCCGCCTGCGTCAGCTGGGAATTCAGGTCGCCATCGGTCAGGATGCCAGCAACGTGGCCGGGGCCCGCACTGTGGTTTGGTCCAGTGCCATCAAGCCCGACAATCCCGAGATTCTGGCAGCTCGTGAGGTCGGCGCCCGGCTGGTCCATCGCAGTGACATTCTGAATTTGCTTATGGCTTCCAGGATTTCGGTCACCGTGGCTGGTGCTCATGGCAAGACCACCACCAGCGCACTCTTGGCCCACCTGCTGGCCAAGGGGGGGCAAGGGGATCTTGCTGATCCCAGCTACGCCATCGGCGGCAGCCTTCAGAGCGGCCAGGGGCCCATGGACGGAGGGCATGTGGGTGCCGGACGGGTACTGGTGGCCGAGGCGGACGAGTCCGATGGCAGCTTTGGCAAGTACACTCCTGACGTCGCCATCATCACCAACGTGGAGCCCGACCATCTGGACCACTACGGTACGGCTGATGCCTTCCACCAGGCCTTTGTGGAACATGCCCGGCATGCCCGCCGCTTTCTGGTGGTCTGCGGAGACGACCAGGGCGCCCTGGAGGTGTTGCGGCGGTTGCAGGGGAACTGCCAGGCCAAGATCATCGTCTATGCTTCGGATCCCCAGCTGAATACTCACTCCCTGCCTGGGGTTCTGGGTCTGGTCCGCATCGAGTCCGAGTCCGAAAGCAGCGGTAGCGGTCGTGAGCATTGCCGTCTGGCCTTCCCCGCGCAGGTGCTCCAGGCGGCAGGGTTGAAGATCGGAAAGACGCTCGAACTGCAGGTGGATTTGGCGATTCCCGGCATCCACAACGCCCGCAATGCCGCCGCGGCAATCATCGCCGCCATCCTGCTGGGGATGGATCCCGATACGGCCGCCGCTTCTGCCGCAGACTTCCGTGGGGCCTCTCGACGCTTCGAGATCCGCGGAATCCAGCATGGGGTCACCGTAGTGGACGATTACGCCCATCATCCTACGGAGATCGCCGCCCTGCTGACCGCCGCCAGACGGCGTTATCCGGGTCGGACCATCAGGGTGCTCTTCCAGCCCCACCTGTATTCGCGAACCGCCATCTTCGCCGACCGGTTCGCGGCTGCTCTGTCCCTGGCGGACGATGTGACCGTCACCGACATCTTCCCCGCTCGCGAGTTGGCCAGAGATTTTCCGGGCGTGGATGCCGGGACCATCCCCGCAGCCGCCCGCAAGGCATCGAACCGGGAGTCCCAGGATTCCGGGAAGAGGTCGACCGGAACCGTCTTCCGGGCCTGCCCGGACATGCGTCAGGCCGCTCTGGATCTGGCGGAACGGGCGGAACCGGGGGATGTGATCCTGACCGTAGGCGCCGGCGATGTCACTGCCATGGGACCGGTCATTCTCGACAAGCTGGCTGAACGGGACGAGCAGTGAGGACCGGCAAGGGTCGCAGTGCCTCCGGCGGAGCTTCTTCCAGGACCAAGGCCGTCCGGGCAGCCAAAGCTGCTCGGACAGCCCGGTCTGGGCGTACCAAGTCTTCAGGAGAGGAACCGCGGACTGGCAGGACCGCCAGATCAGCCAGGTCGACCGCCTCCGATGTTTCAGCGCAGGCCAGCCGGTCCAAGATCGACAAAACAGGCGGCGATGGTAGGCGTCTCAAGCGCTCCAAACGTCTCAAGGGATCAAAGCGTTTCAATGGTCGCCCGAATCGTTCCAGGAATACAGGCGGATCGAGGACACGTAGCGTCAGATCCGCCTATTCATCCTCCAGCTCTCTGGTACAAGGCAGTAGCGCCTCGGCCTCCAAGTCTGCGGTGCGCAAATCCGCGACCACACGTTCGGCGAGTTCGGGTGAGGGATTCGTCGATGCCCGGACCATACCGCCGGACAGGCCCGTCTCTGGCAGGATAGGCACCGACCAGGAGGATCAGGGGCTGGGGATCTTCGTCCGGCCCAAGGTTCTGGACTTTCAGGCCCGGGTGCGCGAGAAGAAGAAGGTCAGCCGCAGACTGGTCCTGATCCGGACAGGTGTCGTCCTCCTGGTCATGGCTCTGATAGCAGGACTGGCATGGTTGCTCTTTCTCTCGCCGGTCTTCCGCCTGCAGGCCGACAAGGTCAGTGTCAGCGGCGGCAATGCCTGGGTGTCCAACGATCGGGTGGCCTCAATCGTGGCCCATCAGGGAGATCGCTCGCTGCTGTTGATTTCCACCAATGGCGTCGAGGAGGAGATCAGCGGCATGGCCGGGGTGACCGATGCCGAGGTCCGCAAGAGTTTTCCGCACGGTCTGGAGGTGACCTTCGATGCCCAGGAGCCCACTGCGGTCTTCAAGGATGCGCAGGACAAACTGACGGCCGTAGACAGACAGGGGAGGGTGCTCAACACCGTGTCCAAACCGGTGCACGGGGTGCCGGTCATCCAGGTGGCCACCGTGAAGCGTGCCCAGCAGGATCAGGCGGTCAGACAGACTCTGCGGATTCTGTCGACCATGCCTGAGGCCATGCGTCATTCGGTGACCAAGGTGACTGCGGAAACCCAGGACTCCATCACCACCGAGCTGGACCAGGGCAAACATGTCATCATCTGGGGCGACGGCTCCGACCTGAAGCTCAAGCAGGCCGTGGTCGACAAGATCATCAACGATCCATCCAAGATCGGCGACAAGCATCAGCTGGATGTGTCGGCGCCCCTGCGGCCAATCGTCAAATAGTCGCTGCAGGAGCTGCCGTCTTCATCAACCTGTCAGTGTCCAGCAGGATGGTCACCGGGCCGTCGTTGACCATATCCACCCGCATATGGGCGCCGAATTGTCCGACGGCAACTGGCACACCGGTCGCGGCCAGTGCCTGGTTCAGATTTTGCCAGACGCTTTGAGCGTGTTGGGGTTCGCCCGCAGCCATGAAACTGGGTCGATTGCCGCGCCGCAGATCCGCGTAAAGAGTGAACTGGGAGATGGAGAGGATGGATCCGCCGCAGTCCAGGACCGACCGGTTCATCCGGCCTTCCTCGTCGGGGAAGATGCGCATCCGGGTCAGCTTGCGGACGGCATAGTTGACCTGGTCAGCTCCGTCGCCATCCTGGACGGCCACCAGCAGCAAGAGTCCCTTGCCAATGCTTTGGGGTTTAAAATCAGGATCTGGCTGCCCTTGCTCGTCGACCACATCGACCCGGGCATGGCTGACCCGCTGTATGACGATTCTCATGCTTTCAGTCTAAATACTTCAGACGTTGTTGTAGTGTCGCAGGGAAAAGCTGGACCGGTACCTGGTTGGTGTCAGGTCGGAGAACCGTTTGAAGACTGGCATGAAAGACGCCCACTTCAATGTAGTCGTAGCAGGGCTGGTTCCTGTCAACGGTCCAGTCGATGGCTGTCCCTTCAACTCTTACGATGCGTAGCTTCAGGTCGAAGTCCGCGGTGCCTGTGTTACCAAGGAAATATGACGGGCTGCCTCTTCGACGCAACCCTGATCGGTGTGCACGGAGGATGTCATGAGGAATTACCTACTTACTCCGCTGATGGGCGGATTCTGGCCAGTCATGGTTTCCCTTGGATTGTCTCAGATTCGCTGGCGTTGTTTGGTTGTACAGACGTATCCTTCAACTGACTGCTGCGGTCATGATCCAGTCGGTCTGTAGTTCCTCGCCCAAGGTGAAGGTGTGTTCCCCGGTCCGTTTGAAGCCCATGGCTTGGTAGAAACGTTGGGCGGGCTCATTGTGTTCCCATACGCCCAGCCAGATTTTGTTCAAATTCTGAGTCCTGGCACGTTTGAAGGCTTGATTGACCAGCAGGGTGCCCAACCCGCGATGCTTGAAGTCCGATAGAACATATAGCCGCTCGATCTCCATGGATGTGTCGCCGAACTGCTCTGTTTGGGCCTTCCCGGTGTTGAGCTGCATGTAGGCTGCGGGCGTGCCGTCCACGCTGGCGAGCAGAAAAACGGATTCAGGTTCGGACAGTTTCGACTTGACCAATTCGGGGGAGAAGGAGTGCCGGAGGTAGTCTTCCATGTTCTCTTGGCTGTTGTCGGCGGCGAAGGTGTCGCGGAAGGTGGTCATGCCCAAGGAACGTATCAGCATGGCATCATCTGATGTGCATTGCCGTATTGTTGTGGTCATGATGGCGATTCCTGTACTCTTGATTTTATTTGTTGCTGAGGTGTATCTGCTTTGTTGGGTGTCAATTCTTAATTGACGATCTTGAGCCCGACCACGCAGGCGACCAAGCTAATGATGAGCAGAATGCGAGCCAGCGAAACAGGCTCCGAGCCCGTAGCCATGGCGTATATGACAGTCAAGGCAGCTCCGATGCCTACCCAGACCGCGTAGGCCGTGCTGGTAGGGATGCTGCGCATGGCAAAGGCCAGACCCATCATGCTGAGAATCAGTCCCACAATAAAAACGATGTCAGGGACGATTTTGGTAAAACCCTGAGACTTGCCCAGGGCGGTGGCCCAGACCGATTCACAGATGCCAGCGAATATGAGTACGATCCACGAGGACATGGTTCCCTTTCGGCAAGTCTTGTCGCTGTCCGGGTACTTGACCATCGTCCGGGAACCTGCATTGGATTCTGGGTATCAGAGTAGCACGGGAGGCGACTCTGAAGGCGGACTAAGCAGGGGAGTGGTCGACGGTCCATTGCGAGAAGGAATCGGGGTTGATTCAGGGGCGAATCAGGGGTTTGCCGGATGTTATCTTCCGCGCAGATCGGCTATTCATATACATAGAGGTGGATAGCAGAATGTACGCACGAGGATGTGGCAGGTGAATGAAACATGACTTGGGCCTTGCGTGACCTGAAAGCCAATAGTGGCATCTGGGCTGGCGTCTTTATCGTTCTTGTGGTTACCCAAACCCTGCTCTGCGCCATGAGTGTGAGTATGGGAGTCAACAGCTATTACCAGGGTCTGTCGGTCAAGACCAGGGATCCTGCCAAGAGTCTGGCTTCGGCCCTGAGTCTGGTCTTCCTCACGGTCATTGTGCTCGGCTGCCTGGTGATCAAGCAGACACTGCAAGCATCAATTCGCCAACGTCGGCGAGGCCTGGCCCTTATCTCGCTGTTGGGAGCCACTCCTAAGCAGATCCTGCTACTTACACTTTTGCAGGTGATCATTCTGGTTCTGCCGGCCTCCCTTGTTGCCGTGGCTCTTTCACCTGCGCTGGCTGGAAGGATCCTCGATTGGTATTCCACCGGGATGCGAATGCCGGTACATTTTGCTTTTACCTGGCGCGGTTTTCCCAGGTCTGCCTCGACCGGTCTTGCGGTGGGATTGGCCACGGCCGTCTTGGCGACCATCCGGACATTGCGGGATTTGGGAAAGACGACACCTGTCCGGGTGGTGCGCCGTGCTGAGGAGAGCGAATCGATTGACCGGCCCCGACATGGACGTGGTCTTGTATCCCTTTTTCTTGGGCTGGCCTTGCTGCTGTTGCCGTTGCCTGTCTTTGCCTATCTTTCGCACAGCGGCTCTGGGCCCTTGGATCCTAAGCAAGTCCAGGCGGTCATAAGTGCCGTTGGAAGTGGACCGCTTTTCGCCATTCTCCTGCTTCTGATAGCCTTGGCTCGCGCTGGTGGGCCGGTTATAGGCAGGGCCACTCAACTCTGGACTGCTCTGGTGCCGTCATCGTCTGCCGTCTGGCGGATAGCGCGTTCACAGGCTGTGGTCAGGAGTCGAGACACTACATTCGGCTCAACAGTTATAGCTCTGACTGCCTGTATGTTTCTGGTTGGCGGTCTGTTGGCTGCTGGAGGCACCAGTACCATCGCCATGAACAAGGTACCGGGAATAGAGAATGTCACATCGGGAGGAACCCTGGAGTTGCTCTATGGTTTCTGGGCAGCGCTGCTGGTCGCCCTGGTCGGCGTGATCGCGGGGTTCGCTATCGCCGCTCGGGATCGTGACCTCGATCTGGCGCTCCTGTCAATCGCTGGGGCAAAACCGCAGCAGCTTACTGCTATATCCACATTGGACGGCACCATCGTGATGACTACAGGCATTATCATCGCAGCAGGCGGCACCGGACTGGTCGGACTGAGCACAGCTATGGTCTACTGGCCCCTTATACACAGTCTGTCCGTAGTTTTTCCTTGGCAGTTTTTCCTTATCTGCGGGTTGCCGATCATCGTCGTCGGGTCGCTGGCGACCATGCTGACGGCGCGGCCTGCATTGAGACGCTCGCCCATAGCTATTCTGCAAGGCGCTATAGGCGAATGATCGGTTGTGAGCTTTAATTGTTGGGTCCGCGATGTGTAATTGAGTGGTCTTGCCAAGCACTGATTTCGTCAGTCGCTGTTTGTGAAATATACATCAACGGGCAATTCCTTGTCGTATTGACCGACACGGTCAATACGACAAGTACATGCTGGATGCTCAGAGATGGGTCTCGTCTTTATGACAAGTCAATCTTTAAGCGGTTCAGCACGCGATTATCTATGTATCTATGAAGTGGATAAAATTTCGAGCAAACTAGCGGTTTGATTGCAGTGATTCGAGTCAGTCGGGATCATCATCGATTGCCGAGACTTTCACTGATGTTACAGTGTTTGGTCATGGCTCCCGGTGGTCATCAAGGTAAGAATCATTCGATTCTTATCGCGCTTGTACACGAGCAGCCAGTCCGCGTCGACATGCAGCTCCTCGTATTTAGACCAGTGTCCTTTCAATCGGTGATTTCGGTATTTTCGTTTAAGCAGTGATGCATTGTAGTCAGCCAAGTCGTCAAGTACCTGATCAAGCCTGCTCAAGTCGAAATGCTTCCTTTTGATTTTCTTGACATCACGCAGGAATTTTTGCGTATATGCAAACTTATACATGATGGATGATGTCTTTCATGTTCTCTACATCACCCGCGTGAGTGACCGGTGAAGCCTCGGCTTCCTCCATTTCCCTGTCAAATTTGGAAAGTTGGGAGCGGAATGGAAGTCCTCCTTCGCGCAGCGACTGAGAGAGAAACATGTTAATAGCCGTGCCGAGATCAAGGCCTAAATCTTCGAAAAGCTGTGAGGCTCGACGCTTCATATCCTCGCTGGTTCGAATTTGAATTCTCGCTGTCTCTTTCATTACTTTCACCCGCTCCAATTGCTCTATTAGTCTCCTCTAGCTCCAAAATTATACCATTAATTCTCCAGGTGGAGTTATCTTGGAGTCATTTTAACTCTGCTAATAAAGAAACGAGGAAGACCTTTGATTCATGAAGAAGGTTGTTGACAATGTGATGCACTAAGTAATCCGGAAAGATGGATTCTTGAACCGTAGAACGGCATGAAAAGAGCCAGCCGAGTTGCCTCGGCCGGCCCTTGTCTTGTGGAGCTGCGGGGAATTGAACCCCGGTCCGGTGACCGCACCCTCAGTCTTCTACGTGCGTAGTCTGCTGGCCTTTGTGGCTATCTGTCTGCCCCCACCTGTGTCGCAGACAACCGGTGGCGGGCATAGCCGCAGTAAAAGTCCCCGAACCGCCCTGTGGCGCAGCAGTTCAGGCAAGTCTTCTTAATGACGCTCAGCATCCCCCCGAAGGCGAAGGGGAGTGAACGGAGCAGCTGCTCACTGGTTAATCCTGGCGCGAAGCTCAGGCAGCGAGAGCGAACTCAGTGCGGTTAGATTTAGCACTTGTTGTTTGCGGGAGGACATTAACGAGCGGACCCCCGCGTTCTCGGCACGCTTCCCTGCGACGAACAGGTCACCGTCGAAACCGATCAGCCCCAATCTTGAATTATCAAGCTCCGCTGGCGCCGATTCGGGCCAGCCTCGTCAGTATACAACAGATGGACGCTGCGGATATTCCCGCTTCTCCCTCGGCATTGACTCCAATTTTGGTCAAGCCACAGAGCCCAGTCGGTTGGTGGCATAGTCACTGAAGGCGTGTACCTCCTCCACGTCCTCGTGGAAGGCCTCCCG
Source organism: Bifidobacterium sp. W8114 (assembly GCF_016101165.1). Classification (NCBI taxonomy): domain Bacteria; kingdom Bacillati; phylum Actinomycetota; class Actinomycetes; order Bifidobacteriales; family Bifidobacteriaceae; genus Bifidobacterium; species Bifidobacterium sp. W8114. The sequence continues at coordinate 219,853 of NZ_JACFRA010000004.1, read as the reverse complement.
CTTGGTGTCGTTGAAGAGGAAGATGTTGAAGCGAGGCATGTCATCACCGGCAAAGGGGATGAAGCACAGGCCATCGCCAGGGTGTACGCCGGCCGAGGTGATCAGGCTGCAGACCAGGCCGGATGTGGTTACCATTTTCAGTGTTTCCACGTCGGAGACCTCAATCAGGTGGCTGACTGGCTCAGACAGATGAATCAGTCGTTCCGCTGCCTGGGCATGGACGAAATCGCGGTTTAGGGTGGCGAAGGGGACGTCCCCGGGAAGCATGGACAGATCCTCGGGGTGCAGGCTGGTCATTCCTGCCATACCCAATCGTTCGGCCATGGACTGGGTGCAGACCATGCCGAAGGGGAAGGAGGCCAGCCTGGTCGTCTCCACGCCATCCACGCTCAGCGACTCGTCGACGCTGGCCACCGCCCCGTAGTCCACGCGGTGGTTCTCTATCTGGCTCAGCAGCTTTTGGGATCCTATGGTTTCCACGGTCGTGTTCTTGTCTGGTTCGCACTGCTCTTGCTGCCCTTGTCCGGAGCTCAGCAACGATGAGATGATGGGTGGCAGACCGATGGTACGCCGTCGAATCCCGGGCCGCGCAGCCAAGGCTTCGGGCAGGGTGTTGATCAGATCCAGGGCCTGGCTGACATGATCCACCACTGTTTTTCCAGCCTGGGTGAGCTGTGTGCCATCACCTGCACCGAAACGTTGCCTCCGGACCAGCTTGGTTCCCAGACGCTTTTCCAGTCTTCTGATGGCCTGCGAGACCGCAGGCTGGGAGATGCTTGCCTCCAACGCGACATCGGTGAAACTGCCGTACCGGGCCAGCATGGTAAGCAGCTCGAGGTCGCGGACATTATCCATATAGGTCATGAGCCGCTTCCCTTGATTGGTGCTCATATTATTGCTTATCCGTCAACTTTGGCGAAAGACTACTTACCACTACACTATCATTATCGGCTGAATTTAAGAAGATTGACCCTTGAGAATATTGACCTGGCCTGACTCATGATGAGGGTCCGGTCGCCACGATCATCGGTTATCAATCGTGTCGACCGGACCCCAATCTCAATCTCGCAATATGCGAGGGAGCGGGTTTCGCTCAGGCATCGTAGTGCCACTGGGCCTTGGCCACGGCGGCGTCCACATCCTCAATCGGCTCCCGGTTCAGACCCTCTTGGACCGCCTGTGCAGCCACAGCAGTGGCCACCCGGCGTGAGATCTCCTTGAGGTCGGCCACCGGCGGCAACACAGCGGTTCCGGGCTTGTCCACGTCGATCATGTCGGAGATGGCGTAGGCTGCGGCCAAGAGCATCCCTTTGGTGACCAGCCGTGCCTTGGCGACGATGGCCCCGAAGCAGATGCCGGGATACATGAGGGCGTTGTTGCCCTGTCCGATGGAATAGGTGACCCCCTGGTAGTCAACAGGCTTTGAGGGCGTGCCGGTGATGACGAAGCCGCGGCCGTGGGTCCAGGCGATCACGTCGGCAGCCTTGGCCTCGGCCAGTTCCGTGGGGTTGGAGATGGGGCAGATCAGCGGCCGCTCCACATGCTTGGCCATGGCCTCAACAACATCCTGGTCGAAGGCCCCGGCTCTGGTTGAGGTGCCGATGAGCACCGTGGGTTGGAAGGCGTCGACGACCTGTGCCAGCGAGGTCTTGTCGGTGACTGAGGCGAACTCATACGGCTTGCGTGCATAACGGGTCTGGCCCTCGGTCAGATCATCCTGACCCTGCTCGATCAGACCCTGACGATCGAAGAGCAGAACCCTGCTGCGTGCAGTCTCTGAATCCATGCCCTGGCGGATGATCAGGTCGTCCACAATCTGGTCGGCGATGCCCACACCGGCGGTCCCTGCGCCAAAGACCATGATCCTGGTGTCCTTGGGGTCGGCTCCGGCGATTTTTCTGGCAGCGATCAGAGCGGCCAGGACGGTCACGCCGGTGCCCTGAATGTCGTCGTTCAGGGTCAGGATTCGGTCCTGGTAGCGCTTGAGGACGGGTGCCGCCTCAGGCCTGCCGAAGTCCTCCCAGTGGATCAGCGCCTGCGGGTAGCGCTGCAGGACCTGCTGGACGAAGTCATCGATGAAGTCGTCGTAGCGCTTGCCTCTGACCCTGGCGAAGTGGTTGCCCACGTAGTCGGGATTGTCCAGAAGGGCCTGGCGGTTGGTGCCGACATCCACCATTACCGGCAGAACGCGCGAGGGATCGATGTTGGCGGCGGCGGTGTAGACCGCCAGCTTGCCCGTCAGAATCTCAGCACCTTGTGCGCCCCAGTCGCCGATGCCGAGAATGCCTTCCGCGTCGGTGCAGACCACCAGGTCGATGGGTCGGTCGCCGGCGTATTGGTCCAGGGCGTCACCGATTCCTTCGGGGTGATCGATCGAGATGTAGGCCACGTCGCTGCCCGAATAGAACTCGTCGTAGCGTTGGATGGATTGTGCCACGGTGGGTGCGTAGACAATGGGCATGTACTCGGTCAGGTGCTTGTCCATGCTCCTGTAGAAGAGCCGACGGTCGGTGCGGCAGATGCTCATCAGATAGAGTCGTTTGTCCAGATCGGTGGGCTGGGCCAGGAAGCGGCGGTAAACGATGCGCTCGCGTTGTTCCTCATCCTGCACGGCAGCAGGCAGCAGCCCGTCCAGCTTTAGCTCGCGCCGCTGCTCATAGTCGAATCCCAGTCCCCGGTTGGTATAGGAATCGTTGATGGTATCGAATCCTGTCATGGTCTCACTTGTCCTTCACGATCGGGGCCGGCCGCGTTGCCGGACCTCTGCAATCAGCCTAGGAAAGCCCTTGGCGGCCCGGCAAATAAGCATCGTCTATATGCAGTTAAAGGCCTATTGCCGGTCCTTGGTGGGTCTGGGAGGTCATAGACAGTCGGCAGTTATGGTGCCCCCTCATATAGGCAGCGCTTATTTGTCGCCCCTACCGCCTGCCGCATAGCATAAGTCCACATGAGCATGCCGACGAAGAGGTCGGCGATTTCCGGGCAGTTATACGCCGGATCATGAGCGAAGGAGCAATGATGGGTGAAACAGTACGAACGGGTGAGGGCAGGGGAGACCCCCAGACAGGGGCCAAACAGCCTTTCAATACGGGCCAACTGGTCAAGGCTCTGATCTGTGTGGCGGTAGGGCTGGTCATCTTCCTCATACCGCCTCCCAAGGGGTTGACTCCCCAGGGCATGCACATGCTGGGAGTCTTCGTGGGCACCATTCTAGGGCTGATTCTGCAGCCTCTGCCCACATCAGCAGTGGCCATCATCGGCATGACCGTGGGGATGCTGACCGGGGCCCTGGATCCCAAGAAGGCGGCTTTCAACGGACTGGGCAGCGCCTCGATTTGGTTGATTGTGGCGGCCTTCTTCATTGCCCAGGGATTCGTATCCACCGGACTGGGCCGCAGGATCGCCCTGGTCTTTCTGTCCAGATTAGGCAAGTCCAGTCTGGGCATAGCCTACGGGCTCTCGGCCGCCGACCTGGTCCTGGCTCCGGCCACCCCGTCAAACACGGCTCGTCTGGGCGGTATCCTTTTCCCGATCATCACCTCCATCAGCGATGTGCAGGGTTCAAAGCCGGACACTGATGAGTCCCGGCGACGCATCGGCGCTTACCTGGCAATCACAGCCAACAATGTCAACGCCATCACATCGGCCATGTTCCTGACGGCTATGGCTGCCGGCCCGGTCGTGGGACAGCTGGCCCAGAAGTTCCACGTGGACATCGGGTGGGGGACCTGGGCCCTGGCGGGCATCGTGCCCGGCCTGATCTGCCTGATTCTCATTCCCGCCTTGATTTACCGCATTTTCCCGCCCACCCTGAGGAACGTGCCCCAGGCTCAGGAGGACGCCAAGGATGAACTCAAGGGACTTGGCCCTCTGAGCATGCACGAGTGGATCATGGCCGTGACCTTCCTGGTCATGCTGGTCCTCTGGGCGACAAGCTCGGTGATACATATCAATTCCACCACTGTTGCCTTCCTGGGCGTGGCTGTGCTGCTGTGCACCAAGATCATCACCTGGCAGGACATGGTGGCCAACAAGTCGGCCTGGTCCACACTGATCTTCTTCGGTGTCCTGGTAGGCATGGCGGAACCCCTGAACACCTTGGGCGTCACCACCTGGGCAGGGGAGATCATCGCCGGACTGGTCAAGGGCATGCCCTGGGTGCTGGTCCTGGTCATTCTGACGGTCTTCTACTTCTTCATCCACTACATGTTCGCTTCTGAGCTGGCTCAGGTCGCGGCCATATACACGCTCTTCGTCAGCGTGGCAGTGGCTGCCGGGGTCCCTGCGATGCCCGCAGCGCTGATGCTGGGATGCGCCAGCGGTCTGATCGGAGCCATGACCCATTACGCCTCCGGACCGGCGGCATTGATTTACGGTGCCGGATACGTCAAGACCTCTGAGTTCCTGCGGATCGGCCTGATTTGCGGACTGGTGACTGTGGCCATCTTCCTGACCGTGGGTCTGGGCTGGTGGCGCCTCATCGGTATCTGGTAAATTTCGGATTCCGTAGATATAAGACTGGTGCAGATATAAGTTTGGTCCCGTACAGTCGACAGTTCGTCCGGGCGGGACCAAATCATGTTCAAAGCTGGTGGATCATTTACCCTGCTGGCCCAGGTAGTCGGGGATATGCTCGGGATATTCGGGCCAGGCGCCCTGCTGGGTGCAGACGAATGCGGCGGTGTTGACGGCAGCTCGGTGGGCCTGGGTCAGGGATGCTCCCAGCAGGCGGTTGATGGCGAAGGTGCCGGAGAAGGCGTCGCCGGCTCCGACCGTGTCGGCTACGGTGATTTCAGGCGTCGGCAGGTGGGAGGACTGGCCGTCCGCCAGGTAGATCGTGCTGTAGTCGCTGCCGGCGGTCAGCACGATGGTGTCAAGGTGCCACTGCTCCATGAACCAGCGGCAGAGCTCGTCGTCCGTGGCCCCGGGAACGTGGAACATGTCACGCAGGGTGACCAGCTCCTCGTCGTTGAGTTTGAAGACCGTGGCCATGTCCAGCAGCTCCTGGATCAGATCCTTGCTGTAGAAGGTGCTGCGCAGGTTAATGTCGAAGAAGCGCATGGCATGGCTCTTGGTGTGACGCAGGACCTGCAGGCAGGTCTCGCGGGACTGGCTGCTGCGCATGCCCAACGTGCCGTAGCAGACCGCGTCGGCCCTGCTGGCAAGCCCGGCCAGGCCATCCGTGTATTCCAGATGATCCCAGGCCACATCAGGCTTGAAGACGTACTGGGGGATGCCCTCGGTCAGCTGGACCTCGACAGTGCTGGTGGGGTGGTCGTTGTGCTGCAGGACGGCATCGACCCCGGCCTTGTGAACAGCCTCCTCAAGCTCGCGGCCCAGGTCGTCACGTCCCACGGCGCTGATGGCATAGCCTTCCGCCCCGTTCTTTGCGGCGTGGTAGCTGAAGTTGACCGGTGCGCCACCGGCCCGTTTGCCTGTTGGCAGGACGTCCCAGAGGATTTCCCCGATGCTGAGGACCACAGGTTTACTGGTCATGGTGTTCCTTTCCTGACGACAGGCGATGTGCCCGCCTAATGCTTGTTGATTTCACAGTTGAGCGGCCCATGCTGGCCGGATGTTCCAGAAATTGGCTGGCAGCCACCGCGGCTGCCCCTGTCAGCGTGGCATCGGCTGGAAGGCGGGAGAGCAGAATCCTCGTGTGCTCGCGCAGGCCGGGTAGGGCGCGCTGGGATACCATGGTCCGAACTCGTTCCAGCAGTCGGGTACCGGCGTCGGCCACCATGTCTCCGATGACGATTTGGGCCGGGTTGTAGGCGTTGACGATGGTCACGCAGCCATAGCCCACGTAGTCGGCTATCTGATCCACCAGGGTCCGGGCGACCTGCTGACCTGAGCGGGCCTGGTCAAACAGGCTTGAGCAGGCCTTGGCGTGGGTCATGGCCTCGACTCCAGGGAAGTGATCCCGCATATCCGGCTTGCACATGCGGCGGTGGATTGCTACCGCCGAGCAGTAGCATTCCAGGCAGCCTCGGTTGCCGCACTCGCATGGCAGGCCGTTCAAATCGATGCTGACGTGGCCGATTTCTGTGGCCGCTCCCTGGCTGCCGTCAACCAGCGAGCCTCTGTCGATGACTCCTAATCCCACGCCTTCGCCCACCAGGAAGTAGGCCATGCTGGATGCGTTCACTCGGGGATCGAAGAGACTTTGCGCCAGCGCGCCGGCTCGGGCATCCTGCTCGATAAAGGTGGGTACACGGAAGGCCTGGCCGAATTCGTGGATAAAGTCCACCCCACGCCAGCCGGGCATGCTGGTGACCAGGGCGATGCGGCCGGTCTCGCGCAGGTAGGGTCCCGGTACGGCCATGCCCACGGCCACGATGGTGGGATTTGAATCCAATCGTCTTCCCACTCGCGTTCTGACCTCAGCTACTACGCCGGGGATGTCATCGGGGTCGACGGGGGGCATCTCCTCGGAGTCCAGCAGACGGCCGCTGATGTCGAACAGTCCGATACTGACCATGCTGCGGGCGAACTTGACTCCGATGACCTGGTAGCGGTCGGCGTTCAAGGCCAGGCCGATGGATCGACGGCCGCCCTCTGAGTCCATACTGCCGGTCTCGCTGATCAGACCCAGGCCGATCAGGCGGGCCACCAGCTTGCCTACAGCCGCCGGCGTCAGGTTGAGTTCCCGGGCCATCTGGGCTCGCGAACTGGTTCCGTGCTGGTGCAGATATTGGACGATGCGTGACTGGTTGAGTTCGGAGAGGGCCTTTGGTGTGCTGGCGTATGGGCTGCCTCGCATGTCAACCTCCTCCTTGAGTGCTACCGTCACGCTAACTTTGCGCACTTTATGAACAACGTTTATATATTAACATCGTTTAGTATTCTTGCGCAACTGATTCGATGCCGGTAAGGAACCGATAAGGGATCGCCGTCGGCGTTTGTCATAGGTCTGTAGCCGTAGGTGGGTTTGCTCTGTGGAGGTGGGGTGTGGCAACGAAGGGGGTATCGACAGAGTCGATGTAGGTTGTGCCGCCGTGAAGGGCATTATCGAACCCAAGACGTCAAAGGGTTTGATGGTTCGTATGCAGGTGGTCGACTGTCGACCTTCTAATGCTCAGCCCCATACAATTTCGTAGGCTTTTGACCGGGCGCATGCGCAGTGGTGCAGACGGATCGATTGGCCCGCGCGGGCGGACCTTTGTGGCTTGAGATCAAAGCTTCAGACGGTAGTCATCAGGGCTGTCGTCCAGATTCGATTCATGTGCCCGTGCAAGCGTCATCTATATAATTTAACGAATTGACAAAATCAATCCCTCCCTCTACCCTTGATGTTCAGGAGGCAGGAACTGATTTCCTCCCCTGTGAACGCCGTAAAGGCAAATGCAATAGGCAAAGGAGCATTTCGGATGGGTCTGTGGGACGTTGACAAGATCGAATACGTGGGTCGCCAGGGCGTCAAGGAAGGCCTGGGCTTCCGTTACTACGACAAGAACAAGGTGGTGGCCGGCAAGCCCATGAAGGACTGGCTGCGCTTCGCTGTGGCCTGGTGGCACACCTTCAACCAGGGTCTGGTGGATCCCTTCGGCGATCCCACTGCGCAGAGGCCCTATTATCGCTACACCGATCCCATGGATCAGGCGCTGGCCAAGGTGGATTACGCCTTCGAGCTCTTCACCAAACTGGGGGTCGAGTTCTTCTGCTTCCACGACCGTGACCTGGCTCCCGAGGGTGACACCCTGCGCGAGACCGATGCCAATCTTGACAAGGTGATCGACCGCATCGAGGCCGCCATGAAGGACACCGGAGTCAAGCTGCTCTGGAACACCTCCTCGCTCTTCACCAACCCCCGCTTCGAGGCCGGTGCCGGTACCTCGCCCTTCGCTGACATCTATGCATACTCGGCAGGCCAGCTCAAGCACAGCCTGGAGATCGGCAAGCGGCTCGGTGCTGAGAACTACGTCTTCTGGGGTGGCCGTGAGGGTTACGAATCCTTGTGGAACACCCGCATGAAGGAGGAGCAGGACCATATGGCCGCCCTCTTCCACATGTGCGTGGACTACGCCAAGGAGATCGGATTCGATGCTCAGTTCCTGATCGAGCCCAAGCCCAAGGAGCCCACCCTCCATCAGTACGATTACGACGCGGCCACCACCATCAACTTCCTGCGCACCTACGACCTGCAGGACAACTTCAAGCTCAACATTGAGGGCAACCACGCCAACCTGGCCATGCATACCTATCAGCATGAGGTCCGCGTGGCTCGCGAGGCCGGATTCCTGGGATCCCTGGATGCCAACCAGGGCGACAAGCTGATCGGCTGGGACATGGACGAGTTCCCTTCGGACCTCTACGATGCCACCGCCGTCATGTGGGAGGTGCTGGCCAACGGGAGCATCGGGCCCCGTGGAGGCCTGAACTTCGATGCCAAGCCGCGCCGCTCCTCCTTCCTGCCTGAGGACCTCTTCAGGACCCACATCGTGGGCATGGACACCTATGCCGCTGGTCTTCTGGTCGCTGCCAAGATGCATGAGGACGGCTACATCGAGCAGCTGCAGCAGGAGCGCTACTCCTCCTTCGAATCCGGCATCGGCTCGACGGTAAAGGACGGTACGGCCACGCTGGCCTCCCTGGAAGAGTACAGCCTTGACAAGCCGCAGGCCGAACTGATCGCCGCCGACAAGTCCGACCATCTTGAAGTGGTCAAGGCCACCATCAACAACTACATCGTCGAGGCTCTGGCCCAGGCCTGAGGATAAGAACATTCTGTTTTCGTCCCCGTGCGATGCTGCTGGCACCGCACGGGGACGAATCATTTATTGAGACCGTGCGCCTGCAGGTTGTCGATGAGCCAGGACCAATCGTAAGGGCCTTTATAACGTTGGATAAATTCGAGAACAGTGGGAATGCCGGGTGCGCTAAGGGCGCCTCCCGGGGTCTGCACTGAGTAGGCGGATGCCGCTGTCGCCAACTCCATGCAATGGCGCAATGGCCATGACCATGTAAAGGCTGTCATTAAAGCGGCTGCAAAAATGTCGCCGGCGCCGGTGGGATCCTTTGCTTCCACGGAAGGGGCCGGGACTTCGATGAAGCCGGTCGGGTCAGAGGCGGAAGATCCCAGGCCGCCGCGCGTGATGACAGCCGTTGATACATATTCACGTAGCATTTTCAGAGCACCTGCTGTCGTTTTCTGACCAGTGAAGTGTCTTGCTTCGGTTTCGTTCATCAGCAGGACATCGACTCCTCTGGCGGATTCGAGGATCTGCCTAGGCCAGCGGCCGGAGGAATCCCATCCGACGCCGCCGAATATGATTGTGCCCTGGTCTCGTAGGGGCTGTGACCAGGTGGGCAATCCTTCAGAGAGGCTGACGAAGAGCGTTCTGGTCAGTTTACCGGCAGGCCAATCCAGGGCAAGCGCTGAACGGTCATAGGTGACAAACGCGCGATCATTGCCAGTGCTGATAGCCACTGAGACCGGATTGCGGTATGCCGCGCTGGTGGTGCACAGATCAAGATTGAGATGGTCAACCTTTTGGAGGGTTTTGAACAATAAAGTCGACAATTGATCGTGTCCGCGGTTGGTGAGCAGACCGGATTCGGATCCAAGTCTTGCGGCAGCCACGGCCCTGTTGGCTGCACCCCCCGGAGAGATGGTCAGGTTGCCGGCCATTACTTCGGTCCCAGGCTGTGGGAAATCAACATCCGAAAAAACCAGATCCAGGTAGGTTTTCCCGGCAATCACTACGTCGAAGATCTTCGGACTGGCTTTATCGATCATCGTCTCATTGTTGATTCTGCTCATGTTTGCTCATTCTAGATAGAAACACTCAAAATGAGCAAACTTTGTCAAATCCTGTCATTTCATGTATGGTGAAGTCATGCTTTTGGATGAACGCCGTCAACGGATTCTCGATCAGCTGGCCGAGCATGGACAGTCAGTCAAGGACTTGTCACATGGTCTTGGGGTCAGTGAATCCACTATCAGAAGGGACCTCACATTCCTGGAGCAGGATGGCCGCCTCAAGCGCAAATATGGCGGTGCGATGCTGACCCAGGGCAACAGGGCCGACATCACTGACTCCGGCAAGCAGGACCGCGTCGTCGAGGCGACTGATGCGCAGATGCAACTTTGGGAACGCATGGCCAAGGCTGCTGCTGACATGGTTCAGGACGGCTCGGTCATCATCTTGGATGTGGCCCCTGAAGCGGCTTTGATTGCACGCAATCTGCGCGGACACAAGGTGACCATCATCACATCGAATCTGGCCGTACTTGATCAGGTTCGTGATGATGAAGCAGTTGACCTGGTGCTCATAGGCGGTGCGGTGCGGCACCATCATAACAGTCTGGTCGGCCCGCTGGCTGAACGGATGATCGCCGATGTTGCAGCTGACTTGATGTTTCTTTGCTGCACCGGTGTGCGGGGGAATGCCGTGGTGGACAACATGGCGGTCGAAGCCCCGATACGTCAAGGTTTCATAAAGGCGTCCCAGCAAATAGTCCTGTTGGCGGATGAATCCAAATTCCCTGGAACCGGAAGTTTCAAACTGTGCTCATTGACTGATTTGGATGCTCTCATCACGACTTCGGGGTCCGGCAAGGGAATGCAAGACAGTTTTGCCAAGGAAGGCAAGAAGGTGGTGGTCGTATGAAATTAACGATTCTTGGTGGCGGAGGCTTCCGTACGCCGTTCATCTGGCAGGCATTGATCAGGGATCAAGGCGAACCGCGCGTGGATGAGCTGGCTCTGTATGACACAAGCCAGTCGCGTATGGATACGATGGTGAACATCATGCGTGTCCAGGCCCAGGGCTTCGACCACAAGCCTGGAATCCGCACATACACGGAGCTTGAGCCGGCCCTGAGCGGTGCCGATTTTATTTTTGCTGCGATTCGTGAGGGAGGTCTCCAGGCCAGATGCTGCGATGAACATGTGGCTTTGGATCTGGGCCTGCTGGGGCAGGAAACCACTGGGCCCGGCGGGCTCGCATACGCCATGCGCACTGTGCCGGTTATGCTGCGGATGGCCCGTATGGCTGCCAGGGTCTGCCCTGACGCATACTTTTTGAACTTCACCAACCCTGCTGGCATCATTACCGAGGCATTGCAAAGCGTATTGGGTGATCGTGTGGTCGGCATATGTGACACCCCATCCGGATTGGGCAGAAGAATAGCCGCGGCTTTGGGCCATGATCCAGAGGATGTCAGCATGGATTATGTCGGCCTCAACCATCTGGGTTGGATGCGTAGAGTGTTGGTCGGCGATCATGATCTGCTGCCGGACCTGCTTGCCGATGAGGAGAAGCTGTCGGGGCTGGAGGAGGCCAAGGTCTTCGACCCGGACTGGTTGCGGCAGTTGGGGATGATTCCCAATGAATATCTCTTCTACTACTACTGCGATAGAGATGCCGTCCGTCGTATCTTGGAGTCTCCCATGACCCGCGGCGACTTTCTGCTCAAGACCCAGACTCGTTTCTACAAACAAGCAGCCACGGCCGGGAACGAAGCCGACCGTATCTGGACCGATGCCTTGCAGGAACGTGGAGCCAGTTATATGGCTGAGGCTCTGGGAGGTGTACAAGGTGCCCCCACCAGCAACCGCAAAGAGGAGTTCGATCCTGCCCATTTGGGTTATGCAGGAGTGGCTCTGGGCGTTATGAATGCAATTAGTCGACATGAGCGTCGGGTCATGATTCTCAATGTGCGCAACAGGGGAACAATAGCTGGCCTACCCAATGATGCCGTTGTCGAGGTTCCCTCGCTTGTGGACTCGCACGGAATCCATCCTCTGAATGTGGGAGAGCAGCCCACAATGGACCAGATCGGCCTTATGCAACAGGTGCGTCAGTCGGAAAGGCATGCGGTTCGGGCTGGGATCGAGGGATCCCCCCATGAGGCTTTGCTGGCTTTCGCCTTGCATCCTCTCGTGCAGTCCGTTCCGTTGGCCAGAAAGCTGCTGGCCGGATATCGTCGTGAAATTCCTGAGATGAACGCCATTTTCGAGAAACGAGGATAAAAATGACCAACCAGTCTTCGGCCCGGGGCTAAGCGGGTCGGTACGCGGACGGGGATTTTTTGCGTCCCTCATGTGATGTATCGCAAGAGTTCACAGTGCCAGGTAAAGCGATCAAAGCGGATTGTATTGTAATGGAAAGGTGCTCGGTTTATGCAAATCAAGGTTGATCGAGAGCTGAACAAGTGTAGGCGCTTCCTCAGAGATCGCATACGTCCTTTTATCGAAGAGGAACTTGAACCCTGCACTGTCGCCGCTTATGTCAACTCAGGGGAACCTGAACCTCCCAAGGACTTTATTCGTCGTGCAGAGGCAGGTTTGATTCGATTCCACCCTGTTGATCGTGGAGATGCGTGGGGGACGAACTGGGGCACGACCTGGTTTCGCGTTGATGGCAGGTTGCCTATGTCGGAGTCCCGTCACGGGACGGAGTTTGATCTGATTGTTGACCTGGGTTGGAATTCCAGCGTTTCCGGGGGGCAGTGCGAGGGATTGGTCTTCGCCAAGGATGGAAGAGCGATCAAGGGCGTTCAGCCAATGAATGCTTGGGTCCGCTTGCAAGGCAAGGGTGCTATGGCGGGTCTGTGTGACGACAATGGCGCCTTCCGCCTGTATGTTGAGGCCGGGTGCAATCCCATGCTGTTGAATATTCCACAGCGTTCCACGGATTTGGGCGAAGAGGCCGATGGGCGTGTGTGTGGAAAGTATGCCTTCCATGGCATCAGTCTGTGCCGGTTTGATCGTGAACTTTGGGAGTATGCCAGGGATCTGGAGGTCGTTACGGGCCTGCTTGATGTCATTGACAAGAACTCGGTGCGATATTGGCAGGTGATGAAGGCCCTGCAGACCTCGCTCAATCATTATGATGATGATCACCGTGCTGAAACACTTGGCCAGGCCCGACATGCATTGGCTGGGGTGCTGAGCAAAACCAACGGCCCGACGGTTTTCCATGATCATGCGGTCGGTCACGCACATATAGACACCGCCTATCTGTGGCCGAAGCGCGAGACAAGGCGAAAAATCGGCAGGACTGTTGCCAATGTCCTGGCCCTGATGGATCAGGACGACGAATTTGTTTTTGCAATGAGCTCGGCTCAGCAGTTTGCATGGCTGGAGGAGGATTATCCTGATCTCTTCAGACGAGTAAAGGAACGGATAGACCAGGGTCGATTCATTCCTGTGGGCGGAATGTGGGTGGAAGCAGATGCCATGATGCCTTCAGGCGAGTCTCTTGTCAGGCAGATTACCAATGGCCGTAGGTATTTCAAGGACCATCTTGGCATCAGTCCAAAAGGCATCTGGTTGCCCGATAGCTTTGGGTATACAGGTGCTTTCCCGCAGATTGCCAGAAGGGCTGGATACAGCTGGTTCCTCTCACAGAAATTGTCCTGGAATGACACAACCAAGTTTCCCCATCATTCCTTCATCTGGGAGGGAATCGACGGCAGTCCGATACTGACTCATTTTCCGCCTACTGATACTTATGCCGCCGAAATCACTCCCGGTGAATTGCGTTACTCGGAGATGAATGCAGCCGACAAGGAATGGATCGACCAGGGTCTGCTGCTTTATGGATACGGTGACGGTGGCGGCGGTCCCACCAGGGAGATGCTGGGCAGGCTCTCCAGGTTGCGCGATCTTGAGGGCGTGCCCACCTGCACTTCCGCGTCGCCTGACGATTTCTTCCAGACGCTGGCGGATCAGATGAATCGTTGTGATGGCTTTGAGAGGCCACGTTGGCACGGTGAGCTATATCTGCAGCTGCATCGAGCCACGCTCACGGCGCAGCAGGACATGAAGGCTGACTGCCGTCGCGAGGAGGGGATGCTCAGAACCATGGAATATCTGGGTTGCCTGGCCAGCTTGTGCCATGCGGAATATCGTTACCCCGGCGATCGGCTTCAAGTCATCTGGCACCGTCTTCTGCTCAACCAGTTCCACGACATTCTCCCAGGTTCTTCGATTTCTTGGGTGCACCGTGAAGCCCGTCAGGAATATGAGCAGGATATGTCCGAGCTGAGCGGGTTGATTCAGTCGGCTGCTGATACTGTGGCCGAGGCTGATCCCGATCTTCCCGTGCTTCAAAAGGGGTATATCGCGCAAAAGGATTGGCTGGTGCATCCAAGTCTTCCAGACGACTGCGCTGTGGTTGACGGTTGTCTTTCCTGCAATGATTCCGCTCCTCAGGTCCATGCTGAAAAATATGGATTCGTCATGGAGAATGCTTCGATAAGGGTTGCCATCAACAACGAAGGACTGATCGTATCCTTACGTGACCTTAAGGCCGGACGCGAACTGGTGGCTTCGGATCACGCTCTAGGCTCCTATCGCCTGTTGATCGACAAGCCATGCGAGCGTGATGCATGGGAATTGGACCGAGATGCCTTCCTGGGTCCCATTGATGAAGGCAGGGTCGTCAAGGTTGAACCTGTTTGCTCATCCGTTTCGGCCGGCGTGGAGATCACCACGGCTATAGGCGCAGGAACAACTATCAGGACCCAGGTTCTTCTGGATGGTCAAAACAGAAGTCTCAGGTTCCATGCCTACGTTGACTGGCAGGAGCGGGATCGCTTTCTCAAGGTGGATTTCCCTTTGAATGTCCAGACATCCATGGCTACTTACGAGTGTCAATACGGTACAGTCGATCGTCCAGTCTGTAGGGATGATGCAGACACGGAGGCGGCCTTTGAGTGTTGCACCCATAGATTCGTACACCTTCACGAGGGTGGATATGGAGTTGGGCTGGTCAACGAATCCACATATGGCTCCAGTGTCTTCCCGGTGGAGTCCGACGGGAATAACGGTGGCAGAACAGGGACCCTTTTGGAGTTGTCGCTGCTTTCCGCGCCCACATTCCCTGACCCCAATACGGATGTCGGCCGGAGCCACGAATTCACCTGGGAGGTCCTTCCGGGTGCCAATGTGGCGGATACGGTCAAGGAGGCGGGTGTTATCAACGCACCGACAATCGCCCATCTGCCGCAGGTCAGACCGCTGATTCAATTGCGTCAAGGGAAAGGCACGGTGATTCTGGATTGGGTCAAGCCGGCCGATGATGGATCGAAGGACATCATTGTTCGTTTGTATGAACCTGTCGGGGAATCCGCAACTGCGGACATTCTTGCGGATGATCTGATCGCCGAGGCAACCGTATGCGAAACGGATCTGCTGGAAGTAGCCGGGGCGACCCACGGCATGCCATCCGCCCTGGAAGGCGCTTGGATTCCTCTGCAAGGTGCGCACCTTAACCTGCGCCCGTACCAATTAACGACGTTACGGATTCGACCATGATGGGCTCGGCGCCCAGGCCATGGCCAATGAGGACTGCCGGGGCGCTTATGTACACAACAACATCAAAAGAAAGCAGGGCGATATGACTACGATGTCAGAATCTCCCACATCCCTGTCATCACCAAAACCCAGGGGTGTAAATCCATCCAATCGATGGAAAAAAGGGATACGAAGCAAAAGCAGGTGGGCCGGCTTAGGATTTGTCCTGCCTTTTCTGCTGGTCTTTTTTGTAGCAACCATACTACCTATCATTTATGCTCTGTACCTGAGCCTCTTCCGCGATCAGCTCATAGGCGGCAGCCATTTCGTTGGATTGGCCAACTACCTATCGCTGCTCAAAAGCGGTACTTTCTGGGACGGGGTATGGCGTGTGATCCGGGTGTTCCTGATTCAGGTGCCGATCATGTTGGGCCTGGCTCTCCTGGCGGCCCTGTGCATCGACTCCGGGCGACTCAGAGGGCACGGGTTCTTCCGAATCATCCTTTTCCTGCCGTATGCAGTTCCAGGCGTTGTCGCAGTGCTGATATGGGAATTCCTGTACGGCGATCAATTCGGGTTGACTGCCAGCATCAACAGCTGGTTCAACATAGCCATGCATCCATTGTCCAAAAACGTCATCCTGTGGTCCATAGGCAACATCATGACCTGGTCGTTCCTGGGATACAACATGCTGATTCTGTACTCCGGGCTGAAAACAATTCCTACCGAGCTGTATGAAGCCGCCCGTTTGGACGGAGCCAGCGAATGGAAAATCGCTCGTTACATCAAGGTGCCGGCAATAAAGGGGCAGTTGCTGATCACATGGATGTTCTCCATTATCGGTACCTTCCAGCTTTTCAGTGAGCCACAGCTGCTGAAGACGCCCGCGCCCAATGCAATATCAAGCAACTACACGCCCAACCTTTGGGCATACAACCTGTCT
The DNA here is from genome assembly GCF_016101165.1 of Bifidobacterium sp. W8114. Classification (NCBI taxonomy): domain Bacteria; kingdom Bacillati; phylum Actinomycetota; class Actinomycetes; order Bifidobacteriales; family Bifidobacteriaceae; genus Bifidobacterium; species Bifidobacterium sp. W8114. The sequence goes on along the minus strand of NZ_JACFRA010000004.1, from coordinate 203,663 downwards.
CTTAACGGAAGCCAGTACAACAATGCAGCTGCTCTGGCAATTCTTATGGGACTGATCACAGGGGTAATCACCTATATCACCCAGGAGCAGGGATCGCGAAGCGGCGATGAGAAGAAGCCCAAGGCATCCCGAGCTGCAAAAAGGAGGGCTGATCGATGAGTATCGTCAAACATTCCGGATCAAACAGATCTACCGGCGCCCACAGTCTGGTCCGGCACTCGCCGGCCATGCTCATCTTTATGCTGCTGCTGGCGTCCTATTCCTTGATTCCATTGTTGTGGCTGCTGATCAATGCCACCAAGACCCAGGCTGACGTTATGTCCACGTTCGGTCTGTGGTTCGGACACGGCTTCAACCTGATAGACAACATCAAGGAGACCTTTTCCTATAAGGATGGGATTTTCGCCAAATGGCTTCTCAATACCTTCTTATACGTGCTGATCGGAGCCGGCGGTGCGACTTTTTTGGCGACCATGGCGGGATATGCGCTGGCGATCTTTGACTTTCCGGGCAAGAAAGGCATCCTTGCCACGGTTATCGGAGGCATAGCCATCCCGGGAACAGCGCTGGTCGTTCCTACATTCCTGCTTTTTGCCAAGCTGGGATTGACCAATACACCATGGGCTGTCATTCTTCCGTCGCTGGTGAGTCCCTTCGGCCTTTATCTGGTCATGAGTTATTCGAGGACCGGCCTGCCAGTCAGCGTCATTGAGTCGGCACGCATGGATGGTGCGGGGGAATTCAGAATCTTTGCACAGATTGTGGTGCCTCTTCTGTCGCCCAGCATCATTACGGTGCTTTTGTTCGCTATCGTACAGACCTGGAATAACTATTTCCTGCCGTTGATCATGCTCAACGATCCGCGGTGGTATCCGCTGACCGTGGGCTTGAATGAATGGAATGACCAAGCTACGGGCTCGTCGACGCCAGAACCCATTTACAACCTGGTGATCACTGGTTCCTTGCTTACGGTCATACCGATTATTGTCATTTTCCTAATGCTGCAACGTTACTGGGAATCCGGCCTGACGGCTGGAAGCGTCAAGCAGTGATCCATCGATGTGACAAGGAGGTCATGGAGAAAGTCCCTCGTCTTGGAGGTTGCAGAAGAGACGGGGATAAGTAGGCATCGTCGATTCGTCGGCATGTCAAATCAAAGGAGATTGGTGATGAAACACAGCAGAATGACGAAATTCGCCACTGTCGCCACGGTGGCGGCTTTTGCGACAACTTTGTTGAGCGCCTGCGGAGGTGGCTCTTCAACAACCCAGAGCGGTCATGCAAATGACGTGGAACAGGCGCTTGAGAAAGGAGGCGATCTGGTCTATTGGACCTGGACATCGTCCGCTGATACCCAGGTCAAGGCCTTCGAGAAGCATTACCCCAAGGTTCATGTCAAGGTCGTCAACCCTGGCAGCGGGGCAGCGGCATATACCAAGATGATGAACGCCATAAAGTCGGGGTCCAATGTACCCGACATCATGCAGATCGAGTATCAGGCCCTGTCTCAGTTCTATACTCCGGGTAACCTGTTGGATCTGGCACCTTATGGCTTTGCCTCGCTCAAGAATCAATACGCGGCGTCCGCATGGAGCTCGGTGAGCGTTGGAGGCAAGGTCTACGGACTTCCTCAGGATACCGGTCCGATGGTTCTCTATTACAACAAGAAGGTCTTTGACTCGTTCGGCATCAGTGAGCCGCCAAAAACCTGGGATGAGTTCGTCAAGGACGGTGAGATCATGCAACAGAAGGATCCAAGCGTCCATATCACGAGCGACTCGGGTCAAGGCAATTTGGTGGCCTCCCTGCTTTGGCAGGCCGGCAGCCATGCCTTCAAGGTCTCTGGATCGAATGTAACCATCAATTTGAGTGACCCCGGCGCCCAGCGGTGGGCTGCCGTCTGGGACAAGCTGATTGGAGAGCATCTGATCACCACAGTGGCCAATCAGGGCACGGAGTGGTACCAGGCTGCAAACAAGGGGAAGATGGCATCCATCATTTCAGCCTCGTGGCTTCGCAACACCCTGCAGACCTCGGTAAAGGAAAGTGCCGGGGACTGGAGAGTGGCTCCCATGCCTACATATGACGGGAAACCGGCCTCGGCCAATTACGGCGGTTCGTCTCAGGCCGTATATGCAAAGACGAAGAATCCTGCATTGGCTGCTGGTTTCGTCAAGTGGTTGAACAACTCACGAGAATCCATTGAGCTGGCCACGGCTTCAGGAGGCTTCCCCAGCACAGTCAAGGATTTGAATGCTCAGGACTTCCTGGAGGAGAAAGCCGACTACTTCGGCGGCCAACAGGTCAACAAGGTCTTTAATCAGAGCTCCAAGGATATTCGGTCTGGCTGGCAGTTCCTGCCCTATCAGGTCTACGCCAATTCAATCGTGAATGATTCGATTGGCAAGGCCTATGAGGGCTCGGTCCGTTTCGAGGATGCGTTGAAGACCTTCCAGAAGGACCTGGTTAAGTATGGCAATGAACAGGGTTACACGGTAAAAGGTCTGTAGATCGATTCATGTGATTGACCCTTCCATACCCCCATCTTGAAGACGGCGCGCAATGACAGCGTGGTCGGAGTCAAGATGGGGGTATTTAATTTTGGCGAAGCTGTCATGGGGAAGATGCTTTCCTGATTGTCTGTTTTTCTTTTGCACTTGCGGTCCCTTTGCCAATTTGTGTTATCTGATTTTGCGCACGGCTATGGGGATACAAGAGGCGTATAGCAGCTGATGTCGGATTTTCTGCAAGGTCTGCCGTTTGATGACGACGCGATTGGGCACACTGACTCATGATGGCCAGAACATCTTTACAACTGATGTTGGTCATTGGATAAAAAAGAGATATAATATTACTAAACCGCTTTAGTTTTGAAGCGGAATCTGCACAAACAAGGAGGTTTACGGGATGCAGCTGAAGGTGGAGCGTGAACTCGACAGGTGTGATCGAGTCATGAGGCAACGGGTGCTGCCCTATGTCGATAGAACGGTCGGCCATTGTGCAGTCAGGGTCTACCGGATTCCTGGCGAGCCCATTTCCTCCCAGGACTTCTTCCGCCGCCTGAACAGTGGGGACATTCCTTTTGAGCCCTTGAATCTTGGCGAATCCTGGGGGACCACTTGGGGAACAACCTGGATGGAGATCAAGGGAAGCATTGACCAGAGCCATCGAGATGAGGCTCCGCTTGAACTGATTGTGGACCTTGGATGGCAGCCCGACTCTCCCGGCGGCCATTACGAGGCAGAGGCCTACCGCCCCGACGGCTCCATTATCAAGGCGGTCAACCCGAAGAATCAGTGGATCCCTCTTGACGGCAAGGACTGGAAGGGGTTGGCCACTGATGAAGAGCCTTCTCTTATCGGGCCAGACGGTACATTCACCCTCTATCTGGAGGCAGCCTGCAATCCGCTTATTCTCGGTGTTCCGGCCTTCGCGAAGACACAGCTGGGGGAGGGAACCACAGGACGGGCTGATGAGTCCAACATCCTGACCCGTCTGGATGTCTGCCGCTTCGATCAGGAGATATGGAACTACGCAATGGATCTGGAGGCGGTCAGCCAGATCATCAAGGAGTGCAACAAGAAACAGCCCCGCTACTGGCGGTTGGGCAAGGCTTTGCAAACCTCCCTCAATGACTATCAGGAAGGCGATGCAGACAGTCTGCCTCAGGCGCGAGGGGCTCTGGCGGAGGAACTTCGGCGTCCTGCGGTGTCCAGCAGCTTGGACCACGCAGTGGTGGGCCATTCCCATATTGATTCGGCATGGCTCTGGCCTAAGCGTGAAACGCGTCGAAAAGTGGCGCGTACTGTTTCCAACATGCTGGCACTGATGGAGCGCGATCCGGATTTCATCTATGTGATGAGCTCGCCGCAACAGTATGCATGGCTGGAGGACGACCACCCGGACCTGTTCTCCCGCCTGCTGCGTCGGGTCAAGGAAGGGCGCTTCATCCCGGTGGGCGGGATGTGGGTGGAATCTGATGGTATGCTCCCTGCCGGTGAATCATTGACAAGGCAATTTTCCTACGGCAAGCGTTACTATCGAGAGCACCTTGGCGTTGACACCGACGTGGTCTGGGAGCCGGACAGCTTCGGATACACAGGTCAGTTCCCGCAGATCGCCCGTCGTGCGGGGATGCGCTACTTCCTCTCACAGAAGATCTCCTGGAATGACACTACCAAGTTTCCCCATCACACTTTCGACTGGCAAGGCATTGATGGCACATCCATCTTTACGCATTTCCCACCCATGGACACGTATGCATCCAGCATGACGGCAAGGGAGCTCAATCATTCCGAAGAGAACTATCAAGACAAGGATCTCTCCGACAGAGCAATCGTCCTTTGCGGTTACGGTGACGGCGGCGGCGGCACCACTCGTGAGATGTTGGGCCGCTACGATCGGTTGCGTGACGTCGAGGGAGTAGCCAGGGCACGTTATGAGGCTCCTGAGGACTTCTTCCGTGAATCCAGCAGGCAGATTCATCTGCGTGCCGGTCGGGAGATGCCCGTCTGGAAGGGCGAGCTCTACCTGGAGCTGCACCGCAAGACCCTGACCTCCCAGCAGGATATGAAGCGAGGCTGCCGGCAGGAGGAAGCCATGCTGCGCACGGTCGAATACCTGTGCGCTTACGCCGGCCTGGTCGATGACTCATACGAGTACCCCCGTCAGGAGCTGGACGGAATCTGGCGCACGCTTCTGCTCAACCAGTTCCATGACATTCTTCCAGGTTCCGCCATCTCCTGGGTGCATAGGCTGGCCAGGGAAGACTACCGTAGGGACATAGCACGTCTGGAGCAGATCGGCGACGAGGCTGCCCGCGTCATAGCCTCCGCCCAGCCAGAGGCTCCCATGGTGTCCGATGCCAGGCTGATACCCATGGACGGCAAGGGTCAGACGGCTTGGAAGGCTGTCGGGCCAGTCCAGGCGCAGGAGGGGCCCGAAGGCATACGGCCTGTCCAAGTCAGTCAAGAGGGTGACGGATTCGTCATGGATAATGGTCTTATCCGTGCCGTCGTCGCTTCGGATGGCGAGGTCCATTCCATCCTTGACAGGACCTCTGGCAGGGACCTGGTCCCCCAGGGCTCATCGGTTGGCGGATATGAGCTCTTCAAGGATGAGCCCTATATGTGGGATGCATGGGACCTGGAGCGCGATGCCCTGCTGACTGCTTCTCCGGTCGATGACCCAGTCGCCATGGAGGCCTTGGGTTCCGGTGTTCGGGTATCGCGTCGGCATGGGGAGACCACAATCGTGACCACAATCGGGCTGACCCCTGGCAGCAGGCAGTTGGACTTCACTGCTGATGTTGACTGGCATCAGGATGAGCAGCTGCTCAAGGTGGACATCCCCGTTGCCGTTCAGGCCAGGTATGCACAATTCGAGTGCCAGTACGGCTTCATCGACAGGCCCATTCAGAAGAACAATGCTGCCGAAGAGGCCCAGTTCGAGAGCTGTACGCACCGATTCGTCAGGATCAGCGACGACGGCCTTGCCGTCGGCGTGGTCAACGCTTCGACATACGGCGGTGACACCACACCGATTCACTACGACGAGAAGGCTGGCAAAGAGGCGGGTACCCTGGTCAGACTGACCCTTCTGTCCGCTCCGGTCTTTCCTGATCCGCATACCGACAGGGGCAGGCACAGTTTTGCCTGGTCAATTGTCCCTGGGGACACCCAGGCTGACATCCTGCAAGCAGCCTATGCCCTCAACGCTCCGGTCTTCCATCATGGACTGCCTGCCGTTGAGCCACTGGCTGCTGTCGAGGATATCCAGGGCACCACCGTCATCGACTGGATCAAGACGGCTGATGACGACAGCGACGATGTGATTGTCAGGGTCTACAACCCGGATTCTTCGCCCTCCAAGGCCAGGCTGCGCACCGGGTCGGTCCTGCAGGGGGCGACCGTGAGGGAGACCAACTCCCTGGAGGATGGACCTGTGCCCGAAGGCGTGCGGCCGGGTCTGTGCTCCGCACAGGGTGAGCAAGCTGATGGTGCCTTGCTGAATCTTGTTCCCTTCCAGTTCACCACCTTGAGACTCTCCAGGCGCTGAGTCGCCTGAGCAGGGGTGTTTGTCCGGCCGGTTCGTTGGTCGGTTTGGACCGGCCGGAAGCCCCACAAAGAAGTGAGTAGTAAAAAAGGAAAGGAAGCTCCGATGAGAGCACTGAAGAAGGTAGCAGTAATGATCTGCGCGACTGCCATGGCGGGTTCGTTGGCGGCGTGCGGAGGAAGCAACAGCAGTTCAGGGGGGTCAAAAGATGGTAAGCCGTCAGGCGAAATCTCCTTCCAGACCTGGAACCTGAAAAACGACAAGTACACTCCGTACTTCAAAAATCTGATTTCAGCCTACGAGAAGTCACATCCCGGCACCACCATCAAGTGGGTCGACCAGCCATCGGACAACTATGAGCAGAAGCTGTCCGCCGATGCTGCGGCCAACTCCCTGCCCGACATCATCGATGCCGGTCCCTCTCTGATGTACGGCCTGGCCAAGGCCGGGGCCCTGATGAACATCAGCAAGGAGGCTCCCAAGGCCCAAAACAACTATTACAAGAATGCCTGGGATGCAGTGACCTTCAAGGGCAAGGACATCGAGGAGGGTGCCTACGGCTTCCCTTGGTACGTCAACGATGGACCGACCTATTACAATTCTGAGCTCATGCAGAAGTGCGGGCTCGATCCCAACAAGCTGCCTGTGACCTGGGACGACTACTTCTCCCAGGCGGACACCATGGTCAATAGCGGCTGCGGGGCCTACATGTCCACCATGCTGGGCGGCTCCGTCGATGACTATGCATCGGCCGGCATCCCCATCATGAACAAGGACCACACCAAGTACGTCTTCAATTCCCCCGAGGCCGTCAAGCACCTGCAGCGCTTCGTCGACCTGTATAACAAGAAGGGAATCCCGCCGGAGGCTCTGAGCGCACAGTGGTCTCAGCAGGGCGAGTTCTTCCAGAAGGGCTCCATCGTGGCCATGGGCGGCAGTGCCTACTCGGCGGCGGATTTCAAGCAGAACTCCCCTGACCTGTACAAGCATCTGGCTGTGGGCACCAAGATCAGCGATCAGGGCAAGTCCGCCAGCCTGGCCTATGAGATGCTGGCCGTCAACGCCCAGACCAAGAACAAGACGCTCGCCCTGGACTTCGTCCAGTATGTGACCAATGCCAAGAACCAGCTGTCGTTCGCCAAGAAGTCCAACACCTTCCCCTCCAGCAAGGGTGGCCTTGATGATCCCTATTACGCCAACATCGACACCAGCGATGTTCAGGGCAAGGCCCTGAAGATCACTCTGAACTCCGTAAAGAACGGGTACTCAAGCCGTCCTGCCGAGTTCACCGATGCCAATGGCAAGGACTACCTGCAGCAGCAGGCCGCCCTGGCCCTGCAGGGCAAGCAGACAGCCAAGGAGTCCTTGGACAAGGCCGTCAAGTACGCCAACGAGAAGCTGCAGTAACTATGAGCCGCACTGACTCTTCCGCCTTCCGGCCGAAGGCTTCTGCCCTCGGCCGGAACGGCGGGCCCCAGGCCGGGGTCCACGGCGGCAGGGGAATCCACTGGACCACTTCCCTGGCCCCTTACCTGTTTGTTTTCCCGGCCTTTGCCATCGTCTTCATCTTCGTGATCCTCGCTGCGCTGAATACCTGTCGCCTGGCATTTACCGATTCCACACTGCTGCGACCGGGCAAGTTCATAGGCATCCAGAACTTCGTAAAGATCGTGCATGACGACTATTTCTGGACCGCGTTGCTCAACTCCACCCTCTACGTGGTCTGCGTGGTCCCCTTTATGGTGATTCTTCCCCTGATACTGGCCAACCTGGTCAAGGGGAACTCCAGGATCATGGGGTTCTTCAGAACCTCCTTCTACACCCCCGTTGTCATGTCGGCAGTGGTGGTGGGGATGATCTGGACCAATCTGCTTGACCCCAAGGGGCTGGTCAACTCGGTTCTGGAGTCCCTGCACATCATCCACAGCCCGATCCCATTTCTCAGCGATCGCTGGCTGATACTGTTCACTTCCATGTTCGTCACCATCTGGCTGGGCCTTGGATACTACATGGTCATCTACCTGACCGCCCTGGCCAACATTGACGCCTCCCTGTACGAGGCAGCCTCGCTGGATGGGGCAGGCCCGGTAAGGCAATTCCTGTATGTCACCATCCCAGGAGTGAGATCCACCATCGTGCTGATCATGATGCTGTCCACCATCGCGGCCTTCCGTGTGTTCAACGAGATCTACGTGCTCACCAACGGCACGGCCGGACCCGGTGGCGAGGACATCACCATGTCCATGCTCATTCAGAAGGAGGGCACAGGCATCCAGGCCAGGACGGGCTATGCCAGTGCTCTGTCGCTGATCGTCCTGGTTGTGGTCGGAGCCATGCTGATCCTGCAGCAGATCATCCAGAAGCGGGGGGAGGACTCATGAAAAGCGGTCACTACAAAGTCACTGTTGGCAAGGTCATTCAGTACCTTGTGCTCATATTGGTCTTCTTCCTGCTGGTGGGGCCCTTCGTCTGGGAGCTGTCGCTCTCCTTCAAGGGCAAGGGCGACAATGTCTATGCGGTTCCGCCCTACATCATCCCGAAGACCCCCACTTGGAACAATTACATATCCGTCTTCAGACAGGTTCCGGTCTTCCGGTACATGCTGAACACGGTGATCGTCGCCGTTCTTTCCATCGGTGGCAATGTCATCTTCTCGACCATGGCCGGATATGCGCTGGGTCGACTCAAGTGGCGCGGGCGCAACCTGCTCTTCACGATTTTCATGGGCACCATGGTCATCCCCGTCGAGGGTGTGGTCATCTCCCAGTTCCTGATCGTCCGAAGCGTCGGTCTACAGAACACCCTATTGGCCGTCGCCCTGCCAGGCATGGTGGGCGCCGTCAATATTCTGCTGATGACCAATGCCTTCAAGGGCATTCCGGATGAGCTTGAGGAGGCGGCCGAGGTGGACGGCGCCAATCTTTGGCAGCGCTTCTACCGGATCTGTGTGCCTCAGGTCAAAGGCACCATGACCGTTGTCGGCATCTTCGCCTTCGTGGGCGCCTGGAATGATTTCCTCTGGCCCCTTATCGTCATCTCCGACGAGTCAAACTACACGCTCACTCTGGGCATGAACCGACTCAAGGGCATGTTCATTTCGGATCCCAGATTGATAGCAGCGGGGGCCCTGGTCTCCCTGATACCGATCCTGGTCTTCTTCGCCTGCTTCCAACGCTACTTCTTCCGTGGTCTGGAACAGGGTGGCATCAAGGAATAGCATCATTATGAAATTTGGAGTCAACTACACCCCCTCCCACAACTGGTTCTATTTCTGGCTGCATCCGGATTGGGATGCTGTCGCCAAAGACCTGGACGACATCGCCTCCCTTGGGCTGGATCATATCCGCATCTTTCCGCTGTGGACGCTGCTCCAGCCCAACAGGACCTGGATCAACGATGCCGCCCTGGACGACCTGAGGCATATGGCCGCCCTGGCGGATGAACGAGGGTTGGATGTCTATTCGGATGTGATTCAAGGGCACATGTCCAGCTTTGACTTTGTGCCCTCCTGGCTGGTCTCATGGCATGAAACCAACATGTTCACGGATCCGGACGCTGTCCAGGCGCAGGCCCGTCTGGTCGCTTCGGTCTATGAAGCCTTGGCGGATCTGCCGCATTTCCGCGGTCTGACCGTCGGGAACGAATGCAACCAGTTCACTGACCGTGTTCATCCGCGTCGAATGCCCTCCTCCTCCGAGGAGGCCGAAGACTGGCTGCTGCAGCTGTTGACCCCATTGAAGCAGAGGGCGGCCCAGGAGGGCCGCGTGCTTCTGCATTGCGAAAACGATGCGACCTGGTATCAGGATGGCCACTCTTTTCTTCCGCGATATGCGTCCAACATCGGAGACATGACCTGCATTCATTCCTGGGTTTTCAACGGCGCCGCCCAGGAGTGCGGTCCCTTGGCCGAGGAGAGCACGCGGCATGCCGAGTATCTGGTGGAGCTGTCGAAGGCCTTTGCCGGTCAGCCCCATCGGCGGGTCTGGCTGCAGGAGATCGGTGCCCCGCTCAATGTAATGGGCGCAGGGCAGGCTGCTGACTTTTGCAGGTCTTCAGTGGAGCATGCCCTCGATTGCAGCGATATGTTCGGCATCACCTGGTGGTGTTCGCATGATGTCGACCTGCGATTCGGTGATTTTCCTCCCTTTGAGCATCATCTGGGTCTGTTCGACCAAGAGCAGCATCTCAAGCCCATAGGCAGGGCCTTCGCCCAGGCAGTGAAGGACTACTCCGACAAGGTGGTCTCTCAAACCCGGTCCACGGCTCTCGTGGTGGATGTGGACGAGCATGATGATCCTTTGCTCAGATCTGCCTGTGCGCCTGGCGGTTCTATCTTCAAGAAGTGGATGGAACTCAGCCGCCAAGGTGCTAGGCCGGCCCTGGTCACATCCCTGCACGCGGCGGACAGCAGCTGGCTGCGGGACAGGGGGATCAGTGAGTGCATTGCCGTCAAACCTGTTGGTGGAAGCTCATATAGCGCTGTATCCGACCCCTCGCTTCTGCAGAATAAGTCCTGACCGCGGCATGCCCGGCTTCCGGATTCGGCTCCTGCCTTCGTCTGAGGCTGGAATGTGAGCGATAACAAGCTCCTCGGCCTCAGGAGAGGTTGTTGACCATGGTTTTGTGCTGATGAGGGTCTAAGTTAGGGTTAAAGGTCGATATTCGTATACGCCCAAAGCGTGTGGCAGGCAGTCTGATTTGCTGAGTCGGCCGAGCCGGATCACGGGTGTCGACGAGGATGGTTGATATGAGGTGGCGCATGGACGGCGAGTCCGTTGGCGGAGAAACGGAAGCCAGAACGGGCTCGTCTGTTCATAAGGGGACGGACGATGCCAGGGTCAACCTCAAGGACATAGCCAACGAACTGGGGATATCCCAGACAGCGGTCTCCTTCGCCATCAATGACAAGCCTGGAGTCTCCATCCAGACCAAGCGCAGGGTTCGCGAAGCGGCTGCCAGGATGGGATGGAAACCAGTATATGCAGCCCAGGCCCTGGGCAGTTCCAGGACCATGACGGTGGGCTTCGCTCCGGCCAGGTCCATGGATGCCTTCCAGACCGAAGGATTCATGCTGCATTTCATGGCTGGCGTCCATACATCCCTGAGCAGGTCGGGATACGGCCTGCTCTTCCGCCCCTGCGCCACGCTTGACGAGGAGCTGGACACTTATCGGGACTGGGCCAGGCGCAAGCGGGTCGATGGGGTGGTCCTGGTTGATCTTCTCTCCGATGATCCCAGGCCTCGGCTTCTGCATAATCTAGGCCTGCCCGCAGTTTTGGCCGGAGGTCCGGACTCGGACAACTATCTGCCCTCGCTGTCCATCGACGATTCCAGAACCATGACGACGATTATGAACCATCTGAGCTCGCGTGGGCATGCCCGGATCGCTTATTTGTCGGGGGATGAAAACCTTGACTACAGCCAAGCTCGTGTCTGCTCCTTCAAGGAGTTCGTCCGTCGTAAAAACCTGGGGGAGCCGAAGGTGGAGTTCACGGACTTTACGCCGGACAAGGCCGCGGCCCTGACTCTTCGTCTGTCATCGGGGAAGAATCCGTATACGGCTTTTATCTATGAGAACGAGATCATGGCTGCAGCAAGTCTGCGAGCGATTCTGGAAAGCAGGATGACGTCTACAACTGTGTCGAAGTCTGAGAATAAGACTGCAACTCCTGTTTCGGCCTATCTCGGTCTGCCGGCCATGGTCAGCTTCGAGGACAGCTTTATCTGTCAGAGCACCTATCCTTCCATTACATCAGTCCATCGTGATGCCGGGCTCTACGGCACCAAGGTGGCCAACCTGCTTCTGAAGATCTTCCGAGGGGAGCGGGTGGGGGGCAACCGCCGTATTCTGACCCCAAAGTTGGTCATTCGCGAGAGCACGGCGCGTCCTCTGCGATGAAACCTGTGACAAGCGCCGGGAATTCTGTGCTATGGCCCCGGTATCATGGTCGCATGTGAGCGTAAACGGTCACGCCTGTGAAACGTCTGCCGCCAATGCCACCGAGGAGGATGGAGTCGTCATGTTCATACCACGTTATTACGAGGATCCAGCCACGCTGCATGTGGGGACCGAGCCCAACCGTGCCTACTATATGCCGGCCGGCGCCCCCATGGACACGCGTGGCGACCTGCGCAAGCGCTCCGACCGATACCTGGATCTGGATGGAGACTGGAACTTTCGCTATTACGCCAGCATCGACCAGCTGGACGCCGAAGTTCAGTCCGCCAACGAGGCCAAGGATCCGGTCTTTTTCGAAGCCGACTACAGCCCCTCCCGGGATGCGGGCCGAGGGGTGTACCAACCCATCCATGTGCCAGGGGTCTGGCAGACCCAGGGCTATGACAACCCCCAATACACCAACGTGCGTTATCCCTTCCCCTTCGATCCGCCCAGGGTGCCGGCCGACAATCCCTGCGGCATCTACCTGCGCTCCTTCGACTACGAGCCTGATCCCTCGGCACCTCATGCACTGCTCAATTTCGAAGGGGTGGACTCCTGCTTCTACCTCTGGGTCAACGGGGATCTGATCGGATACAGCCAGGTCTCGCACGCCACCAGTGAGTTCGATGTGACCGACCACCTGCGGCAGGGCCGCAACCAGCTGGCCGTCCTGGTGCTCAAGTGGTGCGATGGCAGCTATCTGGAGGACCAGGACAAGTTCCGCATGAGTGGCATCTTCCGCGATGTCTACATCCTGCGTCGGCCCAAGGCACGTCTGCGCGACTGGTTCGTCCACACCGATCTGGACGAGGACACGAGTCATGCCAAGGTGACCCTGGACTTGGATCCCACCGGCGTATCGGGCCAGGACGATGCCGCTCTTGACGTGCAGGCTCTGCTGACCGATCCCGATGGGGTGGAGGTGGCCCGGGCCGAGCTGACAGGTTGCAAGGAGCCTGAGCAATTTGTCATGGAAGTCAGCCATCCCCGCCTCTGGAATGCCGAGGACCCTGAACTCTACCGGCTGACCCTGTCGACCAGGGCCAGCGCTTCTGAACCCGACGATTCCGCTCAGCCCTTGCCGGGGGAGCACCCCGACGAGGTAATCACCGAGTACATCGGCCTGCGCACCATAAGCGTGGACGGCCAGGTGGTCAAGGTCAACGGCAGCCCCATCAAGATTCACGGGGTCAACCGACATGACGGGGATCCGCGCACCGGCTTCGCCATCGATCAGAGGCAGATCATGCGAGACCTGACCCTGATGAAAGAGCACAACGTCAACGCCATCCGCACATCCCATTACCCCAACAGCCCCCAGTATTACGCCCTCTACGACCAGCTGGGCTTCTATCTGATTGCCGAGGCGGACCTGGAGACCCACGGCATCGAGGCCCTCTACCACGGTCCGGACTGGAAGGAGCCCGATTACTGGAATGGTCGCATCGCTGACGAGCCGCGCTTCACCAAGGCCATTGTCGACCGGGTCCAGCGCAGCGTGGAGCGGGACAAGAACCATCCTTCGATTCTGATCTGGTCCATGGGCAATGAAAGCGGCTACGGCTGCGGCATCGAGGCGGCTCTGGCCTGGACCAAGTCCCGGGACTCCTCCCGTCTGACCCACTACGAGTCGGCCATCCACGGCTCGCCCCGGAAGGATCTGGACTACAGCAATCTGGACATCACCTCGCGAATGTATCCCAGCATCAAACAAATCGAGGATTACTTCACGCCGGAGGGTCCTCATGGCATCAGCGGCCACGGGGATGACGGAGACGGAGGACGTCGGCCTTACTTCCTCTGCGAGTACTGCCATGCCATGGGACTGGGCCCCGGGGATTTGGAGGACTATTTCCGGGTCATTCAGGCCTATCCAGGGCTACTGGGCGGCTGCATCTGGGAGTGGGCCGACCATGCCATCGACCAGGGCAGGGACCGTGAGGGCCGTCGGATCTATGCCTACGGTGGCGACCACGGCGAGTACCCCAACGATGCCAACTTCTGCATGGACGGCCTGGTCTACCCCGACCGACGGCCCCACACAGGCCTCAAGGAGTTCAAGAACGTATTCCGTCCGGCCCGTCTGGTCGGCTACGATCCCCAGACCCGGCTGCTCACCCTGCACAACTATCTGGACTTCACCTTCCTGGACGAATACCTGAGCCTGAAGTGGACCCTCCTGTGTGACGGGGGGCCGGTTGCCTCCGGGACGCCGGAGCTTGACCGGGGGACCGGCCTGCACATCGCCCCCCATGCCGAGGGCACCGTGGGTCTGCCACCCATGAATCCTCCTGAGAAAGGCCGTCTGACCCTGCTGGTGGAGTATGTCCTGGCCAAAGCCGATTCGGTGCTTCCACAGGGGCATCCACTTGGCTTCGATCAGCTTGAAGCTGCGGACATGGGAATGCCTGAACGTCCCAACGGCGTGGCCAGGGTCATCAGTGCCGATCCCGGCAGCGGATCCCGGGGCGCCCATCGTCCGATGGTCAGGCAGACTGATGCCCGCTTCGATGTGGAGGGGGCCGACTGGCGCTACGTCTTCAACCGCCGAACCGGCATGGTGGAATCCATGTGCATCGACAACCGTTCCCTGTTGACCGCCCCTATGGAGGTCAACCTCTGGCGGGCGCCCACGGATAATGATGCCACCATCAAGGAGGAATGGCGCAAGGCCGAATACGACCGGGCCAGCACCAGGGCCCTATCCTGCCAGCTGCAGACCGATCAGGAACGGGGGTTGACCACCATCAAGGCTGAACTGTCCCTGGTGGCACCTTTCATTCAGCCCATGGGCAGCATCCTCGCCACCTGGACCCTGAGTGACCAGGGTGGGCTGGACCTGAAGATGGAGCTGCATCGGGATCCCGAGTTCCCCTATCTGCCCAGGTTCGGCCTGCGGCTCTTCCTGCCCAAGAGCCTGCAGCGGGTCACCTACTGCGGCTATGGGCCCTACGAGAGCTACCGGGACATGCACCGTGCCAGCCACTATGGCGTTTTCCATGACACCGCTCAGGGTATGGTCGAGCACTACCTGCGTCCCCAGGAGAACGGCTCCCATTATGGCTGCGACTACGTCCTGGTGGAGGATGACCGCTCACTGTTGCAGGCGGCGGGGGATGGTCCGATCAGCTTCAACTGCTCCCCCTACACACAGGAGGAGCTGACCGCCAAGGGGCACGACCATGAGCTGGAGGAATGCGGCTCGACCGTGCTCTGCCTGGACTATGCCACAAGCGGCGTAGGCTCGAACAGCTGCGGACCCGAGTTGGATCCCGCCTATCGTCTGGATGAAACCGATCTGGTCTTGGGACTGCATCTGCGGGTCCGTTCCAAGTGACCCAGGCTGGCGGGGCCTTTCATCCCCGCCAGCGCAGGTACTGCCGGTAGACCTGCTCACAGGGGGCTCCCGTCAGCGTGGTCTCGATGTCCACCGGCCAGACGGGTGGCTCCTCTTCCCCGGTCAGAGCCCAGGCCGCCTGGCGGGCCGCACCAATGGCCACATATTCGTCCGGACGTGGTAGCTGCACATCCATGCCCAGGATTCCTGGCGCATAGGCTCTGACCGCTGGGGACTTGGCGCCGCCGCCGACCAGGAGGATTCTGGAGACTGTGGTGCCCAGCCGCTTCAGCAGCTCCAGACAGTCGCGCTGGGAGCAGAGCAGACCCTCCACGAATGCCCTGGCCAGGTTGGTGCGGGTGGTATTGGCCAGGGTCAGCCCCTCCAGCCTGGCGTGGGCATCAGGGCGGTTGGGGGTGCGTTCGCCGTCGAAGTAGGGGATCAGGGTGATGCCCTCGGCACCCGGCGAGGAATTCTCCGCCAGTTCGGCCAGACCGTCATAATCCGTTCCGAGAGCGGCCAGGCCCGCGTCCAGGATGCGTGATGCGTTGATGGTGCAGGCCAGGGGCAGCCAGTGGCCGGTCGCATCGGCGAATCCGGTCACCGAGGCGCTCATGTCATAGGCGGGGACCGGGCTGACTGCTGCAGCGACACCCGAGGTTCCCAGGGAGATGGAGACGTCGCCCACCTGCATGGCCAGGCCCAGAGCCGTCATGGCGTTGTCGCCACCGCCCGGTGCGATGATGCAGCCGCCGGGCACATCCCGGCCGGCGATGCGGGGGTCGGCCTTGGCTCCGACCTGGTGGGGGCCAAGAACCTTAGGCAGAATCACACGCTCGGCCATGCCGACGGGCAGGGCCATGGCCAGCAGGTCACGGCGATAGCAGTCGGCGGCTGGGTCGTAGTAGCCGGTGCCGGAGGCATCCGAGCGATCGGTGAAGAGATTCTCCAGTCCGGGTTCGGTCCCCGGGTCGGCTGCGGGGCCATGACCGGCGATGACCCAACTCAGCCAGTCGTGGGGGAGGCATATGGCCGCGATGGCTCTGGCATTATCCGGTTCCACCCGGCTGACCCAGGCCACCTTGGTGATGGTCAGCGAAGCCACCGGGGAGGATCCCACAGCCCGCACCCAGGCTTGTTTGCCGCGCATGGCCAGGTCCTGTTCCGGGCCCGGGTCCTTGTTTGTCCCGCCATTTTCCGCCTGAGCGCTTTTAGCCTCGCTGGTCTTGGACCTGGCTAGCCGGATGATGAGATCATCGGCATCCGGAGCCGAACGCGTGTCATTCCAGAGCAGGGCATCCCTGATCACCTGTCCCTGGTGGTCCAGCAATACCATGCCGTGCTGCTGGCCGCCCACGCTGATGGCAGAGACATCGTTCAGACCTCCCGCCTGGGCTGAAGCCTCCTGAAAGGCCTTCCACCAGGCCATGGGATCGACGCTGGTGCCTGCCGGATGTGGAGCCTTGCCAAAGCGAACCAGTCGACCGGTCCGGGCTTCGGTGACCCTCACCTTGCAGGACTGGGTCGATGTGTCCACTCCCGCCACCAGGATCTCATTCATGTCAGCCTCCTCGCTTTCTGAGCTCCGGTCTTTGGAGTACCCCATCATAGTATCTCAATTATTAAATCGATAAACTAAATGGCCTTGTTTCGGGTGCTCGCAATTGCTGACCCACCGTCGGACTCGAACGTAAGATGTTGAAGAGGCCCAGGATTCAGTGGGCCCATGTTCGTTCATGAAAGGTTGTTGAACCGTGACTGCCCTGCGCTCCATCAATCAGGATGATCTGAGGAACCACAACCTCTCGGTCATCATCGACACCATTCTGCGGTCGCCTACCTCGCTCAGCAGGGCGGATCTGGCCAAGGCCACAGGGCTGACCAAGGCCACCATGTCACTCCTGGCGGGCCTCCTGCTCAGGAATCGGGTGGTGCGCGAGGAGGAGCCCGAGACCTCCCAGAGCAGCCACGGCCGACCCAGCACCCCGCTGTCCATCGCACACGGACGCTGGGCCGGCCTGGGCCTGCAGATCAACACCGACGGCTACGGCTGCCTGGCCATGGATCTGGATGGGACCCTGATCGATTCGGCCTGGGTCAAGGATGACATGCACGAAGCGGAACCTGATCAGGTCTTCGCCAACCTGGAGAAACTGACCAAGCCCATCGAACGCAAGCTCTCCCGTCGCCACTACCGTACAGTGGGTTCGGGCCTGGCCCTGCCCGGTCTGGTCGGCGGCGACACCACCCTGCTTATGGCCCGCAATCTGGGATGGGAACGTCTGGATCTGCAGGACTTCCCCCTGGTTCGCCGTCTGGCTCCCAGAGTGGGCAACGAGGCGCGTCTGGCAGCCCTTGCGCAGATTCCCGGATACGCTGCCCAGCGTCCGGCTGGCGGACATGAGGGGACGCTTTCACCCACGGACTCCTTTATTTACATCTCAACTGACATCGGCATCGGCGGGGCTGTGGTGCGCCGCGGGGCCGTGGAGACCGGGGATCATGGGTTCGCTGGCGAATTGGGGCATGCCTCGGTGGACCTGAACGGGCCCACCTGTCGTTGCGGCCGTCGCGGATGCCTGGAGACCTACGCCGGGCGTCGGGCCCTGGTTGAGGCGGCTGATATCGCCACCGGAGCCAAGGCGGTCACGCCTCAGGCCATGGAGGAACTCTACCGGCGCTGGCAGCAGGGAGACGCCAAGGCGGTCGACGCCATCGACCGCGGACTCGATGCCATGATTTCGGTCATTGCCTCCGCCATCAACATTGTCGACGTGGATACGGTCATCCTGGGGGGATTCTGGTCGCACTTCGGGGGGAATCTGGCCCAGCGCCTGCAGGATCGTCTCAATCAGCTGACCCTGGGCCGGGATGCCGTGGACATCCGTGTGCTCATCCCCACCCAGGCCGACTATCCGGCCCTGGAGGGAGCAGCGCTGGTGGGCCTGCGCCGTTTCATCGACAATCCGCTGGATTTCTTCGAGAACTGATAGGTCGAGGACCGGGACGTCCAAGGGTTCAATGACCAGCCTGAGACTGGTCGGAATCGGCTGGCATCCGCCTGCCGTTGACCCTGAAGAGGGCGTGGGCGTCTCCGCCCTGCAGGCGTTTCAGATAGGTTCGGGCTCGGGCCATGCGTTCCACAGTGGTCTGGGCCAGCGGGGCTGGGAGTTGATCGGGTTCGAACCAACCGACCGACAGGCTCTCCTCGTCACCCACAAATGGGTCGGCATTGCCGTTGGGGTCGGGCCGGCAGATGAACAGATGATCCATGTACATGGTCCGGTCACCGTTGGCATAGGTGACCACCTCCCGGGAGGATGTGACCGCCGCCAGGTCGGTGACGATCACATCCACCCCGGTCTCCTCCTTGACCTCACGGACCACGGTGTCCGCCGGGTCCTCGCCGGGTTCGTTGATCCCGTAGACCAGGGCCCACTGGCCTGTGTCGGAGCGCCGGCCCAGCAGGACACGGCCCTGGTCGTCGCTGACGAGGGCCGTTACGCCGTTCAGCCAGAGCAGGTCATGTCCTATGGACCGGCGGAGTCTGAGTACGAAGTCAGGGGTTGGCATATCAGTCCCGGTCCGGGTCGGCCAGCGCAGCCCGCTGGGCCATCCAGGCCTCCACCTCTTCCACGGTCTTGGGGATGCCTGCAGACAGCCACTGGGGTCCCTGCTCGGTCATGAGCACGTCGTCCTCCACGCGCACGCCGATACCGCGGAACTCCGGGGGCACCAGCAGGTCGTTCTCCTTGAAGTAGAGTCCGGGCTCGATGGTGAAAATCATCCCTGGGGTGATGGGCGCGCCCTGGTAGGACTCGTACCTGGCCTCCGCGCAGTCGTGTACGTCCAGACCCAGGTGGTGGGCGCAGCCGCAGGCGTGCCAGCGCCGATGCTGCTGGCCCTGGGGGGAGAGGGACTCCTCCACGCTGACCTTGAGGATGCCCCACTCGTGCAAAGTTTCAGCCAACACACGCATGACGGCATGATGGATGTCCGAGTAGGTGGCGCCGGGCTTGGCGGCTTCGAAGCCGGCCTGCTGGGCCTTGAGCACAGTCTGGTAGATCCGCTTCTGCAGTGGGCTGAAGGTGCCGCCTACAGGGAAGGTGCGGGTGATGTCGGCCGTGTAGAGGCTGTTGACCTCCACGCCTGCGTCAATCAGGAGCAGGTCGCCTTTCCGGACCGTCCCGTCGTTGCGCATCCAGTGCAGAATGGGAGCGTGCTTGCCCGAGGCGATGATGGAACCGTAGCCCACATCGTTGCCTTTCTCCCGGGCGTTGGCATTGAAAACGCCTTCCAGCATCCGCTCGGAACGGGGCTTGCCCACCACCCGGGGCAGGTGGGTCAGAACCCGATCGAACCCGTCCTTGGTGGCGGCGATGGCCTTGCGCATCTCGCCCACCTCGTAGTCGTCCTTGATCATGCGGGCCTCGGAGGTGAACTCCTCAAGCTTGTCGTCGGCCTCCTCATTACGGTTAGGGCCGCCGATGCCATTGGCCTTGCGGGCGGCTTCCACCTGGTTCAGGACCTCCTGGTCGGCAGTGCGGATCACCCGCATCCTGACCGCTCCCTGATCCGGCCCCAGATCCTTGGCGATGGCATCGGGGAAGGTGGCGATGTCCTTGGTGGGGATGCCGGTCATGACGGCCAGCTCCCGCAACCCGGCCCGGGGACCTACCCAGTACTCCCCATATTGGGAGGACCGGTAGTAGTCGCGGGTGGACTGATCGGCCCGTGGATGGACAAAGAGCTCAGGGGTGTGGGTCAGGCCCTTGGCGGCTTCCGGACTGTCGGGATCCACCGGATCCAGGACCAGGATGGCCCCGGGTTCGTAGTCCTCGCCCAGGCCCGTGTAGTAGGCGAAGGTGGTATCTGGGCGGAAGGCGTAATCGTTGTCGTTGTTTCGGGTCTTGTAGGAACCGGCGGGGATGACCAGGCGTTCACCGGGGAAGCGCCGACCCAGTTCACGCAGACGGCGCTCAGTGTATTTGCTGGACTCCAGCGGCTCGATCTGAGGCTCCTGGGCCTGCCAGCCGGTGGTCATGAACTTCTGGAAAGCGGCGGAGTTGGGGCGCAGGGTGCGGTTGTTCACCCGGTCTTGCATGTTCTGCTCATCCAGGTCCACATTCTTGGGATCGGTGTCTCCTTGTAGATGCTCCTGAGCGGATACGGTCACGTCCAGCCTCCTTGAAATTCCGGTTCTGACTATGTTGGTTCCATGGTAGTGCGTTCGGCCGATGTGACAGTCGGCTGTTTCGGCCCTCAATCGGGGCCGATGGCGCATAGAATGGGCGGGAAGCATCCACAGCCAGCAGGAGGCGCAGGCAGAATATGTCATTCGAACACCCCAATAGCAAGGGTCAGAATATTCGCGATGTCGAGCGGGCCATCATGTCGCGTCCCGCCGAGCATGACAGCCCCAATCTGGATCTTGACAGGATGGGGATGATGCTGGACCTGCTGGGCCACCCCGAGCATAGCTTCCGGGTCATCCACGTCACCGGGACCAACGGCAAGGGGTCCACGGCGCGGATGGCCGAGGCCCTGGTGCGGGCCTATGGTCTACGCACCGGGCTCTACACCTCGCCCCACCTGGAGCGGATCAACGAGCGGATCGCCATTGACGGCAAGGAGCTTTCAGACGAGGACTTCGTAGACATCTACCAGCAGATCGAGGATTTCATCGCCATGGTGGACGACCGCTTCGCCCAGCAGGGCAGGGCTCCCATGAGCTTCTTCGAGGTCCTGACCGCCATGGCCGTCTGGGCCTTCGCCGACGCCCCCGTGGACGTGGCCATCGTCGAGGTGGGGATGGGCGGCCGCTGGGACGCCACCAACGTCCTCGATGGTGACGCTTCCATCATCGGACCTGTGGACATGGACCACATGAAGTGGCTGGGGGATACGGTCGAACAGATAGCGGGGGAGAAGGCCGGAATCATCAAGCCCAAGTCCACGGTCATCGTCGGCGCCCAGCCTCATGAGGATGCCGTCATGCCCATCATCGAGCAGGCCGTGCGCGAGCAGGGCGCCCCCACACTGTTGAGGGACGGCAACGAGCTGGAGGTGGTCTCCCGCATGCCCGCAGTCGGCGGTCAGGTGGCCACCTTGCGCACGCCCCAGGGGCTCTACAAGGATGTGCCCATTGACAAGTTCGGGGAGCATCAGGCCCACAACGCCCTGGCGGCCCTGGCGGCGGCCGAGACGGTCATCCCCGTCAACGGGGCCCTGGACCAGGATCTGGTGGCCGAGGCCTTGAGCCAGGTGCGCATCCCTGGACGGATCGAGCAGGTGCGTACCTCGCCCACCATCATCATCGACGGTGGGCACAATCTGAATGCGGCCCAGTCTCTGCGTGCGGCCATTGAGGAGAACTACGACTTCAAGCAGCTGGTAGGCGTGATCTCCATGATGGCCGACAAGCAGGTGGAGGACTATCTGGGCCTGCTGGAGCCCGTGCTGGACAGCGTCGTGGTCACCGAGAACTCCTGGAAGGGTCGGGTCATGCCGGCCGAGGATCTGGAGCGAGTGGCCGTCAGGGTCTTCGGGCCCGACAGGGTGGTCCGGCGTGATCGGATGCCTGACGCCATCCAGACGGCCGTCGACATGGTCGACAGCGAGGACCAGACCGGGGTGGGCTACGGCCGAGGGGTGCTGATCTGCGGCAGCTTCGTCACCGCCGGCGACGCCCGCACCCTGCTGGCCGAGCGGCCCAACCCCGATCTGGCCAAACCTAAGGCGGAGCGCGCCTGATGTATCTCAAGGAGCTGACCCTCAAGGGCTTCAAGTCCTTCGCCTCGGCCACCACCCTGCGCTTCGAGCCGGGCATCACCGCCGTGGTGGGCCCCAACGGATCAGGCAAATCCAACATCGTCGACGCCCTGGCCTGGGTCATGGGTGAGCAGGGGGCCAAGAGCCTGCGCGGCGGATCCATGGAGGATGTCATCTTCGCCGGCACCTCCTCCAGACCGCCGTTGGGCCGGGCTCAGGTCACCCTGACCATCGACAACACCGACCGGACCTTGGACATCGACTACACCGAGGTCACTATCAGTCGGACCATCTATCGAAACGGCGGGTCAGAATACGCCATCAACGGATCCGACTGCCGCCTGCTGGACATTCAGGAGCTGCTCAGCGACACCGGGCTGGGCCAGCAGATGCACGTGATTGTCGGCCAGGGGCGGCTGGATGCCATTCTGCGGGCTGATCCGGCCGGCCATCGTGCCTTCATCGAGGAGGCGGCCGGCATCCTCAAGCATCGCAAGCGCAAGGAAAGGGCCCTGCACAAGCTGGCCAACACCGAGACCAACCTTTCCCGTCTGGATGATCTGATTGGCGAGATTCATCGGCAGTTGGGGCCGCTGGGCCGCCAGGCCAAGGTCTCCCGCCGGGCCGACATGATCCAGGTCAGCCTGCGGGACGCCCAGGCCCGTATCCATGCCGACGATGCCCTGACCTCGCAGAAGAAGCTGGAGGATCTGCGCTCGCGGATGGTAGAGACCCGGGGGCGGCTGGCCCGGGGGCAGGAGGATCTGACCAGGGTAAAGCTGCGCATCGAACAGTTGGAGGGGCTGGATAGGCAGTCCAGTCCGGCCCTGGATGCGGTCAACCAGCAGTGGAATGACCTGACCAAACTCGGCGAACGGGCCGGTTCCCTGGCATCCCTGGCCAGGGAGCGCAGCCGTTCGCTGGAGGCCGGCATGGTGGCCGACCAGGGGCAGGATCCCGGGGTGCTCAGACGGCGGGCCGACGAGTTCAAGGGCCAGGCCGACCAGGAGGAGGCCCAGGTTGGAGCCGATCGGATCGCCCTGGATGGCCGCGTTCAAGCCCGTGCGGATCTGGAGCGGCGGCTGGCCGCCCACCGGCAGACCATGACCGAGCTGCGGCAGGCGGCCAGAAAGAGGCAGGCTCGGTTGGGCGATCTGGCACAGCTGGTGGCCAAGGAGGAATCGGCCCTGGAACTTTCCAGGCAACGTGAGCGTGACCTGACCAGTCAGCAGGATCAGCTCAGGGAAGGCCTGGAGCGGGCCAGAAACCGGGTACGGGACCTGGATAATCAGGAGGAAAGCCCCGACCAGGACGGCAGGCAGGCCCTTGATCAGGCAAATCAAGTCAGGGACCAGGCCCGCAGCAGACTCAACGACCTCGAGGAGCGTGAACGCCGCATCCGCTCCGATGCCATCTCGGCTCAGGCCAAGGCTGATGCCCTGGCGGACACGCTGGAGCATCGCGGAGCTGGCGAGGCCCTGTCCCAGGACGGGGATCCGGCACTGCTGGGTCTGCTGACTGATTTCGTCCAAGTGGAGGAGGGCTGGGAGGAGCCCCTGGCCCAGGCCCTGCACGACTATGCCTCGGCCCTGGTGGCCAAGGATGGCCAGACGGTCGACCAGACCCTGGAGCGGGCCCGCCAGGATCGCCTGGGACGCGCCGCGCTGATCTCGGCATCAGACCCTCTCGAGGGGGCAGGCATAAGGCCTGGTGACGGTCCCTGGCGGTCGGCCGCCGACCTGGTGGCCCTGCGGGAGCATCCTGCCGACCCCGAACATGCCCAGGGGGTGCTGGCGGCTGTCCGCAGTCTGCTGGCCTCCACGGCTGCCGTCGATGACGCTGATCAGGCTCGCCGTGCCCTGGAGGACGGATGGCAGCATGCGCTGACCAGCCTGGGCGATCTCTACGACCGGGTAGGTGCTGTGGGAGGTTCCGCCCCGGCCACCAGCGACCTGGCACTGACCGCACGCAGGGATAAGGCCCTGGCGCAGGTGGAGGCCCTCCAGGAGGAATCCAAAACACTGCAGCCGCAGATGGATGCGGCCCGTGCCGCCCTTGAGCAGGCTGAAAAGAGGTTGCAGGAGGCGCGCAACCGGTGCACCGAGGCCCGGGTCAAGGCCGAGCAGGCTGCCCGGGAGCTGGCGGCAGCCCGCAAGGAATCGGATCGAGCCCAGGCCGGGGTCAGGGATCTGGATGACAGGCTGACCCAGGTGCGCGACCAGATGCGCACCCACGAGCTCAAACTGGAGGATCTCAAGGCCGGCCTGGCCCGTGCCCAGGAGGACGGCGGATTTGATTCTGATGACCCGGAGGGCATGGAAGACCGGCAGCATGAATTGGAGACGGCCCTGGACCAGGCCCGCACCGCCGAGATGGAGGCCAAGCTGACCTGGACCGAGAGTGATCGGCGGCACGCCTCCCTGCTGCGTCAGATCGATCTGCTGCGGGATCAGGCCGACCAGGCCGAACGCCATCGTCAGCGGATAGGCGAGGAGAACCGCCGACGCAAGGTCGGCATGGCCTCTCTTGGGCAAATCGCGCTCAGGGCCGACCTGCTGGCCCAGCTGATCCAGGGGAGGATGGAGCATACAGCCCGTCGCCGGGATCAGCTCAGGGCCAAGGCTTCGGCCCACGACAAGGAGCTGACCGATCTGCGGGCCAGCAGGGACGCTCTGGAACCCAGGGTGGCCGGTCTGCGCCAGGATGAGCACGGTCTGGACCTGGAGCGTGAGCGTCTGGCAGGTGAAGACGGCCGTCTTCGTCAGCGCATCCAGGATGACCTGGGTATGGAGCCGGAGGAGCTGATCCGCGAATACGGCCCCGACCGCCCGGTTCCTGTTCTGGATGACGAGGGCAACCCGGTCCCCTTGGAGCAGGATGCAACGGAGGAAGACGGGAATTCACCAGACTTTAGGACAGTGCCCTACCAGCGCGGTGAGCAGGAGAAGCGGCTGGCCAAGGCCAAGCGGGACCTGGCCGCTCTGGGCAAGGTCAACCCGCTGGCCACCGAGGAATACGAGGCCCTGGAGTCCCGCAACCGCTACCTGCACGAGCAGCGTCAGGATGTAATAGGCTCACGGGATGACCTGATGGCCCTGGTCAAGGATCTGGATTCGACCATGGTCACGGTTTTCAAAGAGGCCTTCGACGACACCGCCCAGGCCTTCGAACACATCTTCGCCACCCTATTTCCCGGCGGGCGTGGACGGCTGCGGCTGGAGGATCCGGATGACCTGCTGACCACCGGTGTTCTGGTCGAGGCCAGCCCGGCCGGCAAGAAGGTACGTCGGCTCTCCCTGCTTTCGGGCGGGGAGCGGTCGTTGACGGCCCTGGCCCTGCTCCTGGCCATCTTTACGGCTAGGCCCAGCCCCTTCTACGTCATGGATGAGGTCGAGGCCGCCCTGGACGACGTCAACCTGACCAGGCTGCTCAAGGCCTTCGAGCAGCTACGCGAGCATGCTCAGCTGATCATCATCACCCACCAGCAGCGGACCATGGGCATTGCCGACGCCCTCTACGGGGTCACCATGCGGGGGGACGGGGTGACGGCCGTCATCTCCCAGCGGCTGGAGGATCCGAATCGTTCCGGTCGTGAAGATCCCGAGCCCAATCAAGGGTGACCCTGGCCAGAACCGCCTGGGAGTCCACGATGGGCAGCTGCGGCATGGGGTAGGCCTCGTTGAGCACTGAGAGCTCGGTGCAGCCCAGTATGACTGGTTGGGGTCGTTTCATCTGTTTGAAACCACCTACCGGGTTCTCGTGCGTCCCACTCTGCCACGGGGCATTCGGATTTCCATATTAGGATCTTGTCGGGTAGTCATCCTTGGGATGCTCCGGTGGCTCCCAGATCGTAGCTTTTCGTGCCCAGCAGGCGAGCAACCACATGGTCGTCGCCCTCATAGGACACGTGGCCGCCGTCCTTCTTGATCCAGCGTTCCTCGCCCTTGCCGATGACCAGGGTGACGCGCAAACGGTCCCCTGGCCGGCCTGGATTCCCAAGGGCCTGCTTGATGGCCTGGGTCCTGTCCGGCTCGATGCTGACATCCAGTTCCGGGTTGGTCACGAAGCCCAGCATCTGCCGGTCCACCTGGTCCGAGCTCTCTCCGTCCTCGTCGTCGGCGGTCAGTATCAGCCGATCGACACGGTTCTGGGCGGCGCTGACGATGCCCTCCCTGCGGTCGATGGCCTTGCCGCCTGCGGAACCGGAGACCAGGGTGATCAGGGGCCTGCGCTGGCTATAGCGCTCGTCCACGAAATCCAGGAGGGCCGTGACCGAGGCCTTGTTGTGGGCGTAGTCGACGTAGACCACCCGGTTGTCGGCCTTGAAGCGTTCCATCCTGCCGGCGATCCTGACGCTCTCCATGGCCTGGATGGCTCCGGCATCAGGATCCAGACCAAGACGGGTCAGCATGGCCAGGGCGGCGGCAGCGTTCAGGGCGTTGAAATCCCCGTCCATGGACAGGCTGACCGGCCGCAGGGTTCCGCCAAAGGGCCCTATCAGGTAGTCGTCGCCATTGCCGGGTGCCTTACGGACCAGGAAGTCGGTCTGTCGGGTTCCATCGCCGAAGGTGGTCACCGGAACGCCGGCGGCGCGGGCATCCTGACGGATCAGGTCGGCTCCTTGCGCATCGGCTCCCAGGACCAGTTGCCGGCTGTTGTATGTTATGCGGCGCTTGCAGTAGAAGTAGTCCTCGAAGCTGGGATGCTCGATGGGGCTGATGTGGTCTGGGGAGATGTTCAGGAATGCCCCCAGATCGAAGGTCAGCCCGTAGACCCGGTCCACCTTGTAGGCCTGGGATGAGACCTCCATGACCATGTAGCGCATGCCCGCATCCACCGCCTGGCGCATCATGCGGAAGAGGTCCAGCGACTCGGGAGTGGTCAACTGGGATTCCTGGTAGTGCCGACCGTCCAGGCAGTTGTCCACCGAGGAGAGCAGGGCGGCGCGTCCCTCGGAGAGCCTGGAGAGCATGGCCTGCAGGAAGTAGGCAGTGGTTGTCTTGCCCTTGGTGCCGGTGATTCCCACCAGGGTCAGCCGGTCCTGGGGGCGGCCATAGAAGGCCGAGGCCAGCAGGCTCATGGATTTGCGCACGTCATTGACGATGATCCCCGGAGCCGTGGTGTGTGCGGACAGGTCCTGCTGGGCCACGTAGGCCGCCGGTCCTTCCGGGCCGCAGGAATCCAGATATTCAGGCAGGAAGCGTCCCTTGCAGAAGAGCAGGCTGCCAGGTCCCACCTGACGGGTGTCATAGGTGACATCGGTGAAAGGTCTGGATGGCTGGATATCCTCGGGCGAATCCAAGGTCCACCGGTCGCCTTGGATCACCTCGCGCAACTGATCATGTTCGTGCAGTAGCTCCAAGGACGAAGCCATCGTCAGCGCCATGCCATCCTCCCCCTTGTCCGTTGGGTTGTGTCTGTCCCGATAGGAGACCTGAACGAGACCAGACCCAAGTCTATAACCCCGTTGAGGTCAAAGGAGGTGGGCCCGGGACCCCTTGACTGAATGGTCAAATGCGGGGTGGCCTCTCACCGTGACCGTCCCCTGCCAGGTATTTGCAGGCAGCGGCGGTGGGCATCAGGGCCGGGGGTCAGAGCCAGGAGTCGGTGACCGGACGGCGGCCCTGGGAGGTCAGGTACTGGTTGAAGTGGTCCCGCCATTTTGCCTGCGCCTGCCGCTGCCAGTCCATGAGGGAGTCCATGGTGATTCGGGCCACCTGGGGGAAGAGGGTGGTCATGGGCTTGATCAGGTCGACGGCCGCCACCGTATCCGCCGTGGCATTGTGGAAGTTGCCATGGGGGATGACGCCGTAGTATTCGCTGGTCACTCCCAGGGTGCGGCGGCCCGACCGGTGGGAGATCTCCCTGTCCAGGACCAGAGGGTCCACCACCAGCAGATCCCCCTGGCCCAGGGGCTTGACCGATCCTGCGCACCAGTGGGCGATGTCCCCGTCCAGCATCTGTACGTCGAAGGGGGCGTTGTAGGCCAGCAGGGGGATGCGCTTGTCCTGGGCGAGGGCAATGAACCCGGCCATCTGCGCTGTGGCCACCTCAGGCTCCATGCCCTCGGCGACCAGTTGCTGATCGGTGAACCCGTTGACCCGGCTGGCCCCCTTGGTGATATGTCGGTGCGGATTGACTATCCAGGTGGCTACCACATCCCCTGCGTAGCCCTTGGATGGGTCGCGCAGAACCAGGCTGGCCGAAACGATGCCGTCCCTGCCTGGTCTGGTGCCCGTGGTCTCGGTGTCGAATCCCAGAAGCCAGGAGTCCCCTAGGCGTGTCGATCCCTCTTGCTGGGGGGCGGACTGAAGCGCCTGCTCCATGCTTGTGTACCCGGTGTTTTCCATAAGCGTGATTTCTCCTCAGTCATTATGGTAACCGAGGACCGACCTGCCCGCGACCGGGTCGAAACCGCGACGGGCGAGGGGGGATGGCACAATAGGGGTGTGGCAGATACCAGCGAACTCGAAAGCAGAAAACGTCAATTCGAGGCCCTGGCCATGCCTGCGGTGGATGTGCTCTACCGCCAGGCCATGCGCCTGACCAACAACCCCGACGATGCCCAGGATCTGGTCCAGGATACCTTCGAGCGCGGATTCAAGGCCTTCGACCGCTTCCAGCCCGGCAGTAATTTCGAGGCCTGGATGACCACCATCGAACGCAACGCCTACTTCAACCAGTATCACAAGGCCAAGCGGCGCCCGCAAAGGGCCAACGATTCGACCGGCGAGTACAACGACTGGGATATCTACTCGGCCTCGGAGCACGGGTCCGAGGGGCTTAAATCCGCCGAGCAGGAATACATGGAGACCTTTGCCCCCGAGGAGATCATGGCCGCCCTGGACCGGCTCAGTCCGGAACGCCGGCGGGTCTTCATCGACGCCGCCATCGATGGCAAGAGCTACCAACAGGTGGCCGACGAGGAGGGCATCAAGATCGGCACGGTCATGAGCCGATTGAACCGTGCGCGCTCGCAGCTGCGTCAGGAGCTGGAGCGATATGCCAAGGAACGCGGCTACCAGCAGGAGCACGGGGCTGCAGGCAAGCCCTCAGCGGAACACCATGGCGCTGTTACGGCCAGGCCTAGTATAAAAAAAGAGATGAACAGCAAGGGGCGTTGAGGGCCCTCGAAGATTGGGTATCAGGAAGCGGGCAGGAGCATGGACGGACGCGTGGAGATGAGTCACTACGCCTACGATGACGGCGGCTCTGTCAGGGTGACCCACACCAGCCTGCGCATCTATCAGGATGCCTCCTGCGTTGATCCCAGCGACTGCTTCGATCCGGAATCCTGCTGCGACGAGCGGGAGCGCATGGTCATCGAGGAGCTGCGTCGGTATCTGCGTCCCGAATGCGCACCGGACTGTCTGCTGGATCGGCTCAGGCACATGTTCGATCAGATGGATGAACTGGGGCAGGGGACCCCGGAACGCAGTACGGACAAGTAGATCCGGTCAAGTAGTTCCAGTCGCTTTTTCTTGGCAGGGCGACGGTTCCGTCAGACTATTCAGGCTATTGCAGAGACCATGGTCATGCCTATGCAACCATGGTCTTATGTTTACGTATATATGCAAAACCCCGGCACCGTTGGTGCCGGGGCAGACGATCAGGTGTTCGGCCTCTTGCCGTGGTTGGCGGCCTTCTTGCGGCGATCCCTGCGCTTGCGTCCGCGCATGCCCATGATTGGACTCCTTTGCTACTGATGATCCGATAAGCCTTGCCGATTATCGCACACCGGGCTGACCTTTGTCGACCAGCCAGGACGCTCAGAGCTGTTGTGCCCGGTATCCCACCTGGGTGGTGTAGACGGCGGCAGGTTGCAGAATGACCAGGTTCCGGCCAGTTCTGAAAGCGTTGGCGTAGGCGGTCATGGGCTCCACGGCAACACCGGCCGGGCGCATAACTGCGTCAAAGCCGGTCCCGGTGCAGACCTGCCAGGAGGTGATGGTCTCATCGCCCCAGAGCTGAATGCGGATGCCGTCCGGCCTGGTGAACCAGGCCGAGCATGTGCCGTCATCGTCTCGTTCCACATCGGTCCAGGCATCGTCAAAGGCCGTATCCTCGCCCAGCGCAGGACCCTGGCGCAGATCGGTTCGTCCCTGGACGGGTTCGGTGCCGGTGGGCAGCAGCCTGTCCGGATTGACCACCACGTGGGTGCGGCAGGGGATGGACAGGGTGCAGGGGGCGTTGTCCTTCTGAATCTGGTCACCGACGCCCTGCTTGCCGTTGGCCAGCCAGGGGTGGATGCCGAAGGCCCAGGGTGCGGCCTCGTCGCCCAGGTTCAGGGCCCTGGTGGTCATGGTCAGCCCCTGGTCGTCCAGGGTGTAGGTGACGGTGACCACCACGTCGAAGGGGTATCCGCCCATGTCCGGCACCCGCCAGGAGAGGCTGACGGAGTCCTCCGTCAGGGCTTGCAGCCGCCAGTAGGCCCGGTATCCGTAGCCGTGGATGGCGGTGTTCCGGTCGTGCTCGTCGATGGGCAGGGTGTATGTGTGACCCTGGAATTCGTAGGTGCCGTCCTCGATCCGGTTGGGGAAGGGTACCAGCACGTTCCCGTTGCTGCAGGGTACGGTTCCATCCGGATCGAATGAGGCCAGCAGGTCCTTTCCCCGGTATTTCAGGACGCGCAGGATGGCTCCCAGCTCGGTCACCACCGCCTCGTAATCCCCATGACGGATGCTGTACTGCTGTCCTGTCCGGGGCACGGCCCCGCCCATCATCTCGTTCGTATGCATACTCCCACTTCCATAGTGCCGTTGATGCTTGGTACGCCACCATCCTAGCGCCTGGTTGGTCTTGGCTTCTTGGTGAAAGAGTGGCGGTTGGACTACCGGGGGACGTTCCGGCTTTCTACCATGGACTTGCAGTGTCCGGGATTGCCCGGATTGACATCGATAAGGAGCAGCAGTGGCAGGATTTCGGACCACCGTGTGCGAACAGCCGACCCCACAGGGCCATGGGCGGGTCATCCTGGCTGATCCGCGCGGGTTCTGTGCGGGGGTGGACCGTGCCATCCAGACCGTGCAGACCATCCTGGATGCGGACAATCCCCACCAGGGTCTGCCACCGGTCTATGTGCGTCGGCAGATAGTCCACAACCGGCATGTGGTCGAGGACCTGTCCAGGCGTGGAGCTGTGTTCGTGGATGAGCTGGACCAGATTCCTGAACAAGCGGTCCGTGCCGGTGTACCTGTGGTCTTTTCAGCCCATGGAATCGCTCCCTCGGTCGTCAAGGAGGCCCAGCGGCGGGGGATGCGAGTGGTTGATGCCTCATGCCCCTTGGTCAGCAAGGTCCACCGGGAGGTGCAGCGCTTCGTGCGGGACGGCTACCGGATCATTTACATAGGTCACCGGGGGCATGACGAGGCTGTCGGAGTCATGGGGGAGGCCCCGGACCAGGTTCATTTGGTGGAGCATGAGGCCGATATCGAGGCCTTGGACTTCGGGCCCGACACGCCGCTGGTCATGCTGACCCAGACCACTCTGAGCCTTGATGAGACCGCCGACCTGGCTGCAGCCCTGCGTCGACGATTCCCCTGGATTGAGGAGCCACCGGGTTCCGACATCTGCTACGCCACCCAGAACAGACAGCAGGCGGTCAAGCTGGTGGCCGGTCAGGCGGACTGCATGATTGTGGTGGGGTCGGCCAACTCCTCCAATTCGGTGCGTCTGGTCGAGGTGGCCCGTCAGGCCCTGGATGCGCGCTTTCCTGGTCAGGGCCAGCAAAGGGCCCACCGGGTCGACGATGCGGGGGAGCTGGACCCGACCTGGCTGCAGGGCATGGATTCGGTAGGGCTCACCTCGGGTGCCTCGGTTCCCGAAAACCTGGTTCAGGGTGTGCTGGAGACCCTGGCCTCCCGGGGGTTCACCCAGGTGACCCGGGAACGAGCAGTCGACGAGCACATGCATTTCGTCCTGCCTGCTGCCCTGCGCTCAGCACGTGCATCCAGGAAGGTTCCACAGCCGCAGGGCTAAGCCCCAGCACAAAAATTCTCAGGCGGTGGCCAGCGGTGCGGTCCTGGCCTTGAGAACACGAATCAGATCTCGCGGGTCCAGACCCAGGCTGATGCCGCGCTTGCCGCCGGAGACCATGATGGTGTCGAACTCCAGGGCGCCCTGGTCCAGCACGGTCAGGTGTTGGGTGCGTTGGCCGAAGGGCGAGATGCCGCCCAGGACATATCCGCTCTCCCGCTCGGCCTGGGCCCTGTCTGCCATACGAGCCTTTTTGGCACCCACGGCGGCAGCCAGGTGCTTGAGGTTCAGATGGCCGGTCACCGGTACAATGCCGATGACACGCTCCTTGCCCGTGTCGGCCA
Source organism: Bifidobacterium sp. W8114 (assembly GCF_016101165.1). Lineage (NCBI taxonomy): Bacteria > Bacillati > Actinomycetota > Actinomycetes > Bifidobacteriales > Bifidobacteriaceae > Bifidobacterium > Bifidobacterium sp. W8114. The sequence goes on along the minus strand of NZ_JACFRA010000004.1, from coordinate 171,241 downwards.
TCAGGGTCTTGTAGACCGTGCGCGGATCCAGGCCCAGTTTTTTGGCCGCTTCGATGCCGTACCCCTGGTCCATGTGGTCGGCACTGTGATGATACTCGTGGACGGTGAAGGGAACCCCCAGACGCTCCAGCTGGGCCATGGCCGGAGTCGCGGCATCCGAGTCCGCCCGCTTCTTCTTGCTCATGACTCCATGCTAAGGTACTGACCGTTTAGGTAGGCTGAGGGGTGTCTTTGGCGCCATTTGCGCGGAAAGGGTAGTCCATGACCGCTGTCAATGCCTGGCTGCTTGATGCGGTGACGGGCGGCTGGGGGCTGGCCGTGCTTTTTCTGGCCGCCTTTCTGGATGCGCTGATCATTCCCATACCCACGGAGCTTATGGTCCTTGCCACGGCTTCGGCCTTTCGAGCCACAGGAAGACCCCTTCCCGTCCTGGTCTTTCTGGTATGCGCCCTGGCTTTCGCGGGCGGCGATGCCTGTACCTATGGGCTTGGGCGCCTGGTCCCCTTGAATCGTCTGGCTGTCTTCCGTGGTGCCGCAGGCAAGGCTGTTACCTCATGGGCCCACCGGGCCCTGCTGCAGAGGGGCGGCTTCTTCACTCTGGCCTCGCGGTTCGTGCCCTCGGGCAGGACCGTGGTCAATCTGACGGCCGGGGCGGCGCGCTATCCGCTCAGCCGTTACCTGCCCCTGGCTGCACTGGCCGGCCTGCTCTGGTCAATCTACATGTGGACCCTGGGGTATCTGGCCTCCTCCTGGTTGGAGAACAACCCTCTGGCCGTCATGGTCATCGGCTTTCTGGTGGGCATGGTCGTCGGCCTGGTCTGCGACCTGGCCATGCGGGCGCTCACCCGGAGGCGCTGATTACAGCAAGAGGTCCGTCCCCCGTATAAGGAACGGACCCCGTAAACGCTATGGCCGGAGGAACCGGCCGGATGCTCAGTCGCCCAGCTTGGCGAAGTAGAGCAGGGTGCGGATCATGTTGCTGGTGAAGCCATACTCGTTGTCGTAGAAGGCAACGGTGCGGACCAGCTGGTCGTCACCGTGGGTGTTGACATCGGTCTGCGTGGGATCGAAGATGCCACCGTGGGTGTCGCCGATCACGTCGGAGGAGACAATGCCCTCGTCGTTGTAGCCGAAGTAGTCCTTGCCCTCGAAGGCCTTCTTGGCGGCGTCGTTGATCTCGTCGACGGTGACCTTCTTATCCAGGACGCAGGTCAGCTCGGTGACGGAGCCGGAGGGAACGGCCACGCGCTGTGCATGTCCCTGCAGCTTGCCGTCAACGGAGGGAACGACCTTGCCGATGGCCTTGGCGGCACCGGTGGAGTGCTCGATGGTGTTGATGGCGGCGGCGCGGGTGTTGCGCGGCTTGTTGCCCTTGGGGCCATCCAGCAGCATCTGGGAGCCGGTGTAGGCGTGGATGGTGGTCATGTAGCCGATGCGGATGCCGAAGTTGTCATCCAGCATCTTGACCATGGCAGCCAGGGAGCCGGTGGTGCAGGATCCGGCGGAGATGATCTTGTCGGAGGACTTCAAGGTCTCCTCGTTGACGCCGTAGACCACGGTGGGCGTGGTGTCGTCCTTGGCGGGAGCGGAGATCAGAACCTTCTTGGCTCCGGCGTTCAGGTGGGCCTGGGACTTCTCGGCCGAGGTGTAGAAGCCGGTGCACTCCAGCACGTAGTCCACGCCGTCGTTCTTGACCCAGGGGATGTTGTTGGCATCCTTCTCGGCATAGACCGGGTACTCCTTGCCGTCCACCACGATGGCGGTATCGGTGGAGGTGACCGAGACAGGGGTGCCGTCGTCGTGACGGAAGGTGCCCTGGGTGCTGTCGTACTTGAGCAGATAGGCCAGAATGGCCGGGGTGGTCAGATCGTTGATGGCGGCAACCTCGATGTTGGAGGCGTCGCCGCCACGGGCCTGGAGCTCAAAGATGCGCCGGAAGGCCAGACGACCGATACGTCCGAATCCGTTGATGCCAATCTTTACTGTCATTCAATTCTCCCTTGGAGATTGGCCGTATACAGCACAAAAATTACCGGACCGTATATGGCCGATTACTGATAACATCTCATAGTTTATAGAACCCTGTGTACTTATAGCAAGCGATTACGCGGGTTGTGCCGAGGAAAAAACGAACAAAAAAATTGGTAGGTTTTGTTGTTTGTTTGCGCAACAAAGTGATCAGGAATTGTGAGGATTTTCGTTCGTATCGGCCAGCCAATCCTCCCACTGCTGCTGGCGGAATCCGACCAGGACATGCCGGCCATCCAGCAGGATGGGGCGCTTGACCAGCATGCCGTCGGTGGACAGCAGCTGCAGAGCCTGTTCCGTATTCATCTGCGGCAGGCGTTTGCTCAGCCCCTGGCTGCGATAGGCCTGACCCGAGGTGTTGAAGAATCGCCGGACGGGCAGGCCGCTCATGTCCAGCCATTCGGTCAGTTCCTCCTGGGTGGGGTGGTCCCCCTTGATGTCGCGCTCGGTGAAGTCCACATTGTGGTCACGCAGCCAGGTGCGCGCCTTGGCACAGGTGGAGCAGCGGCTGTAACAGATGAAGAGCGGGTGTTCGGCTGTAGGTGCTGCTGATGGCTTGGCTGATGATGCTGTCATAGATTTTCCTTTCCAGGTAGGTTTTCAAGTCCAAAGGGGCTTAGGCCAGCAGCCGGGAGGGACGGGTCTCCAGGGAGCCCAGGTCGGCCTTGGGCTCCAGGCTGGTGCTCCAGACCGGCTCGGGCGCCGAGGTGGGGTAGGTGACGAACACGGTTCCCTGCTTCAAGGCTATGTGGGCCGGTCTGCCGGGCAGGAACTCGTTGCTGACACCGGTGACCTGCTGGTTGGTCATGGTCATGCCGTCCGTCTGGTATTTGAAGCCCTGTTCGACCACGCCAAGGGCCTGGTCGTCGGCTGCCAGGACGGAGACCATGGGCCTGGGCGGGCAGTCCCAGGCGGAAAAGTCCAAGCTCCCAGAGCCTAGGGCCGTGACCAGCATCCCCTGGCCCCAAAGTTCGGCCCGGCCCCCGCTGGCGGCGATCAGATGGATCAGGTTCAGATTGGCCAGTGTGTGGTCCATGCGTCCGCCCAGGCCGCCATATATAAGGAATCGTCGGCAGCCGCGCTGCCAGCCCACCTTGACCGCGGCCAGCAGGTCCGTGTCGTCTTTCTCGGCAGGTAGGACCCGGCGGGGAATGTCTGTGCGCAGCTTTCGGCTACCGGCGGGCAGGGAGTCGAAGTCGCCTACGACCAGCTCGGGTTCGTCCCCATGCTCCAGGGCCGGCTCCAGTCCGCCGTCCGCTGCTATGACCAGGGCCTGTCCGCCTCGTGCCGTCTCTTCGCCGAAGTACTGTCCGGCGCCCCAGATCCGGCAGAGCGGTGCCTGATTTGTCTGGCTCGTACGGTCCGACTGACCGTCATCCTGCATAAGATTCTTCTTTCCGCGCTCGCCCATTGGACGCACTCTCATCATCCCAGACCAACCAGACGGATCAGGAAGAGCAGCCACCCTTGCACAAGGGCCATGTAGGTCAGGGTGCCGCAGGCGATGCTGACCATCATGTTTCGCCAGCGCAGGTGGACCAGGGCTGTGACCAGCAGAGCCAGGGCCTCGTAGAGCCCGTGGTCGCCTCCGACCAGGTTGGTGTGCCTCAACGAATAGACCACCAGCAGTCCCATGACGGCGGCTGGCAGTAGACGTCCCAGCCTGGTCACCAGGGCCGGCGGCCGACGTCCCTCCGGCCAGATTATGAAGGGCAGGAATCTTGTGATCATGGTTCCCAGGACCACAATGCCTATGGTGATCAGTTGCTGTGCAGTGGTCATGAGGTCTCCCTTTGGCTGCGGAAGTCCATGAGGATGAAGACGGCCAGGATGACCGCCATGGACGGGATGATGAACCGGTCAGGTCCGAAGACCAGCAGGCAGGCCAGGGAGGCCAGCAGACCGATTATGGCAGGCAGGCGGGCTTCGGCCTGCCGCCACTGCTCCAGGAAGAGGACCAGGAACATGGCGGTCAGCACGAAGTCCAGCCCCCGGGTGTCGAAGTTCGCCAGGTTGCCCAGCACGGCACCCAGGGTGGCGCCGCCCACCCAGTAAATCTGGTTGAGCAGGGTGACGAAGAAGAGGTACCAGCCCTTGTCGGTCCCTGCCGGATGGGGATCGGCGGACTCCAGGGCGAAGGTCTCATCGCACATCCCGAAGATCAGGTAGGGCTTTTTCCGGCCCGTCCCTCGGAAGACCGGCAGCATGGCCAGGCCGTAGAAAAGGTGCCGTGCATTGACCATCAGGGTCAGCATCAGCGCGCCCCAGGGGTTGAAGGTGGACAAGAGCAGGTCCACGGTCACGAACTCCATGGACCCGGCGTAGATCAGGGCGCTCATGGCCAGCGGGTAGATCACCGGGAATCCACGGCTGGTCATCAGAAAACCGTAGGAGGCTCCCAGCACCAGGAATCCGGCCATGATGGGCAGGGTCCGTGGAAAGGCCGCAGCCAGGGAGCCCAGGATGGTCCCGGAGGACTTCGCATCGTCGTCTGCTTCTTCCTGCGCCCGCTGCATGACCATCCTCCTGACTTCGATTTGGAGATGGTCATATGATAATCGCCTCTTGCGCCGCAGGGGCAGACTGGTCGACAATGTGAGAAGGCTGTCAAGAGGCGTGAAGGGCGGAATAGGGGCTCTCAGACTCTTGTTGAACTTGGCGATAGGCACCGGTAGGTGAGGAGGAATCATGGACAAGAACAAGATTTCGACCAACAACCCGGCCACGGTCGTCCTGGCTGGGGGATGCTTCTGGGGCATCGAGCGGTTCTTCCAGGAGGTGGACGGAATCGTCGACACCCAGGTGGGATACGCCCAGTCCACAGTGCCCAACCCCGGCTATGAGCAGGTCTGCAGCGGTGTCACCGATGCCGTGGAGAGTGTGCGGCTGACCTATGATCCCCAGACGGTCAGTCTGCGGACCCTGACCCTGCTTCTGCTGGATCTGATCGACCCCTTCTCTGTGGATCGGCAGGGCAACGACCGGGGTAGTCAGTACCGCAGCGGCCTTTACTGGAATCCCGAACACCGCGAGCAGGAGGAGCCCGTCTTCCGACGCGCCCTGGAGGAGCTGGAGCGCAGGACCGGCCGTCATCCCGCTGTACAGGTGGAGGCCCTGACCAACTTCTATCCGGCGGAGGAGTCCCACCAGGACTATTTGCTCAAGAACCCCGGCGGTTACTGCCACATCCCTCTGGATGCCATAGCCAACGCCGCCTCCCGCCAGCGCTACATCGAACGCATCTGGTCCCTGGACCCCGAAAGCTACGAGGTGACCCAGCACGCGGCCACCGAACGGCCTTTCGCCAATGCCTACGACGGGGAGTTCCGCCCGGGCATCTATGTGGACGTGGTCAGCGGGCAGCCGCTCTTCTCATCAACTGACAAGTACGACTCGGGCTGTGGCTGGCCCGCATTCACCAAGCCCATCGATCCCGACCTGCTGGTCAATCGCAAGGACTACAAGCTGCTGGGACGGCCCCGGATCGAGGTGCGGACGGCACAGACCGGCATCCATCTGGGACACGTCTTCGACGATGGTCCGGCCGACCGTGGCGGGCAGCGCTACTGCATGAACTCCGCCGCCCTGCGGTTCGTGCCGCGTGACCGTATGGAGGAGGAGGGCTACGGGGACTGCCTGCCCCTGGTGGACGGCGCGACTTCCTGACGGGGCCCTGTCCTGAGGGTTGTGTTATACTGCTACACGGCTTGAGAAATCAAGAAAGCGGATGATCCCACCTGGGAGCCTTCCATGGCTTCGGGTTCGACCTGTGCCGACGACGGTTGAGCGTCGTCATGTGCGGCGCAGGCATTGGCGGTTTCGTTGCCATACGGCTGCGACGGTCATGTTCGAAACCCATGGGTTCTTCGCCTGGCAGTGGATGTTGTGGTATTTGAGAAGGAGTCATCATTAGCGACGAACCAAGGATTAACGACGATATACGAGTGTCTCAGGTACGCCTGATCGGGCCCAACGGCGAGCAGGTGGGAATCATTGCGACCTCCGTCGCCCTCAATCTGGCCAAGGAGGCCAACCTTGACCTGGTCGAGGTTGCGCCCAAGGCCAAGCCTCCGGTCGCCAAGCTCATTGATTACGGCAAGTTCAAATACAACGAGAAGATCAAGGCTCGTGAGGCGCGTCGCAACCAGAGCATGTCGGAGATCAAGGAGATCCGCTTCAGATTGAAGATCGACGACCATGACTTCGAGGTCAAGGAAGGGCACGTACGCCGCTTCCTGTCCGCCGGAGACAAGGTCAAGGTCACCATCATGCTGCGTGGGCGTGAACAGTCCCGGCCCATCGGCGGTGTGGAGCTCCTGCGCAAGCTGGCTGACGACGTCGCGGATCTGGGCTCCATCGAGTTTGCCCCCAAGCAGGAGGGGCGCAACATCATCATGACCCTGTCGCCCAAGGGCAAGAAGGTCCACACCCAGTCCGAGCAGCGTCGGCGGGGCGGCCAGGCCCGTGCCGAGCGCAAGGCCCGTCAGGCGGCCCATCTGGCTGCCAAGGCCGACGAAAAGGAGACTGCGGGCTCCAACAATACTTCTCCCAAGCAGATGAAATCCAAGGAGGGCAGCAATGCCGAAGATGAAAAGTAACTCCGCCGCATCCAAGCGTGTTCGGACCACGGGTTCGGGCAAGCTCATGCACGCCGGGACCGGTATGCGCCACAATCTGGAGCACAAGTCGGCCAAGAAGCGTCGTCACCTGTCCACTGACGAGGTGCTCGCTCCGACCCAGTCCAAGAACATGAAGAGGATGCTGGCCCGCTGAGCGGGTGCTGTCGCGTCGAGTGAGATTTTAGAAAGCTGAGGAATATCTATGGCACGAGTCAAGCGGGCAGTCAACGCGCATAAGAAGCGTCGGGTCGTCCTGGAGCGGGCGTCAGGCTACCGTGGCCAGCGCTCCCGTCTCTACCGCAAGGCCAAGGAGCAGCTGCTCCATTCATATACATACAACTTCCGGGACCGTAAGGCCCGCAAGGGTGACTTCCGCAAGCTGTGGATCCAGCGCATCAACGCCGGATGCCGCGCCCAGGGAATCACCTACAACCGCTTCATCCAGGGTCTGCGCCTGGCTGGAATCGAGCTGGACCGCCGCGCCCTGGCCGACCTGGTCGTCAACGACATCGACACCTTCAACGCCATCGTGGCTGAGGCCAAGAAGGCCCTGCCTGCCGATGTGAACGCTCCGGTCGCTGCCTGATCAGCGGACCTGAACACCGTATATTGCAAGAACCCCGCCTTGCGCGGGGTTCTTTGCATATTTGACCATTCCACAGCGGGACGGTAAGTTGATTGACGACAATGATGCCGGGAGCCGCCATGAATGATGATCACAGTCTGGACGCATCGGCTGTCTCGGCAGAATCGGCAGGTCAAACAAGCCCATCTCGGGGCAGCAGTAGATCCAAGCCTGCTGAAATCAATCAGGCGCGCCCCATCCTTAGGTCGCGGGTTTTCCTCTATGTGACGGAGTTCTTCTCTGGGATGGCCGTGATGGCCGCCGAGCTGGGGGCCTCCCGTCTGCTGGCTCCTTACTTCTCGTCCTCCCAGATCGTGTGGACCATCATCATCGGGACCATCATGATCGCCTTGGCCCTGGGTGCCGTCGTCGGGGGCCGCTGGGCCGACAGGAACCCAGACCCTGACAGGCTCTACCTGTGCATTATGGCTGCGGCCGTCTGGATCGCCCTGATTCCCCTGGTCGGCAAGTATCTGATCATCCTGATTTCGGGGCTGCTGATTGTGGCCGTCTCCACCAACTTCCTGGTCCTGGCGGCCTTCATCTCCTGCCTGATCATCTTTGTTCCGCCCCTCTTCCTCCTGGGCACCATCACCCCCGGCCTGGTCAAGTGCGCCACCGACTCACTGGACGACAACGCTTCGGTGGTCGGTCGGCTCAGCGCCTGCAACACCGTGGGGTCCATCCTGGGCACCTTCCTGCCCACCTTTGTGACCATACCTGCCGTAGGCACCTTCGTCACCTTTCTGATCTTCTCCGGGATACTGCTCCTGGTGTCCTTGATCTACTTCCTTTCCTCCCATGCGCACCGCCTGGCCTGCCTGATCGCCACGGTGGCCTTTGTAGTCTCGGCCGCCCTGTCGCCGATGACCGGGTTCGCCTTCTGGGAGAAGGGTCTGGCCTATGAGGGCGAGTCCATCTACAACTATCTGCAGGTCAAAACCCTGGCGGACAGAACCATCCTTTCCACCAACGTCCTCTTCGGCGTCCAGTCGGTGACCATGAAGCACCCCGGGATGACCGGCATGTACTACGACACGGCTCTGGCGGCACCGCTCATGGCTGATCAGGCCCGCTCGGCCCTGATTTTGGGCATGGGGACCGGGACCTACGCCCGGCAGCTGAAGCGATACTATCCCCGGTTGGCCATCCAGGGAGTGGAGATCGACCAGTCCATCAGCAACCTGGCCCTCAAATATTTCGATCAGCCCGCCGATATTCCGGTTTCCACCTACGACGGCCGAGCCTGGTTGGCGGCCAGTGGCCAGCACTACGACCTGATCATGGTCGATGCCTATCAGGACATCACCATACCCTTCCAGATGAGCTCCACCGAGTTCTTCAGCCTGGTCAGGGACCACCTGAATCCGGGCGGGGTCATGGTGGTCAACATGAACATGATCGACGACGGTCAGGGATCCATCAATGCAGCCCTGACCAACACGATCACCAGGGTCTTTGGATCCGCCGCCATCCTGACGGCCGACGTGCCCCAGACCACCAACCGTGAGCTCTTTGCCCGTCGCCCTGCTTCCGATGATTTTTCGGGAACCAAAGGTGCCGAGAAGACGACGATGAGAGACTACCAGAGTTCCGACCTGTTGGCGGAGGCGGCGGCTAGGGTCAGCCCTGATCCGGACCTGTCCCAAATGATGGAGCAGGTCAGCTCCCGCCTGAGCACGGTTGGGGATGCGAAGGGAAGGGTATTGACCGATGACAATGCGCCGGTGGAACTGCTGGGCATGCACGCCATCGATGGGATCATCAGCAGGGAGGCCGGACCCTACCGACGGATTCTTCAACAGGAGGGGATTCAAGGGCTGATTCGGGAGGTCTCCTGAGTTTTCGCCCCAATCCCAAGCGCGTTGGAAGCATGGAAACAGGGGAGCATAGCGTTAGACTATGGCCTGAGACCAGCACTGATGAAGAGAACCGGAGGTTAAGCGGTAGTGGACGGTGATCATCAGGAGGGGCTGACCGCATTGTTGGATCAGTTCCTGGCCTACACCGGTCTGGAGCGGGGTCTTGCCCCCGCCACGGTCAAGGCTTATAAGTCCGATCTGACCATGTATATCAACTGGTTGTCCGGCCGCGGCATCACCAGCCTGGAGCAGATTCAAACCGCCGATGTGGAGGGTTTTCTGGCCCATCTGGCCGATGAGAGCCCAGCCAGTCGCTCACGAAGGATGGCCGCTGTCCATGAGTGGCATCGGTTCGCCCTCAAGCAGGGGGTGACCGACCAGGATGTCTCCCGTACTGTCAAGGCTCCCAAGGGCACCTCGGCCCTGCCTGATGTGTTGGACGTGGACCAGGTGGCCCGATTGCTGGATGTGGCCGCCATGGGCGGGTCCAAGGATCCGGTGGTCCTGCGGGACAAGGCTCTGCTGGAATTCATGTACGCCACAGGCTGCCGGGTCTCGGAGGCCGTCGGCACCGACCTGGAGGACATGGACCTGCACGAGCGGGTGGTCCGTCTGACAGGCAAGGGCGACAAGCAGCGTCTGGTTCCCATGGGTTCCTACGCCTGCCAGGCCATGGAGGCATATTTGAATATGGGGCGGGCCATCCTCTGCAATCGAGCCACCAAGGGCAGGGAGCTGCGGGCTGTATTCCTCAACAAGCGGGGCAAGCGGCTGACCAGGCAGACGGTCTGGCAGGTGGTCAGGGATGCCGGCCGCCGGGCGGGTCTGAACAGGCCCCTGCATCCCCACACCCTGCGGCACTCCTTCGCCACTCATCTGCTGGAGGGAGGCGCCGATGTGCGTTCGGTCCAGGAGCTGCTGGGCCACGCTTCGGTGACCACAACGCAGATCTATACACACGTCAGCCCCCAGGCCCTGATGGAGACCTACCAGACGGCCCATCCCCGCGCCCGCTGACCCGCCAACCCGCGAATGCGGCCGGAAACTTGATAGGGTAGAGACATGCCTACGGATTTGTTAGGGCGCGAGTATGAGACGTTCGCTGCCCCGGAGCCTTTGAAACAGCACGGCCCGGCCCGTGTCCTCGCCATGTGCAACCAGAAGGGCGGCGTGGGCAAGACCACCTCATCCATCAACATCGCCGGGGCCATGTGCCAGTATGGGCGACGGGTGCTGATCGTGGACTTCGATCCCCAGGGTGCGGCCACCGTGGGTCTGGGCATCAACGCCAACAGCGTGGACAACACCATTTACACCGCCATGTTCGATACCTCCCTGGATGTTCATGAGGTGGTCCGGCACACCCGTTTTGACGGCCTGGACATCATCCCGGCCAACATCGATCTGTCGGCTGCCGAGATTCAGCTGGTCACCGAGGTCGGCAGGGAGCAGGCCCTGGCGGCCACCATCCGGCCCCTGCGGCAGGAATATGACGCCATCATCATCGACTGCCAGCCCTCGCTCGGTTTGCTGACCGTCAACGCGCTGACTGCCGCGGACGGGGTCATCATTCCCGTGGCGGCCGAGTTCTTCGCCCTGCGCGGCGTGGCCCTGCTCATGCAATCCATAGAGAAGGTCCGTAGCCGCATCAATCCTGACCTGCAGATCTACGGGGTGCTGGTCACCATGTACACCAAGACCCTGCATTCGGACGAGGTGCTTCAGCGTATCTATGAGGCTTTCAAGGGCAAGGTCCTGCACTCCATCATCAGCCGGTCCATCAAGCTGCCCGACGCCACGGTGGCCGGCGAGCCCATCACCATGTTCGCCCCCGAGCACAAGACCGCCAAGGAGTATCGGGAGGTCGCCCGGGAGCTGATCGCCCGCGGCATCGTGGCGTGAGCGGATCAGCGGACGGCTTCGCCGTCGACCTGGATGTCTACCAGGGACCCTTCGACCTGCTGTTGGGCATGCTGGCCAACCGAAAGCTCTCCCTGACGGAGGTCTCCCTGGCCTCCATCACCGGGGAGTTTCTGGACTATGTGCGCACCCTGGACTTCAGTCAAGGATTGGACCAGGCCAGCGCCTTTCTGGATGTGGCCTCGGTTCTTGTGGAGGCCAAGAGCGCTGCCCTCCTGCCTGTGGAGGACGAGTCCATGCGCGACCAGGCCTCCATGGATGCCCTTCGGGAGCGTGATCTGCTCTTCGCCAGGCTTCTGCAGTACCGGGCCTTCAAGCAGGCAGGACAGGACTTCCGAGCCAGACTGGCCGCCAACTCGGGCCGCTACCCGCACCCCGGTCATCTGGAGCCCCAGCTGGCCCATCTGCTGCCTGATCTGGTCTGGACCCTGAAGCCGGAGGATCTGGCCCTGCTCTGCGCCAATGCACTGGTCAACGCTCCGGCATCAGAGGTCCGTTTGGACCAGCTGCACGTGCCCTTGGTCGACTTGAACAAAGAGGCCGACCAGGTTCGCCAAGCCCTGCTGGTGCAGCCCGGTCAGCCGGTGGCCTTCGCCGATTTGGTCGCCTCCTCCAAGGGCCGGGCTCAGGTGGTGGCCCGATTCCTGGCCGTGCTGATCTTCTTCAGGCAGGAGCTGATCCAGTATCGTCAGGATGGCCCCTACCAGCCGCTCTACCTGCGCTGGGTCGGGCCGACACAGGAGCCGGCAACGGCCTTGATCAGTGAGGGGGACTTCGCATGAGCCAATCCTCGGCTCCCGACACCCGTCCCGAATACGTGGATTTCGACGTGCAGGACTTTCCCGGCGGACTGTCCGCCTGCCTGGAGGCCATTCTGGTGGCCACGGACCGGCCGCTGACCGCTGAAGACTTCTCCCGGGTGCTGGCCGTGGATCCTGGTCCGGTCGATGCAGCCCTCGAATCGCTGGCCGAGTCCTATAGCGACCGAGGATTCGAACTGCGTCGGACCGCCCGTGGCTGGCAGCTGACCAGTCGCGCCGCCTACCAGCCCGTGGTGGCGGCCTTCGTCAAGGACGGTCAGACGGCACGACTCTCCCAGGCGGCTCTGGAGGCCCTGGCTATCGTGGCCTACCGCCAGCCCATGACCCGTGCCCAGGTGGGTCAGATTCGCGGGGTTAACTCTGATGGGGTCATCCGGGCCCTGCTTGTGCGCGGCCTGGTTCGCGAGGAGGGCCTGGACGAGCAGACCCATGCAGCGCTGCTGGTCACCACCGACCTCTTCCTCGAACGGATGGGTCTGCAATCCTTGGAGGATCTGCCCTCCCTGGCTCCCTTCCTGCCCGACGAGGACTCGGCTCTGGCCCAGGCCCGCCAGGAGATGTCCGGGCAGCCGCAATCCCCGGATCCGGCCCAGGGTTCGCCCCAGGGCGAGGAACAGTGATCGCCTGTCACACAAGGCGGTTACACTTGTCTCTGTTTGTCCAATTCCTGGACCACGCCACCCGGCAGTCAGGCCGGTGGGGGCATGGATAGCATTCACGAGAATGAGGTTTTGATGGCGGTACGCGGCGATATACGAAATGTGGCGATTGTGGCACACGTTGACCACGGCAAGACCACCCTGGTCAACGCCATGTTGCAGCAGTCGCACGTCTTCTCCGAGCGGGAGGAGGTGCCCGACCGGGTCATGGACTCCAACGACCTGGAGAAGGAGAAGGGCATCACCATCCTGGCCAAGAACACCGCCGTCAAGTACACAGGTCCCCTGGCCGCCAAGCTGGGCCAGCCCGACGGCATCACCATCAACGTGGTGGACACCCCCGGCCACGCCGACTTCGGCGGCGAGGTGGAGCGCGGTATCTCCATGGTCGATGGTGTGGTCCTGCTGGTGGACGCCTCCGAGGGCCCCCTGCCTCAGACCCGCTTCGTCCTGCGCAAGGCCTTGGAGGCCAAGCTGCCCGTCATCCTGGTCATCAACAAGACCGATCGTCCCGATGCCCGCATCTCCGAGGTGGTCTCCGAGTCCACCGATCTGCTCCTGGGCCTGGCCCAGGACGTGAGCGAGGAGGGGGTGGATCTGGACCTGGATTCCCTCCTGGACCTGCCGGTCATCTACTGCGCAGCCAAGGCCGGCAAGGCCTCCGTCAACCAGCCAGCCGACGGTGCCGTGCCCGACAACGACGATCTGGAGCCGCTCTTCGAGGCCATCCTGAACAACATCCCCGCCCCGGAGTATGAGGATGGAGCCCCCCTGCAGGCCCATGTGACCAACATCGACGCCTCCGACTACCTGGGCCGTCTGGGCCTGGTGCGCATCTACAACGGCACCCTGACCAAGGGCCGCCAGTACGGCCTGTCGCGCGTGGACGGGTCCATCGAGAACTTCAAGCTGACCGAGATCCTGCGCACCAAGGGCCTGCAGCGCTTCCCGGTGGACGAGGCCGGCCCCGGCGACATCGTGGCTGTGGCCGGCGTTGAGGACATCATGATCGGCGAGACCATCGTCGACCAGGACGACCCCCGCCCCCTGCCCCTGATCCACGTGGACGACCCGGCCGTCTCCATGACCTTCGGCACCAACGATTCGCCCCTGGCCGGCACAGAAGGCAAGGACCACAAGCTGACCGCACGCATGCTCAAGGACCGTCTGGACCGGGAGCTGATCGGCAACGTCTCCATCAAGGTGCTGCCCACCGACCGTCCCGACGCCTGGGAGGTCCAGGGCCGTGGCGAGCTGGCCCTGGCCATCCTGGCCGAGCAGATGCGCCGTGAGGGCTACGAGCTGACCGTGGGCCGCCCCCAGGTGGTCACCAAGACCGTGGATGGCAAACTTCAGGAGCCCATGGAGTCCGACACCATCGACGTGCCCGAGGAGTACATGGGTGCAGTCACCCAGCTCATGGCCGATCGCAAGGGCCGTATGGACACCATGACCAACCATGGCTCCGGCTGGGTCAGGATGCAGTTCACCGTGCCCTCCCGCGGCCTCCTGGGCTTCCGCACCGCCCTGCTCACCGCTACCCGCGGCACCGGCATCTCCTCGTCGATCTCCGCCGGCTATGCCCCCTGGGCGGGCGACATCAAGACCCGGCAGAACGGATCCATGGTTTCCGACCGTTCGGGCAAGGCCAGCCCCTACGCCATGCAGAAGCTCCAGGCCCGCGGCGAGTTCTTCGTCAAGCCCCAGTCGCCCGTCTACGAGGGGCAGATCGTGGGCATCAACAACAAGCCCGGCGACCTGGACATCAACATCACCCTGGAGAAGCACATGACCAACATGCGTTCCTCTACCGCAGACGTGCTGGAGACCCTGACCCCGCCCATCGACATGAGCCTGGAGGAGTCCCTGGACTTCGCCAACGATGACGAGTGCGTGGAGGTGACTCCCGAGTCCATCCGTGTGCGCAAGATCATCCTGGACAGGGATGCCTGGTACAAGTGGAACGCCCGCCAGCGCAGGGCCAACAAGAAGTAAGCCTTCTCTCACAATCAGATTCAGTCCGACCCGGCCGCCCCACGGTGACCGGGTCGGACTAGTCTTGAACCCATGAAGTCTCAGGAGTCTCAGGTTTCCGAATCCAAGGGCCAGGCCGCCTCCCATTCCAGGGAGGAGTCTGGGAAGGCAAGCCCCTTCCGCTGCCTGCTGGGCCTGCCCATCGGCCTGGCAGTTGGCGTGCTGGGAACCCTGGTCCAGCGCTCCGGTGCTGCCCAGGGTCTGCCCTGGGGGATGGTTCTGGCCTATCTGCTGGTGGCCCTGGCCGCCTGGTGGGTCCGCTGCGATAGCGGCACCATGGGTCTGGCCCTGCACCTGGTGGCCTCCACAGTCATGGTTTGGCTGCTCTCCATGCGTGGGCCGGGTGGCGATGTGCTCATGCCCTACGCCAACTTCCCCACATTCTTTGCCAAGTATGCGGTCTTCCTCTGGATGGGCGGGCTGGTCCTGATTCAGACCCTGGCCATCTGCCTGCCGGCCTCCTGGTTTGCTGACGGTCCCCTGCGTCGTCAGGGGCGATCCGCATGAGCCGGGCTTCGTCTGGAAGTCCGGCGACTGCGCCCGACCGGACGCCCCTGTACTTCCTCGGTCCCGAGGGGACCTTCACCCACCAAGCCGCTCTTGAGGCCGCCGGCCTTATGGAGACAAGGCTGGGCTGTCAAGCGGATCTGAGGCCCTGCACGGATGCGGCTGCCATCGTGGCTGCCGTGGAGGAGGGCCGAGGCTGGGGAGTGCTGGCCTGGGAGAACAACGTGGAGGGCCATGTGGTGCCCAACATGGATGCTTTGATCGACGCTCGATCAGTAGCGGGTTTCGGCATGGTCCGCCTGTCCATCGTCTTCGACGCCTTCGTCCGGGCCGACCATGGCCGCCTGCGTCAGGTTGCCGCCCACCCCCATGGACTGGCCCAGTGCAAGGGATTCATCAAGGAGATCGGCCTCAACCCGTTGACTGCCAACTCCAACGCTGCGGCCTGCCGTGATCTGGGCTCCGATCAGGTGGCCCTGGGTCCACGTATCTGTGGAAGCCTCTACGGACTAAAGACCTACCGGCGCGAGGTACAGGATTATCAGGGAGCCCACACCGACTTTCTTATATTGGCTCCCCGGGACCAGGCCGCCGGGCTGGCACGCAGACTGGCGCCAGACGGGGATTTCGAGTCCATCGTCACCTTTATTCCCTTGAATACCGGGCCGGGCGTGCTGGCCAATCTGCTGGACCGTCTGCGCGATGCGGGCCTGAACATGACCTCATTCATGTCCCGGCCCATCAAGGGGCATGACGGGACCTACAGCTTCGTAGCCAGCATCGACGCCGCCCCATGGCAGAAGGGTCTGCATCAGGTGATGGCCGACCTGCTGGAAAGAGGGGACTGGCTCAAGACCCTGGCGGTCCATCCACGCACCCCGCATCCAGCGCCCCCCATCCGTGAATGGATGCTGCCCAGTGCGGGGGCCTTTCGGGGCGAGGACCCCGATTCCGAGACAATCAGCAAGGAGTTGTTATGGTAGATGAATCCGCGCCTTTCCCACACATGGACCTGTCAGGGCCCGAGCACATGCATCCAATGGCAGGCATGGCCGCCTCGCCGGTGCTGACCTCGGCCCACAAGATCGCTGTGGCGGGACTGGGTCTGATCGGCGGATCGCTGGCCCGACGCCTGGCCTCACGGGGCCGGTTCGTCATTGCATGGAACCATAATGACCGCCCTTATGAGCAGGCCCGCAGCCAGGGAATCCACTGCGTGGACACTCTGGAGGAGCTGGCGAAGGGGAAACCCGACGTCCTGGTGTTGGCCACCCCCCTGCGGGCCATGCCCGAAGTGCTCCAGGCCCTGGCACCGGTCCTGACCAGAGGCACCACCCTGACCGACGTAGGCAGCGTCAAGGGCCCGGTACGCCGGCAGGTCGAACAGGCCGGTCTCGTCGATTGTTATGTAGGCGCCCACCCCATGGCCGGCAGCGAAGGCTCAGGCTACGAGGACTCGGATCCGGCACTCTTGGAAGATGCCCTCTGGGCCCTCTGTGTCGATGAGCATACGGATTACAGCCGCTTCCTGACCGTGGCCGATATGGTCACCCAGGGGCTGGGAAACCGTCTGATTGCTATGGACGATGCCACTCATGACCGGGCCGCGGCACTGATTTCGCACATGCCCCATGTGGTGGCCACCGCCCTGGCCAACATGCTGACGAAGTCGCCTGACCGTCGTGTGGCTGCGGCCCTGGCTGCCGGATCCTGGCGGGACATGACCCGTGTGGCCCTGACCGATCCGGAGCGGACCCGGGCCATGGTGGAGGAGAACTCCGACCAGGTGGCCGACCTTCTGGATGTCCTGGTTGAGAATCTGCAGGGCATGGCTTCCCTTTTACGGGACCAGAAGCCGGAGGCCGATGAAAAGCGTCGGGACTTCTTCCTCCAGACGGACCCCTTCCGGCGCTACAGAACTGCCCTGGCCGATCAGGAGCAGATTCCCTCCACAGACCTTGAATTGGATCCACAGGAGGGCAACTGGCGGCAGGAGTTGATGGATTCGGCCCTGCGCGGCGAGCAGGTCTCGGCCTTCCTGACCACCAGCCGCGCCCGGGTGCTGCACCCGCCGGTCATCGACTGAAATTCGGAGGGTCCGGTCGGGGAGAACGGCGTTCTGGTACCGGCTTCAGTGCCACCATGTCTTCTGCTTGCAGGGTCACGCGCTCCCCGGGACGTGATCCATTGGCCGCAGGGTCCCTATCCAGAATCAGCCGCCGTCCGTTCCAGTCGACCACATGCCCTACGTAGTCGCGGAACTTGGGCCTTCCGTCTTCCCGGTCCGGTCCAAGGGCAATCCGGACCACCAGCCGTGCTCCGGCCGGTATGTTTGCTGGCAAACGCATGGCCATCCCACCTCCTGGGTCAGTATCGCCTGCGGCTGCGACGAGGGTGAAAGCGCCTAGACTGTATTGCACATACTGCATGGAGATCAAAGGCAGCCAAGCGAAGGGAGTGCCCGCAGTGGACCAGGATTTGCAGGACTTCACCGACTATCTTTCCCGGGTGGCAGGCAAGAGTCCCAATACCGTCCGCTCCTACCGGGCCGACCTGGCGGGCTTTCTGCACCTGATGCATCTGCATGGCATCGATGACCCTTCACAGATCGATCTGGCCACCATCAGGTCCTGGCTGGCTCACGAGGCCGCCACCCACGCCCGTTCGACCATGGCCCGGAAGACGGCCGCACTGAGGTCCTTCTTCGGATGGCTGAGTCGGCATGGTCGCATTAAGACGGACCCCACCCTGGCCCTGAGCAGTCCCAAGCAGTCCGAGCACCTTCCTCGGATCCTGACGCACGACCAGGCCCGCACCCTGATGGATACGGTCGACCAGGATCCGGTCGAGCCCCGGGAGGACGAGGGTGTGCAGGCGGCCCTGCAGGTGCGGGACGCGGCCATGCTGGAGCTGCTGTATGCCACGGGCATGCGCGTGGCTGAGCTCTGCGGACTGGATCTGGATGACGTGAACCGACACAGCCGCACCGTAAAGGTTCTGGGCAAGGGTTCCAAGGAGCGGGTCCTGCCCTATGGTCTGCCTGCCGATCGTGCCCTGGATTGCTGGCTGGGGGAGGGACGTCCGGTCCTGGCGGGCTCAACGGCCAAATCAGCCCACAAAGCAGGTCAGGCCCTCTTCCTTGGTCAGCTGGGTGGCAGGGTTGGTCAGCGGCAGGTTCGCAAGGTGGTTCATCAGGCGGCTGGTCAGGCCGGTGTGCCCGACATCGCTCCCCATGCCCTGCGGCACTCTGCGGCCACACATATGCTGGATGGTGGAGCCGACCTTCGTGAGGTTCAGGAGATGCTGGGCCACTCCTCCCTGCGGACCACCCAGCGCTACACCCACGTCTCCATCGAGCAGCTGCGGGCACGGTACAGGCAGGCTTTTCCGCGGGCCTGAGACCGGCAAATGAGATGAGACTTGATTTACGAAACATCTTCGTACCAGAATATGGCGTATTGTGGCTTACACGTCAGCCAAGGGTTTTGAGGTTCGGTCATCCTGGTGTCCTTGGTGTTGTAGACGTGACGTTGACACTCAATAAATATTATAAGTAAAGGGAGCAGCAATGAAGAAGGGTTCACAGCTTACGCTCGTATCCGCAACCATCTGCGCCTTGGCGCTTTTGGCCAGCGGCTGCGGCAGTGGTTCTGACACCAAGGGCGCCGAGCAATCGCCCAGCAGCCAGGCCGGCAACAATACCGTCGTTTCGATTCGTGGGTGCGAGCCGGCCAAGCCGCTCATTCCCAGCAATACTGTGGAGAGCTGCGGCGGGTCGATCGCAGACGCCATCAATTCCAAGCTGGTCCGCTTCGACGACCATGGCAAGGCCCACAATGATCTGGCCTCGGAGATCAAGGCCGATGACGACATGACCCAGTACAAGGTCACCCTGGCCGATGGACGTAAGTTCTCTGACGGCACCCCCATCACGGCCAAGTCCTTCACCAAGGCATGGTCCTGGGCGGCCAATGTGAACAACGGCCAGCTGGGCTCCAGCTTCTTCGCCAACATCAAGGGCTATGACGATTTGCAGAAGGAGGGCGCGCCTGCCGATGGTCAGCTGTCCGGCCTGAAAGTAGTGAATGACAAGACCTTCACAGTGGATTTGACTTCGCCCTCCTCAACCTTCCCCATCCAGGTGGGCTATACCGCCTTCGCGCCGCTGCCCGAGTCCTTCTACAAGGACACCAAGGCCTACGGTGAGAATCCGGTCAGCTCGGGTCCCTACAAGTTCGATTCCTGGCAGCACAACACCATGGTCAAGCTCCGCAAGAACGCCTCCTACACGGGTGATGTCAAGATTCAGAACGGTGGCATTGACTACAGGATCTACACTGATGTCGCCTCGGCCTACGCCGATGTGCAAGCGGGTAACCTGGACGCGATCGATACCATCCCCACCTCGGCCCAGAAGACCTTCTTGAAGGACAGTCTGGTCAAGGGCTACAACGAGCCCGGCTCCGTCCTGCAGATGTTCACCATCCCCACAACCATGGAGCACTTCGGCCAGAACGAGGAGGGTCACCTGCGCCGTCAGGCCATCTCCATGGCTTTGGATCGCAAGATGCTGATCGACAAGGTCCTGGGTGGTCTGGGCGTGCAGCCCACCGACTTCACCGCGCCGACCATCCCTGGCTATGCCAAGAACCTCAAGGGTTCCGATAACTTGAAGTACGACGCCCAGAAGGCCAAGGACGCTTGGGCCAAGGCAGACGCCATCAGCAAGTGGCCGGCCGACAAGAGCTTCCAGCTGGTCTACAACGCCGATGGCGGTGCCAAGGACTTCTATGACGGCATGGCCAACTCCATCAAGAACACCCTGGGGATCAATGCCGTGGCCACTCCTGTGCCCACCTTCAGCGAGTTCCGAGGCAACGTCAACAAGCGCGCCTACAAGGATGCGGCCTTCCGGTCGGCCTGGTCGCCCGACTACCCCTCTCCTGAGAGCTACCTGCTGAGCAACTTCGCCAGCTCGGCGGCCGATGGCAATGGGTCCAACGACGGCGATTACAAGAACCCCAAGTTCGACGACCTGCTGAAGCAGGCTGCAAAGGCCAAGAACACCGACGAGGCCAACAAGCTTTTCCAGCAGGCCGAGGAGATTCTCCTGCAGGATATGCCTGCGGTTCCGCTCTACTACTCCAACAACAAGGGGGCGTCAGCCAAGAACGTGCAGGGATTGGCCATTCGCTGGGACGGCCATGCGAACCTGGCGGAGTTGTCCAAGCAGAAGTGATGATCGTGCCGGAAACGGCATAATCCGTCGTCGCCGACCCGGCCGGATCCGCAGCAAAGCGGATTCGTGCCCGGGTCTTATGTACTGGCGGCGGATTTGGGAAACCAACCAAAGGAAAGAGCAGTATATATGAAGAAGCAATCGGCCCTGACCATTGCTGGCGCCGGACTCTGCGTCATGGCGCTCACGCTTGGCGCCTGCGGCGGATCCGGCGGATCCGACTCCTCAGCCAAGGGGACCAACGGCGGCAGCTCGGATGCCATCATCTCGGTCTTCAACCCGGAGCCGGCCAATCCACTCATCCCCAGCATGACCAACGAGGTGGGTGGCGGCAACCCCATCGATGTCATGTTCTCCAAGCTGGTCCGCTTCGATGACAAGGGCAAACCGGCCAATGAGATCGCCAAGCAGATCAAGGCCAACGAGGACAACACCCAGTACACCGTGACCATCAATGACGGTTGGAAGTTCTCGGACGGCACCCCGGTTACCGCACAGTCTTTCACCAAGGCCTGGTCCTGGGCATCCAGCATCGCCAACAAGCAGCTGGGCTCCAGCTTCTTCGCCAACATCAAGGGCTATGACGACCTGCAGAAGGAGGGCACCCCCAGCGATGCCCAGTTGTCTGGCCTCAAGGTCATCGACGACAAGACCTTCACCGTGGACCTGACCTCGCCCTCCTCAACCTTCCCCATCCAGGTGGGCTATACCGCCTTCGCGCCGCTGCCCGAGTCCTTCTACAAGGACACCAAGGCCTTCGGCGAGAAGCCGGTGACCGTGGGACCCTACAAGTTCCAGTCCTGGGAGCACAACAAGTCCATCAAGCTGGTCAGGGATCCTTCCTACAAGGGCGGGGTCAAGGTCAAGAACGGCGGTGTTGAGTTCCGCGCTTACACCGATGCCACCGCGGCTTACCGCGACGTGCAGGCCGGCAACCTGGATGTGCTGGACACCCTTCCTGCCTCGGCTCGCAAGACCTTCCAGACCGACAGCACGGTCCAGGCCATCAACGACCCGGGCTCGGTCATCCAGATGTTCACCATCCCCACCTACATGAAGCACTTCGGCCAGGATCAGGAGGGCAAGCTCCGTCGCCAGGCCATTTCCATGGCCATCGACCGGCCGACCATCATCAAGAAGGTGCTGTCCGGAACCGCCAAGGAGGTCCACGACTTCACCGCCCCGGTCATCCCCGGCTATTCAACCAGTATCAAGGGATCCGACGTGCTCAAGTACGATCCGTCCAAGGCCAAGGAGCTCTGGGCCGAGGCCAACAAGATCTCCCCCTGGGGCGAGGGCGACACTTTCAAGGTCGCCTACAACGCCGATGGCGCCCACAAGGAGATCTACGACGCCGTCACCAACTCGATCAAGAACGCCCTGGGCATACAGGCTGCGGGCAACCCTCTGCCCACCTTCAGCGAGTTCCGTTCCAACGTGCAGAACCGCAAGTTCACCGACTCGGCCTTCCGTTCCGGTTGGCAGCCTGACTACCCGTCGCCTGAGAGCTACCTGTCCAGCAACTTCGCCAGCTCGGCGGCAGATGGCAACGGGTCCAACGACGGTGACTACAAGAACCCCGAGTTCGACGACCTGATGGACAAGGCGGCCTCCGCCAAGAACATTGACGAGGCCAACAAGATCTACCAGCAGTCCGAGGAGCTGCTCTTCCGCGACCTGCCCGCAGTCCCGCTCTACTATCAGAACTCCAACGGTGTGGCCGCCAAGAACATCAAGGGATTCTCCTTCACCTGGAAGGGAACCCCCGCCTACTACAACCTCAGCAAGTGAGGTGACGGGAGTCTGAATCCCGCACCCCAAAACTGACACCGCCCGGGCCGGCGCGGGAGGATTGACTCCGCGTCGGCCTTGGTGTTCTTGCACCCCTGTTGAGGTGTGCTGGTAGACTCAAACAAGAATTTTTGCGGCGGCCCCGATCCCCATGCCGATCCCGGTCGCGGATGACAAAGGAGAATAGCCGATGGGAAAATATCTTCTGCGACGTATTCTGCAGATGATCCCCGTCGTTCTCGGTACGACACTGCTGATATACGCGCTGGTCTTCGCGCTTCCTGGCGACCCTGTGGCCGCCATGTTCGGGGACAAGCCGGTCAACCAGGCCGTTGCCGCACAGATACGTTCGGAATACAATCTCGACAAACCCTTCATCGTGCAGTATGTGCTCTTCCTGAAGAACGCGCTTACCCTGAACTTCGGCAACACCTTCGCCGGACAGCCCGTGATCAGCGTGATCGCCAGGGCCTTCCCGGTGACCATCAAGCTGGCCCTGATGGCCTTCGTCTTCGAGGGCATCTTCGGTGTGATCTTCGGCATCATCGGCGGCCTGACCAAGGGCAAGTGGTCGGACAACATCATCCTGGTTCTCTCCCTGCTGCTGATTTCGGTGCCTACCTTCGTCACCGGCTTCATCCTGCAGTATCTGTTCGGCGTCAAATGGCATCTGCTGCCGGCCACGGCCGGAGCCAATCCGGGCTTCATTGATCTGCTTATGCCGGCCGTCGTGCTGGGGTCGGTTTCCATGGCCTCCATCATCCGACTGACAAGGACGGAGATCACCTCCAACATCTCCGAGGATTACGTGCGAACGGCCCGGGCCAAGGGCATGAGCAACCGGTCCGTCATCGTGCGGCACGTGCTGCGCAACTCCCTGATTCCCGTGGTCACCTACCTGGGCGCCGACATCGGCGGACTCATGGGCGGGGCCATGATCACCGAGCGCATCTTCAACATCCAGGGCGTGGGCAACACCCTCTACCAGGCCATCCTGAGGGGCGAAGGCACCCTGGTGGTCTCCATCGTGACCATTCTGGTCCTGATCTTCGTCATAACCAGCCTCCTGGTCGACCTGCTCTACGCAGTGCTCGATCCGCGAATCCGGTATGCGTGAGGGAGAGGGACCGACTATGAGTGAAACGGCAATGAACGAGTCAAGCGAACAGAACGAAAGCCAGGCCCGCGTATACTTCCCCGACCCCTTGCCGGGGCAGGAGCGGTTTGTGGCCCCCATCGACGAGACGCCCCTGCGCGAGGTGGACTCGGTGGATGAGGACGTGCCGCCTACCAGCATGTGGGCCGACGCCTGGAAGACCCTGAGGCGCAACCCGCTCTTCATCATCTCCGCTATCCTGGCGATCGTGGTTATCCTGGTGGCCCTCTTCCCCGACCTCTTCGCCAAACAGGACCCCATGGCCTGCAACCTGTCCAACTCTGTGGAGCCAGGTCGTCCGGGGCACCCCTTCGGCTTCGACCTGCAGGGATGCGACGTCTACAGCCGCGTCATCCATGGGGCCCGAACCTCGGTGGCCATCGGCATCATGACCACCATCCTGGTCACCGTCTTCGGCGGACTCATCGGCGCAATCGCTGGATTCTTCGGGGGCTGGGTTGACGCGGTGCTCAGCCGCATCACCGACATCTTCTTCGCCATCCCCATGATCCTGGGTGCCATCGTGCTCCTGCAGATGTTCCGTACCTCCACCTCACTGTGGAAGATCATCCTGACCCTGACCCTCTTCGGCTGGGTCAACATGGCGCGTATCACCCGAAGCGCCGTCCTGGAGGCCAAAAACCTGGAATTCAATACCGCATCTACGGCCCTGGGCTCCACGCCTCTGCGCAACCTCTTCCGTCATATCCTGCCCAACTCACTGGCCCCGGTCATCGTCATGGCCACCATGTCGCTGGGCAGCTACATCGTCTCTGAGGCCACTCTGAGCTTCCTGGGCATCGGTCTGCCCTCCACCGTGGTCTCCTGGGGCGGGGACATCTCGACGGCCCAGAGCCTCCTGACCACCAATCCCTCGGTCCTCTTCTATCCCTCCGCAGCCCTGGCCATCACCGTGCTGGCCTTCATCATGATGGGTGACGCGGTCAAGGATGCATTGGATCCCAAGAGCAGAACGGCCTGAGTGGAGGAAGCATGACTGAAGCAGACAAGAATACGACCACCAATCAGGAGAATCAGCCCCTGCTCGACGTGCGGGACCTGCAGGTGGACTTCACCGCCGATGGGCGCACCGTCCATGCGGTTCGCAAGGCCTCCTTCAACGTCTACCCCGGCCAGTGGGTGGCCATCGTGGGGGAGTCAGGCTCCGGCAAGTCCACCTCTGCCATGGCTGTGCTGGGCCTTCTGCCCGGCACCGGCAAGGTGACCGGCGGCAGCATCCGGCTCAATGGCCGCGAGCTGGTGGGCCTGGACCGCAAGGACTATGAGGCGCTGCGCGGATCCCAGGTGGGCCTGGTCCCGCAGGATCCCATGAGCAACCTGAACCCGGTCTGGCGCATCGGCTCCCAGGTCAAGGAGGCGCTGACCGCCAACCACATGGATGTCTCCCGGGAGAAGCGCTCCCGGCTGGCCAAGGCCCTGGCTGGCGACGAAGAGGTGAAGGTAAAGAAGTCCGACGATGAGCTCTTCATCTCCTCCAAGGACCTGCCCGGTCTGCTTGAGGCTGCACGTCAGGCACTGAGTGATGCCGGGGTCGCCGACGTGGACAAGACCATGGAGGCCATGAAGTCCGAGTGGGATGTGGGCTCCGAGACCCGCTGGGGCGTGGCCAAATCCCTGATCGACGCCGGTGTGAATGACGACACAGCCTGGACGCTGGCCAAGGAGCATGTGACCGGCTCGGACATGAACGACCGCATCGCCGGCCTGCTTTCGGAGGCCGGGCTGCCCGAGGCCGCCACCAGGGCCCGGCAGTATCCGCATGAGTTCTCCGGCGGCATGCGCCAGCGCGCCCTGATCGCCATCGGCCTGGCTTCCCGTCCCGACCTGCTGATTGCGGATGAACCCACCAGCGCTCTGGATGTGACCGTCCAGAAGCGGATTCTGGACCACCTGCGCAGCCTGACCGAATCCCTGGGCACCGCCGTGCTCTTCATCACCCACGACCTGGGCCTGGCAGCCGAACGCGCCCAGCACATCGTGGTCATGTACCGGGGCCAGGTGGTGGAGTCCGGACCCAGCCTGGAGGTTCTGCAACACCCCCAGCACCCATACACCAAGCGGCTGGTCCAGGCTGCGCCCTCACTGGCCTCCCAGCGCATCATCTCCGCCAAGCAGCGCGGCCAGGATGCCGAGGGACTGCTGGAGCACCACGTCAAGGGCGAGAGCACCCTGGAGCGCAGCGAGCACGTCATCACCGTGGAGCACCTGACCCGCGAGTTCAGGCTGCCGCGCCGTAAGGAGATGTTCAAGGCAGTGGACGACGTCTCTTTCTCGGTCAAGCGGGGGACCACCCTGGCCATCGTGGGGGAGTCCGGCTCCGGCAAATCCACCGTGGCCAACATGGTTCTGCACCTGCTCAAACCCACCTCGGGCCGGGTGACCTACGAGGGCCAGGACATCGCCGACTTCGGCAGCCGTCAGCTCATGGAATTCCGGCGGCACGTCCAGCCGGTCTTCCAGAACCCCTATGGCTCCCTGGACCCCATGTACTCCATCTACCGCTCCATTGAGGAGCCCCTGCGCATCCACAAGATCGGCAACGCCAAGTCCCGGCAGAGGAGGGTCAAGGAGTTGCTGGACATGGTGGAGATGCCCGAGTCGGTCATGGGGCGTTACCCCAACGAGCTCTCCGGAGGCCAGCGTCAGCGCATCGCCATCGCCCGGGCCATGGCCCTGAATCCGGATGTGATCATCTGCGACGAGGCTGTCTCCGCCCTGGACGTGCTGGTCCAGGACCAGGTGCTGCGGCTGCTCAACGACCTGCAGGCCGAGC
This sequence comes from Bifidobacterium sp. W8114, assembly GCF_016101165.1. NCBI lineage: Bacteria > Bacillati > Actinomycetota > Actinomycetes > Bifidobacteriales > Bifidobacteriaceae > Bifidobacterium > Bifidobacterium sp. W8114. The sequence goes on along the minus strand of NZ_JACFRA010000004.1, from coordinate 145,186 downwards.
AAGGGCTGAGCTACCTGTTCATCACCCACGACCTGGCCGTGGTCAGGCAGATCGCCGATGAGGTGGTGGTCATGCAGCACGGCCGGCTGGTGGAGCACGCGACCACCGACGAGGTCTTCGACCATCCGCAGCGCCAGTACACCAAGGACCTGCTGGACGCCATCCCCGGCGGCAAGCTGCGCCTGGGTCTTGACTAGGTATCCTTTGCACAGACTCACAAGGAAATGAGGCATCATGGGATTGTTCGGTTTCGGCAGGAAACGCGCCAAGCGACAGGCCGAGGAGGATGTCGAGGATCAGAAGGACCAGTCCAAGGAGCTCGACGAGTCCAGGGACGCTGAAGAGTCCACAGAGAAACCCGACCAGACCTCACAAACCTCTCAGGCCGACGGTGATGAGACGGCTGCGGGGCGGGACGAAGCCGAGCAGAGCGGGAAAGGCCCCTGGGACAGTACGGATCCCGAGGCCCCCGACACCGATGAGTACCTGGACATCGGCGCCCTGATGCTGCCCTTCCTGCAGGGCAGTGAGTTGAGGCTCAAGGCCAACTCGCAGACCGGCGACGTGCTGGGGGCCACCATCACCTACAAGTCCTCCAGTCTGGAGCTGGAGCCCTTCGCGGCCCCCAAGTCCCTGGGCCTGTGGGACGAGGTCCGGGCCGACCTGCTCAAGGCCAACCCCTCCTGCAAGGAGGTGGACGGCGTCTTCGGCAAGGAGCTGACCTTGCCTGTCAAGGTCAAGGGCAAGAACCTGCTGACCCGGGTGGTGGGCGTCGACGGACCCCGCTGGATGCTGCGAGGCATCTTCTCCGGCCCTGCGGCCAAGGGCGGCAAGGAGAAGGATGTCCTCGACGGCTACCTGGCCGACATGGTGGTTGTCCGTGGCGATGAGCCCCTGGCCCCTCGTGACCTGGTTCCCATGCATGCGCCCATCACCCCCAATCAGCGCCGAGGAGATGCCGAAGACTCGAAGTCCAAGGACGACGAGAGTGCGCAGATCCCTGGCAAGCCGGAGGGTCCCTTCGACTCGGACCAGCAGACCGAGGTGAAGACCACACTGTCTCGCGGACCCATGTTCTCGGAGGTCCGCTGAGGCTGTGGAGCAGAAGCATTCCGGGCTGGCTGCGCTGGCTGACGACGATTTCTCCGTCATGGAGGCCATCGGCGGATGGCGGGGGATCGTCGAGTCCCTGCTGCCGGGGCTGGTATTTCTGGTTGTCTTCCTGGTGACCGGCCGTCTGGGACTGACCGTGGCGGTTTCGGCGGCCCTGGCCCTGGTGCAGCTTCTGATTCGCCTGGTCCAGCGGCAGTCCTTTCTGGGTGCGTTGACCGGTCTGCTTTCGGTGGGCATCTGCCTGGTGGCTGCATGGCTGACCCGGGATGCGCGTAACTACTATCTGCCAGGATTCCTGACCAACGGATTCTGGATTATCGTTTTGGGCGCCTCGCTGCTGGCACGGATACCCGGCATAGGCTTGGTTGTGGAGTACCTGCGCCGACCTGTCGTCTCAGGCTGGAAGCAATGGCTGGCCTCTTGGCGCAGTGAACCGGAGCTGGTACGGGCCTATACCCAGGCCACTCTGGTCTGGATCGCCGTCTTCGCGCTGCGCCTGCTGGTCCAGGTGCCGCTCTACCTGACTGGTTCCGTCGGGTTTCTTGGCGCCGCACGCCTGATATTGGGCCTGCCCTTGTTCGCCTTGGGCATCTGGATTAGCTGGCTGCTGATCGGGGGCCCCTACCATCGCCGCCAGGCTGACCAGGGTCAGGCCGATCAGGAGGTTCACGCCGATCATGACTGAGACCAGGGTTCGTCTGCGCATCGAACGCTATGCCGACCAGGGCCGTTGCGTGGGCCACCTGGAGGACGGTCGGGTGGTCTTTGTCCGCTTTGCCCTGCCCGGGGAGCTGGTGGAGGTCCTCCTGGACGAGCCCCACGGCCGGGCAGGCAGATTCGCCACGGGCGAGGTCACCCAGGTGCTGGAGGCCAGCCCTGACCGCCGTGACCCCGTCTGGTCCTTGGCTGGCCCGCTTGCCTGGGGAGGTGGACTGGGCGGCGCCGATCTGATTCACGTGAGCCTGCCCGGTCAGCTGGCCTGGAAGGCCGATCTGATCGGTCAGCAGATGGCCCGTCTGGGCGGGGTGGATGTTCATGTACCGGTGGCCCGGGTTCCGGGCGATGAGCAGCTGGGTGGCCTGCACTGGAGGACCCGAATCGAGCTGGTGGCCGACGATCAGGGTCGTCCCTCCATGCGTCGGCGGGGATCACATGACCGTCTGCCGATTCAGACCATGCCCCTGGCCACTCAGGAGCTGCTGGACCTGGCTGAAGAACTGGGCATCTGGGAAGGCGGCCTGCCGGCGGGAGCTCGCATACGCCTGGCCGTTCCCCAGCCGCGCGATGGGGGACCGGTTGGCGACAACTACGCCCTGCTGGTGGATGGCCGCCTGGGCAAGGGGAGTCGCCTACTGACGGAACGGCTGGAGGCCAGGACAGGACCTGAGTACCAGGTCCGGGCCGACGGATTCTGGCAGGTCCACCGCCAGGCACCGGTCGTACTGACCAAGGCGATCCTGGACCAGGCCAGGCAGGCGTTGGACGGGGTAGCTGAACCGGTCATCTGGGACCTCTACTGTGGATCGGGGCTCTTCACTTTGCCTCTGGCTGCTCTGGCCGACGGACGAGCCCGGCTTCTGGCCGTCGAGGGTTCTGCCGGAGCCATTGCCAGTGCGAAAAACAACGTAAAGCAAGCCGGACTGGATCGTGTGGTCCTGCGTCGAGGGGACGTGGCCAAGGTCCTGGCTGGCGGTGTACCCAAGGGGCTGGGCCATCCCGACCTGATCCTGCTGGATCCGCCCAGGGCCGGCGCCAAGGCTCAAGTCTGCCGACTGCTGGCCGCCTGCGGGGTTGGGACCATCATCTATGTGGCCTGCGACCCGACCAGCCTGGCCAGGGATACAGCCACCCTGATCTCCCTGGGCTACAGCCCCAGGTATCTTGAGGCCTTTGATATCTACCCGATGACCCACCATGTGGAGACTGTGGCTGTCTTCACCCGCACGGTGGGAAGGCATCGCTGACATGAGCCGCGCCGGGCGGATCGTGGCAGTGGTCAGGCGGCTGGCGGGTCTACTGCTGGCGGTCGCTCTGCTGGCAGGCCTGCCCATGCTGACCGGCTGCGCCCCCAAGGACAGGGCCGTGGGAGACTCCTGGCATGAGGGCACCGTGCCTCATGATGGCGTGGATCGCTCCGACACGCTCGTGGCTTTGATTGGATGCCCGCAGAAGGATGACAAGGATTCGGATACCGGTCTTGACAGCCGTATCCTGGCCTCGTTGCAGGCGCAGCGCATGAAGGGTTATTTTTCTTCAGCGCATTCCACCAGCGATCAACAGGATGGGGTGCAGGATGCCATCAACCGCGGGGTCAGTCTGATTCTGATTCGCCGACCCGGAGCCGGCGACTGGGCCCCTGCCTTGAAGGCGGCCCGGAAGGCGGGCATCCCTGTGGTAGAGTTCGCTCAAAGCGCCAAGGCTTGGACCCCTGACCCAGGTAGGCTCTACTATGCGGCTACGGTCCACCCGGTGGATCCTGCCGGGAATCCACATGCGCCCTTGCTGGCCGACGCCCTGCAGACCATTGTGGACGACGGACCGCATGCAAGGATCATGGCCGTGCGCCTGAGCGCCGACCGAGAGGGGGCCGAGGATGAGCACAGGCAGTGATCAAGAGCCGACTATGGGCACAACGGCGGACACAGGCTTTCCGGAGACCGACCGGCCGGGGCTGAGCTCCCGGGAGGTGGAGCAGCTGAAGTCCCAAGGCCTGGTCAACGTCTCCCAGGACCAAACCTCCCGCAGCCTGGGCCAGATCATCCGCGACAACGTCTTCACCCTCTTCAACGGGATCATCCTGACCGCCATGGTGGTGGTCCTGCTGACCGGCCAGTGGAAGGACGCGGTCTTCGGCCTGATCATCATCATCAACACCGGCATTGGCGTGGCCACCGAGCTCAAGGCCAAGCACACCCTGGACGGGCTGTCCATCCTGGTGGCCTCCGACTATACGGTGCGCAGGGATGGGCGCAACCTGACCGTGCCCCACGATGCCATCGTCAAGGGGGATCTGCTCTGGATCCGCTCCGGGGACCAGGTGCCTGCCGACGCGCAGATCATCGACATCTACGGCCTGGAGCTGGACGAGTCCATGCTGACCGGCGAATCGCGCACGGTCAAGCACAAGCCGGGGGACCAGGTCTACTCGGGCTCCACGGCCGTCTCGGGCATGGCCCTGGCCCAGGTGACCGCCGTGGGCGCCGACTCCTACGCCGCCACGCTGACGGCCAAGGCCAAGGTCTACAAGAAGGTCCACTCCGACCTGAACGAGGGCATCAACACCATCCTCAAGGTCATGACCGTGGTGGTCATTCCCCTCTGCCTGCTGCTCATCTTCACCCAGATGCGGACCGTGGGCGGCTTCCAGACGGCCCTGGCCACCGGAGCCTGGCGGCAGGCCGTGGTGTCCGCCGTGGCCGGGGTCGTGGGCATGATCCCCGAGGGTCTGGTCCTTTTGACCTCCTTGAACTTCGCCCTGGCCGCCATCCGCCTGGCCCGGCATCAAACGTTGGTCCAGCAGATGGAGTCCGTGGAGACCCTGGCCCGGGTGGATGCCCTGAATCTGGACAAGACCGGCACCATCACCGACGGGGGCATCGTCTACGACGACCTGCATCCGCTGGCCGAGGATCTGCCGGCCCAGCAGATGCGGCAAGCCCTGGTGGACGTCTGCGCGGAGGAGAGCCCCAACGCCACCGGCCGGGCCATCCTCAAGGGGATGGACGACCTGCACCCGGGCAGGGCCGTCAGCCGCCTGCCCTTCTCCTCGGCCCGCAAGTGGAGCGCCGTGGCCGACCAGTCCGGCAGAATCTGGTACTTCGGCGCCCCGGAGGTGCTCCTGGCACCCCAGGCGGGCAGCTGGCCCCAGGTGGACCAGCAGGTGGCCGACCTGGCCGACCGCGGCTACCGGGTGCTGATGCTGGCCGCCCCCGGCGGGTACCCGGGCACCGACCAGCCTGACTACTTCACCAGCAGTCCCGACCTGCCCGGGAACCTGAAGCCCCTGGCCCTGATCACCTGCTCGGAGCACATCCGCGATGACGCTGCCGAGACCCTGGCCTGGTTCCGCCAGCAGGGCGTGCGCTGCCGGGTCATTTCGGGCGACAACCCGGCCACGGTGGCGGCCATCGCCACCAAGGTGGGCCTGACCGGCGACCGGGCGCCCCGGGCCATGGATGCCCGGCAGCTGCCCAAGGACACGGCAGCCCTGGCCGAGGTGCTGGAGGACGTGGACGTGCTGGGCCGGGTCCTGCCCGACCAGAAGAAGGCCGTCGTCCAGGCCCTGCACCTGAAGGGTCACACGGTGGCCATGACCGGCGACGGGGTCAACGACTCCCTGGCCCTGAAGGAGGCGGACCTGGGCATCGCCATGGGCAATGCGGCGGCCGCCACCAAGGCCGTGGCCCAGCTGGTCCTGGTGGATTCGCGCTTCTCCCACCTGCCCGACGTGGTGGCCCGTGGCCGGCAGGTCATGGCCAACATGGAGCGTGTGGCCGGCCTCTTCCTGGTCAAGACCGTCTACTCGGCCCTGATCTCCCTGGGTGTGGTCCTGACCGGCATCCCCTTCCCCTACCTGCCCCGGCACATCACCTACATCGGCGCCCTGACCATCGGCACGCCGGCCTTCTTCCTGGCGCTGGCCCCCAACACCAGGCGCTACCGGCCCGGCTTCCTCAAGCGTGTGGTCACCTTCGCCCTGCCCTCGGGCTTCGCCACTGCTTTGATTGTGCTGGCGGCGGCCTGGAGCCTTCCCGGCCTGTTGGGCCTGAACCTGGCCCGGCCCGGAGACCTGGGGCGCTGGCGGTCGGTCTGCGCCATCGTCCTCTTCTGCATGGGCGTGCTGGTCCTGGCACAGGTGGCCCGGCCCCTGCGCTCCTGGAGGGGCCTGCTGGTCCTCTTCTTCGCCGCAGCCGGGGTGATCGGGGCCCTGATCCCCATGGTGGCGCGGTTCTTCGCCATCAGCCTGCCCTCCGGTCCGGCCCTGGCCGCCACCGTGGCCTTCGCCCTGGTCGGAGCCCTGCTCATGGTCCTGGCCGTCCTGGGCTATCCAGCATGCGCACGTTACATCCATCAGGTAACACATCGGGGCTAAGAGTGGAACCCAAAAAGCACAGATAGCGTCACTGACGGCCTGGGGTCCTCCCGCCGCCGGTCCACATGGGCGCAAGGGCAGGGCCCGAGCGTCCAAGGAAGGGGTGGTGCATGTCAGAATCCGCACAAGATGCCGGTCGTTCCAAGCTCAAGGTGGGCTCCGAGGAGTTCGAATACTACCGGATCAGCGACCTGCCGGGAATCGACCACCTGCCCTACAGCCTGCGCATCCTGGCAGAGAATCTGCTGCGGCATCAGAACGGGACCACGGTGACCCGGGACCAACTGGACCAGCTGTTGGACTGGGACCCCAAGGCCCAGCCCGACAGGGAAATCCAGTATAGTCCCGCCCGGGTGCTCATGCAGGACTTCACCGGCGTGCCCTGCATGGTCGACCTGGCCACCATGCGCGACGCCGTCAAGGCCCTGGGCGACGACCCCTCCCTGGTCAACCCGCTCATCCCCGCGCAGATGGTCATCGACCACTCCGTCCAGGTGGACAGCTCCGGCATGCCGGGCGCCCTGGAACACAACATGGACATGGAATACCAGCGCAACAGTGAGCGCTACCGCTTCCTGCGCTGGAGCCAGCAGGCCTTCCAAAACTTCCGCGTGGTGCCCCCTGGCACCGGCATCATCCACCAGGTCAACCTGGAGTACCTGGCCCAGGTGGTCATGCGCAGGGACAGAACTAAAGGAGAGGGGCCGGCCCTGGTCTACCCGGACTCCTGCGTGGGTACCGACTCGCACACCACCATGGTCAACGGCCTGGGTGTGCTGGGCTGGGGCGTGGGCGGCATCGAGGCCGAGGCGGCCATGCTGGGCCAGCCCATCTCCATGCTGGTGCCCCAGGTCTTGGGCTTCAAGCTGACCGGGTCCATTCCCGAGGGGGTCACCGCCACCGACGTGGTGCTGACCGTGACCCAGATGCTGCGCGAGGTGGGCGTGGTGGGCCGGTTCGTGGAGTTCCATGGCAAGGGCCTGGCCCAGGTCCCCCTGGCCAACCGGGCCACCCTGGGCAACATGAGCCCTGAGTTCGGCTCCACCTGCGCCATCTTCCCCATCGACCAAATCACCCTGGACTACCTGCGTCTGACCGGCCGCAGCGACGATCATGTGCGCCTGGTGGAGGCCTACGCCAAGGCCAACGGCCTGTGGATGGACCCGGAGGATGCCGACTGCCCCGAGCCTGAGTATTCGCAGGTGCTGGAGCTGGATCTGTCCACGGTGCGGCCGTCCATTGCCGGCCCTCGGCGGCCCCAGGACCGCATCCTGCTGGACCAGGCCCAGAAGACCTTCCATCGGGACTTGAAGGATTACAGCGACCAGGACAGGGACGCAGACGGCCAGGCTGTGCCGGTCAGGAAGGCCGACGGCAGCGAGTTCAGCCTGCGGGACGGGGATGTGGTCATCGCGGCCATCACCTCATGCACCAACACCTCCAACCCCTCGGTCATGGTGGCCGCCGGTCTGCTGGCCCGCCAGGCGCGCGCCCGGGGCCTCAAGCCCAAGCCCTGGGTCAAGACCTCGCTGGCGCCAGGCTCCCAGGTGGTGACGGATTATCTGAACCGGACCGGCCTGAGCAAGGACCTGGACGCCCTGGGCTTCGAGCTGGTCGGCTACGGCTGCACCACCTGCATCGGCAACTCCGGCCCCCTGGACCCGGCCATCCACCAGGCCATCGCCGATCATGACCTGACGGTGACGGCCGTGCTCTCGGGCAACAGGAACTTCGAGGGGCGCATCAGCCCGGACGTCAAGATGAACTACCTGGCTTCGCCGCCCCTGGTGGTGGCCTACGCCCTGGCCGGCACCATGGACTTCGACCCCTGGCGGGACCCCCTGGGCCAGGACAGCCAGGGCAAGCCGGTCATGCTGGCGGACGTCTGGCCCTCCCGGGAGGCCATCGAGTCCGTGGTGGGCACCGCCCTGGACCGGGACATGTACCTGCGCGACTATGCGGACGTCTTCGGCGGGGACGAGCGCTGGCGGAAACTGGAGGTGCCGGAGGGCGAGCTCTTCCACTGGGACCAGGATTCCACCTACATCCGTCGCCAGACTTTCTTCGACGGCATGAAGGCCCAGCCCGTTCCCCTGGAGGACATCCACGGAGCCCGGGTGCTGGCCCTGCTGGGGGATTCGGTCACCACCGACCACATCTCGCCCGCAGGGGCCATCAAGGCCGACGCACCGGCCGGTCGCTACCTGCAGGAGCACGGCATAGCCCCCAGGGACTTCAACTCCTACGGCTCCCGGCGCGGCAACCACGAGGTCATGGTCCGGGGCACCTTCGGCAACATCCGCCTGCGCAACCAGCTGTTGGCCTCGGTGGGGCTGGATGTGCGCCCGGGAGGGTTCACCTACGATTTCCTGAACGGCCAGGAGACGACCATCTTCGAGGCGGCGCAGGACTATGCCAGGCAGGGCACTCCTTTGGTGGTGTTGGCAGGCAGCGAGTACGGCACGGGCTCCTCCAGGGACTGGGCGGCCAAGGGTACCCGGATGCTGGGCGTGCGGGCCGTCATCGCCAGGTCCTTCGAGCGCATCCACCGCAGCAACCTGATCGGCATGGGCGTGCTGCCCCTGGAGTTCCCCGCGGGTCAGTCGGCTCAGAGCCTGGGTCTGGACGGCCAGGAGACCTATGACCTGATCGGCGTCGATGCCCTGAACAGCTCCCTGTCCGAGCAGGTTCAGGTGCGGGCCCAGCGGCCCGACGGCAGCATGGTGGAGTTTGCGGCCAAGGTGCGCATCGACACCCCTGGCGAGGCCGAGTACTACCGCAACGGCGGCATCCTGCAGTATGTGCTGCGTGGTCTGCTGGCCAGGGCCGATCAGGAGGCCTGAAGATACAAAAATCCCCGCCCCCAATGCTAGGGGCGGGGATCTTCTTTTTTGTCAGTTGCGATCGCCGACCAGATCCAGGATGTAGAGGAAGAGGTTGACGAAGTCCAGGTAGAGGTTGAGGGCGCAGAGGATGGAGACCCGCTTGATGGCCTCCGGTCCCTGGCTGCGATAGGTGGCGAAGATGACCCTGGTCTGCTGGGCGTCATACATGGTCAGCCCGGCGAAGAGGATGATGCCGATGGCCGAGACCACGCGCAGGGCCGTGTTGGAAGGGGCCAGGAAGAGCATGACCACCTGGACCAGGATCAGCATGAGCAGGCCGGCCATGAAGATGGACCCCATGCCCAGCATGTTGCGCCGCGTGGTCAGCCCCAGCATGCTGAGGACGAAGAAGAAGCCTGCGCTGATCACCAGGGTCAGCATGATGGAGGGCAGGGAGTAGGCGATGAAGATGGTGCTCAGGGTGAAGCCCATCAGGGCCGCATAGAGGTAGAACATGACCCGGGCGGTGGAGGTGCGCATGCGCATAACCCGGACGCTCAGAATCATGGCGAAGGCCACCTGGACCACGGCCATGCTGATCCAGCCCAGGGCGCCCGTGGCCTGCATGAAGGCCAGGAGCAGACCGGTCCGGGCGGTCAGATAGGCCGTAAGGGCGGTGACCAGCAGGCCGACGGCCATCTCCGCATAGGCGCGGGACATGGAGACCCGTTCCGCCTTTTCAAAGCTGTATGCTGCGTTGGTGTCGATGGGCGCGCCCATGCCGTAGGGCTCACCGCCCTGCATGGTCGGCATCGGCTGCTGCGCGTACTGACCGTATGGGGCCTGCGGCCGCGGATTCCCGTTGAAAGCCATCTGCTCCTCCTTGTCTTCCCGCCTGTGGCGGGATGGTCGTCTTGTTCAATTCTACATGGCCGGTTTGGCCATATAACAGGTGTTTGCTCTGGTTGGAATCGGGTGGGGGTGGCCGTCATGGCGGGGTGGAAGGAGTGTGGTGGGGGCGCGGGAGGATGTGTCGGCTCTCTTGGGGTTTGAGCCTAAAGTGGCACGTTCCTCCCTGCTCCCCCTGTATGGGCCGGGGGCGGGGGGATTGATACGCCGCCCGGCCGCTCTTACTCGTGCGAAGCGTGAAGCAGTCGGTGTGTTTCTTTCCGGTGGCGGCGCGAGGCGAGGACCCCGCCCATGCCGGTCATGCCGGTGGCGAGGGCGAGCAGGATGCCCTGCCCGCCGGCCCTTGGGAGCGCGCCTGCGGGCAGGTACGTGTACCTGAGGGAGGTGTCCGGCGTTTGGGATGCGCCGCCCAGCGTATAGTCCACGCTGACCGTGACCGTGCCCGGCAAATGTGCGGGCGTGGTCACGGTGACACTATTGCCATCGCCGCGTGTCAGGCCTGATACGGGGGTCTGGTCGAATCTGACGCCGGTGATCACCAGCTGCAGGTTAAACACCACCGGCACAGGAGCCGATTTGTTGTTTGTGGTGCCGTCGCCGAGTCGACCAGAGTCGTTGCGTCCCCATGTTTTGGTGTTCCCGTCCGTGTCGATGGCCAGCGAATGCTGGTCACCGGCGATTATTCGCACGGCGTGCAGCCAGGGGCCGGCCTTGCTTGTGGACTGTTCGGAGGCGAGCACCTTTACAGGGTAATAGTAGCCGCTGGTTGTATTGTTCCCGAGCTGGCCCTTATCGTTCTCTCCCCAGGCGTAGGCGTATCCGTCGCTGCCCAGGGCCAATGAATGCTCGTATCCACCGTCCACTTGTGTGGCTTGCAGTCCTTTGCTCTCGTCATCAGGGTTGGCGGGGTCGCGCACGTGCACGGGAACAGTCGAATCCGTTGTGCTGTTATTTCCGAGTTGGCCGCAGTAGTCGAATCCCCAGGCGTAGGCGTATCCATCGTTGCCCACGGCCAGCGAATGAGAGTATCCTGCGCTCACCTGTGTGGCTTGCAGTCCTTTGCTCTCGTCATCAGGGTTGGCGGGGTCGCGCACGTGCACAGGAACAGGATTCGCGTTAGTGCTGCTGGTCTTCCCGTTGCCGAGCTGGCCATTTTTGTTGTATCCCCAGGCGTAGGCGTATCCGTCAGTCCCGATGGCCAGCGAATGCCGCCATCCGGCGCTCACCTGGGTGGCTTTCAGTCCTTTGCTTACGTCAGCGGGGTCGCGCACTTGCACGGGAACATCAGACAAATCGTCGCTGGTGTTGTTGCCGAGCTTGCCATATTCGTTGTATCCCCAGGCGTAGGCGTATCCATCGTTGCCCACGGCCAGCGAATGAGAGTATCCGGCGCTCACCTGTGTGGCTTGCAGTCCTTTGTTTGCATCCTCGGGGTTGGCGGGGTCGCGCACGCGAATTGGTTTTGATGAATCGGACTTGGTCTTGTTGCCGAGCTGGCCATAGTGGTTGTATCCCCAGGCGTACACGTATCCGTCACTGCCCAGGGCCAGGGAGTAATAGCTTCCGGCGCTGACCTGCACGTATGTGAAATCTGCAGGCAGATCCGGATACGTGTTGCGGTCAGGTTTCCTCACCATGACCGGCGTATGCCGCTCGGTGGTCGTCCCGTCGCCGAGCTGGCCATACCTGTTGTCTCCCCATGCGTAGGCGTTCCCGTCGCTGCCCACGGCCAGGGAAAAGCCATAGGTAGTACTACTGTCGTTTTTCGATCCGCTGACCTGGCTGAACCTGATGTTTCGCCTGGTGATGTCAGGCGGGGTGATGATGGTGGACTCGTTGCCCAGCTGGCTGCCTTTATCGGGGCTGATGCTCCACGTGTTGTTGGGGTCTTGGAAGGTCCATTTGGCGGTGAGGGTGAGGTTCTTGGTGACGGGCTTGCTGAAGTCGTAGGCGATGTTGCCGGTGAACCATCCGTCGAACTGGTAGCCTTCTCGTGTCGGGTCGGGGGAGGGCCGTTTGACTCTGCTGTTTGGGGTGGAGAAGTTCTGATCTGCTGGTTCGGGGTTTCCTCCGTCCGCATTAAAAGTGACTTTGTAAGTGGATCTTTGCTGGTTGTCTCTGGTGAGGGTCTGGTCGACGGTGTAGTTGAGGCTCCTGGTGAAGGGTTGGCCGTCCTGCCTGCCGGCGAGTGTGATGGCGGCTGGCCCCGGTTTATGGGCGGGGATTTCCGTCTGCCAGGCATCGTTGCTCTTGTTGAGTGTCAGTGTTTGGCCGTCCATGCTGGCTGTTTCCAGGGTGGGTCCGGTGGCATCGTCGGTTCTGGCTGGCTTGCCTGGATTGTTTTGAGCGTCCGGGTTCCATGTGAACATGTCGCCCTGCCTGCTGACGGCGGTAATCCTGCCGCCTGCAAGGACGGCCTGCGTGTATGTCTGGTTGCTGTTGTCCACCCGGATGGGAGTTCCGGCTATCTTCCAGAACCAGACGTGGCCCTCTGTGTCGGTGATTAGGGCCTGGTCCTTGTCGGTGCTGATCCTGCTTGCTTTTATGCCCTCTGGCAGGCTGACGGTTGTCGGTTTTGTTGTGCTGTCGGCCAGGTAGTAGATTTGCCCGTCCGCGTCCAGGAGGAGGAACCCCTGGTTGAGGGCCTGGGCCTGGACGGTGCGTGTGCCTGGTTCCTGTTTGATGGGTTCCGGTCTGGTTTTTCCGGTGTTGCTTGTCTCCCGGGTCCAGGCCTGCCCGTCCGTGTCCACGATGAGGATTCGGCTGCCGGATGCGGCGGCGAGGACGGCCTGCGCCTGCCCGGGCAGGCCGATGGTTTCCTGTACTGTGGACTTCGGATTCTGGCTGTTGGTCTGATTGACTTGGAAGATGTGGACCTGTCCCTGCCGGTCCACGGCCAGGAGCCGATTATCGTTCATGCTGATGCTGGTGAACCCGGCGTTCTGTCCGGTGTCCAGGAGCGTGGGTACGAGCTGTTGGCTGTCCCAAATGTAGATCCGCTGGTCGGATCCCAAGGCGGCCTGCCGGCGGCTGCCGGCTGCGGCCTGCAGGTAGCGGAACCCGCCGGGAGCCTGGGCGGGGGCGGGAACCTGCTTGGGTGTGTGGTCCTGTGTCCAGGTGTGGATGCGCCCGTCGCCGGTCAGGCCCACAACCTGGTTACCTGCGGACTGGATGCTCGTGTAACAGGGTTCCTGCCTGTCGGGCGGGCTGATGGTCAGCCTGGCGCCGGTGGCGGGCCCGTGCTCCGGGCTCAGCCGCCAGTCCGTGGTCTTCGACCATTGGGCTGTCAGGGTCGTGTCCTGCAGGATGGGGGTCTGGAAGTCGTAGGGCTGGCCGTCAAGCGTCCATCCGTCGAACCTGAAGCCGGGACGTTGAGGGTTGTGTTGCGGGGGGGTGGCAAGCGTCCCGGTCTTCACGGTCTCCTGTGTGGGCGTGCTGCCGTCGGCCGGGTCGAAACGCACCATATGTGCGGCTTGACCATCCGTTTTATTATTTGGTTTGTCAGGAGCTGGTTCTGCGCTGTCTATATTGTTCGTCGACGTTGACGGAGTGCTTGGACTCGGCGTTGCTGGGCTTAACGGTGGGGTGGCTTGTATCGGCGATGGCGAGGAAAGTGGGATATTTGATGCGTTGCCGGGGAGGGTGGCGGGGGTTTGCTCAGCTACGCGAGGGGTCTGACGACCCCCCCCCCCCCGGTGAGTATGGGAGCGTCCGCCTGGGCGGATGCGACGCCCAGGCCTGCCAGCAGGCCCAGCAGGACGGTCATCATCGCCAACACGCGACGCAGACGGGAAACCAGATGCATGAAACCAAAACCCCTTCACCAAACACCAAGCGGTACCAACACCGCCCATCAATTGAAATTCTACCTGCCAGCGCCAGCCCTGCATCGGATTACAGGAATCGTGGTGGAAGCCAGCTGTCTTCTCGACATCCCCTTTTTTCACCCTACCACCCGGTCAGCAAACAACACACGAACCAGAGTCAGCCGCTTGGCGACGGTGATTCTCTCGGTCAAGGAGAGTCGTTGTTGACAGCGTTATTTGAGAACGGGAGCACGGACAGCGTCAGGGCCGGCTCGAGTTGTAAACTTTGCAAACTCTATGGTCGACTCTTCTGTGTTCATCTCCCTTCCTGGGCGGAAACAAGAGAGGTTTGCCTGTATCATCACAGGCAGAAGTGTGGTGGGGGCGCGGGAGGGGTGTCGGCTCTCTTGGGGTTGAGCCTTACTTAAATGACACGTTTCTCCCTGCTCCCCCCCCCCCTATATGGGTCGGGGGCGGGGGGGGGGATTGATACGCCGCCCGGCCCGTCTTACTCGTGCGAAGCTTGTGACAGTTGGCGTGTTTCCCTCCGGTGGCGGCGGGATGCCAGGACCCCGCCCATGCCGGTCATACCGGTGGCCAGGACCAGCAGGGTGCCTTTCCCTCCGGCCTTGGGGAGCACTCCTGCGGGCATGTACGTGTATTTGAGGGAAGTGTCGGTCAGGGTATTTCCCGCGCCGCCCGTTGTGTATTTAACGCTGACTGTGACTGTGCCCGGCAGGTGTGCGGGCGTGGTCACGCTGACGCTGCTGCCATCGCCGCGGATCAGGTTCGTGCCGGGGCTGGTGTCGAAGGTGACGCCGGTGATCACCGGCTGTAGGTTGAACGACACCGGTGAAGGAACAGGACTCTGCCTTCCTGCATTGGGATTGCCGAGCTGGCCATACCAGTTCTGTCCCCAGGCGTAGGCGACTCCGTCCGTGCCAATCGCTAGTGAATGCCGCCATCCTGTGCTGACTTGCAGGGTATTCAACCAGGGTCCGGCCGAGCTCGTGGACTGCGCGGAGGCAAACACCTTCACAGGGGAATTCCGGTCAATGGTGGTGTTGTCGCCGAGCTGACCATAGTCGTTGTGGCCCCATGCCCAGGTGTTCCCGTCCGTGTCGACGGCCAATGAATGGTAAACTTCTGCGCTCACCTGCACGGCTGCCACTGCGCCCGCATTCGCGGGGTATCGCACCTTTTGGGGGATATAATTCGTGTCTGCATCTGTGTTGCTGTAGCCGTTGCCGAGCGAACCGTACTCATTGTAGCCCCATGCCCATGTGTTGCCATCCTCGCCGATAGCCAATGCGAACCAGCTTCCGGCGCTCACCTGGACGGCCTTCAGCCAGGGGCCCGCAGCAGCCGTGGACTTGTTGGAGGCGAACACACGGCTGGGCGTGAGGTGGAAACTATTGTCGGTGGTGTTGTTGCCGATCTGGCCATGGTTGTTGTAGCCCCAGACGTACACATACCCGTCCTGGCCTAGGGCCATGTCGAAGGACCAACTTGTGCTGATCTGCACGGCGTGGAGGACGCCGCTGGCATCCGAGGGGTCCTTGACGGTTGTGGGCACGTTCTGCGGGCTGGAGCAGTCATAGCCGCCTCCTTTGGATATGCTGCCCCAGGTGTATACGGTGCCGTCGGCGCCCAATGCCAAGGAGTTCCAGGCTCCTGCGGCGACCTGGATCGCCTTCAGGCCTTCACCGGTGTTGCCGGGCCCGTGCACGCGCACAGGGGTTGATGAATTGGATGTGGTGTTGTTGCCGAGCTGCCCGTGGTCGTTGAGCCCCCAGGCGTACACGTAGCCGTCGCTGCCGACGGCCAGCGAATGGTAGCCTCCGGCATCAGCCTGCACGTAGGTGAAATCCGTGGGCGCGCCTGCGGGCTTTGGCACCGGGGCGGGCGTGTTCTGCTGGGCGGTCGTGCCGTTGCCGAGCTGGCCGGACTCGTTGTTGCCCCAGGCGTAGGCGTTCCCGTCGCTGCCCACAGCCAGTGAATACCCCGTCAGATCAGCATATACGTATCCTCCGCCACTGACTTGGCTGAATCTGATGCCTCGGTTGGCGTCTGGCGGGGTGATAGTGGTGGTTTCCTTGCCCAGCTGGCTGCCCTTGTTGGGGTTGATCTTCCACGTGTTGTTGGGGTCTACAAGCGTCCATTTGGCGCTGAGGGTGAGGTTGCCGGTGACGGGTTTGCTGAAGTCGTAGGCGATGTTGCCGGTGAACCATCCGTCGAACTGGTAGCCTTCGCGCGTCGGGTCGGGGGAGGGGCGCTGGACCCTGCCGTAGACTGGCTGGATGCTCTGGTCCTGTGGGGTCGGGCCTCCTTCGCCCGTGTTGAAATGGATCGCATAGGCGGAGCCCTGTCGGACCTCTCTGGTCAGGGTCTGGTCGACCGTGTATTTAAGGCTCCTGGTGAAGGGCCGGCCATCCTGCCTGCCGACGAGTGTGATGGTGGTTTGCCCTGGCTTGTGGGCTGGGGCGTCCGTCTGCCAGGTGCCGTTCTGTTTGCTGAGTTTAAGCGGCTGGCAGTCCAGGCTGGCTGATTCCAGGATGGGCGCCTGGGTGGTGTCGAGCCGGTCTGGCTGATTTTGCTTGTCTTGAGCATCTGGATTCCACGCGAACAAGCCGCCCTGCCTGCTGATGGCGATTATCCTGCTGCCGGCAGCGGTGGCCTGCATGTACTGCTGGTTTCCGTCGTCCTCCCGGGTGGGCGCTTCGCCGGGCTTCCAGGCCCATACGTGGCCGTCTTTGTCAAGGACTGTGGCCTGATCGCCGCTGCTGTTGATTCTGCTGATCTGCGTGCCGTCGGGCAGGCCGGCGACTGTGGGGCTGCTCATGCCATCGGCGAGATACCAGGCCTGCCCGTTCTCATTCAGGAGGAGGAACCCCTGGTTGAGGGCTTGGGCTTGGACGATGCGCATGCCCGGCTTCTGCTTGACGTGTGCGGGTTTGGCGTTTCCGGTATCAGTCGTGCCCCACGCCCAGGCCTTTCCGTCCGCGTCCACGATGAGGATCCGTCTGCCAATGGCGGTGGCGGTGGCGGTGACGGCCTGCGCTTTTCCGGGCAGGCTGGTTGTGGCCTGTTGTATGAATTTCGGGTTCGGGTCCTGGCTGTCGGCATCCCTGGACTGATAGGCGTAGACCTGTCCCTGCCGGTCCACTGCCAGGAGCCGATTATCGGTGATGCTGATGCTGGTGAACCCGGGATCCTGGCCGGTGTCGAGGATGGCGGGCGTCGACTGCTGGCTGTTCCAGGTGTAGATTCGTTGGTCCGATCCGAGGGCTGCCTGCCATCGGTTGCCGGCTGCGGCCTGCAAGTAGCGGAACCCGTCGGCGGCCTGGAAGGGGGCGGGAACCTGCTTGGGTGTGCCGTCCTGCGTCCATGTGTAGATGCGTCCGTCCCCGGTCAGGCCGAGGATCTGGTTTCCTGCGGCTTGGATGCCGGCGAATTGAGGTTCCTGCCTGTCGGGCGGGCTAATGGTCAGGACTGTTCCGGAAGCGGGCCCGTGGTCCGGGCTCAGCGTCCAGTCCGTGGCCTTCGACCATTGGGCTTTCAAGGTCATGTCCTGGAGGACGGGGGTTCGGAAGTCAAAGGGCCGGCCGTCAAGCGTCCACCCCTCGAATCGGAAGCCTTGACGCTGAGGATTCTGTTGCGGGGGAGTGGCAAAAATGCCGGTTTTCACGCTCGCCTGGGTGGGCTTGCTGCCGTCGGTCGGGTCGAAGCGCACTGTATGCACGGCTTGATCATCTGTCTTCTCCCCTGATTTGGCCGGAGCGTGGTCTGTGCTGTCCGGAGTGCCCGTCGCCGATGACGGGGCGCCTGGCGTGGGGCTTAGTGGCGTGGTGGCTTGTATTGGTGAGGGCGAGGAAAGTGGCATGTCTGTTGCGTTGCTGGGGGGAGTGGCGGAGGCTCCGTCAGCTACGCCAGGGGTCTGAAGACCCCCTTCCCCGGAGGGGATGGGAGCGTTCTCTTGGGCGGATGCGACACCCAGGTCCGCCAGCAGACCCAGCAGGACGATCATCATCACCAGGATGCGACGCAGCCGGGTACCCAGACGCATGACTCATAAGCCCCTTCACCAAACACCAAGCGGAGCAAACGCCGCTTGCAGAATAAGGTTCTCCCCGTCGGAAAGCTGCCAATCGCTCAACGCCAGTCCGCGCAACAGACTGCGTGAATCATGGCGGAACCCAGTCGTCTTCTCGACTTCCCCTATCTCTCACCCTACCACCCAGCCCACAGACAACACATACAAGCCAAATCAGCTCTTTGACGACAATGAATTTTTGTTGAGGAATAGCGTTTGTTTACAGCGATTGTCTGGTACTGAGAGCACGGACGAAGACCGAGCGGACTTGGATTCCATTCCCCCCCCCCCCTGGTCGGCGGCCCAAGTTTCCCTTTCGAGGGCAGAAACCTGCCGTGCATGCCTGCTCCTAATGTCTGTCAGCGGCAGTCGACAGTAGTGTGGGGTGGGGGCGCAAGAGGAGTGTCGGCTCTCTTGGGGATGAGCCTTGTATGTGACATTCCTCCGTGCGCCCCCGTTGTAAGCCGGGGATGGGGGATTGATCCGCCTCCGGCCTGTCTTACTCGTGCGAAGTGTGCAGTAGCCTGTGCCGTTCTCTCCTGTGGCGGCGTGAGGCCAGGACTCCGCCTGCAGGCAGGTACGTGTATCGGAGGGAAGTATCGGGCTGCTGGGCTGTGCCGCCCAGCGTGTAGTCCACGCTGACCGCGACCGTGCCCGGCTGGTGTGCGGGCGTGAGCACGGTGACGCTGTTGTCATTGCCGCGCGTCAAGCCTGTTGAGGGAGTCTGGTCGAATCTGACGCCGGTGATCACCAGCTGCAGGTTGAACGTCACTGGCACAGGAACGAGACTGCGGCTTCCTGCGTAGGGATTGCCGAGCTGGCCAGCGTTGTTGTATCCCCAGGCGTAGGCGTTCCCGTCGCTGCCCAGGGTCAGCGAATGATTGCCTCCGGCGCTGACCTGCACGTAGGTGAAACCCTCCGGCAGGTCCGGGTATGTCTTGCGGTCAGGTTTTTCACCATGACCGGCGTAGTCTGATACTCTGCTGTCGTCCTGTTGCCGAGCTGGCCATTCTTGTTGTTTCCCCAGGCGTATGCGTTCCCATCGCTGCCCACAGCCAAGGAGAAACAAGAGCTGTAGTCTTTCCCACCGCTGATCTGGCTGAATCTGATGCCCCGGCTGGTGTCTGGCGGGGTGATGGTTGTGGATTCCCTGCCCAGCTGGCTGCCCTTGTCGGGGCTGATGCTCCACGTGCTGTTCTGGCTTTCGGTCCATTTGGCGGTCAGGGTCAGGTCCGTGGTGACGGGCCTGCTGAAGTCGTAGGCGACCTGTCCGGTGAACCACCCGTCGAACAGGTAGCCTTCGCGCGCCGGGTCGGGGGAGGGCCGCTTCACCCTGCCGTTCGGGGTAGGGAAACTCTGGTCTGCTGGTTCGGGGTTTCCTCCGCCTGTGTCGAAGTGGACCGTGAGCGTGGATCTTGGTTCGGCGCCTCGTGCCAGCGGCTGGTTGACCGTATAGTTGAGGCTCCTGGTGAAGGGCTGGCCGTCCTGGCTGCCGGTGATGAGGATGGTGGCTGGTCCTGGCTTGTGGGCGGGCATGTCCGTCTGCCATGAGTCGTTGTTCCTGGTGAGTTTGAGCGGTTGGCTGTCCGTGCTGGCTGTTTCCAGGGCGGGCGCCTGGGTGGTGTTGATTCTGGCGGGTTTGCCTGGCCGGCCCTGCTTGTCCAGGCTCCACTGGTGTAGGCCGCCCTGCTTGTTGATGGCGGTGATCCTGCTGCCGGTGCTTGCGGCTTGCATGTACTGCTGGCTTCCGTCGTCCGCCCGGGTGGTCTTGCTGCCGGGCTTCCAGGCCCATATGTGGCCGTCCTTGTCGGTGATGGCGGCCTGGTCGCCGCTGCTGTTGGTTCTGCTGATCTGCGTGCCGTCGGGCAGGCCGGCGGCTGTCGGCTTGGTTGCGCTGTCGGCCAGGTACCGGGTCTGTCCGTCCTCATTCAGGAGGAGGAGCCCCTGGTTGAGGGCCTGGGCCTGGAGAATGCGCGTGCCCGGGTCCTGCCTGACGGGTTCGGGCTCGGCGTTGCCTATGCTGTTCGCGTCCCGGGTCCAGGCCTGCCCGTCAGAGTCCACGATGAGGGTCCGGCTGCCGGAGGCGGCGGCGGTGACGGCCTGCGCCCGTCCGGGCAGGCCGGTCTCGGCCTGCTCCAGGGGTTTCGGGTTCGGGTCCCGGCTGTCGGCATCGCTGGACTGGTAGGTGTGGACCCGGCCTTGCCGGTCCACGGCCAGGAGCAGGTCGTCGTTGATGCTGATGCTGGTGAACCGGGTGTCCTGTCCGGTGTCGAGGATGGCGGGCGTGGACTGTCGGCTGTCCCAGGTGTAGATCCGCTGGTCGGATCCGAGTGCCGCCCGCCAATGGCTGCCGGCTGTGGCCTGCAGATAATGGAACCCGTCGGATGCCTGCGTGGGGGAGGGAACCTGCACGGGTGCGCCCTCCTGTGTCCAGGTGTGGATGCGCCCGTCGCCGGTCAGGCCCACAATCTGGTCTCCCTCGGCCTGGATGCTCGTGTAACAGGGTTCCTGCAGGCCGGGCGGGCTGATGGTCAGCCTGGCGCCGGTGGCGGGCCCGTGCTCCGGGCTCAGCGTCCAGTCCGTGGTTTTCGACCATTGGGCTTTCAGGGTCGTGTCCTTCAGGACGGGGGTCCGGACGTATTTTTCCCGCCAGTATGTTTCGGCTGAAAGTCGTGTCCTTCAGGACGGGGGTCCGGAAGTCGAAGGGCCGGCCGTTGTATGTCCATCCGTCGAACCGGAATCCCTCACGTACGGGATTATGTTCCGGAGTGGATGCGAGGGTGCCCGTCTTCACGCTCGCCTGTGTGGGTGTGCCGCCGTCGGCCGGGTCGAAGCGCACCGTGTGAGTGGTCTGCTCATCCGTCTTGTCGGACGGCTTGGCCGGAGAGGAGCCTGCGCCGCCCGTGCCTTCCGTCGGCGTCGTGGGGTTCAGGGGCGGGGCGGTTTCCAGCGGCGAGGGCGAGGGCAGCGGGCTGCTAGCTGCGCTGCCGGGGGCAATGCCGGGGGTTTGCTCAGCTACTTAAGATGTCTGGCGACCCCCCCCCCCCCCCCGCTAAACACAGGAGCATCCGCCTGGGCGGACGCGACGCCCAGGCCTGCCAGCAGGCCCAGCAGGACGATCATCATCGCCAGGATGCGACGCAGACGGGTACCCAGATGCATAAGCCGACAACCTTTCGCCCGCACCGGACACAGCCGCTTCCACCATCCTGGGAAACGTGCTGATGAATTCCTGCCTACAATGTCCCATCCGTCAGGAAGTGGCCTTTCAGGCCACATCGAAAACCCAACCAACTGCCCAACAGCATTGCACCCATCATGCTATCCGAAAAAGCGCCGCACATGGTGTAACCCACAATAAACGCTTCGAAATATAGGCCAAGCCAGCTTCGGGCTACGTGCCGGCACAATGCCCCCGTTTACCGCCTCACTGATGAAAAAGTGAGCAAACATCGTACCGCTAGCCAGTACTTCAACCTACCAGATTGCGCCTGCCGGTTGACCGCCAGCATATGGGGGCCGGGAAACGCTCGGAATCGAATCTAATCCGGATGTTGCATGGCTGTGTCCATGATGCCGATGCCGGTTCGGTGGAAGTCAGCATATGTGTGGTGGGAGGGGCGCGGGAGGCGTGTCGGCTCCCTTGGGGATTGAGCCTTCAGTGACACTTTTCCTCCGTGCGCCCCCGATAAGCCAGGGCCGAGGGATTGACCCGCCCCTGGCCGCTCTTACTCGTGCGAAGCGTGTAATAGTTGGTGTGTTTCCCTCCGGTGGCGGCGGGATGCCAGCATCGCGCCCATGCCGGTCATGCCAGTGGCCAGGGCGAGCAGGATGCCTTCCCCGCCTGCCTGGGGGAGCACGCCTGCAGGCAGGTACGTGTATCGGAGTGAGGTGTCGGTCAGGGTGCTTCCTGCACCGCCCATCGTGTAGTCCACGCTGACCGTGACCGTGCCTGGTTGGTGTGCGGGTGTGAGCACGGTGACGCTGTTGCTGTTGCTGATATGGTTCAGGTTCGTGGCAAGGCTGGTGTCGAACCTGGCGGCTGTGATCACCGGCTGCAGGGGGAACATCACCGACACAGGAACAGGATTCGGCTTCTCGCCACTAGTGGTGCCGTTGCCGAGCTGGCCATTGTTGTTTTGTCCCCATACTTTCGCGTATCCGTCAGTGCCGATTGCTGATGAAAAGTATCCTGCGCTGATTTGCACAGCATTCAGCCATGGTCCATCCGAGCTCGTGGACTGCGCGGAGGCGAACACCTTTACTGGGGTACTCTGATTGCTCGTGGTGTTGTTGCCGAGCTGGCCATAGTTGTTGCGTCCCCATGACCAGGTGTTTCCGTTTGTGTCGACAGCTATCGAATGATTGGCTCCGGCGCTCACCTGCACGGCTGTCACTGTGCCCGTACTTGCGGGGTATTGCACACGCACGGGGACAGGATTTGCGACGTGTTCTCCGTTGGTGGTGTTGTTGCCGAGCTCGCCATAGTTGTTGCGTCCCCATGACCATGTGTTCCCGTCCTCGTCGATGGCCAGCGCATGCCTAACGCCGGCGCTCACTTGGACGGCCTTCAGCCAGGGGCCTGCAGCAGTCGTGGACTGACTGGATGCGAACACGCGGCTGGGCGTGGGGTGGAAGACGGTGGTGCTGGTACCGTCGCTGGTGTTGTTGCCGAGCTGGCCGTTGGTGTTGTAGCCCCAGGCGTATACGTACCCGTCCTGGCCGATGGCCATGTCGAAGGACCATCGGGTGCTGATCTGCACGGCGTGGAAGACGCCGCTGGCATCCGAGGGGTCCTCGACCGTTGTGGGCACGGTTTGCGGGACAGTTGCGGGCAAGTTGGACGAGAGGGCCCATGCGCTCTGTAAGCTGCCCCAGGTGTATACGGTGCCGTCGGCAGCCAGTGCCATGGAGTTCCAGGCTCCTGCGGAGATCTGGATGGCTTTCAGCCCTTCGCCGGTGTTGTTGGGCCCGTGCACGCGCACGGGGGTTGACGAATTGGACTTGGTGTTGTTGCCGAGCTGCCCGCGGTTGTTATTCCCCCAGGCGTATACGTACCCGTCGCTGCCGATGGCCAGCGAATGATAGCCTCCGGCAACGACCTGCACGTAGGTGAAATCCGCAGGCGTGCCTTCAGGCTTTGGCACCGGGACCGGTGTGTTCTGCTGGGTAGTCGTGCCGTTGCCGAGCTGGCCATACTTGTTGTATCCCCAGGCGTAGGCGTTCCCGTCGCTGCCCACAGCCAGTGAATACCCCCCCGTCACATCAAACGGGGCGTATCCTCCGCCACTGACCTGGCTGAACCTGATGCCCCGGCTGGTGTCTGGAGGGGTGATGGTGGTGGTTTCGTTGCCGAACTGGCTGCCCCTGTCGGGGCTGATCTTCCATGTGTTGTCGGGGTCTTTGAAGGTCCAGTGGGCGGTGAGGGTGAGGTTCTGGGTGACGGGCTTGCTGAAGTCGTAGGCGGTGTTGCCGGTGAACCATCCGTCGAACAGGTAGCCTTCGCGCGCCGGGTCGGGCGTGGGCCGTTGCACTCGCCCGTAGGGGTAGTCGACCTGCTGGAGGCCGGGCGCCGGGCTTCCTCCGGCCGTGTCGAAGCTGACCGTGTGGGTGGAGCCTTCTCGGATGTCTCTGGTCAGCGGCTGGTCGACCGTGTAGTCGAGGTTTCTGGTGAAGGGCTGGTTGTCCTGGCTGCCGGTGATGGTGATGGTGGCTGGTCCTGGCTTGTGGGCGGGCATGTCCGTCTGCCATGAGTCGTTGTTCCTGGTGAGTTTGAGCGGTTGGCTGTCCGTGCTGGCTGTTTCCAGGGTGGGCGCCTGGGTGGTGTTGATTCTGGCGGGCTTGCCGGGCCGGCCCTGCCCGTCCAGGCTCCACTGGTGGAGGCCGCCCTGCCTGCTGATGGCGGTGATCCTGCCGCCTGCAAGGACGGCCTGCGTGTATGGCTGGCTCCCGTCGTCCGCCCGGACGGGGGTTCCGCCAGGCTTCCATGCCCAGACCTTGCCGTTCTTGTCGGTGATGGCGGCCTGGTTCTTGTCGGCCGTGATCCTGCTTGCTTTCATGCCCTCCGGCAGGCTGACGGCTGTCGGATCGGTTGTGCTGTCGGCCAGGTACCAGGCCTGCCCGTCCGCGTCCAGCAGGAGAAATTGTTTGCCAAGTGCTTGGACTTGGACGGTGCGCATTTCGGTGTCTTGTCTGATGTGTACAGGCTTGGCTTTGCCTATGCTGTTCGCGTCCCAGGTCCAGGCCTGCCCGTCAGAGTCCAGGGCGAGGGTCCGGCTGTCGGAGGCGGCGGCGGTGACGGCCTGCGCCTGTCCGGGCAGGCCGGTCGTGGCCTGCTCCAGGAGTTTCGGATTCGAATTCCGGCTGTCGGCCTGATCGGTTTGGAAGGTGTGGACCTGTCCCTGCCGGTCCACAGCCAGTAGAAGGTCATCGTTCAGGCTGATGCTGGTGAACTTGGTGTTCTGGTTGGCATCGAGGATGGTGGGTGTCGATTGTTCATTGTTCCAGGTGTAGATCTGCTGGTCGGATCCGAGTGCCGCCTGCCGTCGGCTGCCGGCTGCAACCTGCAGGTAGCGGAACCCGTCGGATGCCTGCGTGGGGGTGGAAACCTGCTTGGGTGCGCCTTCCTGCGTCCATGTGTGGATGCGCCCGTCGCCGGTCAGGCCGACTATGTGCTGTCCGGCGGCCTGGAGGCTGACAAATTGAGGTTCTTGATTTTTGGGCGGGCTGATGGTCAGCCGCGTGCCGGTGGCGGGCCCGTGCTCCGGGCTCAGCGTCCAGTCCGTGGTTTTCGACCACTGGGCTTTCAAGGTTATCTCCTTCAGGACGGGGGTCCGGAAGTCATAGGGCCGGCCGTCGAGCATCCACCCGTCGAACCGGAAGCCGGGACGTTGCGGGTTCTCTTGCGGGGGAGCGGCCAGGGTGCCGGTCTTCACTGTTGACTGTGTTGGCTTGCCGCCGTCGGCCGGATCGAAGCGCACCACATGCGAAGTTTGCTCATCCGGCTTCTCTGCTGATTTGGTCGGAGCGGGGTCTGTGCTGCCGGGTGTTCCCGTCGTCGATGACGGGGTGCCCGGGCTTGCTGTCGGGCTTAATGGTGTGGTGGCTTGTATCGGCGATGGCGAGGGCAGTGGGGTGTCTGTTGCGCTGCTGGGGAGAATGCCGGGGGTTTGCTCAGCTACGCGAGGGGTCTGACGACCCCCCCCCCCCGGTGAGCATGGGAGCATCCGCCTGGGCGGATGCGATGCCCAGGCCTGCCAGCAGGCCCAGCAGGACGGTCATCATCGCCAGGATTCGACGCAGACGGGTAACCATATGCATGAAACCAAAACCCCTTCACCAAACATCAAGCGGAATCAACGCCGCTTGCCTATTAAAGTTCTTCGTTCTTCCAGTCGAAAAACCGTTCTGTCTATCGATGCCGATCCTGCATCAAACAGCAGAGTCCAATGGCGGAAGCCAGTCGCCTTCTTGACATCCCCTGCCTCTAACCATACCACCCAGACTTCAGACAACAAACACGAGCCAAGTCAGCTCTTTGACGACAACGGATCTTTTGGTTGGGAAAAGCGTTTGTTTACAGCGATTATCTGGTACTGGGAGCACAGACGAAGGCCGAGCGGACTTGGGCTCCATCCCCCCCCCCCCCTGGTCGGCGTGCCCAAGTTTCCCTTTCGAAGGCAGAAACGTGCCGTGCATGCCTGCTCTCAATTCTTGACTGCAGTATTTGGACAGTAGTGTGGTGGTGGAGGCGCAAGAGGGGTGCCGGCTCTCTTGGGGGGTGAGTTTTAAGTGGCATTCCTCCGTGGGCCCCTGTTGTAAGCCGGGGGTGGGGGGGGGGATTGATCCGCCTCCGGCCTGTCTTACTCGTGCGAGGTGTGCAATAGCCTGTGCCGTTCTCTCCTGTGGCGGCGTGAGGCCATGACCCCGCCCATGCCGGTCATGCCGGTGGCCAGGGCGAGCAGGATGCCTTCCTCCCCGGCCCTTGGGAGAACGCCTGCAGGCAGGTATGTGTATCTGAGGGAGGTGTCGGTCAGGATGCGTCCCGCGCCGCCCATTGCGTAGTCGACGCTGACCGTGACCGCACCTGGCTGGTGTGCGGGCGTGAGCACAGTGACGCTGCTGCTGTTGCTAACAGGAGCCAGGTTCGTGCCTGGGCCGGTGTCGAACCTGGCTGCAGTGATCACCGGCTGCAGGTTGAACAACACCGACACAGGAACGTTTGAGTCGTCAGTAGTGCCGTCGCCGAGCTGGCCATAGATGTTTTCTCCCCAGGCGTATGTGTATCCGTTGCTGCCCACGGCCAGCGAATGATGGTCTCCGACGCTGAACCGTGTGGCTTGTAGCCCTTTGCTTGCGTCAGCTGGACTGGTGGGGTCGCGTACTGGCACAGGAACACTCGAGTTGCTTGTAGTGCCGTCGCCGAGCTGGCGATACAGGTTCCATCCCCAGGCGTATGCG
Organism: Bifidobacterium sp. W8114; assembly: GCF_016101165.1. Lineage (NCBI taxonomy): Bacteria > Bacillati > Actinomycetota > Actinomycetes > Bifidobacteriales > Bifidobacteriaceae > Bifidobacterium > Bifidobacterium sp. W8114. The sequence goes on along the minus strand of NZ_JACFRA010000004.1, from coordinate 118,888 downwards.
TATCCGTTGCTGCCCACGGCTAGTGAGTGCTCGCCTCCAGCGTTGATCGCTGTGGCTTTGAGCCCTTTGCTCGTGTCCTTGGGGCTGGCGGGGTCGCGCACGCGCACAGGAACTGTCGAATCTGCTGTGTTGCTGTTACCGAGTTGGCCATAGTTGTTTAATCCCCAGGCGTAGGTGTATCCGTCGCTGCCCACGGCCAGCGAATGAGAGTATCCGGCGCTGACCTGTGTTGCTTTCAGACCTTTGTTTGCGTCAGTGGGGCTGGTGGGGTCGCGCACGCGCACAGGAACTGTCGAAGAGTTTTTGCTGGTGTTGCCGAGTTGGCCATAGTTGTTTAATCCCCAGGCGTAGGTGTATCCGTCGCTGCCTACGGCCAGCGAATGGTGCCATCCGGCGCTGACCTGTACGGCTTTGAGCCCTTTGCTCGGGTCAGTGGGGCTGGCGGGGTCGCGCACGCGCACAGGAACAGACGAATCCGTGGTGCTGTTGTTGCCGAGCCGGCCATTGTCGTTCCAACCCCAGGCGTAGACGTATCCGTTGCTGTCCAAGGCCAGTGAATGCTCGTCTCCGGCGCTGACCTGTATGGCTTTGAGTCCTTTGTTCGGATCCGTGGGGCTGGTGGGGTCGCGCACGCGCACAGGAACAGAGGAATTCGTTGCGGTGTTGTTGCCGAGCTGACCATGCTGGTTGCTGCCCCAGGCGTATACGTATCCGTCGCTGCCCACGGCCAGCGAATGCCATTTTCCTGCGCTGACCTGCACATAGGTGAAGTCGGTCGGCACGCCTGCAGGTTCCCTGACTATGTTCGGCGTAATCCGTTGAGTGGTCGTCCCGTCGCCGAGCTGGCCATAGGTGTTGTCTCCCCATGCGTAGGCGTTCCCGTCGCTGCCCACGGCCAAGGAAAAAACATAGGTATAGTATTTTGCTCCGCCGACCTGGCTGAACCTGATACCGCTGGTGCTGTCTGGCGGGGTGATGGTGGTAGTTTCGTGGCCGAGCTGGCTGCCCTTGTCGGGGCTGATCCTCCAGGAGGTGTTGGGGGTTTTGCTGGTCCACTTGGCGGTGAGGGTGAGGTTGTCGGTGACGGGCTTGCTGAAGTCGTAGGCGACTTTGTTGATGAACCATCCGTCGAACTGGTAGCCCCTGCGGGTCGGGTCGGGTGAGGGCCGTTGGACTCTTCCGTAGGGATAGGTGACTTGCTGGTCTCCGGGTTTGGGACTTCCTCCGTCTGTCTTGAAGGTGACCGTGGATGTGGAACTCTGTCGGATGTCCTTCAGAAGCGTCTGGTCGACCGTGTAGTTGAAGCTTCGGGTGAAGGGCTTGCCGTCCTGCCTGCCGGTCAGTGTGATGGTGACTGGTCCGGGCTGGCTTGCGGGCATTTCCGCCCGCCAGGAGCCGTCTGTTTTGTTGAGTGTCAGCGGCTGCCCGTCCAGGCTGGCTGATTCGAGAGTGGCCGCCTGGGTGGTGTTGACTTTTGCTGGCTTGTCTGGCTGGTTCTGGGTGTTGATGCTCCACTGGTATAGGCTGCCCTGCCTGTCTAGGGCGGTGATCCTGCCGCCGATGCGGACTGCTTGCAGGTAGTGCTGGTTCCCGTTGTCCGCGCGCGTGGGTGTCTCGCCTGGCTTCCAGGTCCAGATGTGGCCGTCCGTGCCGGTGATGACGGCCTGGTTCTTGTTGGCGGTGATCCGGCTGGCTTTCATGTTTTCCGACAGGCCGGTGGTTGCGAGGCTTGTCTTGCCGTCGGCCAGGTAACAGGCCTGCCCGTTTGCGCCCAGGAGGAGGAACCCCTGGCTGAGGGCTTGGGCTTGGGTGATGCGCATGCCCTGGTCTTGTCTGATGCGTTCGGGCTTGACGTTGGCGGTCCTGCTTGTGTTCCAGGTCCAGGCTTGCCCGTCCGTGTCCAGGGCGAGGGTCCGGCTGGGGGAGGCGACGGCCAGTGTCGCCTGGGCCTGCTCGGGCAGAACGGTCGTGGCTTGTTCTGTCAATTTTTCGTTCTGACCGTCGATTTGGTCGGCTTGGAAGGCGTGGACCTGTCCCTGCCGGTCCACCGCCAGCAGTAGGTCGTCGTTCATGCTGATGCTGGTGAACCTGGTGTTCTGCTTGGTGTCGAGGATGGTGGGCGTTGTTTGTCCGTTGGTCCAGGTGTAGATGTGCTGGTCGGATCCTATTGCGGCCTGCAATTGGTCGCCGGTTGCGGTCTGCTGGTAGCGGAACCCGTCGGGGGCCTGGGCGGGGGAGGGAACCTGCTTGGGTGTGCCGTCCTGTGCCCAGGTGTAGATGCGGCCGTCGCCGGTCAGACCGGTAAACTGGTCCCCTGCGGCTTGGATGCTCATGTAGTAGGGCTCTTGCAGGCTGGGTGGGCTGATGGTCACCCGGGTGCCGGAGGCGGGCCCGTGGTCCGGACTCAGCGTCCAGTCCGTGGCTTTGGCCCATTTTGCGGTCAGAGTTGTGTCTTGGAGGATGGGAACCTGGAAGTCATAGGGCTGGCCGTCACGTGTCCACCCGTCGAACCGGTAGCCTTCGCGCACGGGGTTGTTTTCCGGAGGGAATGCGATGGTGCCGGCTTTCACGGTCGCCTGGGTAGGAGTGTTGCCGTCGTCTGGGGCGAAGCGCGCCGTGTGCGAAGCTTGACCGTCCGTCTTGCCGGATGGCTTGGCTGTAGAAGGACCTGTGCTTTTGGTGGCGTCCTTCGACGTTGACGGGACTGGGCTTGATGTCGTGGGGTTCAGGGGTGATGCGGTTTGCAGCGGCGAGGGTGAAGGCAGGGGAGTGCTGGTTGCGCTGTTGGGGAGTGTGCCGGGGGTTTGCTCAGCTACGCGAGGGGTCTGACGACCCCCCCCCCCCCCCGCTAAAACAGGAGTGCCCGCCGGACTGGCGGACACGACATCGTCCGCGTTGGCGGACGCGACACCCAGGCCTGCCAACAGACCCAGCAGGACGATCGCCGTCGCCGATGCGCGACGCAGGCGGGTATCCAGATGCATGAAATCAATCCCCTTCACCAATGCCAAGCGGTATCAAGGCCTCCTGCCTATCAGCATTAACGTCTTTCAAAGTTGATGAACCGTCGCTACTGTGGGCATTAATGGCCCATAAAGTAGAAGCCAGCTATCTCCCAACATCCCCAATTTTCACTTTACCACCAAGCCAACAGAGAACGCACGAAATGCAGAAGCGCGACGGTAGGCCCTAAACAACAGCTGATCTCATCTTGCCTGGCAGATAGAATGAACAGACAACACGTCACGGCCTCAGATCGACCGACAAGGAGTATGCCTATATGACCGGAAACGTCACCGACACCGTCATCACCCTCAACAACGGGGTCAGCATTCCCCAGCTGGGGCTCGGGGTCTTCCAAACACCCGATGGAGAGGCCACCAGCCAGGCTGTCACCTGGGCCCTGCAGGCGGGCTATCGCCACATCGACACCGCCATGATCTACGGCAACGAGCAGTCCGTGGGGGAGGGGCTGCGCCGCTCCGGGGTTGACCGGCGGGATGTCTTCCTGACCACCAAGCTCTGGAATGACGATATCCGCGCGGGGCGGGCCAAGGAGGCCTTCAAGGAGAGTCTGGACCGGCTGGGCGTGGACTACCTGGACCTCTATCTGATCCACTGGCCCGCCGAGGGCTGGCAGCAGGCCTGGGAGGACATGGAGGAGCTCTACACCCAGCGACGGGTGCGGGCCATCGGGGTCTGCAACTTCCAGAAGCACCACCTGGACGAGCTGCACACCATCAGCGGCACCAAGCCGGCGGTCGACCAGATCGAGTCCTCGCCCCAGTTTGTCAACGACGACCTGATCGACTACTGCCACGGCACCCTGCGCGTGGATGTGGAGGCCTACAGCCCCCTGGGCGGCACCGGCGGCAACTTGCTGGCCGACCCAAGGCTCAAGGCCATGGCCGAGCGCTACGACCGCTCCCCGGCACAGATCGTGCTGCGTTGGCACCTGCAGCGCGGGGTCATCGTCATCCCCAAGTCCACCCACAAGGAGCGGATCGAGCAAAATGCACAGGTCTTCGACTTCGAGCTGAGCGATGAGGATATGAAGGCCATCACCGCCATGAACAGGGACGAGCGCACGGGCGCGGATCCCGACAACTTCGACTTCTGAGGGATGGTGGTACAGGAGGAGACCCGACCTTGAAGGCGGGGCCTCCTCCTGGGACCCGGCGGAAGCCCCAACCCTTCCACCTGGCCTGGCTTCTATGGTAAAGGATTTGTGAGGATTCAGCTAATCGGCATTGCCGCTGATGGCTTCGTCGTCGGTCTCCTGCTCCTGGGGCGAACCTGAGATGTCGCGGTGGATGGACTGCATCTGCACCTCGATGTTCTGCAGGGAGCGGGCGCAGTCCAGCAGGGTCTGCGAATGCTCGGCCAGGCGGGCGTCGGGCAGGTCGGACTTGTAGCGCAGCTGGTGCTCCAGGGAGGCCCAGTAGTCCATGGCGATGGTGCGGAACTGCACCTCGACCGGCGTGTAGTGGGGGCCCGAGGTCAGGAAGACCGGCACGGCGTAGATGACGTGCAGGCTGCGGTAGCCGTTCATCTTGGGGTTGCGGATGTAGTCCTTGACCCTCAGCACCTGGATGTCCGACTGGTCGGAAAGGTAGCGGGAGACCGAATAGACGTCATCCCGGTAGTTGCAGATGACGCGCACGCCGGCCACGTCGAAGATGTGATCGCGCACCGAGGGAATGGTGACGGGCAGGTTCTTGCGGTGCAGCTTGCCAATCAGGGAGTCCACGCTCTTGAGCCGGCGCTCCATGTGGTGGATGGGGTTGTGACTGAACCGGACCTGGAATTCGGTGTCCAGCACGTCCAGCTTGGTCGAAATCTCGTACATGGCCCCCTCGTAGGTCTGCATGAGATTGACGAACTCCGTTATCTCGTCGATGTCCAGCTTGGGACGGTCCTTTTCGTCCAAGTCCGACAGTCGCTGCTTCATTTCGGATGCGCTCATGGCACTGTTACGGTCGAGTATCACATGAACCTCCCATGCCGCCGTTCGTAACCATGATTCATGGTACGCACAGGCCCCGATGGCCGCGGGACCCGACCTGCGCATACAATCGTGGCTTATGGAAGCAGGCGAGGGCATGAGCGTGACCGCTCAGCATAAGGACAGCAGGGGCGTCTACTATGTGCGGACCCTGGGCTGCCAGATGAACGAGCATGATTCCGAGCGGATCGCCGGGGTGCTCCGGGCCCAGGGCTACCGGCAGGCCACGCCCGAGCAGGTCCGTGCGCGCGAGGTGGACGTGATGGTGCTCAACACCTGCGCCGTGCGCGACAACGCCACCCAGCGCATGTACGGGACCATCGGGCGCTGGCACAGGTTCAAGCAGCACAAGCCCGACACGCGGATCGCCGTGGGCGGCTGCATGGCCCAGAAGGACCGGGAGCGGATTGTGAAGGCGGCGCCCTGGGTGGATGCGGTCTTCGGCACCAGGGACATCGGTTCGCTGCCCGGTCTGCTGGACAAGGCCCGCAGGGACGGGCGACCCCAGGTGGGGGTTTCGGAGGAGTTGCGGGATCTGCCCGGGAGGCTGCCGGCGGTCAGGGCCTCGCGCTCGCAGGCATGGGTATCCATATCGGTCGGCTGCAACAACACCTGCACCTTCTGCATCGTGCCCTCGGTTCGCGGGCGGGAGCGGGACCGGTCCATGGAAGACATCCTGCAGGAGGTTGAGGACTGCGTGCGCTCCGGTGCCCGCCAGGTGACCCTGCTGGGGCAGAACGTCAACTCCTACGGCTGGTCCACGGGGGACCGCTATGCCTTCGCCCGGCTCCTGCGCGCCTGCGGACGGGTGCCTGGGCTGGAGCGGATTCGCTTCACCTCGCCCCATCCGGCGGCCTTCACCGACGATGTAATCGCCGCCATGGCCGAGACGCCCACGGTCATGCACCAGCTGCACATGCCCCTGCAGTCGGGCTCCGACCGGATTCTGCGGGCCATGCGGCGCTCCTACCGGTCCCAGCGCTTTTTGGACATACTTGACAAGGTGCGGGCTGCCATGCCCGATGCCCTGATCACCACCGACATCATCGTGGGCTTCCCCGGGGAGACCGAGGAGGACTTCCAGGCCACCATGGACGTGGTGCGCCGGGCGCGCTTCTCGTCCGCCTTCATCTTTGAGTATTCGCCGCGTCCGGGCACGCCTGCCGCGCGCATGCCACAGCTGCCCAAGGCCGTGGTCCAGGACCGGTTCGAGCGGCTGCAGGCCCTGCAGGAGTCCATCACCATGGAGCACATGCAGGCCTTTTTGGGCAAAGAGGTGGAGGTGCTGATCGGCGACGGGCACGGCCGGCACGACGGCAGCACCCATCGCGTGACCGGGCACGAGCGCACCGGGGTGCTGGTCCACGTCGGCGTGCCCCAGGGGATGCCTGCGCCAAAGCCCGGGGATCTGGTCACCTGCACCGTCACCCAGGCGGGGCCCCACTATCTGATTGCTGACCCGGATCCCCGGGCGGGGCAGGTCTATGGCATCCGCTGAACCCCGCATCATCTCCATCGTGGGTCCCACAGCCTCGGGCAAAACCGCCCTGGGCGTGGCCCTGGCACAGGCTCTCCAGGCGCGCGGGCAGGAGGCTCAGATCGTCAATGCCGATGCCTACCAGATGTACAGGGGGATGGACGTGGGCACGGCCAAGCCTTCGGTAGGGGAGCGGCAGGCGGTGGTCCACCACCTGATCGACATCATCGAGCCGGAGGAGGCCATGAGCGTGGCCCGCTTCCAGGCCATGGCCCGGTCCCTGATAGCCGACCTGCGGGCGCAGGGAATCAGGCCCATTCTGGTCGGCGGCTCCGGGCTCTATACCCGGGCGGTCATCGACGATCTGTCCTTCCCCGGCACCGACCCGGCGGTCAGGACCAGGCTGGAGGAGCGGGCCCAGGAGGAGGGCCCCGGACTGTTCTTCCGCCAGCTGCAGGAGCGGGACCCGGAGGCTGCGGCCCGGATGGATCCCCGGAATGTGCGGCGGACCGTGCGGGCTCTGGAGGTCATGGAGATCACCGGACGGCCCTATTCGGCCAGTCTGCCCCGGTACCGCTACCTGCTGCCCGCCCTGCAGCTGGGGCTGGACCTGCCCCGGGAGGAGCTGGACCGCAGAATCGACCGACGCACCCAGGCCATGCGCGACCAGGGGCTGGTCGATGAGGTGAGCGGGTTGCGCAACCGCCTGGGGACCACGGCCTCACGCGCCCTGGGCTATCAGCAGATTCTGGACTATTTGGACGGTCGCACCGACCTGGATGCCGCCTTCGAGCTGATAGCGCAGAAGACCAAGCGCCTGGCCCGCAAGCAGATGGGCTGGTTCGGCCGCGATCCGCGCATCCACTGGCTGAATGCCCTGGCCCCGGACCTGGCCCGGCAGGCTCTGGATCTGGTGGACCAGGCCGACCAAGGCTGCTTCGACCAGGCGGACGCCCAGGCCGATCAGTCGGACCAGGGGAGGGTGACCAGACACCATCTGGGCGCGCTTTGACTTCAAGTACTTGAAGTTCCTAGGCTGGACGGGTATGACCACCATCACGCAGCCCCAGGCTGAAACCCAGACCACCCAAACCCAGACCGACCAGGAATCCGGGCCCTGGTACACCATCCGCCAGGCCTCGCTGATGTCGGGGATGCCGGAGACCACCCTGCGCTACTACGAGACCATCGGCATCATTCCGCCCATCGCCAGGGACCCCTCAAGCGGCCACCGTTGCTACAACCAGAAGGATCTTGACCTGCTGGAAACCATCTCCTGCCTGAGCGCTACGGGTATGTCCCTGGAGCACATGCGGGAGTATCTGGGCAACCGTGCGGCGGGAGCCGAGGCCGCCGGACGGCAGATCGAGCTCCTGGCCGAGCAGGAGCGGCGGCTGGATCAGCGGATGGCCGATTTGCGGGCAAGGAAGCGGTATGTGCAGCTCAAAATACAATACTGGGGGCACGTGCGCGACCACGACCAGGCCGGGGCGACGGAACTGATCAATCAGAGTGCCCAGATCATCGAGGCCGCCAAGCGCAGCGGCAACGAGCGGCTGTCGGGCTGAGGCTGTCGGCTCAGTGGGCTGGGCCCTGGTCCCATCCCGCGATCAGAAATATTCTGGTTGGGTTAACCGGGCGGACCATGCCTGCAATCAGGGCCTGCAGGTCGTCGGTGTTGCCCCGGAGCGCTCGCTGGATGGCCCGGCGGTGGGCGGTCGGATCAGCTTGACCCCAGTCCAGGTCCCAGCCGGCATCGTGGGACAGGCGCGAGAGGAAGATGCGCAGGGTCATGCCGTCGCAGTCGGCGAAGGGATGCAGGTAGGAGAGCTCGTCGTAGTAGTGCGCCAGGCGCTCCACGAAGACTGGACGGTCCAGGCTGCCCAGATTGCGTTCGGCCGCCAGCTCCTGGCCGATGGCCGCGGCTCCCTGCTCCAGCATGGCCGCTGGATACAGGCTGGCATCGTCGTTTGGTTGAGGCCAGCGCAGTGCTCGTTCTTCTGGCAGGTTGGGCAGCAGCCTGCGGTGGATGGCTCGTAACTCTGCAAGATCGCCTTCGGTCGCCCAAGGCCACTGACAGACCAGAATGGTCCGCAGAAACAGGGCATCCGCATTGGCGTTCGTACCATTGCTCTGGGCTTCCAAGCGTCGGGCCGTGTCGGCCAGCGCTTCGGCCTGCCTTCTGCCTGCTACAAAGTCGCTGGCTGCTTGAAGAGCCGAAGGACTGGGATGACGGTCATCCAGAAGCAGGTTGCGCAGAGCGAAGGCCACGGCGCTCTGACGTTCGGCTGGTGTCATGCCAACGATGCTAGCCCTGGCGGCCCCCGTCTGAAAGAGTTGTGCACACTGACCCGGCGTGCCCGATGCAGACCGGGGTTCTGGGTAGGCTGAAAGGGTTATGACACGTAAGCAGCAAGCAGACGCACGCGGTCGCGGTCGGACCGCATCCAAGGACAGTCAAGACCCGGAACCATTCTGGCACAAGGCCTTGCTGGCCCTGCCCCGGGGCCTGGGATCCCTGGTGCGCGCCGTGGCCGGCAAGAATGGCGACAACTCCGCCTACCGCAAGGATGGACTCTGCTTCGTGCTGGTCATCCTGGCCGTGCTCTTCTGTGCCAGCGAATGGTTCCGCGTAAATGGCTTCCTGGGACGGGGACTGCATGCTCTGGCTGCGGGCGTTCTGGGACTCTGCAGCATCATCCTGCCGGTGGTCCTGCTTTTCGCGGCCTTCCGTTTGGTCTGCTACACCGGGCGCGAGGCGGGCAACCTGCCTGTGGTGGGCGGCCTCGTGGTGGTTCTCTGGTCGGTCTGTTCCATCCTGGACGTGCTTATGGCCTCGGATTATCGCGGCTTCGACATGACGGCCATCAGTGGCTCAGGCGGCCTTCTGGGGTTCTTTCTGGGTTCGCCCCTGGCCTGGGGGCTGTCCAAGGTTTTCGCCGTCATCATCTTCGTACTCGTGGCCATTTTCGGCCTCTTCATCACATTTAGATTCCATATGAGCGACCTCATGGCCTGGCTGCGCGGGAAGGGGACCCGTGCCTCCAGCCCGGCTTCGGCTCAGACCGCTCCCAACGAGGTGAGGCTGGGGGACGAGACCCTGCCACTAGCGCCTGGCGTGCCCACTCACCAGGAGTCGGACCAGGAGGATGACCAGGATTCCCGCAAGGGCGGGGTGGCCGGCTGGTTCAGCCGCTTGCTGCATGGCCGCATCGGCAAGGACACGGACACCCATCTTGAGCGTTACGAGGCTGACGAGCCCTTCTCCCAGGCGGCCTCGCTGGAGGGGTCTGACCAGGGTGATCAGGTGCCCACGCAGAACATGCCCGCGGTGGAGGCACCGGCCACGGCTGCGCTTTTGGATGCCAGGGAGCAGGGGCACCCCAAGGTGGATCCGGCTGCCCTGTCCGGCGTGGGGGCCTCGGATCCATGGGCCGCTGCCGCAGCCGCAGCCGACACTGTGCAGATGGATGCCCAGCCGGCTCCGGGAGCAGGGAATCAGCCGGCCGGAGCCCAGGGTGCGGGGGCCCAGGCTGCCGGCGCGTCAAGCTCCTCCGATGACCGCCAGGTGGACGAGAGCCGACCCTACGTGCTGCCCAGCACGGACCTGCTGGTCAAGGGCAAGCCCCACGCGGTCAGGACCCCGGCCAACGACGCGGTCATCAAGGCCCTGCAATCGACCTTCCAGCAGTTCGACGTGGACGCCAAGGTGGTGGGCTTCCTGCGCGGGCCCTCGGTCACCCAGTACGAGGTGGAGCTGGGCCCGGGCGTCAAGGTGGAAAAGGTCACCAACCTTCAGCGCAACATCGCCTACGCGGTGGCCAGCTCGGACGTGCGCATCCTCTCTCCCATTCCTGGCAAGTCGGCCATCGGCATCGAAATTCCCAACGTGGACCGCGAGATCGTCCACCTGGGCGACGTGCTGCGCTCCGACAAGGCCAAGCAGGACGACAACCCCATGATGACCGCTGTGGGCAAGGACGTGGAAGGCCACTATGTGACCGCCGACCTGACCAAGATGCCCCACCTGCTGGTGGCCGGCGCTACGGGTTCGGGCAAGTCCAGCTTCATCAACTCCATGCTGGTTTCGCTGATCATGCGGGCCACGCCGGAGCAGGTCCGCCTGATCATGGTGGATCCCAAGCGCGTGGAGCTGAGCGCCTACGCCGGCATTCCCCACCTGCTTACGCCCATCATCACTGAGCCCAAGAAGGCCGCCCAGGCCCTGGAGTGGGTGGTCAAGGAGATGGACGCCCGCTACGACGATCTGCAGTTCTTCGGATTCCGGCATATCAAGGACTTCAACAAGGCCGTGCGCGAGGGCAAGGTCCACGCCCCGGCCGGCTCCAACCGCAAGGTGGCCCCATATCCCTACCTGGTCGTGGTGGTCGACGAGATGGCCGATCTGATGATGGTGGCCAAGAACGATGTGGAGAGCTCCATCCAGCGGATCACCCAGCTGGCGCGTGCCGCAGGCGTCCACCTGGTCCTGGCCACCCAGCGGCCCTCGGTGGACGTGGTCACCGGCCTGATCAAGGCCAACATCCCCTCCAGGCTGGCCTTCGCCACATCGTCCTCCACGGATTCCCGGGTCATTCTTGATGCCACCGGTGCCGAGACCCTGATTGGACAGGGTGATGCCCTCTTCCTGCCCATGGGTCAGGCCAAGCCCACCCGAGTCCAGGGAGCCTGGGTTTCCGAGTCCGAGATCCGCAAGGCGGTGGATTATGTGCGCACCCAGCGCAAGCCCCACTACCGTGAGGACATCGAGCAGATGGCCGACAAGGCGGATCACAAGAACGAGATCCAGGAGGAGATCGGCGACGATATGGACGAGCTGCTCCAGGCGGCAGAGCTGGTGGTGACCACCCAGTTCGGATCCACCTCCATGCTTCAGCGCAAGCTGCGCGTGGGCTTCGCCAGGGCAGGAAGACTGATGGACCTGCTGGAATCGAGGGGAATCGTAGGGCCATCGGAGGGTTCCAAGGCCCGCGAGGTACTTATTCAGCCGCCGCAGCTACAGCAGGCCCTGGCTTTCATCCGTGGGGATGCCACTTCCATGGATCCTGCCCCGGATGAGCAAGCGCAGGGCTGAACCTCGGTCCAAAAAGCCAGGCCTGGTCTACCGTTATGATGAAACTGCCGCCTGGCATTTCTTGTTGGACGGCCCGAGCGCACGAGTATCGCGTATAAGGAGTGGCAATGCAGGAGCATGCCGAGTCAGAGACCGGTCGTGAGAGGCGCAGGCTTCTCGAAGGATGGAATTCACCCCCAAACCTGGTCACCTACACCCGTATCCTCCTGGTTCTGGTCTTCATCGCCCTGGATCTGGTGGCCGGTCCCTGGGGCGAGCGCAAGCCTGGCATGCGGTGGACCGCAGCCGTGCTCTTCATCCTCGCGGCCTCGACCGACAAGCTGGACGGGTGGCTGGCCCGCCGGTACAACCAGGTGACCGAGCTGGGCAAGCTCATGGATCCCATTGCCGACAAGCTGCTGATCTGCTCGGCGCTGATTGTGGCCTCCGTCTTCGGCGAGCTCTGGTGGTGGGTCACCGTGCTCTTCCTGGTGCGGGAACTGGGCATCACCCTGCTGCGGGTCCTGGTCATCAACAAGCAGGGCCGGGTCATCGCCGCCTCCCGGGCTGGCAAGTACAAGACCTTGTTTGAGTGCATCGGCCTGGGCATGCTCATGATGCCCCTGTCAACGGTCTGGCCCTGGTACTTGGTGGCCACCCGCGTGGTCATCCTGGTGGCCCTGGCCCTCTGCCTTTACTCGGGAGCGGAATACGTGATGGGGATGCGGCGATGATCGGCAAGAGCGTGCAGGGACGTTGCGACGACCTGGCTGGACGGATCATCGACACCTGCCGTGATTCGGGCCTGTTCCTCACCGCCGCCGAATCGCTGACCGGGGGGCTGCTGGCCGATGCCTTCGTCAGGATTCCTGGGGCGTCAGACGTTTTCCTTGGGTCGGCCGTCACCTACGACATCGCAGCCAAGGCCGCCATCCTCAAGGTGGACCAGGACCTGCTGGCCACCCAGGGCGCGGTCCATCCACGGGTCGCCCAGGAGATGGCCGAGGGCACGGCCAGGCTCTACACCAGGCCGGGGCACGAGGACACGGTCATCGGCATGGCCACTACAGGTGTCGCCGGGCCAGGCCCTGACGGGGATGATCCTGCCGGGCTGGTCTACATCGGTCTGGCCCTGCCCGTCCGGGTGATGGGTCGACGCATAGAGACCGGCCTTCAGTCCCATGCCTACCGGACCTATGCCTACGAGTTGCATCTGGATGGCGACCGGGAACAGGTGCGCCGGGGCACGGTTATGCGGATTCTGGACCAGCTGGATCGGGCCCTGCATTCGCGGGGCTGACGTCTTGATGCAGTAAGTCGCTTCTACAGCTGCTATAAGCGGATGTCGAGCTTTGTGCTTGCGGGATTTGCTGTAGCCAGCAGACCAAGGCTAGATGGTGGCTGTATTGAGCCATTCCGTCTGCCTTCTGATTCCTTCCTCTCATATACGTGCATATACGTGACCTTGGTCACAAAGCAGGCCTTTCAGGTTCCTCCCCTGGAATAATTTACGGGCTCGTCTGTTGGTCACTGTGTAAGAAGTTGAACACGATAATGGCGAAAGGGGCTGCTATGGCCAGCACCGAGACCGTGATGACTCGAACCAACGATACCTATGATGTCAAGCCGGCCGTACCCGGAGTGGAGCGCAACGCGCGGGTTCGTGACCTGACTCCCGCCCAACGTCGTGCCGTCGTCTTCGCCCAACAGCAGGTGATTCGGGCCAAGGCCGCCAAGAAGGCCAAGGAGGAGCGCCAGGCCAACCTGAACAAGATGTGGATGGAGGAAGACGGCATGGAAGCCAGCCGTCAGCGGGCAGCCTCCACCAACGACGGCCGGGCCGTCACCCACACCGTCTCCCTGCGCGAGGCCCTGGGCCACGTGCTGCGTGAGTTGAGGACCAATGATCATAAGACCCTGCGCGAGGTCAGCGAGAAGGCGGGCGTGTCCCTGGGCTACCTGTCCGAGGTGGAACGCGGCCAGAAGGAGGCCAGCTCCGAACTGCTGAGCTCCATCGCAGACGCGCTGGGCCTTGGTGTGCCGCAGACCCTGCGGATGGTGGCGGATTACCTGGAGTCCACTCAGGAGTAAGCATGTCAGGTCCAGACGATTGATTCGGCGGGCCGTTCTTGAGGGCGTCCGGTTCTGAGGAACCAGGCGCCCTCTTCTACTGACTGTCGGTTGCTACCGTAGAAGGGGTGTGACAGGGTGGGTCTTGGACGAAAGGTGATGTCGGGTGCGTGAACGGGAATTCTGGCAGCTGCTGGAGGAGGTCTTCGGCCGGGTCTACGGACGTAGTCTGGCCCGTGACCAGAGGCTGACCGCCCTGGATGCCATGACCGTAATAGAGGCCCTGGATGCAGGCGTGGAGCCGCGCGTGGTCTGGAACGTGCTCTGCGATCAGATGGAGATTCCCGACTCCCGGCGCTGGGGGAAGGACCACAATGCGCCGCCCATGCCGGCAGCCTGATCGGCGGGTTTTATCCTCCGCGAATTTATTTCCCATTCCAAGCGATTTTCGAACATTTGTTCGCATAGGCGGGTATACTGATACCCATGGTCCGGTGATCATCGGCACGTTCGACCACATCGGGCGCCGGGACCGCAGACGGGTTCCGACGGCGGATAGGCTGTCAATCGTGAGGTCGTCAATCAGGATGTCGTCATCGTGAGGTCGGTTACTAAGAAGGAGAGCCATATGGCACGTCAGAGCAACAGTGGCAAGGCGAAGAAGGAAGAGGAGGGCGGGATCGATCCCCGTCGCCAGGCAGCCTTGAACACGGCCCTCGCGCAGGTGGAGAAGAGCTTCGGCAAGGGTTCGGCCATGCGCCTGGGCGACAAGCCTGCCCAGGATGTGGAGGTCATTCCCACCGGGTCCCTGGCCTTGGATATGGCCCTGGGCATCGGTGGACTGCCCCGCGGCCGCATCGTTGAGATCTACGGTCCTGAATCCTCGGGTAAGACCACCCTGGCCCTGCACGCGGTGGCCAATGCACAGGCCGGCGGTGGAGTGGCTGCCTTCATCGATGCCGAGCATGCTCTGGATCCTGAGTATGCCAAGAAGCTGGGCGTTGACACGGACTCCCTGATTGTCTCCCAGCCGGACAACGGCGAGCAGGCGCTGGAGATTGCCGACATGCTCATCCGGTCGGGCGCCCTGGATGTCATCGTCATTGACTCGGTGGCCGCCCTGGTGCCCAAGGCAGAGATCGAGGGCGACATGGGCGACAGCCACGTGGGCCTGCAGGCCCGTCTGATGAGCCAGGCCCTGCGCAAGATGACCGGTGCCCTGTCCCAGGCCAACACCACGGCCATCTTCATCAACCAGCTCAGGGAGAAGATCGGTGTCTTCTTCGGCAGCCCGGAGACCACCACCGGCGGCAAGGCCCTGAAGTTCTATGCCTCGGTCCGTTTGGACATCCGTCGCATCCAGACCCTGAAGAACGGCGACGAAGCGGTGGGCAACCGCACCAAGGTCAAGGTGGTCAAGAACAAGATGGCCCCGCCTTTCAAGGTGGCCGAATTCGATATTCTCTATGGAGAGGGCATCTCCAAGGAGGGTTCGGTTCTGGACATGGCCCTGCAGACCAACATCGTCAAGAAGTCGGGCTCCTGGTTCACCTACGAGGGCGATCAGCTGGGTCAGGGCAGGGAGAACGTCCGTCAGTTCCTCAAGGACAACCCCGGCCTGACCAAGGAGATCGAAGATAAGGTCAAGGTTGCCTTCGGCCTTATTCCTGCTCCCTCCGAGGACGACAAGGTCGATCAGGCTGATGCTGACCAAGACAGCAAGGAAAACGACTCGGCTCCTGTCGACATCAACAGCACTGTGCCCACGGCCCAGGCTGCATGACCCGATGATCTCGGCCGAGGACTTCCTCAAGGAAAATCCTGTCCGACTGGCGCAGACCGGGGATCCTGCCGACTCCATCACAGAGTCGAAGAATCTTCGGTCGGACCAGTTGCAGCCAGACTCTGCGGGTGCGCCTGCTCCAGCAGAGTCGGTGTCAGTCCTTGATCCTGCCCTTGAGCAGAAGGATGACAGCTTCAAGGAGGACAGCCGCCTGGTGCAGTCTCCTGTCCTGGGTCTTGGGCATGGCGCCCGATTCGGAGGCAGTCTGGAAGATGCAGACAGTGCTGCCAATGCTGATATGGGTGACGAATCCCTGGCAGGTCGCCATTCTCGTGGTCACCGTTCTGCCCGTGGTTTCGATAGAAGAACCCGCCGCCGTGGCCGTCGCCCACGTGCCGGCGGCTTTGGTGGAGATTCCGCGCCTGCAGCTCCGCGAGCAGATGCCGATGATGCGGATGCTTGCCGGGAGGCTGCCCTGACCCTTTTGGATGCGGCAGCGCGTTCAAGCGGGGCTCTGGCCCGTCGCCTGGTCGACAAGGGGTTTGATACGAACGTGGTCGATCAGGTGGTCGATCGGTTGACCAAGCTGGGCCTGTTGGATGACCAGGCCTATGCCCAGGATCTTCTGCGTTCCTGTCTGCATCGCACCATGGGGGAGCGGGGCGTGCTCTCGGAGATGACCCGCAAGGGACTAGACCCAGGACTGGCTGCGCAGGTGGTGGCACAGGCCTCTCGTGAGGGACTCTTCGTCGACTCCGCCTACGAGCTCGGCCGCAAGGTGGCCCGGAAGACAGCGGGACTTGATCTTAAAGTGTGCAAACGGCGATTCTGGAGTGCTGGATCCCGCAAGGGCCATAGTCCTGGCCTCCTCAACCAGGTGGCAGCAGACCTTTTCGTCTCTGACGACCCTCTCGATTGAGGTATCTCGTGGATGTATTGGTTTTCACGATGAAAAAAGCACGGCAATATGCGGCTATGGCCATGTTACCGAACTGCTCTAGCTGGAGGTACGCACTATTCGGAGCACTCCAGTCGGCATAGGCGAACCATGAATCAAGACCTTTGGTCCCGCTTTCACATAGAGCGGCTAGTCTGGATGTAACGGGCTGCCGCGGTTGTTCAAGTCTGTCAGAAGGTGGAGGTGTCGGATGCTCGATAAGAGTGAACTTCTGCAGGAGAATGCAGCACTTGTCGCCCTGCTGAGAACCATCGACAAATCGCATGACACCTGGAGCTCCATCGCTGAAAAGGTTGTACGCCAGGGTAGCGCTATTCAAGTCTTTGAACATGAGCTTGACCCGCAGCATCATCGGCTGGATGACCCTGACGAAGATGACGAATATGAAGACCGTATTCAGACGGCCCTGTTGGGCGAGGATGACATACCCATTACCACGCAACGTCGTGTGCAGCTCTTGGAGGCTCACAAAGAGGCCGAAGCCATGGTTCATGACTGGGGCAAGCAGGGTTTGGATATGGTGTCGGTCCTCGATGAGCGGTATCCGTTGAGTCTGCGTGAGGTTGTCGATATGCCTCCGTTCCTGTTTTCCAAGGGTCGTTTCCTCAGCCCCGATCAACAGGATATGGGTGTCAGCGTGGTGGGTTCGCGCAATGCAGGACCGGAGGCTTTGCATTTCGCTTCTGATGTGGCAACGATGCTGGTGAGCAAAGGCCTGACCGTTATCGCCGGCTTGGCTTTGGGAGTAGATGCTGAAGCCCATCATCGTGCCCTGCAGGAGCATGGCCGTACGGTGGCTTTCATCGGTACGGGCATAGGGAAGTACTATCCCGCAAAAAATCGCCATCTGCAGGAGCTTATCGAGCATAACGGCCAAGTGTTTTCGCAGTTCTGGCCCTGGCAGGGGCCCACGAAGTGGACCTTTCCTGCACGTAATGCCACTATGAGCGGCTACGGTATCGCTACCGTCATCGTTGAAGCCCATGAATATTCCGGCACCCGTGTTCAGGCTCGGCAGGCCCAGCATCATGGCCGGCCGATCATAATTCGTGACGCCGTGGTTGACCATACTGAATGGGGCAAGCGTCTGGTCGACAAGCCCAACGTCTACGTCGTATCCAATGTGGATGAGGTGGCCAGCGCCATCAACTCGATACAAGAGGTCAACAGTGAGTTGCAAGATGCAATAAACGGCATAGTTGCCCAAGCCAGTGCCTATGCCGATCGTATCGGTGTGGGGTAATCAGCATGGTGGATCAGACAACCAGACTCGACCAATTGCTGTGGCGGAAAGCTGGAAGCTATTTAAAGCCTGTCATTTATCATTCAAAGCATGACAACGTATGTGGTACCTGTGGCGGTTTCAAACAAAATCAATACGATAGGTGCTGGTCCTGTAATCAGACCATTCTTGAAGCACAAAAACGGCAATGCCAGACTCTTTTAGCTGACCACATAGCCTGTGGTTTTTATGCAGTTGAAGAATGGGAACAGACATACAAGGTCATCCGCGACTACAAAGAGCAATTGCCTTCTGCCAAGGAGCACCGAACAATCGTCGCGTCGATACTTGCTCTGCATATCCTTGGGCACCTGTCATGCATCGGTTCTCAGGAGAACTCACCGGTAACGGCATGGGCTGTAATTCCTTCGACGAAGAATTCAAAACGATATGGCCAGGAGCACCCCCTCCATCAGTTGGTGGCAGGGTTGATTCCTTTTTTGCCTGAAGTGACGTTGCGGGCCAACAAGGCCAAGACCCGTAGTCTGGATGAAGAAGCCTTCTCGATTGCAAGTCCAGTGAAAGCAAGCTGCTTACGCCATGTGCTTCTGATTGATGACTCATGGGTGACGGGAAGTACAGCGCAATCAGCGAGCATTTGCCTTAAAGAGGAGGGTGCTTCATGCGTATCCATCTACTGCGTGACTCGCATAGCCAAGGAATCCTTCATCAATTCGCTTGGTCCTAGCTTGCTTAGAGACTTTAGTAACGGAGATCACTATGCAATGGGATGGTGCCCGTGGAATAGAGGCGTTGAAGGGTGATCCCCCGAGGAGGTTTCGTTGATGATGCTGCCTGCATTTTAGCTTCGCAACGGAATGCTCAATAACAGCCTTCAAATGATTGCAAGGATGAAGGTAGCCAAAGGGAAGAAAATGAGACCTCTCATATACCCCGGGTTCTGTCATCGACCGGATAAAATCCAGACGACGGATGGCCATCCATCTCGACCTGACGTTGCCGCCAGGCTCTAGCGGCCTACCCGAAGGCGGGACGAGCAGCCCCTGAATGCCTTCTGCTTGGCCTTGCTCCCGATGAGGCTTGCCATGCGGTCGGCGTTACCGTCGACCCGGTGGTCTCTTGCACCGCCGTTTCACCCTTGCCCGCCTTTACCAGGCGAGCGGTCTGTTCTCTGTTGCGCTATCTCTCAGGTTGCCCTGGGCGGACGTTATCCGCCATCGTGCTCTGTGGAGCCCGGAAGTTCCTCAGCCCTTCCCAGGAGGAGGGGCCGCGGCCATCCGAGAGGTCTCGGGGATACAGCATAGCGGAACTGAAAGACCGGAACCGCGGTTATGCTCCCGCTCCGGCCTCAAGCTCAATCAGTGAGTCAGCCCTGCTCTTCGGCTAAAATCGAAAGCACAGTCGATGGTGACCAAGTCCGCCATCGCACCAGCGGTTTGTCCGCTCACAAGTGCAAGGAGATTCCCATGGAGATCGTCATTACCGGTCGACATACCCAAATCAAGCAGCGGTTCCGCGATGTCGTGGACAGCAAGATGAACAGGGTGACGGCCATCGCCCCCGATGCCCAGCGCATCCAGGTCGTTCTGACACATGAAGGCAATCCCCGCCAGGCTGACAGCGCCAAGAGGGTGGAGCTCACTGTCCAGGCCGGCAAGACCGTGATTCGCGCCGAGGCCTCCAGCGCTGACGAGTTCAGCGCGCTGGACATGGCCTTGGACAAGCTGACCCAGCGTCTGCGCCGGGTCCGCGACCGCCGCAAGGACCATCGCCGCGGACTGGAGCATCCGCCCCTGCCCGCCGATCTGCCCGTGGATGACCAGGCAGGTGATGAGGGCAATCAGGGCCAGGAGTCCAACCCAGACAACAGCGCCCAGAGCGCCGTGGCCTCGGACCTGGCACCGGGTCAGTCGGTCGAGGTGCAGGTGGGGGACACTCCCATCGTCATTCGCCGCAAGCTGCACATCGCCGAGCCCATGAGCATCGACGAGGCCCTCTACGAGATGGAGCTGATCGGCCACGACTTCTTCCTCTTCGTCAACAAGGAGACCCGGCGGCCGTCGGTGGTCTACCGTCGGCACGGTTGGAGCTACGGTGTCTTCGAAATCGATACGCCTGAGCATGTAGGCCAGAAGAAGTAAGAGCAAAACGGAAATTGAACAGTGGGGCGATTCCCCGGCGGCAGGTT
Organism: Bifidobacterium sp. W8114; assembly: GCF_016101165.1. Taxonomy (NCBI): domain Bacteria; kingdom Bacillati; phylum Actinomycetota; class Actinomycetes; order Bifidobacteriales; family Bifidobacteriaceae; genus Bifidobacterium; species Bifidobacterium sp. W8114. The sequence continues at coordinate 99,090 of NZ_JACFRA010000004.1, read as the reverse complement.
GGCTAGACCTCCGGAGGATCGCCTTTCTTCAATGCCCGGTCCGGTTGCCAAGGTCGCAGCCGGGTTTGCGTAACCATAGGTTCCGAGAAAATCGGTGCATTCGCGTAAGATAATCAGGGTCTGGGCCTACGTCAGCTGAGGGCGTGCGAAGGCCATAAAAGAACGGTAGGGAGCGCAACGTGGTAGCAGTCTTGGACAAGGTCCTCCGTATGGGCGAGGGTCGTCAGATTCGCAAGCTTCAGGGGGTGGCCAAGGCGACCAACGCCTTCGAGGATCAGATCTCGGCCATGAGCGACGAGGAGCTCAAGGCGCAGACGCCTAAGTTCAAGCAGCGACTGGAGAACGGCGAATCCCTCGATTCCCTGATGCCCGAAGCCTTCGCCACGGTTCGCGAGGTTTCCAAGCGCACACTGGGCCAACGGCATTTCGACGTCCAGCTGATGGGCGGAGCGGCCCTGCACTGGGGCAACATCGCAGAGATGAAGACCGGCGAGGGCAAGACCCTGGTGGCCACCCTGCCCAGCTATCTGAATGCCCTGGAGGGCAAGGGCGTGCACGTGGTCACGGTCAACGATTACCTGGCCTCCTACCAGAGCGAGCTCATGGGGCGCATCTTCCGTTTCCTGGGTATGAGCGTGGGATGCATCATCACCGACCAGCGTCCCGTCGAGCGCCGGAAGCAGTATCAGGCGGACATCACCTATGGCACCAACAATGAATTCGGCTTCGACTACCTGCGCGACAACATGGCCTGGGACAAGGACGAGCTGGTTCAGCGTGGTCACCATTTCGCCATCGTGGACGAGGTGGACTCAATCCTGATCGACGAGGCGCGAACTCCTCTGATCATCTCGGGGCCTGCCGAGGGCGATGTGACCCGATGGTACCGGCAGTTCGCCAAGCTGGTTCCCAAGCTCACCAGGGATGAGGACTACGAGGTCGACGAGAAGAAGAAGGTCGTCGGCATCCTGGATCCCGGCATCACCAAGGTGGAGGACTACCTGGGCATCGACAACCTCTACGAGCCCACCAATACCGCCCTGATCGGGTACCTGAACAATGCCATCAAGGCCAAGGAGCTCTTCCTGCGTGACCGCGACTACGTGGTCCAGAACGGCGAGGTCCTGATTGTGGACGAGCACACCGGCCGTCTGCTCAAGGGCCGCCGTTACAACGAGGGCCTCCACCAGGCCATCGAGGCCAAGGAGGGCGTGGAGGTTAAGGCCGAGAACCAGACCTTCGCCACCATCACCCTGCAGAACTACTTCCGCATGTACGACAAGCTGGCGGGCATGACCGGAACGGCCGAAACCGAGGCCGCCGAGTTCATGAACACCTACAAGCTGGGCGTGCTGCCCATCCCCACCAACAAGCCCATGATCCGCAAGGATCAGCCGGACCTGATCTACCGCACCAAGAAGGAGAAGCTGACCGCCATCGTCCGCGATGTGGCCAAGCGGCATGCCAAGGGCCAGCCCATCCTGTTGGGCACCGCCTCTGTGGAATCCTCCGAGGTGGTCTCCTCCCTGCTGGACGTGGCCGGCATCGACCACCAGGTCCTCAACGCCAAGCAGCATGCACGCGAGGCTGCGGTCGTGGCCGTGGCAGGGCGCAAGGGGGCTGTGACCGTGGCCACCAACATGGCTGGGCGTGGCACCGACATCATGCTGGGCGGAAACGTGGAGTTCCTTGCCGATCAGAAGCTCAAGGAGCAGGGCTTCTCCTCCGACGACACTCCGGAGGAGTATGAGAGGCGCTGGCCCAAGATGCTGGACTCCGTCAAGGAGCAGGTCAAGGACGAGCATGAGGAGGTCGTCAAGCTGGGTGGCCTCTATGTGCTGGGAACCGAGCGGCACGAGTCCCGCCGTATCGACAACCAGCTGCGCGGCCGTTCGGGCCGTCAGGGCGATCCCGGCGAGTCCAGGTTCTACCTGAGCCTGGAAGACGACCTGATGCGCCTGTTCAACTCTCAGTTGGTGGCTCGGATGATGTCCTCCAAGAGCATGCCGGAGGGGGAGCCCATCGAGTCCAAGACCGTCACCAAGGGCGTGCGCAGCGCACAGAAGTCCGTCGAATCCCGCAACTACGAGATCCGCAAGAACGTGTTGAAGTACGACGACGTGATGAACAAGCAGCGTCAGGTCATCTATGGCGAGCGTCAGGCGGTGCTCAAGGGCGAGGACATCCACAAGGACATCCTCCGCTTCATCAGCGAGACCATCACCTCATACATCCGGGGTGCGCAAAAGGGCTCGGACAAGCCCGAGGACTGGGATGCCGACGAACTCTGGAAGGCGCTGGCCTCCGTCTACCCGGTCAGCCTTGACCAGGATGAGACCATGGACTCCCTGGAGGGCCTGAAAGGCGACAAGGCCGTCAAGGCCCTGGCGGACAAGCTGGTGGAGGATGCCGATTCCATCTACCAGGAGCGTGAGGATGAGCTGGGCGAGAAGGGTTCCAGGCAGCTGGAGCGCCAGGTGGTCCTCTCCGTCCTGGACAGCAAGTGGCGTGAGCACCTCTACGAGATGGACTACCTGAAGGACGGCATCGGCCTGCGTGGCATGGGCCAGCGTGACCCCCTGGTCGAGTACCAGCGCGAGGGCTACCAGATGTACAACTCCATGATCGACGCCATCAAGGAGCAGACCGTGCAGCTGCTCTTCAACGTGGACCTCAAGCAGATCGCGGCCAGCCAGGAGAACGAGCGGCGGGCCCGCGAGGAGCGCAAGGAGAACGAGGAGGGCCAGTCCGAGCCGGTCAGCTACCAGGCGCCTGAAGAGCCTGATGCAGAGGATGAGACCACCGACATCGATGAGACGGCCGAGGAGCATGACGAGGGTGCCCCGGCTGGCAGCATACAGGAGGATTCCGAGGAGGAGGATGCCTCTGAGGATGCCGCTGACGATAGCGCTCCGGCTCCGGTCGGACCCGCGCCTATCAGCCATGCCGAGGGCAAGGTTCCTGCCAGCAAGAGGCCCAAGGCCGTAGAGGATCACTCGCCCTGGGCCGATGGTCGCACCTTCCCGGGCACGCCCCGCAACGCCCCCTGCCCCTGCGGTTCCGGACGCAAGTACAAGATGTGCCACGGCCAGAACGAGAAAAAATAACAGGTATTCGTAATCTCCAGAGGCCTGCCTAGGCAGGGTTGCTGATTTGATTGACGGTCATCGCTCACAAGGGCGGTGGCCGTTTCCATATATTGGATCCCCATTTTTCATATATTGGTAGCAAAGTGACCAAAATATGGGATTGCCTTGTGTGGGGAGGGGCGGGGCAGTAAACCTAGAGCAAACAGCGGGGCATCCGGCCCCGCTTCTTCAAAGGAAAAGAGTCATCATGCGGCCACTTAGCTGGAAATCCGTCCTGAACTCCTTGGTGTCCGGTCGACACCTGAGCGCGGATGAGGCCGAGTGGTGCATGAACGATCTGATGGACGGAAATGCCGACCCGGTGCAAGTGGGCGCCGCCCTGTCCATGCAGTCCACTCTGGGTCTGACCAGCCCGGAGGTCGAAGGGGCTGCCAAGGCCATGGTGGGCCATGCTGTGCCCCTCAAGGTCAGGGGTGACGTGACCGACATCGTCGGCACCGGTGGTGACGGAGCAGCGACCGTCAACCTGTCGACCATGGGCGCCATCGTGGCTGCCGCAGCAGGGGTCAGAATCGTCAAGCACGGCAACAGGGCCGCATCCAGCAAGAGCGGCACCGCTGACTGTCTGGAACAGCTGGGTCTGCCCCTGGATCTGCCGCCCAAGGAGGTGGCTGCCATGGCTGACCGTTACGGCATCACCTTCGTCTTTGCCAAGACCTTCCACCCTGCCATGCGTTTTGCAGGTCCTGTCCGCTCGTCGTTGGGAATCCCCACCGTCTTCAACCTTCTTGGGCCGCTGACCAACCCGGTCAAACCGCACAATGTGGCCATCGGATGCGCCCAGCGCCAACTGAGCCCCATGATGGCCAAGGTCTATGCCTCACGCGGCCAGGAGGGCATGGTCTACACCTCGGTTGAAGGTCTTGACGAGATGGCTCCGACCGGCCCTGTCTCCATCTGGGAGATTCACCAGGGCCAAGTGGAGGAACGGTCCTTCGATCCGACTCGCGAGTTGGGCATCGATCCGGTGGATTTGAATGACCTCCGCGGCGGCGATCCTGCCTTCAACGCCAGCGTTGTCAGGGACTTCCTGGCTGGAAAGTCGGTTCCTTCGCGTTCCACGGCCCTGCTCAACGCAGCGTCGGCCATTGTGGCTGACGGCACGCAGATCGATGCCGGCCCCGAGGACGATCTGAGCGTCCGGTTTGCACAGGCCTACCAACTGGCTACCCAGGTTGTGGACCAGGGCAGGGCCGCCGACCTGCTGGCGGCATGGATTCACGGAGCCCAGCAAGCACAGATCCGCTGCCGGCAAGAGGAACAGACACGCCATCCGGTCTTGGTCTAGGTTCGCGGCTGTCAAGCCTGTTCAGGCCCCGCTGGCTGATATTCCTGCCAACGGGGCCTGACTATTTTGACGGTTCACTTCTGGCGGCTCTCGACATTATCGCCGGTAGTGCCGTTCGTCGTCATCGAAGAGCCCGCTTGAATCATCGCGGAAGTTCTTCCTGTCGATGATCAGTCCCGCAATGCCTATCAGCAGGAGCAGACCCGCCAGCAGGCCGGTCAGGCCGGACCAGCGGGGGATGAACATGGTCAGGAAGAAGCAGACCAGGCCCAGCACCGTCATGATCATGAAGGCCATCCGCCTTCTGCCCAGGTCGCTCAGGTCGGGGTTGGGCGGCACAAAATTCGACGACTGGTCCATGATCTCGTCAGTGTCCAGCCAGCTTCTGCCCTGGAAATCTCGCGGTCCGGAACCGCCGACGAAGGCATCTCGCTTCAAGTCCTCGGCCTTCAGCGCCGCCTTCTTCTCGGACTTTCGAGCCTTCTTTTCGAATTCCCTGGCCGTCCTGGACGATTCCAGGGAATCCAGCTCGTCAGCGTGCGAATTCAGGAAGTCCGCCCACTGCTCGTCCCCCTGTGAGGACCCGGTTCCCGCCTCGCTGTTATACTGATTCCCGGCGTCGTTATCCTTGTGCTCGGTCATAGAACCATCGTAACCTCGGCCGAACGCATTCGCTACCAAGGAGTCTCTGTGCTGTACTGGTTCTTCGTCAAACTGCTCGGTCCGTTGGCGCGTACCTGGTTCAAACCGACCGTAGAAGGTACGGGGAACATTCCCAAGCAAGGGGCTGCCATCATCGCCTCCAACCATTTGGCCGTCATCGACGATGCCCTCCTGCCCATCACCTGCCCTAGGATGATTCACTTCATGGGCAAGGCCGAGTACTTCAACGGCAAGGGAATAAAGGGCAAGTTCAAGAAATGGTGGTTCAGCTCAGTCGGAGTCTTCCCCGTCGACAGGTCGGGCGGTTCCAAGTCGTTGGGAGCCATGGAAACCGCGCGTTCCATCCTTGAGCACGGGCACATCTTCGGCATTCATCCGGAGGGCACGCGCAGTCCTGACGGCAGGCTCTACCGGGGGCACACCGGGGCGGCGCGGCTGGCCTTCGAGACCGGAACGACAGTGGTGCCCACCGCCATCATCGGCACTCGGCAGCTTCAGGAGCCCGGCCATGTGCTTCCGCATAAGGGCAGGACCAAGGTCATCTTCGGCAAGCCCATCACCGTGCCCTACGTGCCGGTCAACAGCCTCACTCACGAGGAGATCCGCAACCTGACCGACAGGATCATGCAGGAGATCCAGGAGATGAGCGGGCAGCGCTACGTGGACGTGTATGCCCAGGTCGTCAAAGCGCATGAGAGCAGGGAAGAACTGGACTGACGATTGGCTGCAGAGATAGGACAGTCAGACCACAGTCAGGGTCACGACTGCCGGTGAGCCGTCATCATTGACCACCTTGACCTGGGTGCCGGGGCCGGGGTCCTGGATTCGCACGGTGTGGGTCAGGTTGCCCAGCGGGGCGGAGATGTTGACCTTGAGCCCGTATCCCTGCAGGATCTGGGTGGCCTCGTCCTGGCTCTTGCCTTTCACGTCGGGCATACTGATGAATTGTGGTCCCTTGGAGATCACCACGTTGACCGCATCGCCCCAGTGCAGCTGTTCCTGGGCCTGGTGGGAGGCGGAGATCACCTGGTTGCGGGGGACCGTGTCTGACCAGTCCTCGCTGTAGTTGACCTTGAGCCGGAGGGCTTCCAGAGCCGCCTTGGCATCGTTCCTTGCCTTGCCGATGATGTCCGGCATGGCCACCGGCATCCGGCCCTTGGACAGGACCAGGCTGACCTTGGTATCGTGTCGGGTCTTGGTCCCCGGGGCCGGATCCACTGAAATCGCCGCCCCCTCGGGTATGTCCATGGAGTACTGGTCCTTGGAGGTGTCATGGTCGATCTTGTCGAACCCAGCCGCCTTCAAGGCTTGCAGGGGGTTCTTGCCGTTGGAGGTGTCCGGCAGGAGGATGTCCTTGGGCACTGTTGCCTGGCGAATCCCCTTGGAGACGGTCAGTTTGAGGTTGCCGCCCCGCTTGCTGATATGGGCTCCGACGGTATCGGGATCCGCGGCCATGATGGCCCCTTTGGGCACTTGGTCGCTGAAGTCGTATTCGGTGTAGACACCGATGCCTGCGACCTTGAGCGTGCGGGCGTACTTGGCATAGTCGGCTCCGATGACCCTGCACCCCTGATTCTCGGAGCAGGAGATGTCATCCGGCTTGGGCAGGGCTACATAGCTGCCCGGACCCAGGTAGTACCACCAGGCGCCACCGCCGCCTCCGGCCAGGGCCAGCACCAGCAGAACCACCAGCACAATGATCAGGCCCCGATGCCGGTGCTTGGGTTTGGCTGTCTCGGCACCTTGCTGCAAGGTCTGGAAGGAAGCCGGGACGGCCGTCGCATCGGCGGGGGAGGCTGCCAGGTCCTGAGGCTGCAGGACGGTCGTGGTTTCGGCCTGGGAGGGGGTGTCCACGTCATTGAGTTGATAGCGTCTGGTCGCTGCCTCTGTATCGTTCTGGGGCGGGGCCGGCACAGCCGGGACGGTGTCCGAAATCTCTTGGTCGGTTGCAGCAGCAATGGTCTCCGTGGCTGCATCCTCGGCATCGTCGCTGGGTGGCGTAGCTCCCTGGGTTGGCGATTCCGGAATCTCAGGGTCGTGCCCAGGGGTTCCGGCAATGGCAGACTCGGGCTGACCGCTGGCTGCGGCTGCTGCTGCGGTCCCTGCAGGCAGCACGTAGTCCATGGCCTGCCGATCCAGCCCCCTGACCACCTTCCTCAGGCTCTCCAGGGCCTTGCCCGCGTCGTCCGGGCGATTTTCGGGGGAGCGGTCGGTCAGCCCGGAGACCAGTGCGGCCACAGATGGGTCGATACCCGGGCAGACCCTGGCCAGGGAGGGAACGTCCTCGTGGACGTGCTTGAAGACGATGGTCACCGGATTATCGCTGGCGAAGGGGACCGTGCCGGCCAGCATCTCGTAGGCGATGATGCCCACGGCGTATAGGTCGCTCTGGGGGGATGCCTCATTGTTCTCAATGGTTTCGGGGGCCAGGTAGGCGGCCGTGCCCATGAGCATGCCCGTCGAGGACAGGGTGGCCTGGGCGGCGGCGCGGGCCAGGCCGAAGTCGGTGATTTCCACGTGGCCGCGGTCGTTGATGAGGATGTTTTCCGGCTTGATGTCGCGGTGGATGACGCCGGCTCGATGGGCGGAGGCCAGACCGTCGAGGATTTCGCCCACGATGCGCAGGGTCTCCTTCAGAGGATAGACACCCTGCCGAGCCATATCCGTCCGCAGGCTTATTCCGTGGACATACTCCATGACCAGGTAGTCCAGCCCCTGGTCGACACCGGTGTCGTAGACCTGGACGATGTGGGGGTTGGCGATGGCAGCCGCAGACCTGGCCTCCCGGCGGAAGCGCTCCTCGAACTGGGCCCTGTGAGGTCCCTGGGCCAGCATGGTGTGCATGATCTTGACTGCCACATGTCTGGACAGTCGCAGGTCCAGAGCCTCGTAGACCGTGGCCATGCCACCTTGCGCGATCTCGCGCAGAATGCGGTAGCGCCCGTCTATGATCCGGTCGCTGGTCCTCTCGTCCGCTTCACTCATGCTCGTCTTGTCCGGCCCTCTGCACCTCGGAGGCCTGACCGGCCTCGGCATCAATGGAAGATACACGTTCATGATACCCGGCGGTGGTGGCAAGCGGCAGGAAGCGTCGGCAGGCCTTCAGGAAGATGATTCGACCCTCTGTCGACAGATTCAGATCATCGGCCAGGGCCTGGGCTTGGGTCTGTGCTCGGGTGGAAAGGTCGGCCATACGTCGACGACTGGCATTTACGGCGCCACAGGACTGCATCAGGTCACGGACTATATTCACCTGTGCATCCTTGCGGCGTTGGGAGGGGGAATCGTAGAGTCGGCGAACCTCCTTGGCCTGATCAGGGTCGGCCATGGCCAGGGTGTCAGCCAGGAGGACGGTCCGCTTGCCCTCGCGAATATCTCCGCCCACGGGCTTGCCGGTGTGGTGGTCGTCGCCTGTCACATCCAACAGATCGTCCGCCAGTTGGAAGGCCAGCCCCAGGTCCAGGCCCAGGGCGCGTACCGACCCTTTATGCTCTTCCAGGTCTGCTCCGGCCGCTAGCAGGCCCAGAGCCAGAGGGGCCAGCGTGGTGTATGAGGCGGTCTTCCACGCCATGGTGTGCAGAGCCTGACGGCGCAGTTGTTCCGGATTGTCCAGGCGGGCCTCCTCCATTCCCATGTCCAGGACCTGGCCGGTGACCACAGCCGTCTGCATGGCTTGAAAAGCCCTGCAGACGGCCGGCCCCTGAGGCAGGTCGGCAGCCGCTTGGAGGGCTATTTCTGTGCTCAGCGATGCCAGCAGGTCGCCAAGGAGGATGCCCAGGCCGGTGCCGCGGGCATTGGGAACGGCGGGGTCTTGGCTGTTCGGATCGTTTCTGACAACTGGCCGGCTCAGGGCCAGATGGGCGGCAGGGCGGCCCCGACGACGAGGAGAGCCGTCGATGATGTCGTCGTGGACCAGGGCGCTGGTCTGGTAGACCTCCAAGGCGCAGGCAAGGTCCACTACCGCCTGTTCACGGTTCGGATTCTGCCCGCAATCCAGAGCCCCCCAGACATCGCAGAGCAGCAGGGCGCGCAGTCGCTTGCCGCCTCGGCCAGCCTCGATTGCCTGGAGGATGACCGCCTGCAAGGCCTCCTGGGAGGGGTCCTGATCCAGGGGATGGTCCAGTCCAGGCTCTGGAGCAGTCAGGTGGTCGCAATGCTGCTGGAGCAGTTCCTCCATGCGCTGTTCGACCCGTGCTGCTGTCACGCTCTTCATGCCTTAGAGCCTATCCGCATATCTGCCCAACAGGCAGGTTCCAGGACCTTGGTGGATGGATGACCCCACTTGACCACATGATCCGATATGGCCTTCTTAACGGTTCCCACTGGTTCAGGATGATGCCAAGGCTTCCCGGCCAACAGACCGGGGAGCGGATGGGAGGCGATGACGACATGAACGATTCACATGAACATGGCATGACAGAACTGATGGAGAACTACCGGGAGGGCCGACGACGATGGGGTGTGGAAGATGCTGACAGGCGATGGCTCCGGCAGCCCTTGACCGAGTGGACTGCATGTTTGAAGGGACAACAGGCAGAGCCGCATTTGAACCCCGACTCTACGGACCGTCTGGCCGTGGCCATCACGGAGACCCTGGCCATACGCGACGGGCTTATCCTGTCCATCCTGGCACCTGAGCCAGGTCTGGACGATGACCGGCTGCTGGACCTGTGCGTGCGCCCCAACGATCCGGCCAATGTGACGGCGCTCTGCAGCATTCTGGATTCAGTATTCAAGGATTCCACGATGCGGCCGGACCATCCCCGTTGCCGGGCTGGGCTTGTCATGCTCGAGGCCATGGCGGGTAAGGCGCCGCCTGGGTTCCGGTCCCAGCCCCTGGCGGTTGCGTCCTATGTTGACTGGTGGAGTGGGGGATCCCAGGCATCCGGGTTCGCCGAGCAAGCCCTGGCCGACGACCGTTCCTGCAGCCTGGCCGCCATCGTCCTGGCCTTGATCGGCCGCAGCATCGACCCGGCTTGGAGGCAATCGAGCTGAATCGGGAATAATCGTCCCCCTGGGGTGGTTCACTTAGTGAGTCTACGATTTGACCTTGCCATAGCTGTGCCTTAAAAGCAGTGTCGGCGGGTGGGATGATCCAGGAGGAGAATTTGGCCACGAAGGACACCAAGTCAGCCAAGACAGCCGCAGTGGATACCGGAAAGGGCCGGACCAGTTCAACCGCCGGCAAGACCAAGACCGCCACCAGGTCCAAGACCAGCAGCAGCAAGGCGTCCCACAAGACCTCGTCCCGCAAGACCGCCACTGCCAGCACTTCGACGGCCAAGACGAACCGGCGCCCGGCCTCCAAGACCACGAAGAAGGTCGAAGAGGAGCCCATTCTGCAGCAGGAGGAGCAGGAGCCTGACGAGGACCTGCTTGAGGACCAGGAGGACGACGACCAGCTGGACAAGAGCGAGGATCAGCTGGAGGACGAACCCGATGAGGACGATCAGGAGGAGGACGAGGTCTCCCGGGTCGAGGATGAGGCCGAGGAGGATCGCAAGGCCGCCCATGCCCTCGCAGCCAAGGTCAAGGGTGCCTTTGTCGTCGACGATTCCGATGATGACGAAAACGTCACCCCCTCGGGCAATCCCAAGCGTCGTGTGGTCACCGCCGGAGCCACTGCCGATCCCGTCAAGGACTACCTCAAGCAAATCGGCCGCGTCAGCCTGCTGAATGCTGAGCAGGAGGTGGACCTTTCCGAGCGTATCGAGGCCGGCCTCTATGCCCAGCATCTGCTGGACACCGAGGGTGAAGGCATGGACTTCAAGCGTCGCCGCGAGCTCAAGTGGGCCGCCAACGACGGGAAGAAGGCCAAGGACCATCTGTTGGAGGCTAACCTGCGACTGGTGGTCTCTCTGGCCAAGCGCTACACCGGCAGGGGCATGCTCTTCCTGGATCTGATCCAGGAAGGCAATCTGGGTCTGATCCGCGCGGTGGAGAAGTTCGACTACACCAAGGGCTACAAGTTCTCCACCTATGCCACTTGGTGGATTCGTCAGGCCATCACCCGCGCCATGGCCGACCAGGCCCGCACCATCCGTGTGCCCGTCCACATGGTCGAGGTCATCAACAAGCTCTCCCGCGTCCAGCGGCAGATGTTGCAGGATCTGGGCCGCGAGCCCACTCCCGACGAGCTGGCTCGGGAGCTGGATATGCCTGTCGAGAAGGTCCAGGAGGTCCAGAAGTACGGACGCGAGCCTATCTCCCTGCATACCCCCCTGGGCGAGGACGGCGACTCTGAGTTCGGCGATCTGATTGAGGACACCGATGCCATCGCCCCCTCGGATGCCGTGGCCTTCTCCCTGCTGCAAGAGCAGTTCCAGCAGGTTCTTGAGACCCTGAGTCCCCGCGAGGCCGGCGTCATCAAGATGCGCTACGGCCTGGAGGATGGGCAGCCCAAGACCCTGGATGATATTGGCCGCGTCTACGGGGTCACCCGTGAACGCATCCGCCAGATTGAGTCCAAGACAATGTCCAAGCTGCGCCATCCTTCGCGCTCGCAGACCCTGCGGGACTTCCTGGATCAGTGACCGCTGCGCCCGGCAAGGGGGTACTGATACTGTCGAGGCCTCCTTGCTAGAAATGGTCATCGGTGCGTAAGCGACTGCCCATGTGAGGACCTGTGTCCCCTGGGCGCCATGAGGTGAACGGCGAGGTAAATGGTGGCGAAAAAGGCTGATACGGCAAAGTCCTATGGTGCCGGAAGTCTGACGGTTCTGGAGGGCCTGGACGCTGTACGCAAGCGTCCAGGCATGTATATCGGGACTACGGACAGCCAGGGGCTCATGCACTGCCTTTGGGAGATCATCGACAACGCCGTGGACGAGGCCCTGGCCGGCCAATGCGACCACATCAAGGTCATCCTGCACAAGGACGGCTCCATCGAAGTGGACGACAACGGCCGAGGCATCCCAGTCGATATTGAGCCTCGGACAGGGCTGACCGGCGTGGAGGTGGTTCTGACCAAGCTCCACGCGGGTGCCAAGTTCGGCAACTCTTCTTATACGGCCGTGGGCGGCCTGCACGGGGTGGGCTCTTCGGTGGTCAACGCCCTGAGTTCCCGGTTGGATGTCGAGGTGGACAGGGACGGCAAGACACATAGGATGCGGTTCCATCAAGGCCATCCCGGTACCTACCAGGACCCTGACCCGGAGCATCCCTCGCCTGACTCGCCATTCAAACGCACCAGGAAGAACCGGCCTACGCCCCTGGAGGTGGTGGGCAGCGTGCCTAAGTCCCGGACCGGTACCAGGGTGCGCTACTGGGCCGACCCAGAAATCTTCAACCCCACGGCCCGGTTCAGCTACGACCAGCTGATTGACCGAGTGCGCCAGACCAGCTTCCTGGTGCCTGGCCTCAAGATCACCGTGATCGACGAGCGCATCCCCGCCACAGGCAGCGCCGAGCAGGACCTGCGCCTGGAGGTTGACGGCGAACCCGCTGGGGAGTCGAACAACCAGGGTGTTCAGGAGAACCCTCTTGAATCGTCTGACAGCGGCGGCCTCACTGAAGAGGGCGATGAAGACGAAAGTGCCGAGGACGCACAGGCGGATGATACCGATCTTTCGGCCACCGAACAGGCTGACCGGGCCATGTTGAGGCCGGAGGACGAGTGCGACCATCAGCGCGTGGAGGAGTTCCTGCACACCGGCGGTGTGACGGACTTTGTGGACTTCCTGTCCAAGGGCGAGCCGGTCAGTGACGTCTGGCGGATCAGCGGCCAGGACACCTACCAGGAGGAGACTCAGCGGGTAGGCACCGACGGCGAGCTGCACGCCGAGCAGGTGGAACGTGTCTGCGGGGTGGATATTGCCCTGCGCTGGGTCAATGACTATGATTCAGTCGTCCGTAGCTTCGTCAATGTGGTCGAGACGCCCGGCGGAGGCATGCACGTGGACGGGTTCATGAACGCCATGACCCGCCAGGTGCGTAAGGCCGTGGAGGCCAACGCCCGCCGTCTCAAGGTCAACCTCAAGGACTCCCACACCAAGGTGGAGCGCGACGACGTCCTGGCCGGGCTGGTGGCCGTGGTCACCGTACGCATCGCCGAGCCGCAGTTCCAGGGCCAGACCAAGGACGTGCTGGGTACGGCCCAGGTCAAGCCCATCGTCACCCGGATGACCGACGACCAGTTCGGCCAGATGATCAGCGGCTCCAAGCGCGGCTTCAAGGAGCAGTCCGGCCAGGTGCTGGAGAAGATCGTCGGCGAGATGCACGCCCGCGTCCAGGCACGCAAGACCAAGGAGGTCACCAGGCGCAAGAACGCCCTGGAGTCAGCCTCCATGCCCTCCAAGCTCTCGGATTCCATGCCCGGCAACGACGACATCGCCGAGCTGTTCATCGTCGAGGGCGACTCCGCCCTGGGTACGGCCAAGGCCGCCCGAAACTCCATGTTCCAGGCCCTGCTGCCCATCCGTGGCAAGATCCTCAACGTCCAGAAGGCCTCCCTGTCCCAGATGCTGACCAACAAGGAGTGCGCCTCCATAATCCAGGTGGTCGGCGCCGGTTCGGGAGCCAGCTTCGACATCGACCAGGCCCGCTACAACAAGGTCATCATGATGACCGATGCTGACGTGGACGGTGCCCACATCCGCATCCTGCTGCTGACCCTCTTCTACCGCTACATGCGTCCACTGATTGAGAACGGGCGAGTCTACGCCGCCGTGCCCCCCCTGCATCGAATCGCGCTTGCAGGCAGGAACAAGGGAAAGTTCATCTACACCTATTCGGACGATGAGCTGGAGGGCAAGCTGGCCGACCTGCAGGCCAAGCACATCGACTACAATCCCGATGTGCAGCGCTACAAGGGTCTGGGCGAGATGGACGCCGACCAGCTGGCCGACACCACCATGGATCCCCGGACCCGCATGCTGCGCCGCATCCGCATGGAGGATGCGGCGCAGGCGGCCGGCATCTTCCCCCTGCTCATGGGCGACGACGTACCGCCCCGCAAGCAGTTCATCGTGGACAATGCCGACGACTTCGACCGGAGCAAGATCGACACCTGATCGACCTTCAGCAGGGCGCAGGGAGGCGGGGAGAGGAGTGTGACGCATATGGACGGTCCCTTGGATAATTTCTCCCCGCAGACTGCCGACTGGTTCCGCCGGGCCTTTCCCGAGGGGCCCACGCCGACCCAGGTGCAGGCCTGGCCGGCCATCCGCTCAGGCGGCGATGCGCTGATCATATCGCCCACCGGGTCAGGCAAGACCCTGGCCGCCTTTCTTTGGGCCATTGACGAGCTCATGACCAGGCCCCGGCGCTCTCGGAAACCAGGGGTCGCCGTGCTCTATATTTCACCCATGAAGGCCCTGGGGACGGACGTGGCCCGCAACCTGCAGGGTCCACTGGAGGGCATCGCCGAACGTTTTGCCCGACAGGGACGAAAAGCGCCCAAGGTCCGGACGGGCATCCGCACCGGAGACACCGACGCCCGCGGCCGTAGGGCTCTGGCCGCCCATCCTCCGGATATTCTGGTCACCACTCCAGAATCCCTCTATCTGATGCTGACCTCAAAGACGGCCAGCACGCTGAGGAACGTCCAGACCGTTATTGTGGACGAAATCCATGTTCTGGCGGGCAACAAGCGCGGGGCTCATCTGGCGCTGAGCCTGGAGCGGCTGGACGACCTGGTCGGACGGCCCGTGCAGCGGATCGGCCTGTCGGCTACGGTCCGGCCGCCCGAACAGGTGGCACGCTTTCTGGGCGGCAGCCGTCACGTCAGCCTGATCCAGCCCAAGTCGTCCACTGCCATGGACCTGCGGCTGATCGAGCCCCTGGAGGACATGGGCGATCTGGCTGCACCGCCCGGGGAATCGGGCCAGGATGGGCAGAATGGCGACCAAAGAAGCGGATCCATCTGGCCTGCCGTCGAGCGGGCCATTCTGGATCAGATCCTGTCCCACCACACCACCCTGGTCTTCGTCAACTCCCGCGGCCTTGCCGAGCGCCTGACCGCTCGGCTGAACGACCTGCACCAGTCCGATCTGCAAGAGTCCAAACACCGTAGCCGAGGCAGCAGTGGGCAGGACCAACCAGATTTATCCCCTGAAACAGAGGAGCCCACGGCCAGGGCTGGGCAGGTCGGGGAGCCAGCCCACTATGATTCGGCCACCGGGTCCACCTCCGGGAGGACTTCCGGCCAGGTTGTCGACCAACCCATTGCCATGGCCCATCATGGTTCGGTATCCAAGGAACGCCGACGCCAGGTTGAGGACGACCTCAAGGCCGGCCGACTGCGCTGTGTGGTAGCCACCTCCAGCCTGGAGCTGGGCATCGATATGGGCTCGGTCGATCTGGTCATCCAGGTCAATGCCCCGCTGTCGACCGCCTCGGGGCTGCAGCGCGTGGGCCGGGCCGACCACCAGGTAGGTCGGGTATCGCAGGCCAGGCTTTTCCCCCTGACCCGTGAGCAAATCCTGGAGTGCACGGCCAGCATGGAAAGCATGGTCCAGGGCGACATCGAGCCCACCATCATGCCCAATAGCCCCCTGGATGTTCTGGCTCAGCAGACGGTGGCCGCAGCTGCCATGGGACCGCTCAAGGAGGAGGACTGGCTGGCCACGGTCAGGCGGGCCGCTCCTTTCGCCCACCTGGACCAGCAGGTCTACCGGGCGGTGCTGGGTATGCTCAGCGGCGCCTACACCTCCCAGGACTTCACCGCCTTCCGCCCCATCCTGGTCTGGGATCACCAGACCGGCACATTGACAGCCCGCCCCGGTGCGCAACGCCTGGCGGTCACCTCCGGAGGCACCATTCCCGACCGTGGCTCCTACAGCGTGGTCATGCCTTCAGAGGCCGCCGGCGGCAAGCCCCGGCGAGTGGGGGAGCTGGACGAGGAGATGGTCTACGAGTCCCGCAAAGGGGACGTGATCACCCTGGGCACCACCTCCTGGAGGATCCAGCAGATCACCCGTGACCGTGTGGTGGTGGTACCCGCCCCGGGACGCTCCGCAAGACTGCCCTTCTGGCACGGGGAGGGCACCGGTCGCGACCCCGCCTTCGGCCGTCGCCTGGGCAGGCTCGCCAGGGAATTGTCCCAGGGCCTGATACCGGCGGTCCAGACTGCCTCCGGTCGGCCTGGCTTCACCCAAGCCGTCTACTCTCGTCTTTTGAAGGACGGTCTGGACCGTCCTGCCATCAACAATATGGCCGCCTTTCTGGCTGAGCAGCAGGTCTCCACCGGCCAGGTGCCGGACGACATGCATCTGGTAGTCGAGCGCTGCCCCAACGAGGAGGGCGACCTGAGGCTGATCCTTCACTCGCCATACGGCCGCAGGATCAACGAGCCCTGGGCCCTGGCCGTCGCCGCCCGGCTCTCCCGTGAGCGCGGATACGACGGATCCGTCTGGGCTGGGGAGGACGGCATTGTCGTTCAGATTCCGGGTACTGATGCCTTCCTGGAAGATCAGCGAATATTCGGATTTACCCCCGATCAGATAGAGCGCGAGGTCCGACGGCATCTGGTGGGCTCAGCGCTCTTCCAGTCCCGTTTCCGCCAGTGCGCAGCCCGCTCGCTCTACATGCCCAGGATGGAGCCCGGTCGCAGGGTACCGCTCTGGCAGCAGCGTCTGCGGGCCTCTCGGTTGTTGGACGCGGCTTTGAAGGAGGATGACTTCCCCCTGGTTCTGGAGACCATGCGCGAGTGCCTGCAGGACGTCTACGACATGCCTGCCCTGCGCGAGCTGATGGCCGACCTGGAGCAGGGGAGCGTCCGTCTGGTCCCGGCTTCCACACGGACCCCCTCACCCATGGCCTCAGGGCTGCTCTTCGGCTACCTGGGGACTTTCATGTACCAGTACGACATGCCCAAGGCCGAGCGCGATTCCGCCATGCTGGCCATCGACTCCGACCTGCTGGAGCAGATGGTCGGGCAGGTGGACATGGCTGACCTCCTGGACCAGGGGACCGTCGACCAGGTGACCGCTGATCTGCAGCGGCTTTCGCCCAGGACCCAGGTCAAGGGGGCCGAAGGACTGGCCGACCTCTTGCGCACCCTGGGCCCCATGGATCTGGCCGAGATTCGTCGGCGTGTGCGCGGCCAGGAGGACGAACCGGTGACGGAGGCACAGGTCCGTGCCATGCTGGAGGAGCTGCAGGCCCAGTCCAGGGTGGTTCGGGTCAGGCTGGGTACACGCGACTGCTGGGTATGGGCCGGCCAGGCAGGGCGGCTGGCAGCGGTCCTGGGCCCAGGCATCCGGACATCGCCCCAGTCAATAAAGGAATCTGAATCAGACAGTGATGCCTTCGACCAGCTGGTCAGGCAATACGCTGCGGTCCATGGGCCATTCACCACCCAGGACCTGTCTGGTCACCTGGGCCTGGGAAGTGCTCCCTTGGAGGACAGATTGCGTTCCCTGACCGCACGCGAGCTGCTTATGACCGGGGTCTTCCCTCGGCCTGACCTGAGTGCCTATGGCGAGCCTGGATGGGAGGGAGGCGAACCCCGCCGAGGGTGGCTGGATCCCGAGGTCTTCCGTCGGTTGCGCTCGAGGTCCCTGGCCAAGGCCAGCAAGGCCGCCAGTCCCGTCCCCGGCCATGTCTACAGCGATTTTCTTCTTCATCGGCAGGGTCTGGCACCCCTCGGCCAGGAGCCCCTGATGGGCACCGAGGGGCTTCTGGAGGTGGTGGGGCAGCTGGAAGGTCTGGACCTGCCGCCTGTGCTCTGGGAGTCGGCCATCTTCCCGGCCAGGGTGCGTGATTACGGTCCCGCATTGATGGACGATCTGCTGGCCTCGGGCCAGGTGGTCTGGGTGGGGTCCGACCAGGGCGAGGGGCCTCTGGGAGCCATGACCTTTTATCTGGCCGAGGACCTGGATGAGGAGTTTCCGGCACAAGCTGCCGGTTCTCAACCAGTAACGGATGAGGCCGGCAAGTCGGGCAACCCAGGCAATCTGGAAGAGACCCTGCTGGGTGTCTTGGACGACGGGGGAGCCTACCGGTTCGATCGCCTTCTGCGCGCCTGTGCCAGCCGGGGCGGGAATGACATTGAGTCCCCTGATTCTGAATCCTTTGATTCTGAAGCTTCCGATCAGGAGGCTTTGGCCCGGTCGCTCTGGGATCTGGTCAGGCGTGGATTGGTCACCAACACCTCCCTGGCTCCGGTCCGGCGACTGGTCCGAGGATCGGGTCCGCTGCCATCGGGGAGGGCCCGCCGTTTGCCTCATGGTCTTCGTGGACGCAGCAGGACCGTGGGTCGCGCAGCCTTAAGACGGACGGCTGGCTCCTTGGCGCTGTCAGCGGCGGAGGAGGGATTCTGGACCCTGGTTGCGGATGAGCGCGGAGTAGCAGAAAGTGCAGCGGGCACCGGCGTGGCCAATCCAAGCGACAAATCGAGAGGCAGCCGGGATGGTGACCGGCAGCGTACCGTCCGCCTTGTTCACGAGGGGCAAGCCATCCTGGATCGCTATGGGCTCCTGGCTCCGGTCCTGCCTGAGGTACGGTCCCTCCCTGGTGGATTCTCGGCGCTCTATCAGGTTTGCAGACGCATGGAGGAGGCCGGCCAACTGACACGTGGAGTCATCGTGGATGGTTTTGGCGGCGCCCAGTTCGCCCCCCGGGAGGTGATTGACCAGCTCAGAGGCTTCCAAGAGGATGAGCACAATGGTGATGGCGGATTGGAGCGGCGGCCTCCCGAGCCGGTGGTCATGGATGTGACCGATCCTGCCAACCTCTATGGCACGGCCCTTGCCTGGCCCTCCATATCATCCGGGGATGCCGGTGGTCGACCCACCCGGCGGGCGGGAAACCTTGTGGTGCAGAATCGAGGCCGTGCCCTGGTCCATGCGGCGCCCAAGGGGCATCATGTGCTGGTTTTCGGTAAGCCCGAGCGTGGATTGCTGGAGGCCGCCTTCGTCCAGCTGGCCTCATGGCTGAGGCGGGAGGGGCAGGGACGCATCCTCTTCAGCGATGCCAATGGCCGCCCCCTGACCATGCGTGAACCGGTGGGCATGGCCATGGCCGCAGCCGGGTTCACGGCCGGGCCAGGCGGCATGGCCCTCTACTGAGTCTTCACTGGGTGCCCTCAAGCCACGAAGGCGATGGGAGCTGCCAGCTCCTGGCCGGATGCGTCCCGGCGCATGTCCACGTCGGGCAGCTCGACCGGCGAGCCGGCGGCGGTGCTGGCGTGCAGTGGCCAGGTGCCAACCCGGGCCAGCAGCAGGGTGTCCTGACCCTTGAGGAAGCGCTGGGAGCGCACGCCGCGAGTCCCGCGGCCCTTGACCGGATACATCTCCAGCGGAGTCAGCTTGGCCGACCCGTTCTCGGTGCCGGGCAGGGCCTCGGAGTCGCCGGCCACGGTCAGGACCACCGCTCCGGCCTGGGTGCTCATGCCGTTCTCGCCGGTCTCCTGATAGGTCCAGCCGATCTCTCCGGCCGGCACGACTGTAAAGGTGGCGACCTGGCAGCCCTGGGCCAGACGGATGCCCGCCATGCCGGCTGCATTGCGTCCCTGGGGTCGGACCTTGTCTCCCGTGAAAGTCAACAGGCTGGCATCAGAGGAGATGATCACCATGCGGTCCCCGTCCTGGCAGGGAGCTGCGAAGACCACCTGGTCGTCGTCCTTCAGGTCGATGACCGTCCAGGAGTCCATGGTGGTCGGCGACTCGCGGTTCCAGCGCTTGACCGTGCCCAGGCGTGTTCCCAGGGCCAGGGGCCGGGAGTCGGCCATGTCGATGACGGTGATGGCATGCTCGTCGGCCTGGGGTTCGGTGCTGGCGGTCCCGCCCAGGAGCTCGTCGGCCACGATGCCTCCGCTCAAATTGGGGTTGGCGGTGGCCGGGATCAGCGGCAGGTCGGCCACGGGAGCGGTGATCAGCCGTCCAGCTGTGGTGACCAGGCCGTAGGTGGCCAGGGTGGTGGTGGCGAATATGGCGATGATCTGGTCGTCATGCCCCCGGTCCTGGTTGCGCGGCCGAGACCGCCAGGCGTCCAGGGCGCCCGGAGTGCTGCGTGCCAGCAGGCCGGTGGCGCTCATCATGACCGTACAGGGCTTGTCCTCCATGTGCATGTCGCCGCCATCACTGCCGCGGCTGGTTCCTCCGCTGGCCAGCAGCGTAGCCTGTGAACCAGCACCGGCCTTGCCGGAGGTCTGCTGAGGGGTCTGCTGATCGCCGGCTGCTGCTGACTGCACGGGGGCCAGGTCTCCGGAGGGCTCCTGGTCCAGGATGACCGTGCGCCTGGGTGTGCCCCACTGGGCCACCGCCTGGTCCATCTCCTGGATGACCACCCGGTCCAGCTCGGCCGAGGAGCCCAGAATCCGTTCCAGCTCCTCCAGTTGCTTGTTGAGGTCGTCTCGCTCGCCCTCCAGCTCGATTCTGCTCATCTTGGTCAACCGCCGCAGACGCAGGTCAAGAATGTACTGGGCCTGGGTCTGATCCAGGTCGAAGACCGCCATCAGCCTGGTCTTGGCCGCATCAGCATCGTCCGAGCCGCGGATGACCTGGATGACCTCGTCGATGTCGACCAGGGCCAGCAGGAGCCCCTCGACCAGGTGCAAACGCTCCAGGGCCTTCCTGCGTCGGAACTCGCTGCGCCGATGGATGACCGTGCGCCGGTGCTCCACCCAGACCTCCAGCAGCTCCTTGAGCCCCATGGTTCTGGGCCGTCCGTGGACCAGGGCCACGTTGTTGATGGTGAAGGAGTCCTCCAGGGGCGTGTACTTGAAAAGCTTGCCCAGAACCTTTGCCGGGTCGAATCCCGTCTTGATCTCGATGACCAGGCGGGTCCCGTTGTGCCGGTCGGTCAGGTCGATGGCGCTGGAAATGCCCTCCAGCTTGTGGTTGCGCACACCCTCGGAGATGCGCTCCAGAACCCGCTCGGGGCCCACCATGAAGGGCAGTTCGGTGACCACGATGGCCTTCTTGCGGGCGGTCACGTTCTCCAGATGGGTGACGGACCTGGTCACGAAGGCTCCCCTGCCATGCTCGTAGGCCTTGCGGATGCCGTCCCGTCCCACGATGATCCCGCCGCCGGGCAGATCCGGGCCGGGCAGGTAGCGCATGAGTTCGTCCAGCCCTGCGTCCGGGTGGGCCATCAGATACTTGGCGGCGGCCACCACCTCGCTCAGGTTGTGGGTGATCATGTTGGTGGCCATGCCTACGGCGATGCCCGAGGCACCGTTGACCAGCAGGTTGGGGATGGCCGAGGGCAGGACCTGGGGCTCCTTGAGCTTGTTGTCGTAGTTGGGGGAGAAGTCCACCGTGTCCTGGTCGATGTCGGCGTTCATGCCCAGGGCCGCCGGGGCCAGCCTGGCCTCGGTGTAACGGGAGGCGGCAGGACCGTCGTCCAGGGACCCGAAGTTGCCGTGGCCGTCGACCAGAGGCAGACGCATGGCGAAGGGTTGGGCCAGACGGACCATGGCCTCATAGATGGATGAGTCACCATGGGGGTGCAGCTTGCCCATGACCTCGCCCACGGCCCTGGCGGACTTCATGTAGGGGCGGTCGGGGTTGAGGTTCATCTGCCCCATCTGGTAGATGATTCGCCGCTGGACCGGCTTGAGTCCGTCACGGGCGTCGGGCAGGGCCCTGGCGTAGATGACGGAGTAGGCGTATTCCAGGAAGGACTTGCTCATCTCCTCGTTCAGAGGGGTTTCGACGATGTGCTCCTTGACCTGCCGGGGGTCGTACCCCGCCGCCTTGCTCCTGCGATGAGTTGCCATGCTCAAGCTCCTGCTCCTTCACGTTCCGCCTTATGATAACCGGACGGTCCGCCAAAGCGTGCCTGTTCGGCCCCGGTGTCGGCCTGGGGTCTGACCGTGGTTGAATGGAAAGCATGGGTCTGGATACACCTGACATGAAGGAACTGCTGCAGCCGAGTCCGCCTATCCGATACGGGGACCAGGCGGGGGACAAGCAAGTTGGCGGGGCCAGGCATCTGTCCGCCGTTCTGCCAGCCCTGAGCGCCTGCCTGGGAGCACCCGTGGCCACCGACGTCCACCCCTCTGCCAAGACCCTCCAGGAGGCACTGGGACTGCCGGATGCTCGGTCGGTGGTCGTCGTCCTGGTGGACGGTTTGGGATTCTGGAACCTGGTCAGCCGCCAGGGCCATGTGCCCTACCTGCGCTCGCTGCTGTCCGAACCCATCAACCAGCGTCCCCTCTGCACCAGCCTGCCTTCGACGACCGTGGCCGCCATGGGGGTCTTCGGCACCGGAACCTGTCCTGGGCTGACCGGCATGACCGGCTACACCCAGCTGAACCCCGACACCGGCCAGCTGAGCCAGATGATCCAGTTCAGGGGGGCTCAGGATCCCGAGCGCCTGCAGCGCCGTCCCACGGTCTTCGAGACCCTCCAGGCGCAGGGGGTTCGTGTTACATCCTCGGGCCTGCCGCGTTTTCGTGACTCCGCCCTGACACGTGCGGCTCTACGTGGTGGGGAGTACCTGGCTCACAACCACTCCCGTCAGCGTCTCCTGGCCGCCTGTCAGGCTGCCCGCCAGCCGGGACTGACCTATCTTTACATCCGCGATGTGGACAAGGTGGGCCATCACAGCGGCTGGGAGGGCGAAGAATGGGTGGCCGCTCTTGAAGCGACCGATGCCCAGCTGGCTGAGCTCCACCGCCGACTGCCCGCCGGGACACTGACGGTGATCGTAGCCGATCACGGCATGGTCGAAGCCGATCCGGACCAGCGCATCGACATAGCCCAGGACCCGGAGTTGAACCGAGATGTGAGATTGGTGGGCGGCGAACCCAGGGCTGTCATGCTCTATTTGGATCCGGGGGTGGATCCCCAGGTCGTGGCTGCACGCTGGCAGGAGCATCTGGGGGAGCGGGCCTGGGTGCTGACCCGGGACCAGGCCATTGAACGGGGAATCTTCGGTCCTGTCGATGCCCGTATTCGTCCCATGATCGGCGACATTATTGTTCTGGCCGGTGACCGGGTCACCCTGGTGAATTCGGCTGACCAGACTGATGCGGCGACCAGGCTGCCTGGCGTCCATGGTTCTTGGACCCGTCTTGAGACACAGATTCCCTGCCTGATCGATCTGGTCTGACTACTTGCCGAAGAGGATCTCATCCCAGCTGGGTACGGCCGACCGCCCGGAGTGTTTTTTGGCCCGCCTGCTGCTGCGACCATCCTTGGTCTCGTCCTCCTGCTCATCCTTACTGGCATCATCGCCTTGATCCTGCTGCTCGGGCTGCTCATGGCCAGCCTGGACCTGTCCATGGCTCTGCACCGGCAGGACCATTGTGGATTCATTGTCCCTGATGGGAGGATGCTCGGCCGTATCGGGGTCCTCGGTCAGCTCGGCATGGGGGTGGTTGGGCTCCCGGTCAACTGTCTGGTCCTGTCCTTCCTTGGGCTTGCCATAGAGCCAGGCCGTGAGCGCCGCCTGACGCTCTCCGTTCACCTGGCCCACCGATCCGGTGTCGTCTTCTTCGATTTGAGCAAAGGCGTCCTCCTGGCTTGGAGGCCGCTTGTCGGTCTGGTCGTCGATCTCTTCGGCAGGGCCCTGATCCAAGGCGGGTCGCTCCTGTCCATGGCCGTCTTCGGAATCATCCAGCAGCATCCTGGCAGCCCCGTTCAGACAGGTAACGGTGTTGTCATGCATGTTCCAGGCCCAGCGGGCGTTGAAAATCCGTTTGTCCAGCGTGAACACGCCGTTGATGTTCCAGGGTTCGTACCCTCGTCTGGTGGCCTGCCAGGAAACCTGTGCCAGGCTGACCCCCGCACGGGCCAGCACCTTGCCTATCAGTTCCTGGTAGTTTCGCCCGCCTGATCCCTTGGGCGCCGGCATGGTCAGGAACTGCTCGATGGCGTACTTCTTCTCGGTCTCCACCGGGGCCGCGAAACGCCGTACCAAGGCTTCGTTGACAGCGTATTGCTGAGCCACCTGTTCGGGGCGGGCGCCGGCACGCACAGCCGCCTGGATGGCAGAGACAGGCAGGGGCTTGGACTTGCCTGTCTGAGGATCCACGTCCTCTTCTTCCTTGACCTGCTTGGCCTCAAGAATGGCGCGATCAAGCGCATCGTCGACCCGTACGGCGAAGTGCCGGTGGTCACAGACGAAGACCAGATCGCCCCTGTCGTCGACATGGTCAAAGCTGGCCATCCTGGTCCCATTCTCAGACATGCACGCCCCTATCCTCTTACGGTTCCTTTACACGGCCTCAGGTATTTCCATTGTGCCCTACGGTTGGTATTTTACGTGCTTTTGAAATCGTGTATCCTATGCGCAGTACATATCGTGTGGAATGACCGGTATACGAGGTGACTGGCCGAACAAGGAAAGGGTACACGATGGCACAGGATTACGATACCCCGCGAGACAAGGATGACGACGAGGAATCCCTGCAGGAGCTTGGCAAGAGCGGGCAGGATTCCGGGGCTGACCTGGATGACGACGAGAACGCCATTGCCGAGGACTATGAGCTTCCGGGCGCTGACCTGAGCAATGAAGACTCCTCGGTGACCGTCATCCCCATGCAGGGCGATGAATTCATCTGCTCCAGCTGCTTCCTGGTCAAGCATCGGAGCCAGCTGGCCTACACCACATCCGACGGCAAGCCAGTCTGCAAGGAATGCGCCGCCTGATGGCCTATGACGAGTCCTACAACGAGCCTGAAACGGTCGAGGTTCTGTTCCAGTCCTTGGACGGGGCCGACATGCCGAAATACGCCATGCCCGGTGACGCGGGGGCCGATCTTCGAGCCAGGGTGGCCGTGGATCTGGCCCCCTTCCAGCGGGCCTTGGTGCCTACCGGCGTCGCCCTGGCCCTGCCCAACGGCTACGTCGGCCTGGTCCATCCCCGTTCAGGACTGGCGGTCAAAATGGGTGTGACCGTGCTCAACGCGCCCGGGACCATCGATGCCGGGTACAGGGGCGAGATCAAGGTGCCGCTGATCAACCTTGATCCGCATGACTCGGTTCACTTCGAGCCTGGGGAGCGCATCGCCCAGCTGGTCATCCAGCGCTACGTGCAGGCCCGTTTCGTGCCCGCTGAACGCCTGCCCGGCTCGGTGCGTTCGGATGGCGGATTCGGCTCGACCGGCCGCTGATGCACCCTGCGGACACGAGCGACCCGAATGGGCTATGCGGAAGTGTAGGATTGGTGCATTATATCGGGACATTGGAGGCTTGAATGGTCACTCAGGAGGGCAGCGTCTGTAGCAATGATGTCGGCGATCAGGCCCCTTCTGGCTTGTCCTCCAGAGCCCTGGGCTGTGAGGTCAGCGACGATCCGCTCAACCCCCTGATGCCCATCTGGGAGATTTGCTCCGCCCATCATCCCGATGAGGACCTGTCCATGCTTCAGCGTGCCTACGATCGGGCCGTGGTCCAGCATGCCGACCAGAGGCGAAAGTCCGGCGAACCATACATCATCCATCCACTGGCTGTAGCCCAGATTCTGGCCGACCTGGGTATGGGGCCCACGGTGGTCTCGGCCGGTCTTCTGCATGACACTGTGGAGGACACCGACTACACCCTGGATCAGTGCCGGGACGAGTTCGGCGACACGGTGGCCGGGCTGGTGGACGGGGTCACCAAAATATCGAAGATGGACTACGGCGATTCGGCCCAGGCCGAGACCATCCGCAAGATGATCGTGGCCATGAGCCGGGATGTTCGCGTCCTGGTGGTCAAGCTGGCCGACCGGGTCCACAACGCCCGCACCTGGCGCTACGTCAAGGCTTCATCAGCCCAGCGCAAGGCCCGCGAGACCCTGGACGTCTATGCGCCCCTCGCCAACCGACTGGGCATGAACGCCATCAAGACCGAGCTGGAGGAGCTCAGCTTCAAGACCCTCTATCCCAAGATCTACAACGAGATCGTGGTCCTGGTCTCCCGCAGGGCCGGCCAGCGTGAGGTCTACCTGCAGCAGATCCTGGACGAGATCCATGAAGATTTGGATGCCCAGGGCATCAAGGCCCAGGTGACCGGGCGGCCCAAGGACTATTTCAGCATCTACCAGAAGATGATCGTGCGTGGGCACGATTTCGCCAACATCTATGACCTGGTCGGGGTGCGCATCATCGTGGACACCATCCGTGACTGCTATGCGGCCCTGGGCGCCGTCCATGCCCGGTGGAGCCCGGTGCCTGGGCGGTTCAAGGACTATATCGCCATGCCCAAGACCAACCGCTACCAGTCCCTGCACACTACTGTGGTGGGTCCGGGTGGCAAGCCGGTCGAGATTCAGATCCGTACCTGGCAGATGCACCGACGTGCCGAGTTCGGCATCGCCGCCCACTGGAAGTACAAGGAGAACGGTTCCGCCGGCCGCGAGCTTTCCCAGCCGGACAAGTCCGATGTCAAGCGTGAGCGCCAGGATAAGGAGCTGAGCCAGGAGGACAACCTGACCTGGATCCAGCAGCTGGCCGACTGGACCAGCGAGACTCCGGACTCCAACGAGTTCCTGGGCTCCCTCAAGGATGACCTGGGCGCGGCCGAGGTCTATGTGTTCACCCCCAAGGGCAAGATCATCTCCCTGCCGGCCGACTCCACACCCGTGGACTTCGCTTATGCCGTCCACACCGAGGTGGGCCACAGAACCATGGGCGCGCGTGTCAACGGCCGTCTGGTTCCTCTGGACACCAAGCTGCGCAACGGGGACACGGTGGAGATTCTGACCAGCAAGTCGGACACCGATGGGCCTTCGCGCGACTGGCTCAGTTTCGCCAAGAGCCCCCGTGCCCGCAGCAAGATCCGTCAGTGGTTCAGCAAGGAGCGCCGTTCGGAAACCATCGAGGAGGGCAAGGACGAGCTGATCCGCGCCATGCGCAAGCGGAACCTTCCCGTGGCCACCCTGCTGACCCCCGAAGCCATGGTGGGAGCTGCTGACGAGCTCAATTATCCCAATGAGAATGCGGTCTATGCCGCCATTGGCGATGGACAGGTCTCCACCCAGAACGTGATTTCGCGTCTGGTCCATGACGCTGGCCGGTCAGCCCTTGAGGACGAGGTGGAGCAGGAGGCCATCCCCCTGCAGCGGGTTACCAAGTCCAGTCGGCCGGAGACTTCCCAGGGCATCTCGGTCAAGGGCGTGGACGATGTCTGGGTCAAACTGGCCCGTTGCTGCACCCCAGTGCCGGGAGACCCTATCACCGGGTTCATCACCCGCAACCAGGGGGTCTCGGTTCACCGGTCCGACTGTCAGAATTTGCTGGAGTTGCGCAAAAAGCAGCCCGAACGGATCATCGAGGTCGCCTGGACGGGCAAACAGGGCACTTTTATGGTCCAGATCCAGGTGGAGGCCCTGGACAGGCCACACCTGCTCTCGGACATCACCCAGGTGCTGTCCGACCATGGGGTCAACATTCTGTCGGGCAGCCAGTCCACAGGCCGTGATCGGGTGGCCGTCAGCCAGTTTGTCTTCGAGATGGGCGACCCCCAGCATCTGAACACACTCCTGTCGGCCGTCAGGAAAATCGATGGGGTCTTCGATGCCTACCGGCTCACCGGAGCCAAAGGCTCGACCAGTCCCCATATGCGGGCCATCTGACCTTCCTCTGCGCTCTTGTGACGGCGTCCTTCATACCGTTCTTTCGAACCAATCACTTGCTCCCGGCCTTGAAAATCTGCTGTGCCGGAATCTGATAGACGGTTATTAACGGTGATTACAGAAGAACCCCCGGCGGTCAATGACCAAGCCGGGGGTCCTACCAGCG
Source organism: Bifidobacterium sp. W8114 (assembly GCF_016101165.1). Taxonomy (NCBI): domain Bacteria; kingdom Bacillati; phylum Actinomycetota; class Actinomycetes; order Bifidobacteriales; family Bifidobacteriaceae; genus Bifidobacterium; species Bifidobacterium sp. W8114. The sequence goes on along the minus strand of NZ_JACFRA010000004.1, from coordinate 71,375 downwards.
GAAATGGGTGATTAGCGCACGGCGTTCATCCATTGCTCCTTGGTGGCTTTCTCGGCTTCAAGCTCCTGTCTCTTGGCCGGATCCTGCTCGGCGGCGATCCGCCGGTCCAAATCCTCAAGTTGAGTGGCCAGCTGCTGCTCGAAGCTGGAGACGCGGGCATCGGCCTCGGGGTCGGACTGATTCCAGGCGGCATCCTCCACGGCCTTGATCTGCCGGTCTACGGCATCCATCCTGCCCTCGATCCGACGCACGTCGTCACGGGGGACGAAGCCGATGGCGTCCCATTCCTCTTGGATCTTGGCCAGTTCCTGCCGGGCCTGCTTGGCGGCCTTGGTGTCCTTGACGGGCAGCAGGGCTTCGGCCTTGGCCACCAAGGCCTCCTTCTTGGTCAGGTTCTCCCGCTCGTTGACCGAAGTCTTGTCACGGTCGGCCTGACGGGCGTTGAAGAAGACATCCGCGGCCTGACGGAACCGAGCCCAGAGGGCGTCATCATCCTGGCGTCCTGCCCGTCCGGCCTGCTTCCAGCGGTCCATGAGCTCATTGAACTGGTGGGAGGTGGGTCCCCAGTCGGTCGAGTCCTTGATCTGGTCGGCCTCGGCGATGATCTCCTCCTTGATCCGCTTGGTCTCGGACCGCTGGGCATCACGCTGCTGCGCCCACTTGCGGCGGGCCTGGTTGAAGGTGGTACGGGCGGATGAGAAGCGCTTCCAGAGTGCGTCCGCGTCGGCCTTGTCGATACGGATGGTGGTGCGCTGGTGCTGCTGCCACTGCTCGAAGAGGGAACGGAACTTGTCCGCCGTGGAACGCCAGTTGGTGGAGTCGCCCAGGGATGCGGCCAGCTCTTCGGCCTTCTCTACAATGGCGGTCCGCTCCTTGATGGCCTTGGCCATGGCGTCCTTGCGGGCCTGCGCCAGCTCATCCTTGCGGGCCTTCCCCTGTTCAGCCAGCTGATCCAGCTGCGTACGCAGGGCGGCGAGGTCACCGACCGCCTCGGGCTTGTCGGTCTCCTCCTTGAGCGAGGTAATGGACTCGTCGATCTCGTGGGCCTTGATCTTGGGGCTGCGCAGCCTGGAGGCGAAGAGGTTCAGCTTCTCCTTGAGGTCCAGGTATCGGCGGGCATAGAGGTTCAGGGCCTCCTTGGCATCAGCGTTGGGGAACTGGCCCACCTGGCGTTCCTGGTCGCCCTCGCGAACGAAGACGTTGCCTTGCTCGTCCACCCTGCCGAAGGCTTCTGCCTTCTCAATCTCTTCCTGGCTGTAGGTGGGAGCGGCCGGGGCGGCCTTGACGTGAGGGGCCTTGTGGGCCAGAGCTGCTGGCGAGGGGACTGCCTTGGGCTTTGCCGGCTTAGGCGCGGCAGGTGCTGGTGCTGGAGCAGGCGCTTCGGCGGTTGCAGGCTGGGGCTCAGCCGGTACCTGTGCCGTCTGTCCGGGGGCAGCCTGTTCCTGCCCGGCTTCGGGCGTCGTCGCAGCAGCGACCTGGCCCTCCGCGTCCGCGGTGTGCTCCTCCTGCGGTGTCGGGGTATTCTCGGGTGTGATGGCGGTGTTGTCGGCCATGGCCAGCTCCTTAGGCTTGTGTGTTGGAGAGATCGCAAAATATGGCAATACCATTTTCCTTGACCTCCTATAGTATAGGTTCTTATGGCAAAAGGCACATCTCTATCCGGTTTCCCTGAATGGCTTCCTTCGCAAAGAGTGGTGGAGCAGCGAATCCTCGACACGCTCCGCAAGGTCTTTGAGTTAAACGGCTACATCGGCATTGAGACCAGGGCCGTGGAAGAGGGATCCAGCCTGCTCAAGAAGGGGGAGACCAGCAAGGAGATCTACCTGCTCTCCCGCCTTCAGGATCTGGGTCAGGAAAAGGATGTGCCGGTGGAACGCCGGTTGGGCCTGCATTTTGACCTGACTGTGCCTCTGAGCCGTTACGTGGTGGAGCACAGCAACGACTTGACCTTCCCCTTCAAGCGCTGGCAGATTCAGAAGGTCTGGCGGGGGGAGCGCCCCCAGGAGGGACGGTTCAGGGAGTTCGTCCAGGCCGATATTGACGTGATCGGCAATGGGGAGCTGCCCGACCACTATGAGGTCGAGGTGCCCCTGGTCATGCTGAGCGCCCTGGAGGAGCTGCGGGCCTTTGGACTTCCCAAGCCCACGGTGCATGCCAACAACCGCAAGCTTTCCGAGGGATTCTACCGGGGTCTGGGCTTGGAGGACGTCGAGGGCGTCCTGCGCGAGATCGACAAGCTGGACAAGATCGGCCCTGACGAGGTGGCCAGCCTGCTGGTCAGTGAATGCGGCGCCGATGAAGACCAGGCCAGAGCCTGCCTGGATCTGGCCGAGCTGACCGCCGACGATGGCAAGCAGCTGCGTCAGCGGTTCGATGCCCTTGTCGACAAGGTTGGCATCGACAAGCAGTCTCCTTCATACGCTCTGGCCATTGAAGGACTGGGGACGCTGGCCATGATCATCGACGAGGCCGCCCGCATCCGGCCGGGCTCGGTCATCGCCGATCTGAAAATTGCCCGTGGTTTGGATTACTACACCGGCTCGGTCTACGAGACCTTCCTGGAGGGGGCGCAGTCCCTGGGTTCCATCTGCTCCGGCGGCCGCTATGACAACCTGGCCAGCCAGGGCAACCGCACCTATCCCGGTGTGGGGCTGTCCATCGGGCTCTCACGTCTGCTCTCCTACCTGCTGGCCCGGGGGGTCCAGGCCTCCCGGGTCTCACCGGCGGCGGTCATGGTCGCTGTCTGGGACGAGGAGGATCGCACACTCAGCAACCACATCGCCCAGGACCTGCGTGCCCGGGGGATTGCCGCTGATGTGGCTCCCACCGCGGCCAAGATCGGCAAGCAGATCCGCTATGCCGACCACCTGGGCATCCCCTATGTCTGGTTCCCAGCCAAGGAGGGCCAGCAGGAGGGCGACCAGGTCAAGAACATCATTACCGGCGAACAGATTCCTGCTGACCTGGTGTCGTGGACGCCGGATAGCCTGTATGCCCGGCAGAGTGTGGAATACCAGGCCTGACGCAGGGGCAGGCCGAGCATTATGGAGGTACAGGAAAGCATGGGCCAGTCGGCTTACAGAACGAGCTACGCCACGGATGTCACTGAAGATATGGTCGGTCGCCAGGTGACGGTGGCCGGGTGGGTGGACCGCCGCCGTGATCATGGAGGCGTGGCCTTCATCGACCTGCGTGACCGTTCCGGTCTGGTGCAGATTGTCATCTATGACGAGGAAGAGGCCCGCCCCCTGCGCAGCGAGTACGTGATCCAGGTCACCGGCAAGGTTCGCGAACGCCCCGAGGGCAATGACAACGAGCACCTGTCCACCGGGCACATCGAGATCGTGGCCGACAGGATCGAGGTTCTGGCCAAGTCGGCCGCCCTGCCCTTCCAGGTGTCCACAGCCCTGGAGAACGAGGCCGAGAACAAGCTGCCCGGCGAGGATGTGAGGCTGCGCTACCGTTATCTGGACCTGCGTCGGCCATCCATGCAGCACAACATCCGTCTGAGGGCCGCCATGAACCGTGCCGCCCGTGCCGCCCTGGACAAGATGGACTTCTGTGAGATCGAGACGCCGACCCTGATCAAGTCCACCCCTGAGGGTGCCCGAGACTTCCTGGTGCCGGCACGTCTGGTGCCCGGGTCCTGGTATGCCCTGCCGCAGTCCCCCCAGCTGCTCAAGCAGCTGCTGATGGTGGGTGGCTTCGAGCGTTACTACCAGATCGCCCGTTGCTACCGCGACGAGGACTTCCGTGCCGACAGGCAGCCCGAGTTCACGCAACTGGACATCGAGATGAGCTTCGCCTCCCAGGAGGACGTCATGGCCATGGCCGAGCAGGTCATCGCCGAGGTCTGGAAGGCTGCGGGATTCGAGGTCAGCCTGCCCATCCCCAGGATCAGCTGGCAGGAGGCCATGGACAAGTATGGCTCCGACAAGCCTGACCTGCGCTTCGGCAACCCCATCGTCGAGCTGACCGACTACTTCAAGGACACGCCCTTCCGGGTCTTCCAGGCACCTTATGTAGGCGCCGTGGTCTACCAGGGTGCGGCCAACCTGCCCCGCAGGCAGTTCGATGCCTGGCAGGAGTGGGCCCGCCAGCGGGGTGCCAAGGGTCTGGCATACGTCCAGTTCACCGGCGACGGTACCCTCAAGGGCCCCGTGGCCAAGAACCTGTCCGATGCTGAGCGTCAGGGTCTCAAGGAGGCTGTGGGAGCCTCGGATGGAGATGCCGTCTTCTTCGCCGCCGGTCCCCGTGAGGCCTCGCAGACCCTGCTGGGTGCGGCCCGTGTGGAGATCGCCCGTCGCCAGGGGCTGCTCAAGCCCGACGAATTCGCCCTGACCTGGGTGGTGGACTTCCCGCTCTTCAAGCCCACTGACGACCCGGACGATGACGATGTGGCAGTGGGCCATTCCAAGTGGACCTCCATGCACCACCCCTTCACCATGCCCTCGGCCGATTGGATCGACCGCTTCGACAAGGATCCCGAGCACGCCATGAGCGACTCCTACGACATCGTCTGCAACGGTGAGGAGATGGGCGGCGGCTCGGTGCGTATCCACCGCGACGACATTCAGGACCGGATCTTCAAGGTGCTGGGCATCGGTCCCGAGGAGGCCCAGGAGAAGTTCGGCTTCCTGCTGGATGCCTTCAAGTACGGCGCCCCGCCCCATGCGGGCATCGCCTTCGGCTGGGACAGGACCGCACAGATCCTGACGGGAGCCGACTCCATCCGTGATGTCATCGCCTTCCCCAAGTCCGGCGGCGGCCAGGATCCCATGACCGGAGCCCCGGCTCCCATCTCCGACCAGCAACGCGCCGAGACCGGTGTGGACTGGGAGCCGGATCAGGAGGATGCCGACTGAGCGCATTCCGTCACTGATCGACGAGAGTCCAAGAGGGCTGGAATCCTGCGGGGTTCCGGCCTTTATTGCTTGTGCCCTCTGATGTGCTGCAGACCGGCCGGCCGGGGGGTTGGCCCTTGCATCTGCTTTCCAGGAGGACCGTTTCTATGGCCGTTACGCAACAAAGGATGAGTAAACTGCCCAATATGAGCGAAACAACCAAACATCCGTCGGAGCGGATTCTGCCGGAGAAACCGGTCTCGGATCTCCCAGCCAAGGACAAGTCCGGGCCGCTGGTCGAGCTGGCCCACGTCGAGAAGCATTTTGGCAGCCTGCATGTCCTCAAGGACATCAACCTGCAGGTCGAAACCGGCGAAGTGCTGGTGGTAGTCGGACCCTCAGGCTCCGGCAAGTCAACCATGTGCCGGACCATCAATCGCCTGGAGTCCATCGACTCCGGTGTCATCAGGATCGAGGGGGAGCCCCTGCCGCAGGAGGGACGCGACCTGGCTCGGCTCAGGGCCGAGGTGGGCATGGTCTTCCAGTCATTCAACCTGTTCGCCAACAAGACCATCCTGGAGAACATGACCCTGGCACCCATCAAGGTGCGCCATATGCCAAAGAAGGACGCCGAGGACCTGGCAATGGACCTCTTGGCCCGTGTGGGTGTGGAATCACAGGCCTCCAAGATGCCCTCCCAGCTCTCAGGCGGTCAGCAGCAGCGTGTGGCCATAGCCCGCGCCCTGGCCATGCAGCCCAAGATCATGCTCTTCGACGAGCCCACATCTGCGCTGGACCCGGAGATGGTCAACGAGGTGCTGGACGTCATGATCCAGCTGGCCCAGGAGGGCATGACCATGATCTGCGTGACCCATGAGATGGGCTTTGCCCGTCAGGCCGCCGACCATATCGTCTTCATGGCCGATGGGCGGATTCTGGAGAAGGACGACCCCGACGACTTCTTCGACCACCCCAAGACCCAGCGGGCCGCCGACTTCCTGTCCAAGATTCTGACCCACTGAAGCAGGAGGGAAGCGTATCCGCATGAATGCAAGCATGCATGGCATGGGCCAGCCGTTGAAACGGCTGGCCAAGAATCTGACCGCGATCCTGTGTGCTCTGGGTTGCCTGGTCTCCCTGGCGGCCTGCGGCTCCGACAAGGAGGCAGGCAAGATCCGCGTGGGCATCAAGTTCGACCAGCCTGGTCTGGGCTTTAAGAAGGCCGGGACCTATGTGGGCTTCGACGTGGACGTGGCCACCTACATCGCCGACAAGCTGGGTTACAGCCCCGACGACATCGTCTGGAAGGAGGCCCCCTCCAAGCAGCGTGAGGCCATGCTCCAGAACGGTGACGTGGACATGATTCTGGCCTCCTATTCCATAACGGACGAGCGCAAGCGGGCCGTTTCCTTCGCTGGACCCTACATCGTGGCTGGTCAGGACCTGCTGGTACGCAAGGAGGATCATCAGATCCGCGGCCCCGAGGACCTCAACGGCAAGCGGCTGTGCTCGGTGACCGGATCCACCTCGGCTGTCACCGTCAAGAAACGGTTCGCCAAGGAGGTTCAGCTGATGGAGCAACCGGGTTACGCCGAATGCGCCACCGCCCTCTTCTCCGGCATTGTCGATGCGGTCACCACCGACGACATCATCCTGGCCGGTCTGGCATCCGCCTCCCGTGGAAGGCTGCGGCTGGTCGGCAACCCCTTCACCCAGGAGTATTACGGCGTGGGTATTAAGAAGGGCGATACCAAGCTGGCCCACAAGATCAACGCGGCCCTGGCCGACATGGAGGCCAACGGCTCCTGGCAGCGGGCGCTGGAGAACAACACCCGGGGCACCCATTACAAACCCGACCCGCGATACAACCCGCCCAAGCCCAAGGAAGGAGAGTGAGATGTCAACAATCATCGAGCTGTTTTCCGACTACGACATTCCAGCTGCCTTTTGGGTCAACATCCAGCTGACCCTTTGGTCGGCCCTCTTCTCACTGGTCCTGGGCATCATACTGGTGATCATGCGCATCTCGCCCATCTCCTCCCTGCGGGCCGTCGGACGAGGGTATGTGGAGTTCTTCCAGAACATGCCACTGACCATCATCATGGTCTTCATGGTCCTGGGGGCCTTCGCCCAGCTCAAGATCAGCTTCTCGCCGGAATTCTCGGTCAACTTCTTCTGGCTGGCGGTGACGGGCCTGTCCCTGTATACGGCAGCATTTGTCTGCGAGTCCTTGCGCTCGGGCATCAACACGGTGCCTCTGGGCCAGGCCGAGGCGGCCCGTGCCCTGGGGCTGAGCTTCTTCCAGTCGGCCTCGCAGATCATTCTGCCCCAGGCCTTCCGTGGTTCGGTAGCGCCCTTGGGCAACACCTTCATCGCCCTGCTGAAGAACTCCACCGTGGCTGCGGCCGCCTCCGTGGCATCCGAGAGCTCCTCCCTGATGAGCGAGATGATAGAGTTCCACGCCAATGCCATTGTGGCCATCTTCCTGATTTTCGCCCTAGGATATGTGATTCTGGTTTTGCCCATCGGAGCTTTGACCACGTACCTGTCCAACAAGCTGGCAGTGAGGAGGTGAGCGGCCATGGCACCAGATAATGAGAGCTCGCTGCTCTTCGATCAGCCCGGTCCCAAGGGTCGGCGCACCATACGAATCGCCAATTGGATAGCCGCTATCATCTTCGCCATAGTGGTCATTCTGGTGCTGATGAGGCTGCACAATCCTCCTGATGGGGAGAACCAGCTCAGCTGGGAGCTTTGGCGTCCGGCCCTGGACTACGAAGCTTGGTCGGACTTCTATCTGCCTGGGCTCTGGCTGACCATCAAGGCTTCGGTGGTTGCAGTGATTGGCTCGGTCATCTTTGGGTTTGTCTTCGGCCTTGGCCGTCTGCTGCCCAACTGGCTGGTAAGGGCAGTCTCAGGAATCATCGTGGAGTTCTGCCGGGCCGTCCCGGTTCTTATGATGATGATCTTCTTCTGGCGCTGGTTCGCCTTTGCCGGAGTCAGCCAGGCCTCCTATTGGGCCGTCGTGCTGGGCCTCATTCTTTACAATGGCTCCGTGGTGGCTGAGTTGATTCGTTCGGGGGTGGGCAACCTGCCCAACGGCCAGCGTGAGGCCTCCCTGGCACTGGGGCTGACCAGGACCCAGTCGTTGATGCAGATCGAGGTTCCGCAGGCCGTCTACGCCATGTTGCCTGCTGCCGTGACCCAGCTGGTCGTGGTCCTCAAGGATACTGCTCTGGGCTCCATCATCATGTACACGGATCTGTTGCAGGAATCCCGTCGCCTGGGCTCCATGTACTTCAACATCCTGCAGACCCTGGTGGTGGCCTCGGTGGTCTACTTCTTCGTTTGCTTCCTGCTGTCCCACTTCGCCCGCTGGCTGCCCAAGAAGATGCAGGAGCGCACCGCCGCCCCCGCCGACTTCGTGGAGCCTGCCGCGCCTGTGGCCATCATGGATCCCTCCAATGTCAACCAGATAGCCGTGGCCAAGGAGGTGGACGAGGACCGGTACGGCGGCGCGCCGCTGAAGTACCATGCACATCACCGTGGATCTAACGCTTCCATCCAGCACTGGAGGAAGACCCGCTACATCCAGGGCTATGACAGGACCCAGCCCGACACGCTGGTCGATCCGCACAAGGCGAGTCTGGAGATTCCGGACTTCCTCAAGCCCGGACGCGGCAACCGCTCCGGTGGCGAGCAGAAAGCCGAGGGGAAGACCAGGAAGGAGAAGAAAGGCGGCAGCGACAAAGACAGCAAGAACAGGAGCTGACGAAGAGCTCCTTGCTGTTCCCTGTCTGGCGGCTTTCCCGTTTCTGGACTTAGTTGACGAAGCCTGTGTCCGGCCGTACTTGTGTGCCTGGCCGGATAGACTGGTGGACATGGTCCAAGAACATGCTGATTCCTCAACCGCCTCAACCGACCAACCAGTCTCCTTGGGCGACCTGGTCCCCGAGGCGGGAGGCCCCCGCAATCTGACCGAGGATCAGATTTACGACTGTTTCTTCTCCTGGGTGGCTTCCCGGGGCATTACCCCATGGCCGCATCAGGAGGAGGCTGTCCTCTCCCTGGTTTCAGGAGACCATGTGATCCTGTCGACCCCGACCGGCTCGGGCAAGTCCATGGTGGCCCTGGCCATGCATTTCATCGCCCTATGCACCGGGCGGCGCTCCTACTACACGGCCCCAATCAAGGCCCTGGTCTCTGAGAAGTTCTTCGACCTGGTTTCGATCCTGGGTCGCGACCGTGTTGGCATGATCACCGGCGACACCCACATCAACACGGATGCCCCGGTCATCTGCTGCACTGCCGAGATCCTGGCCAACCAGGCGCTCAGGGAGGGTCGCCATGCCGATATCGGCTGTGTGGCCATGGATGAGTTCCACTATTACGGGGATCCTGACCGTGGCTGGGCCTGGCAGGTGCCTCTGCTGACCCTGCCCGATGTGCAGTTCCTGCTCATGTCGGCCACCCTGGGTGACGTGGATCAGATCGCCGTGGACCTGGAGCGCAAAACCGGGGTGGGTGTGGACATCGTCGCCGATGCCCCACGACCGGTGCCTCTGGACTACCGTTATGTGGACACCCCATTGCCCAACACTGTGGAGTCCTTGCTGGCCGATGGGGATTCGCCGGTCTACATTGTTCACTTCTCCCAGGATGCCGCCCTGGAGACGGCCCAGGCCCTGTCCAGCACGGGGGTCTCCGACCGGGGCCAGCGGGACCGGATCAAGGAGGCCATGGCCGGCACCCGCTTCACCACGGCCTTCGGCAGGATTCTGCAGCGGCTGTTGCGCACCGGGGTCGGGGTCCACCATGCGGGCATGCTGCCCCGGTATCGGCGTCTGGTGGAGCAGCTGGCCCAGGATGGCCTTCTGCCGGTCATCTGTGGCACGGACACCCTGGGGGTCGGCATCAATGTGCCCATCCACACGGTCCTGCTGACCGGGCTGACCAAGTTCGACGGCTACAGGATGCGTCGCCTGAGGGCTCGGGAATTCCACCAGATTGCTGGCAGGGCCGGGCGCATGGGCTTCGATACCAGCGGGCTGGTCGTGGCCGAGGCGCCTGAATACGAGATTGAGAACGCCAGGGCCGTGGCCAAGGCTGGCAACGACCCCAAGAAGCTCAAGCGGATCAAACGCAAGAAGCCACAGGAGGGGTTCGTAACCTGGGGCAAGGGAACCTTCGACAAGCTGATCGAGGCCCGTCCCGAGACCCTGACGCCGCACCTGAAGATCTCCCATGCCATGGTGCTCAACGAGGTCGACCAGGGCGGGGATGCCAGGAGACGGGTCGAGGACCTGATCGAGGACTCCCGTCAGACACCGCAGCAGAAGGAGCATCTGCAGGACCGGGCCGACGAGATCTTCCAGACCCTGACCGACACCGGGGTCATCGAGACCGAACGGAACCCCGACGGCGGCCTGGACTACTTCACGACCGTGGACCTGCCCGAGGATTTCGCCCTGGACCAGCCCCTCTCGCCCTTCCTGCTGGCCGCCCTGGAGCTGCTGGATCCCGAGGACCCTGACTACGACATGAATCTGCTCTCCATGGTCGAGGCCACCCTGGAGGATCCCCGGCAGATTCTCAAGGCCCAGCAGCGGCAGGCCCGTGACGCGGCCATCCAGCAGATGAAGGAGGATGGCCTGGAGTACGAGGAACGGATGGAGCGTCTGCAGGAGGTGACCTGGCCCAAGCCCCTGGAGGAGCTGCTGGGGGAGGCCTTCGACCGCTACCGTCGGGATGTTCCCTGGGCCAACGACTATGAGATCCACCCCAAGTCCGTTCTGCGGGACATGATCGAGACGGCCTCGGACTTCAACGGCTACATCGCCCGCTACGGAATATCCCGGTCGGAGGGGACCCTGCTGCGATACCTGTCCGATGCCTATCGGGCGCTCAGCAGGACGGTCCCCGAAGAGTTCATGGATGAGCGGCTGGAGGACATCCTGGCCTGGCTGGGACTGATCGTGCGCTCGGTGGACTCCAGCCTGGTGGATGAATGGGAGGCCGCGGGCAGGGCCGAAAACGGCGAAGTCGCAAGCGGCCTGGATGCCGCCCCGCCCAAGGTGGAAAACCAGGTGGTGACGGACCGGCGTGGGTTGACCCTGCTGGTGCGCAACGCCATGTTCCAGCGGGTGGAACTGGCGGCCGCCGACCGGCCGGAGGCCCTGGCCGACCTGGATGCGGACTGGGGCTACGGCCTGCGGGCCTGGAGCGACGCACTGGACGACCTCTACGAGGACCATGAGCAGATCCTGACCGATGCCCAGGCCAGGTCCTCGGACTTCTTCAGCCTGGATGACCGTGACGAGCGCCAGGGGCACACATGGCGGGTCCAGCAGATCTTCGACGACGTCGAGGGGGAGCGCGACTGGGGCATCGCAGGCATCGTGGACCTGGATGCCACCCAGGAGAGCGGTCAGGTGGTATTCAAGGAGTACCGGGTGGGTCCCATCGAGGAACTGATGGAACTCTAGCCCCGAGGCGTTACAGGACCTTGGAGAGGAAGGACTGCAGCCGGGGACTCTGCGGATGGCCGAAGATCTGTTCGGGCGTGCCCTCCTCCTCGATGATCCCGGCATCGGTGAAGATCACCCTGGAGGAGACCTCCCGGGCGAAGGCCATCTCGTGGGTGACCAGAATCATGGTCATGCCGCCCTCGGCCAGGGAGCGGATCACTTGAAGCACGTCGCCCACCATCTCCGGATCCAGGGCCGAGGTGGCCTCGTCGAAGAGCATGATGTCCGGGTGCATGGCCAGGGCGCGGGCGATGGCCACACGCTGCTGCTGCCCGCCTGACAGATCCGTGGGCCGCGCGTCCGCCTTCTCCTGAAGCCCTACGGTCTCCAGCAGGTCCAGGGCCTGCTGCCGGGCATCCTCCTTGGGTGTCTTGTGCAGCATATGGGGGGCCAGCATGATGTTGTCGGCCACGCTCATGTTGGGGAAGAGGTTGAAGTGCTGGAAGACCATGCCCACATGCTCGCGTAGCTTGTCGATGTTGGTCTTTGGATCGGAAATGTCGATTCCATAGACGCTGATGGTGCCCGAGGTCGGCATCTCCAGGGCGTTTATGCAGCGTAGCAGGGTGGACTTGCCCGCGCCCGATGGGCCGATAATGGAGATGACCTCGCCGGGCTTGACCTCCATGTCGATCCCCTTGAGGACCTCGGTGTCGCCGTAGCGCTTGTGCAGGTCACGGATGGATACGGCCGCCTGGGACTCTCCCTGGTTGCGGCGACTTTGGTTCTGGCGGATGCGACGGGTCAGTCGTCCGGTGTCCATGTCCGGGTCCTCGAAGTTCATCGATGCAGCCTCCTATCGAGCATATTGGCCATCCAGGTCAGGGCGCTGATGGCGACGAAGTAGATGACGCCCACCATGAACAGGGTTTCGGTCACGCGGAAGTTGGCCGCGTAGATCTGCTGGGCCTGGTAGAGCAGTTCGCCGAAGCCGATGGCCAGCAGCAGGGAGGAATCCTTGAGCATGATGACCAGCTGGTTGATGATGGAGGGCGTGGCGATTCTGACGGCCTGGGGTAGGATGACCCGGCGCAAGGCCATGCGACGGGTCAGGCCCAGGCTGCGGGCCCCCTCCATCTGCCCGACGTCCACCGAGTCGATGGCTCCGCGCACGATCTCGACAAGGTAGGCTCCGGAGTTCAGGGACAGGGTCAGTGCGCCGGCCAGCCAGATGCTGATGCGGTGGCCGATCAGCTGGGGGACGCCCAGGTAGAAGAAGAAGGCCCAGACCAGGACGGGTGTGCCCCTGAAGACCGCGACGTAGATGCGGGCAATCCAGGACAGAATCCGGTTGGGGCTGATCCGCCACAGTCCTAGGATGATACCGATGGCCAGGGCGATGACGAATGATATGGCCGTAATGGCCAGGGTGTTGCGCAGGCCCAGCATCAGGGAGGGGAATGCCTGACGGACCAGCCCGAGGAATCCTGGCCGGGATGCGGAGGCACTCTTGCTGGAATGGCTGCTGCCCACATAGGAATCGACCAGTTTTTTATAGCTGCCGTCGGCTTTCATCTTGGCCAGACCCTCGTTGAAGGCGGCCACAAACTCCTTGTTCTCGCCCTTGCGGACGGCTGCTCCATAGGAGGCGCCAGGTTCCTTCTTGGTAACGGTCTTCAGCCCATTGCCCTGGGCGATGCCGTAGGCCAGGACAGGGTAGTCATCAATGACCGCTTGTGCATTTCCGGACTTGACCATCTCATACATGGTGGAGGACTGGTCCACCGCCTTGACAGTAAAGCCGTACTGGTCTGCCCGCTGCTTGGCGAATGCCTCGCCCTCGCTGCCGGTCTTGACGGCCACCACGCTGCCCCGCAGATCCTTGTAGCTGTGGATCTGGTCGTTGTCCTTGGCGATGGCCATCTGCACGCCGGAGTCGAAATAGGGATCGGTGAAGTCGTAGACCTGCTTGCGCTGGTCGGTGATGGTCATGCCTGCTATGACCACATCGGCCTGCTGGGAATTCAAGGCCTGTAGGGCGGCGTTGAAGCCCAGGGACTGGATCTGCACTGAGAACCCCTCGATGTCGGCGATTTTGCGAATCAGATCCATGTCGATGCCGACCAGGTTCCCGGAGGAGTCCCTGAATTCGAAGGGGGCAAAGGTGGTGTCGGTGGCGACGCGGAAGGTGCGTCCGTTGACCGCCTGCGAGGCGGGGGAGTCCTGGGCCGCCTGCGCCGGCGTGGCCAAGGGAGCGACGATCAGGGCTGAGAGCCCCAGGACCAGGGCCAGCAGGCCGACGGCCCACCTGCCTGGACCCGATGTCCATCTCTGGCGAACATGCGTGGCGATCACTGGCGATTCTCCTTATTGTTCCGACCTATGCCGGTTCCGGTTTTCCAGGCGACAGACCTTGCTGCCGCTCATTGGCCTGCCTGATGATATCCAGGCTGATGATCAGTAAACTGTACACACACCGGGTTTCCGGAACCCAACTACGCGCTGGGCGATACGGCCATATGGGTTCCCAGTCTAGCGCGTTCGTCTTTCTGTTTGCGGCAGACGCTGGCCTATGCTGGTGAGGGCGGGGAGCCATAGGGGCCCCGAGGAATGAGGTAGTGCAGATGGTTGATGATCTCTTCCAAGCGGCGGATCCCCCCGAGGAGCACACCCTGCCTCTGGCTGTCCGGATGCGGCCCCGAGGCCTGGACGAGGTGGTCGGCCAGGACAAGGTCACAGCCCCGGGAACCCCCTTGGAGCGGTTGGCCCGGTCGGATCCGAACAACCGTCTGACGGCTCCCAGCTCGGTCATTCTTTTCGGTCCTCCCGGGGTTGGAAAGACCACCCTGGCCTACATCGTGGCCCGACAGTCCGGGCGTCATTTCGAGGAGCTTTCGGCCGTCACCTCAGGCGTCAAGGAGGTGCGGCAGGTCCTCGCCCAGGCTCGGGAGCGGCTGGTCAGCCAGGGACAGGAGACGGTACTCTTCATTGATGAGGTGCACCGCTTTTCCAAGTCCCAGCAGGATGCCCTGCTGCCCAGCGTGGAGAACCGGGATGTGACTTTCATTGCAGCCACCACGGAGAATCCAAGTTTTTCGGTCATTGCGCCCCTGCTTTCGCGGTCCGTGGTGGTCAAGCTGGAAGCCCTGGACGACCGGGATCTGGCCACTCTGATTCACAGGGCCGTCAAAGACCAGCGGGGACTCAAGGACCAGGTACGGCTGGATCCGGATGCTTTGGACCAGATCGTGCGCTTTTCCGGGGGTGATGCCCGCCGGGCCCTGACCATCCTGGAGGCCGCGGCCGGAGCCGTCACTGAGGGCGGGCCTCGTGCCAAGGGGGCGCGTCGGCCGTTGATCAATACCAAGGTGGTCTCTTCGGTCATGGACGTGGCCGCTGTCCGCTATGACAAGAAGGGCGACGATCATTACGACGTGGCCTCGGCCTTCATCAAATCCATGCGGGGGTCCGACGTGGATGCGGCCCTGCATTATCTGGCTCGGATGATCCGGGCTGGCGAGGATCCGCGCTTCATCGCCCGACGGATCATGATCGCCTCCGCCGAGGAGGTGGGTATGGCCTCTCCGGAGGTGCTGGAGATCACGGTCGCGGCTGCCCAGGCCGTGGCCATGGTGGGTATGCCAGAGGCACGTCTGATCCTGGCCGAGGCAGTCATCGCCGTGGCCACCGCACCCAAGTCCAACGCCTCCTACTTGGCCATCGACCAGGCCTTGGAAGACGTGGATGCCGGGCATATCGGCCAGGTTCCCCTGCATCTGCGCAACGCTCCCACCAAGCTGATGAAGGCCTGGGGCAACCATGAGGGCTATCAGTATGCCCACGATGCGCCGGATGCAGTGGCTCCGCAGCAGTATATGCCGGACGAACTGGTCGGACGACGCTACTATCACCCCAATGACCGGGGCTATGAACGCCAGCTGGGCCCCCGACTGGAGGCCATCAGGGCCATCCTTGACAGGGCTGCCGGGCCGGAGGGAAACGCCGGGTCTAGGCAATGACCGTCCAGACTCCTATACTGGGCACCCAATAGACGTTGAGCAGCCACACAATGACCGAAACGCCGCAGGGTCCAGGCCTTCCATATTGACGGTCGCCACGCTCCCACAAGGAGCCTGTCGCTGTCGGCGGGTCTGGCATGGAAGCATGGGGTCCGCCTCATGCACGGGCGCGAGGGTGACGATGTCGACAGCGGTCATTGACAATGCAGACATATCCGAACAATCGAAGGGCCTCGGCGTGGCCGAGGACGACCTGGCGGTCCGCGAGATTACCCGGCGAGTAGACAATGCTCGTGAATCGGCTACTTTTTATAAGATCGTGGCCCTGGTGGCCGCGGGAATGCTCATGGACAGCATCGATGTCTATGTGGGCAGCGCAGTAGCCAGTTCGGCCTTGAGCACCGGATGGTCCACGGTGGCCCAGAACTCCCTATTCCTGTCGGCCGGCTTCCTGGGGCTCCTGGTGGGTTCGCTGCTGGCCGGGTTCATCGGAGACCTGCGGGGGCGCAGGACCGCCTATCAGATCAACCTGCTGCTCTTCGGAGGCTTTACCCTGCTGGGTGCTCTGGCACCGAACATGGCCGTCCTTTCGGTCTGCCGTCTAGGGGCCGGTCTGGGGCTGGGCGCCGAGATTGTCACCGGCTTCTCCATGGTCAACGAATTCGCTCCCATCAAGCACCGCGGCCGCTGGAGCGCCATCGTCTCGCTGGTGGCCAACACCGGAGTGCCCCTGGCCATGCTCCTGTGCGCTTGGATCATTCCGCGCTGGTCATGGAGGCCGCTCTTTGTCGGCATTGGTCTGGCGGCTGCGCTGATCTGGTATCTACGGCGCGACATCCCTGAGTCCCCTCGCTGGCTGGCCCTGCACGGACGGATGGACGAGGCCATCAGGGTGGTTGAGCTTTTGGAGGCCGATAATGGTCGGGAACGGACAGGCTCCGGTTCTGGCGACGACTCTGCCATCGCTGGGAAGAACGAGGGCCTTGGGGCACCTGCCAAGGCTTCGGGCAGCATTGTCCGCGGCCTGGTTGTGGCTACTGTGGCAGTCTCGGCCACCAACGTCTGCTCCTACGCTTTCACCTCCTGGGTGCCCACCATCCTGCTCAAGCGGGGCATAAATCTGAGCGGATCCCTGTGGATCAGCACACTGATGATGCTGGGAGCACCTCTGGGTTGCCTGATTGGATCCCTGCTTCTGGACCGAATCGGCCGCAAGCGGATCATCGTCACGGCCTTCCTGCTGACGGCGGTCTTCGGTCTGCTCTACGCCGCGCAGACCAGCCAGGTCACGGCCGTTCTGGTAGGCATCCTGCTCATGGCCAGTCTCTACGTCCTCATGTCTTCGGTGGTGGCGGTTTATGCGCCCGAGCTCTTCCCGACCACGGTCCGTTTCCGTTGCGTAGGCATCGCCAATGCCGTCGCCAAGCTCTGCAATGTGCTCATGCCCGTACTGATTGGGGCCATGCTCAGCCAGTGGGGGAGCACCTCAATCTTCGTCACCATCAGCCTGGTGGCCCTGGCCTCCATGCTGGTTGTGGGCCTGATGGGCTGGGAGACGTCCGGCCGCTCGGTGGGCTGATAGGAACGGACCCAAGGGCGTAATGAGTCCGGGAAGTAAAAGGCCTGGCATGAGCCTGGTGCCGTCGAGGGGCGGCCAGGTAATCAGCCAGGTCCTTTTCTCACTATGGGTCTGTCGGTTAAGAGGAATCAGAGCTGATTGGCCAGCAACCGGTTGTAGACGCAACGTAGCTCGGTTTGGAAAGTCTCGGGGTCGATGTCGGGATTCTGCTTGAACAGGTCGATCCACCAGTTGTTGACCGACCTGATTCTCTTGCGAGCTATGTCTGCGCCCGACCTGGTCAGTGCGATGATATTGACCCGGTGATCGGCTGGATTCTGTTCACGGCTGACCAGGCCCTGGGCCTTCAAAGCCTTCAGATCCCGGGCCAGCAGACTGGGATCTACACACAGGTCCCGGGCTATCTGGCGCTGGCTGAGGCCTGGATGATCATAGAGGTATACAATCAGATCACCCTGGGTGCCCCGTAAGGTGGGGTCACCTGTGTACCGGCTGGCATCGTTGCGTGCATGCCGGTAGATTCCGGCTATGCAGCTGCTCAGGTTGTGGTAGTGGCTCTTCTTCAACATCGTTGCTGCCCCCTAGCTGGTAAGGAAGATCAAAGAGTTCTGCGGGCATGGTTGACCCGATGACCGCATGGACCCCTTCGGCGCCGTTCCCCCTCCAGGCCTATTTCCGGCAACTCCCTAGCCTCGGCCCAGCACGGACGACGCATTTTTCATCATATCAATACCGTCGACACCATAGGTATCGTCCACGATTCGTGCTTGGGCTGGCCGCATCAAGATTGCTGGGAATCTGCTTCTGCTCGATGCCCGTATCTGCCGATCATCCAGAAATATTTGTCTGCCACAGGCTCGTTGGATAAAAGGAATTGCATTTTTTGCCCGGCCAAGCAGGTCTGCATCCGGCGGGTAAGAGTCGGCCGTGGTCGGGGACTATCACCGTCATTGCTCCACGGTATGCTAAGTTGTTACCTTTTCGCGACGGGATTTGGAAAGGACTGGCATGCGGGTACTGGACTTCGACGGCACCATCTACGATGGCGAGAGCCTGCTTGACTTTTACCTGTTCACTGTTCGCAAGGATCCGAGGGTCTTGCACTACCTGCCGGTCGCCCTCTTCTATGCCGTCCGCTACCGCCTGGGCAGAGTCACCTTGGAGCAGTTGGACTCGGCCATGCGTCGGGTGGGCTCGCGTTACCTGCGTCGGCTGACCTCGCGTCCCGGATTTGACATGAATCGCCTGGTCAGCCAGTTCTGGGATGCCAACATGCACAAAATCATGGATTGGTACACCCCCCAGGACGACGACGTGGTGGTGACCGCCTCCTTCGATCTGGTGGCTGGGGAAGCCTGCCGTCGACTGGGCATCACCCGTTGCATCGGTTCCACCTTGGATTTGGAGTCCCTGACCGTGGGCTACCTCAACTTCGGACCCGACAAGCCCCTGCACTTTCAGCGAATCCTGGGCGAGGGGACTGCGATTGACGCCTTCTATACCGATTCGGCCTTCGACCTGCCCATGATCGATCTTGCCCGGCGAGCCTACCTGGTCGAGCATGGCCGGGTTCGCCGCATCAAATAGGCAGGCAGGCCACCATGGCTTTTATCAGTCAGTTCATGATTCGAAGGGGAAGACCAATCCCCACCGGCGGCGCAGGGAGTCCATGAGCTCCATGATGCGCAACGTATCCTTGTGGGGCATCTGGGCACACTCGGTCTTGCCATCCAGGATGGCCTGAGCGGCGCTGGCCACCTCGTACTCATAACCGGTCAACTGGTCGGGGATGGGGTAACTCTTCCTCAATTTATGGTCCCCGTCGTACAGGTCGATTGACTCCACGTTGTTGATGTTGGCGCACTGTAGGTAACCCTGGTCTCCCCAGATGCTGCCGGTCCGGTCGCTGACCGAGACCATGGAGCTGGTCGCCGCGCCCATGGACCCATCCTGGTAGAAAATGGTCGTGGTGTTCTGGCTGTCCACGCCCTCCGGGCTGCGGACCCAATCCGTGCAGACCCGTCCAATGGGCTTGGGGCCCATGACCATGTCGATGAAGTTGAGAGGGTAGACGCCCACATCGAGCAGGGCGCCGCCGGCCAGGGCCGGATCGGTCATTCTGGCCTTGCCGACGGTCACATAGCCCAGGTTGGCGGTCACGGTCTTGACGGTGCCGATTTCCCCTGTGGAGACGATGTCGTCGATGATGGAGCGCGAGGGCATGTACCTGGTCCAGATGGCCTCGGTGCAGAGCAGGCCGGTGCTCTCGGATGTCTCTATGACCCGCTTGGCCTGATCGGCGTTGGCTGTGAAGGATTTCTCGACCAGCACGTTCTTTCCGGCCTTCATGCAGGCGATGGCCTGCTCGGCGTGGAGGCTGTGAGGTGTGGCTATGTAGACCAGATCCACTTGCGGATCATCCAGGAGTTCCTGGTAGGAGCCATAGGAATGCCGGAATCCATATTTTTTGGCGAAGGCGGCTGCACGATCACCATCCCTGGCGGCCACAGCGTAGGGGGCCACCAGATGGCTATACCGTTGGTCCCCAGCCATCATGACCACCGTCTTGGCCAAGGCGTTGGCTATACTTCCGGCGCCGAGGATGGCGAAGTTGATTCGCATGCCCTTCTGCTCAGCCTCTTGTCGTTTGCCGTTCAATCTGCTCATCCTCGACTCCTTTGTTCGGATGGCCATCTGCAGTGATGGCCTCGTACAATTTCTGCAGGGTTTCCTGGGCGTGGCGGGCATCCAGCTGGCACTCCCAGACTGTGAAGACCCGCCATCCCATGGCTTTCAGTTTTTCCCCCTGCTCCTGATCCCGCAGACGGTTCCTTGTCAGCTTCGTAGTCCAAAACTCCACATTGGATTTGGGAAGGGAGAATTTGTCACAGCCCTGATGCATATGCCAGAAACAGCCATTGACGAACACCATGGCCCGCCACTTGGGCAGAACCACATCAGGATGGCCCGGATACCTCTTGTCGTTCTTGCGAAATCGCAGACCTCGCGAGAAGAGGTAGGACCGGACCTGACGTTCTATTGATGTCTCCGTGCCCCTGATTCGGGACATGGTGTAGCTGCGTGTGCCGGGCTGGAATCTGCTGGATGTCTTTTTCGAAACCATCCCCGGCACGGCTCAGAGGATTTCGACGCTGTTGATGAAGACCGGCTCAAGGGGACGGTCTCCCGAGTCAGTGGCCACGGCATCCAGCTTGTCGACCACCTTCCGGGAATCCTCATCGGCCACCTTGCCGAAGATGGTGTGGTGCCCGTTCAGCCATGGGGTGGGCACGGTGGTGATGAAGAACTGTGATCCGTTGGTGCCGTGGGTCTTCCCTGTGGCGGGATCCCGGCGCAGCCCGGCATTGGCCATGGCCAGCTTGTAGGGTTCCTCAAAGGTCAGGGAGGGGTCGATCTCATCATCGAACTCATAGCCGGGGCCGCCTGTACCCGTACCCAGCGGGCAGCCACCCTGGATCATGAAGTCCTTGATGATCCGGTGGAAGGTCAGCCCGTCATAGAAAGGATCCTGACGCTTCTGGCCCGTCTCGGGATCGGTCCAGTCCTTGCGGCCGGCGGCCAGATCCAGGAAGTTGGCTACGGTTTCAGGGGCCTGATCGTCAAAGAGGTCCAGACGGATATCGCCTTCTGAGGTGTGTATGATGACTGTGCTCATGTCCTCCATCCTTTCATAAGACGGCGACGCGCACCGAGGATCCGAAGGGCATCAGGGCCAGGCGGGCCATCTTGAAGGCCTGCAGGCCGAAGGGTATGCCCACCACGGTCAGCATGGTGACCAGCCCGGCCGCCAGATAGGCCAGAGCAAGCCACCAGCCACCCAGGATGATCCAAAGCAGGTTCGCCAGCCAGGATCCCAGCCCGCCCCCATAGATGACCTGTCGGCCGAATGGGGTCAGGGTGAGTCTGGCCATCTTGAAGGCCTGGACCCCCAGGGGGATACCCACCACCGTCAGACAGAGCACGATGCCGACCAGGGTCCATGCCAGGGCGATGGCCAGTCCCCCCAGCAGCAGCCAGCAGATATTGCCGATCAGGCGCATGTAGGTCCTTCCGTCAGGGTTGCGGTGACGGCCTTGGCGCAGGCGGTCACCTTCTCGATGATGAGAGTCAGCCGTTCCTGCCGCTGCCCGGGTGCAAGCTGCTGATCCAGTGCATCGATCAGTCGCATGCCGGATTGGACGATGCCACGCGTCACTTCCACGCCCATGGCAGGATCAGCTGGCCGTAGGGCTGTCCATGCCTGGATCAGCGGCTGGTTGACCTGCCGGTGGAAGTCCAGCAGGGCTTGGGCCTGCCGGTCCGTGGACCGATCGCTCCTTGGGACGGGCTCCTGGGGATTGGAGGGACTGCCGTAGATCAGGGTCTGGCGTAACTGCTCATCGTGCTGCTCGGCATAGAGGTTCATCAGCCATCCGTGTCCGTGCAGTCCGGCTTGTTCCAGATTGGTGCGAGTCCAGACCTCGACCGTCCGGCGCGGGTCGTCCGTCTGATCCAGGGCCTGCTCCAGGGCCTGGCCCCAGTCCGGCAGATGCCGTTCCATGACCATGTCGCAGAGCTGGTCGGTATCCCGGGCATAGCGGTAGAGGGAGTTCCGGGCCAGATTGGTGCGTCGGGCCACTTCGGCCATGGTCAGTTGGCCTCGTCCGCCGGTGCGCAGGATGGCCTCGGCTGCGGCGATGATCTGGTCCAGGGTTTTGGCGCGGTGTTCCTGGAGCGTGGATTCGCGAATCCTGGGCATGGTCCTCCTTGGTCCGGTCTGCTGGGTGCAGCGATTGTGAATCGAGCTCGGCCGGTCTTTGGGCATATGATATGGCCTATTCGCAGTAGAGCCAAGCTGCCGAGGTATCTTCAGCCTGCGGCTTGTCCGCGCTGAGTGAACTTGCCAGACAGATTTTCGCGACGTATAGTCGCAAAAAATCGCAGACCATGATGAGGGGAGACCTGATGACCGGATCGGCAAGCATGGGCTTGAAGAAGAGCAGCCAAGAGTCTCAGGAGACGGCACCGCCCTGGCGCGCCCTCTGGGTGTTGGCCCTGGGGCTGGCCATGATTGTGCTGGATTCATCCATCGTCAACGTCTCCATTCCATCCATCATCGCTGCCATCCACATCAATCTTGCTCAAGCCCAGTGGGTGACCGCCCTCTACAGCATCGTCCTGGCGGCCCTGCTCCTGCCTTCCGGTCGGTTGGGGGACATGATAGGCCGCAAGCGGATTCTGCAGGTGGGCACGGTCATCTTTGTGCTGGGTTCCATCTTCGCCGCATCGGCCTCCTCTGGCACACTGTTGCTCCTGGCCCGGCTCGTTCAGGGAATCGGTGGCTCCCTGGTCATGCCATCGACCCTGTCTACCGTGTCCGCCACCTTCCGGGGTCGCCATCGGGCTACCGCATTCGGCATCTGGGGGGCCGTCATGTCATCCGCCGCAGCGGTCGGCCCCTTCCTGGGAGGGGTTTTCACCAGTACCATCGGATGGCGGTGGATTTTCCTGGTCAATCTGCCCCTGGGACTGATCGTTCTCGTGGCCAGTGCAGTCTTTGTGCCCGAGACCAAGTCATCGCCCCGACAGAGTGGCGACCGGTGGGGGATGCTTGCCGACTGGAAGGGCATACTCCTTTCGGCCCTGGGATCGGCCCTGGTGGTCTTTGCGCTGATAGAGGGGCAGACCTACGGCTGGTGGCATCCCCGTGCCGCACTTGAACTGGGCCCGTTGCACTGGTCCGCATCGGCGCCCATGTCGCCGGTTCCGGTCAGTCTGGTTCTGGGGCTGGCCCTGCTGGCTGCCTTTGCGTTGACCGAGCTGGCCAGGGCAGGTAGGGGCAAGATGGTGATCCTGGACGTATCCATGTTCGCCATCGGCACCTTTGGATGGGGCAACCTCACGGCCGCCATCGTCAACGCCGGTCAGTTCGCGGTCATGTTCATCCTGCCCCTCTATCTGATCAACGCCAGAGGCTTGAGCCCCTTGGGGGCTGGATCCATCCTGGGTGTCATGGCCCTGGGATCAGTTGTTTCGGGGGGTCTGGCACGGGTGGTCTCAGCCCGTCTGGGAGCCGGCGGCACTGTGCAGACGGGCCTGCTGATGGAAATCATCGGCGTGGCACTGTCCATTCTGCTCATGCGCGGGTCTGTGCCGGTCTGGCCCATGACTTTGACTCTGATCATCTACGGTGCCGGCCTGGGCTTTGCCTCGGCACAGCTGACCAGTCTGGTGCTCTCCGGTGTTCCGGTGGCCCAATCCGGCCAGGCTTCGGCCACCCAGTCCACCATCCGTCAGTGGGGGACCGCCTTGGGTGCTGCAGTCTCCGGTTCCGCCCTCTCCTTGGCTCTGAGCCTGGTGCTGCCAAGCCATCTGAGGGCTCTCAAGGGGATCTCGGCGCAGATGGCCGATGGTCTGGTCAGATCGGTTCAGTCCTCTGCCGGCAACGCCATCGTTGGCATGCGGGCCCAGGGCACCGGGGGTCGACTGGGAGCCTTGGGCCCCCAGGTGACCAACGCCCTGACTGAGGGATTTACCCAAGGCGTTCAGTGGGCCATGGGCTTCGCAGTCCTGCTGCTTCTCCTGGGGCTGGTCGCCTCCGTGCTGGTGCG
The DNA here is from genome assembly GCF_016101165.1 of Bifidobacterium sp. W8114. Classification (NCBI taxonomy): domain Bacteria; kingdom Bacillati; phylum Actinomycetota; class Actinomycetes; order Bifidobacteriales; family Bifidobacteriaceae; genus Bifidobacterium; species Bifidobacterium sp. W8114. The sequence continues at coordinate 47,855 of NZ_JACFRA010000004.1, read as the reverse complement.
CCGGGCCGCCCGCAAGGCCGGCGCCGATAAGGTCTGAGGCATTCGCAAACCCGCTTTATTCGTAGCGGTCTCCCCTCGGGACTGACTGCTCGTCGGCCGGCCGCGGCTCGGTTTAGAATCATGGGTATGGGCATACAAGAGGAACAGCCGCAGCGGGATGGCGATCTGCTGGTGGCTCTGGCTCAGATCGACACCTGTGTGGGCGATCTTGACGGCAACGCCGACATTATTATGGACTACTCGCGAAAGGCAGCTGGGCAAGGGGCGACCCTGGTGGTCTTTCCCGAGATGAGCCTGACCGGTTATCCGATCGAGGATCTGGCATTTCGTGCCAGCTTTCGTCGGGCCGCCTGGTCTCGGGCCGACCGGCTGGCCGGGGAGCTGAAGGAACAAGGTCTGGGCCATCTGTATGTGATCGTGGGGACCGTGGGCACCGATACGGATCAGGACAGGCCCCGCAACCGGCTGGTGGTCCTGCACCAGGGTCGGGTCGAAGCCGGCTACGACAAGCACTTCCTGCCCAACTACGGTGTTTTTGACGAGTACAGGATTTTCACCCCCGGGGATAGAACCGTGGTTCTGGAGGTGCAGGGGCACCGGATTGGGCTGGCCATCTGCGAGGACATCTGGCAGGAGGGCAATCCCCTCAGCGACCTGGCTGCCCGGGACATCGACCTCTTGGTGACCATCAATGGTTCCCCCTACGAGGAAGGTAAGGGGCATGTCCGTTACGAGCTGGCGGCTCGCCGGGCCAAACAGGTCGGCGCGCCCCTGCTCTATCTGAATCAGGTGGGCGGGCAGGACGATCTGGTCTTTGACGGTGGCAGTTTCGTGGTGGACCAGGATGGCACCCTGTTGGAGCGCTCGCCCAGATTCGTCCAGGATCTGTCCATGTGGACCCTGCCCGCAAAAGGAGAACGCCCACTGCCAAACCAGTCCTGCATGGTGGAAGAGATGCCTGGGGACGAGGAGGTCTATCGGGCTTGTGTGCTGGGTCTAAAGGACTATATGGTCAAGAACCACTTCACGGGTGTCTGTCTGGGACTCTCAGGTGGAATCGACTCGGCCCTGGTGGCCACCATGGCCGCGGATGCCTGCGGAGGGGAGCATGTGCGCGGCATCTCCATGCCCAGCCGCTACTCCTCGGAAGGCTCCCGGGATGATGCTGCCGACCTGGCTCAGCGTCTGGACGTGCGTTACGTGGTCCAAGCCATAGAACCGGAATTCGATGCCTTCCAAGGGCAGCTGCACCTGGAAGGCGTGGCTGAAGAGAACCTGCAGGCTCGGATACGTGGCGTCATCGTCATGGCCTATGCCAATGCCGAGGGGCTTCTGGCACTGGCCACAGGCAACAAGTCGGAGCTGGCCTGCGGCTATTCGACTATCTATGGCGATGCGGTCGGCGGCTACGCGCCCATCAAGGATCTGCTCAAGACCCGGGTCTGGCAGCTGGCCCGCTGGCGCAACGCCCAGGCTCAGGCAAAGGGTGAACGTGAGCCCATTCCGACCAATTCCATCGTCAAGCCGCCTTCGGCCGAGCTACGCCAAGGGCAGAAGGACTCTGATTCCCTGCCAGACTACAGCCTGCTTGACAAGGTTCTGGAGGCATACATCGAGCATGCGCATGGTCGGGCCGACCTTCTGACCGACGGCTTCGATCCTGATACGGTCGATACGGTCATGCGATTGGTTGATCGGGCCGAGTGGAAGCGGCGCCAGTACCCGCTGGGGCCCAAAGTCACCTCCCTAGCCTTCGGCCGTGACCGCCGGCTGCCCGTCACCAACGCCTTCAGGGAGTGATGGCCATGGGTTCCCAAGAGGAGCGAACGGCCTGGTACTTCAACACCGTCACCGGCAAACCCGAGCAGGGCAAGCTGTCTCCGCAGGACAGGCGGATGGGCCCCTATCGCAGCAGGCAGGAGGCCCTCGATGCCTGGAAGATCGCCAAACGCCGGAACAAGGAATGGGATGAAGAGGACCGCCGCTGGCGGCAGGCCTGGGAGGGTGATCCTGGACAGGGACAGTCATCAGCTGACAGATGAAGCTACCGCAGGATTGCTCGATAGTCTTGGCGAGCCAGTTGACCATACAGTCAGAACGGCTCGGGGCTCAGGCGGTGTGCTGGGCGCACTCGCAGGATATGGGCGTGGCGCCCATTGCGAGTCTTCATGCAGTGTGATATAGCTCACGTCACGATTCGGTTTCCCGTGGTAATGCGCACCCTATACTTGAAAGTGACAGTGGTGTGAGGAAGCGCCATTGACCATATCAACAAGGAGTTGACTATGACAGCAGTTGAGACCAACACCGTCTCTCCCGCAGAGCTGCAAGCCAAGGCTTGGAAGGGCTTCAAGGGCGAGGACTGGAAGAAAGACATCGACGTTCGTGACTTCATCCAAAAGAACTACACGCCGTACACCGGTGACGAATCCTTCCTGGAACCGGCCACCGAGAAGACCAAGTTCCTGTGGAATTACCTGGATGACAATTTCCTTGCCGTAGAGCGCAAGCAGCGCGTTTACGACGTGGATACCCACACCCCGGCGGGCATTGACGCCTTCCCAGCCGGATACATCGACGGCAAGCCTGCCGGTGAGACTCAAGACGACGTGATCGTCGGCATGCAGACCGACGTTCCCTGCAAGCGTGCGATGATGCCCTACGGCGGCTGGCGCATGGTTGAGCAGGCCCTCAAGGAGGCTGGCAAGGAGCCCGACCCCGAGGTCAAGAAGATCTTCACCCGGTATCGCAAGACCCATAACGATGGCGTCTTCGACGTTTACACCAAGAGGATCAAGCTGGCCCGCCACAACAAGATTCTGACCGGTCTGCCCGATGCTTACGGCCGTGGCCGCATCATTGGCGACTACCGTCGTGTGGCCCTCTACGGCATTGATGAGCTGATTGCCCGTAAGAAGGCCGACAAGGATTCGATTCCTTATCGTAACGACTTCACCGAGGAAGAGATCGAGCATTGGATCCGCTTCCGCGAGGAGCATGCCGAGCAGATCAAGGCTCTGAAGCAGCTGCTTACCCTGGGTAAGGAGTACGGCCTGGATCTGAGCCGTCCCGCCATGAACGCCAAGGAAGCTGTCCAGTGGACCTACATGGCCTACCTGGCCTCGGTTAAGAGCCAGGACGGCGCCGCCATGTCCATCGGCCGTCTGTCCGCCTTCTTCGACGTCTACTTCGAGCGTGATCTGGCTGCTGGCCTGATCGACGAGACAGATGCCCAGGAGATCATCGACAACATCGTAATGAAGCTTCGCATCGTGCGCTTCCTGCGGACCAAGGACTACGACAACATCTTCTCGGGCGACCCCTACTGGGCCACCTGGTCCGACGCTGGTTTCGGCGACGACGGCAGGCCCCTGGTCACCAAGACCTCCTTCCGTCTGCTGGCAACTCTGACTCTGGAGCACCTTGGACCCGGCCCCGAGCCCAACATCACCATTTTCTGGGATCCGAAGCTGCCCGAGGGCTACAAGCGCTTCTGCGCCCGTATCTCCATCGACACCTCCGCCATCCAGTACGAGTCCGACAAGGACATTCGTGCCCACTGGGGTGATGACGCAGCCATCGCCTGCTGCGTGTCCCCCATGAGGGTCGGCAAGCAGATGCAGTTCTTCGGCGCCCGTGTCAACTCCGCCAAGGCCCTGCTCTACGCCATGAACGGCGGCCGTGACGAGATGACCGGCATGCAGGTCATCGACAAGGACGTAATCAAGCCTGTCACCCCCAAGGAAGACGGTTCTCTGGACTTCCAGGAGGTCAAGGACAACTACGAGAAGGCCCTGGAGTGGCTGAGCGAGACCTACGTCGAGGCTCTGAACATCATCCACTACATGCACGATAAGTACGACTACGAGTCCATTGAGATGGCCCTGCACGACAAGGAGGTCTACCGCACACTTGGTTGCGGCATGTCCGGCCTGTCCATCGCCGCTGACTCCCTGTCGGCCATCAAGTACGCCAAGGTCTACCCGATCTACAACAAGGATGCCAAGGGCACTCCTGAGTATGTCGAGGGCGCTGACGACGACCTGATCGTCAACTACAAGACCGTCGGCGAGTTCCCGATCTACGGCAACGACGACGATCGCGCCGACGACCTGGCCAAGTGGACCGTCTCCACCGTCATGGGCCAGATCAAGCGTCTGCCCGTCTATCGTGGCGCTGTGCCGACCCAGTCCATCCTGACCATCACCTCCAACGTGGAGTATGGCAAGAACACCGGGTCCTTCCCCTCCGGCCACAAGAAGGGCACCCCGTATGCTCCCGGCGCCAACCCTGAGAACGGCATGGATTCGCACGGCATGCTGCCCTCCATGTTCTCCGTGGGCAAGATCGACTACGACGACGCCCTGGACGGCATCTCGCTGACCAATACGATCACCCCTGACGGCCTGGGCCGCGACGAGGATGAGCGCATCAACAACCTGGTGGGCATCCTGGATGCCGGCAACGGCCACGGGCTCTACCACGCCAACATCAACGTCCTGCGTAAGGAGCAGCTGGAGGATGCCGTCGAGCACCCCGAGAAGTACCCGCACCTGACCGTGCGCGTCTCGGGTTACGCCGTCAACTTCGTCAAGCTGACCCGCGAGCAGCAGCTCGACGTGATTTCCCGCACCTTCCACCAGGGCGCGGTGACCGACTGATCGCACTTGTGCGATAGTCAACCGTTGATGAGACGGTGAATCATGGGGCGGGGCGCACCAAGGCCCCGCCCCCTTTTCGTCTTTTTCAGGAGGATCCGATGACGGAGACCACCACCTTCCATACCACACAGCCGCACATGCTCAAGGAATCCAAGGTCTACCAGAGCCAGACCCTGATGGGCGGCCTTTCGGGGTTCGAATCGCCCATTGGACTGGACCGGCACGACCGCATGAATGCCTTACGCACGGGCGACATCGGATTTGTTCACTCCTGGGACATCAACACCTCAGTGGACGGGCCGGGCACAAGGATGACCGTCTTCATGAGCGGATGTCCCCTGCGCTGCCAGTACTGTCAGAACCCCGACACCTGGAAGATGCGCGATGGCCAGCCCGTATATCTGCAGGCCATGATCGACAAGGTGGCCCGCTACCAGGACCTCTTCAAGAGCACGGGTGGAGGAATCACCTTCAGCGGTGGCGAGTCCATGATGCAGGCTGCCTTTGTCTCACGTGTCTTCCGAGCTGCCAAGGAGATGGGCGTCCACACCTGCCTGGACACCTCGGGCTTTCTCAATCGCAACTACACCGATGCCATGATTGACGATATTGACCTGTGCCTGCTGGATGTCAAATCCGGCGACGAGGCCACTTACAAGAAGGTGACCGGCGGCACGCTGGCACCCACAATCGAATTCGGCAAGCGTCTGGCTGCCCGTGGCAGTAAGATTTGGGTCCGTTTCGTGCTGGTGCCTGGGTTGACCGACTCCGAGGAGAATGTCGAGAATGTTGCCCGGGTATGTGAACAATTCAAGGACGCCATTGAGCACATTGATGTGCTTCCTTTCCATCAGCTAGGACGACCCAAGTGGCATGAGCTGCGCATTCCCTACCCGCTGGAAGACGCCAAGGGTCCCTCCGCGGCCCTGAAGGATCGGGTCAAGAAGCAGCTGGAGGCCCACGGCTTCGTGGTCTACTAAGCCACAGAACCCAATTTCGTTCTTGAGCGGGTCCAGGAGCAATCAGATTAATTTTCCTGTCGCTCCCCACGGCGAACACCGTGGGGAGTTTTGTCTGCCTGGGCGAAGGTCAGTCGGCCAAGCAACGAATGACCGACTTCATGAAGAACCGCTCAATCAATTCCGGATTCAGTGAATGACCGGTTCCGTGAATCGATAAATTGCCGACCATGCATGCTTAGTAAGAATTGTCAGCGGGTTGAGGCCATGGACTATGCTTTCAGACGTGTGTTTTCCGGGCCGGTCAGCCCGGTGGCGTGATGAAAGACAAACTATAAAAGAGGTTGAGCGCAGGTGACCACGGATCCTCAGACGCAGCTGCTTTCAGAGCCCGCCCAGGGTGTGCCGTCGGTCATCGATGATATGGCCGGATACCGCCGGGCCTGTCGGATGCTCTCCCGGGGGAGCGGTGCGTTGGCCGCGGATGCTGAACGGGCCTCCGGCTTCCGCTATGGCCACGATGACTACCTGGTGCAGTTCAAGCGCCAGGGGTCGGGGATATTTCTGCTGGACCCACCTGCTCTGATGCAGGCGGGCTGTGACTGGTCTGAATTCAATAAGGCTGTTGATGGGGCCCAATGGATCATTCACGACTCCCCTCAGGATTTGCCCGGCTTCTATGCGCTGGGCATGAGGCCCTCATCGCTCTTCGACACCGAGTTGGCGGCCAGGATGCTCAACCTGGGTCATTATGGTCTGTCTGCAGTGACCGCGCATTACCTGGGGCTGACGCTGGCCAAGGAACACTCTGCCGCAGACTGGTCATATCGTCCACTGCCGCGCGATTGGCGCAATTACGCCGCCTTGGACGTGGAACTGTTGAATCAGTTACGAACGCGCGAACTGGAGGACCTGCGCCGTCACGGCAAGGATGAGTGGGCCAGGCAGGAATTCGCCTGGCTGCTGGGGCAGGGCAAAGTTCCCAAGCCGAAGCCTGAGCAGCCCTGGCGGCATATCTCGCACATCAACGCCCTGCACAACGACCGCCGAGGGCTGGCTGTGGCCCGTTCCCTGTGGACCACCCGAAACCGGCTGGCCCGGCGCTACGACATCGCTCCGACGCTCCTCCTGCCCGACAAGGCCATCATCGAGGCCGGCAGGCTCAAGCCGCATAACAACGCCCAATTCCGGGCCATCCGGTCCTTGAACGAGCGGGTCAGGATCCACACCGGCGGCGAGCAGGACCGGATGTTTGAGCGCTATGCCCCCATCCAGCGCCGGGTCAGGCCCTCGGTCTGGAAACAGGCCATTCTGGAAGCGCTGAGTCTGCCCACCGAAAAGCTGCCGGTGCCTCCCAAGCCTCGGTGTGAGGAGACCAACGCCCCCAAGTCCATGCAGGTCTGGCGGCACCGCCATCCCGACCGGTTTGCCAGGCTGGAGGCAGCGCGCAAGGCGGTGACTGAAGTGGGACACCGGACCAACACCCCTGACGAGATTCTGATCAAGCCCCGCTACCTGCGCAACCTCTGCTGGACTGACGAACCGGAACAGCGTGATGTGGCCGACTTCCTGCGTCAGGAGGGCGCCCGCCCCTGGCAGGTTTCGCTCCTGTCAGAGTCCCTGACTCGCGCTATTATGTAACGGTTGCCTTACTGGCAGATCAAACGGTTTGGATGAATTGGAGCGCAGCGTGAAAATCAGCGTCAGAAACCTCGAGCCCACCAAGGTCAGGCTCACCATCACCGTCGATCCCGATGAGCTGAACCCCTACCTGGATCAGGCCCGTAAGGAGATCGGCAAGCAGGTGACCATCCCCGGCTTCCGTAAGGGCCATGTGCCCGGACCCATCATCGATCAGCGCGTGGGCTTTGCCAGCGTGGCGGGCGAAGCCGTCAACGCCGGTGTGCCCGAACTCTACTCCAAGGCTCTGGAGGAGAAGCAGCTGCACGCCATGGCGCAGCCGCAGATTGATGTAAAAGACATTCCCTCCTCGGCCAAGGACGACACCAAGCTCAAGTTCACCGCCGAGGTCGAGATTCGTCCCAAGTTCGAGCTGCCAGAGATTGAGGGCATGGAGATTGAGGTCCCCAAGCCCGCCGTCACCGACGAGGACGCGGACAAGCGGCTGGACAACCTGCGTCAGCGCTTCGGCACCCTGGTCAGCGTGGATCGCCCCGCATCCAAGGGCGACTACGCCAACATCGACCTTGACGCCGTCATCGACGGCGAGTCCGTGGACTCCCAGCAGGGAGTCAGCTACGAGCTGGGCTCCAACACCATGCTGGATGGTCTGGATGAGGCCCTGGACGGGCTGTCCGCCGGAGAAGAGACCACCTTTGAGGGAACCCTGGAGGCCGGCGAGCACCAGGGCGAGAAGGCCCAGATCAAGGTCAAGGTCAACTCGGTCAAGGCCGAGGAGCTGCCCGACCTGGATGACGAGTTCGCCAAGGAGGCCTCGGAGTTTGAGACCCTGGAGGAGCTGCGCGAGGACGTACGCAAGCAGTGCCAGGTGGATGCCGAGGGTCGGCAGGCCACTGATGCCCGCGATGCCTTCATTGCCAAGCTCCAGGAGGGCTTGGACATCCCGGTGCCCAAGGGTATCAAGCAGTCCATGGTGACCGATCAGCTTAAGAACACCGGCAAGGATCCCGACAAGGCCAGCAAGGACGAGAAGACCGAAGCCGAGGAGAGCGTGGAGAAGGAACTACGCGACCAGATGACCCTGGACGCTCTGGCTGAGAAGCTGGGCATCACGGTCAGCCAGGCCGACGTAACCAACTTCCTGGCCTCCATTGCCCAGCAGTACGGCATGGACCCCAGCGCCTTCATCAACGGCATCGTCCGCAATGGCCAGCTGGGTTCGGCTGTGCAGGAGGTCGGCCGCTCCAAGGGCATGCTGGCCGGCATGCGGGCCGTCACCTTCAAGGATCCCGATGGCCAGGAGGTTGACCTGAGCCGCTTCCTGGGCGAGGATGAGCCCGAGGCCCAGGAGGAGCAGGACGAGAGTGTCCAGGCTGCCTCCGCCGCGGCTGAAGTGGCTGACCAGCTCTCCCAGGATCAGGAGTAGCTTTCAAGGCAAGGGACAGGGCCGCATCCAGGCTGTTTCGCAACTGGGTGCGGCCCTGTCATAGCAGTTGCGCAAAGAGCAGAAAGACCGAGGCCGCGTCGATTGCGGGGGCTACTCTCAATACAGATACGTTTATCGAAGGAGACAGGGTGAACAACTCATTGGCAACCAGTCCCGTGATGGAGGAGGGGGAGGCCCCCACGCCGACCGATCCCATCTTCAACCGACTGCTCAAGGACAGGATCATCTGGCTGGGGGACGAGGTCAAGGACGCCAACGCCAACGTCATCTGCGCACAGATGCTGATGCTGGCGGCCGAGGATCCCAAGAAGGATATCTGGCTCTATATCAACTCGCCTGGCGGTTCCATTACGGCCGGCATGGCCATCTACGACACCATGCAGCTGATCGAGCCCGACGTGGCCACTGTTGCAGTCGGCATGGCGGCTTCAATGGGTCAGTTCCTCCTCTCCAGCGGGGCCAAGGGCAAGCGTTTCGTCACCTCCCACGCGCGGGTGCTCATGCATCAGCCCTCGGGCGGCGTTGGAGGCACGGCCACTGATGTCAGGATCAACGCCGAGCTGATCATGGACATGAAGCGCACACTCTCCCAGTTGACAGCCGAGCAGACCGGCCACACCCTGGAAGAGATCTACCGGGACAACGAATACGATCACTGGTTCACGGCCCAGCAGGCCCTGGAGTACGGCTTCGTCGACCGGATCGTGACCACCCACGGCACTATGACCGCGGATCAAGGGAAGTGAGCACTCCATATGGCATCTGAAGAAGCGCAATTCGTAGCACGGGCCCGTCGACTGGCAGGCCCTCGCGGCCTGGCCGCTGTGCCCACCGACCGCTATGTGCTGCCGCAGTTCGAGGAGCGCACCCCATACGGCTACAAGCGCCAGGACCCCTACACCAGGCTCTTCGACGACAGGATCATCTTCATGGGCGTCCAGGTGGATGACACTTCATCGGACGACATCATGGCCCAGCTCCTGGTTCTGGAGAGCCAGGATCCCAACCGCGACGTGATCATCTACATCAACTCGCCGGGGGGATCCATGACGGCCATGACCGCCATCTATGACACCATGCAGTACATCAAGCCCGATGTACAGACTGTCTGCCTGGGCCAGGCCGCCTCGGCCGCTGCAGTTCTCCTGGCGGCCGGCACCAAGGGCAAGCGTCTGATTCTGCCCAACGCCCGTGTACTGATTCACCAGCCGGCCATGGAGCAGGACTTCGGCAAGGCCACCGAGATCGAAATCCAGGCCAGGGAGATGCTGCGCATGCGCACCTGGCTGGAGGAGACCCTGGCCAAGCACACCGGTCAGGATGTGGAGAAGATCCGCAAGGACATCGAGGTGGACACCATTCTGACCGCCCAGCAGGCAAAGGACTACGGGATGGTGGACGAGGTCCTGGAGCACCGCAACTAGCTCCGGTGACTACGCGCATGATTGATCGTCCGGATGGCGGCGGGCCCCTGGGACCCACGGCCTCCGGACGTTTTTGGCATCATGGACGATGCCAGTTAGAATTTGATTTCGGCGATTCTTGCGGATTCTCCGGGAAGGGAGAGCCATGGGCCGTGTGGTCAGCTACAATGACGGACTGAATCGCTGCGAGTTCTGCGGCAAGGATGAGCACCAGGTGCGCCGCCTGGTCAAGGGTCCTTCCTGCGCCATCTGCGACGAATGCATACGTCTATGCGCCCAGATCATTCAGGAGGACATGGCCAAGGACGCTGCCGACCAGCGGGTGACCCTGCCTGCACCCTCAAAGATATTCGCCTATCTGAACCGGTATGTCATCGGCCAGGAGGCCGCCAAGCGCACGTTGTCGGTGGCGGTCTACAACCACTACAAGCGCGTCAACATGGATCTGGGCGACCGTGGGCGTGCTGCAGACACTGCGATTGAACGCAAGGATGCGGCCCCACGCGTCCAGGTGGACAAGTCCAACATCCTGCTTATGGGCCCCACCGGCGTGGGCAAGACCTACCTGGCGCGGACACTGGCCACCATCATGAACGTTCCCTTCGTCATTGTGGATGCCACCAGCCTGACCGAGGCGGGGTATGTGGGCGAGGACGTGGAATCCGTCCTGCAGGGGCTGCTCCAGGCTGCCGACGGCAACATGGACCTGGCCCAGCGGGGGATTATCTACATTGACGAGATCGACAAGATCGCCAGAAAATCGGGGGAGAACACCTCCATCACCCGGGACGTGTCCGGCGAGGGGGTCCAGCAGGCATTACTCAAGATCATTGAGGGCACCCAGGCCCGCGTGCCGGTACAGGGTTCGCGGCGACACGGTGATGTCCGCACGGTCGTCATGGACACGGCCAACATCCTCTTCATCTGCGGCGGCGCCTTCGTCGGTCTTGAGGAGATTGTCCGCCGGCGGCTGGGTCTGCGGGAGAGCGGATTCTCGGCTACTCAGGGGTCTGACAGGGTGCCCGACGACCGGGTCATGAGCCAGGTCAGGGCCGAGGACCTGGAACAGTTTGGCCTGCTTCCCGAGTTTGTGGGGCGGCTGCCGGTGATCTCCACCCTGGAGCCGCTGGGTGCCGATGAGTTGCGGAGGGTGTTGACCGAACCGGACAATGCCCTTGTCGACCAGTACCGGCGCATGTTCCTGGATGACGGGGCTGATCTGATCTTCACGGATGCCGCCTTAGATCGGGTTGCGGCCGTCGCCCTGGAGCGCAAGGTCGGCGCCCGAGGCTTGCGGGGAATCATTGAGCACACCCTTGAGGCGACCATGTTCGAGCTGCCAGACAGGACGGATGTTTCCCGTGTTGTGGTGGATGCCGATGCCGTGGACGGGACGGGATCGCCCCGGTATGAGACCGGGCAAGGCGTGGCCACAGCTGCTGGTCGTCGTTTGGCTTGACCCTGCCACGATGAGCCCCGCTGTTGACCGGGCCCGATAGGATGATCATTGTTGCCGGAAGGGAGGCCCCATGGGTGCTCGTAGCGCTGTCGTAGTTACGCACAGCCGGGTCCGGGCAAGCGGCCACCTGGTGGATGAGGTCGAGGAGCAGCTGCGCCGGGATGGATTTCGCGTCTCGATTGTCGACAATATTGCCGCCCCGGAATTCGGCAGCCCCAGCCAGAAGGTGGCCGACGACACCGAGATAGTCATCGTTCTGGGTGGCGATGGGACCATTCTGCGTGCTGCAGAGCTGGTCAAGGGCACCCAGGTGCCCATCCTGGGGGTCAACCTGGGTCATGTGGGATTCCTGGCGGAGTTCGAGAGCTTTCAGATAGGGGAGGCCATTCGCAGGGTGGCCGATCATGACTACTCCATCGACGAGCGCATGGTGGCCCATGTGGACCTGTGGATACCCGGGGCCGATCGACCACTGAGCGACTGGGCCCTCAACGATATGACCCTGGAACGATATGATCGGGGCAAGATGATCGAGGTGTCGGTCCGAGTGGACGATGTGGAAATGAGCTCCTTCGGCTGCGACGGCATGATTGTGGCCACCCCGACCGGATCGACGGCCTATGCCTTTTCGGTGGGCGGGCCCATCGTCTGGCCGGATGCGCAGTCGCTGCAGATGGTGCCCATTGCTGCCCATGCCCTTTTTGCCCGATCCCTGATCATCGGTCCAAAGTCGCAATTCACCCTGGATATCCTGAGTGATTCCCAGTCGGCCGGTTGGATTTGCAATGACGGACGCCGTCAGCGGCCAGTGCCCAAGCGCTCCCGCATCGTGGTGCGGCAGTCCCATGACATCCTGCGGCTGGCCAGGCTGTCGGGGGTGCCCTTCACCAGACGGCTTGTCTCCAAGTTCGACCTGCCGGTGGTCGGCTGGAGGGAGCAGCACCGTCCTTCGGCGGCTGCGAATGGACAGGACCAGGGGGAGTCGCAGGAGTCGAACAAGGAGCACTGATGCTGGAAGAGCTGGAAGTACGAGACCTGGGTCCCATCCATCATGCCCTCCTGCGGCCTGCTGCTGGCATGACGGCCATCACCGGGGAGACCGGGGCTGGCAAGTCCATGCTGCTCAACGCCATCAGGCTGATCTCGGGATCCGCTGCCCGACCGCAACTGGTGTCGCCTGGAGCACGCGAGTCGTGGGTCCAGGGGATTTTCGATGCTGGAGCGGCAGGAGACGAGAATCCAGTGATTGCTGCCGTAACCGAGGCTGGCCTGCCCTTGGAGGATGAGGGGCAGATCTTCTTGGCTCGAACCATGCCGGTCAAGGGGCGTTCCCGTGCTGCTCTGAACGGCAGGACGGCCCCTCGTGGCCTGTTGGAGGAGGTGGCTGGGATGATGGTCACTGTCCATGGGCAGTCGGATCAGATGCGTATGGCCAGTCCGGCCCGGCAGCGCGAATTTCTGGATGCCTATGCGGGCGACGGCCCGCAGCTGGAGGCTTTTTCCAAGGCCTTCAGGCAGTACCGACAGGCTCAGGACCATCTGGAGGAGCTGCGTAACCAGCAGTCCGGCGCTATGGCCCAAGCTGATTATCTTCGTGAATCCATTGCCCGGATTGACCGCGTTGACCCTCATTCCGGCGAGGATCGTGAACTCAAGGCCCAGCGGGACCGGATTGAGCATGCTGCCCAGATCAGTCAGGGAGTCATGTCTGCGCTGTCCGCCTTGGACTCCGGCCAAATCGACCCTGATGCTGACGCACCATCGGCCACGGCACTGGTCGAACGGGCCATTGCCGCTTTGGAAGGCATCGGTGTGGAGGGGGTCTTTCAGGAGTCGACCCAGCGGCTGCGGTCGCTGAATGCTGATCTGTCTGATCTGGTCTTCACCCTGAGTAGCCAATTGGATGACGAAGGCCAGGAGGGCGATCTGGACAAGATCAACGCCCGCATCCACGATCTGGATGAGCTGACCCGACGCTGGGGACCGGATATCGATGACGTTCTGGCCTGGCGCAAGAAGGCTGCGTTTGAGCTTGAAGACATGGATGCCTCACCCGAGAAACTGGAGGAGCTTCAGGGTCAGGTTGAACAGCTTCGCGGAAGCGCCTTGAAAGCGGCACGGACTCTGTCTGCGTCTCGAGCCAAGGCTGCACGAAGACTGAGCGATCTTGTTGACGGCGAATTGCACTCTCTGGCCATGTCGGGCGCCGGGCTGGAGATCCGCGTCAGGCCACGCCAGGACCAGGAGATGGACGGGCATGGTTTGGACCAGGTTGACTTTCTCTTCAGACCATATCCAGGTTCGGATCTACTGCCTATGGGTAAAAGCGCCTCGGGCGGCGAACTCAGCAGGCTCATGCTGGCCTTGGAGCTGGTGGCTGCCGAAGGCCGGACCTCATCGGGGCCTGACGGGTCTGGCCATGGACATACTGGTCTCGATTCCCAGGTTGGCGGCCCGACGATGACCTTCATCTTCGACGAGGTGGATGCTGGTGTCGGCGGTCGTGCTGCCGTGGAGCTGGGTCGTCGTCTGGCACGGCTGTCCGTCACCGCCCAGGTTATTGTGGTCACCCACCTGCCGCAGGTGGCTTCCTGGGCCGACCGACAGTTCGTCGTGGCCAAAGGACGTGAAGGTGGCGATGCTGTAGAGACCCTGGTCCGCCAGGTAGAGGGCGAAGACAGAGAGCGGGAGATCGCCCGGATGCTGGCTGGCAGTGAGTCCACGACCTCCCTGAAGCACGCTCGGGAGCTTCTGGCCTCCAGCAGGCTCCAGGCCCGATAGGTCTGGTTGCCGTCTACGCTTTGTCGTGCCAACGTTCGTCGATTTAGTGACTTTGACAAGTCTTGGCGACATTGCTGCTTTTTGCGGCCTTGCCACTGCGTGCTGGACATCTGTGATTTTGCTGCTTTTCGTTTTGATGCTTTGGCCGTACTCATTTGGCTGTTGGTGGCCGTGCGGTACGATCATATTGGATTTTTCGTTGAGTACACCGTGTCTGTCCTCGGCTTGAGCAATGTGGCGGCGACCCTATTCTGATGGCCGTTTGTCTGAATTTGCAATCGTTCAGAATTTCCGCATTGCAGAGCCGTTTTGATTGAATCTTGAACCAAGTAACAGAAGATCAATGGTGAGTTGTCTTCACGGTCAAACTGTTATAGTGTATACATGAACACCGGCACAGCTCAGCCAGGGTCGTCCAGACAATCAATGAAAGGGGCTTGGATGAAGCTGATCATCTCATCCCTGTCCGGACAGCCGATTTATCGGCAGATCGAGGACCAGATACGTTCGGCCATCCTGACTGGAGACCTGAAAGCTGGGGAGGGGCTGCCTTCCCTGCGACATCTCTCACAGGAGCTCAGGGTGTCCGTGTTGACCGTGACCCGCGCCTATACCGAACTCGCTCAAGAGGGTTTGGTGGAGAACATCCAAGGCAAGGGGACTTTCGTGGCCGACAGTGGCGACCAGGTCATGCGGCAGCATTTGGAGGACCGCGTGCAGTCCCTGCTGGGGGAGGCGGTCGATACGGCTCGTCGGGCCGGGATGGATCCGGACCGGATTCGCGGCCTGCTCGACGGCCTGCTTGGCAACAGGGGTTCTGCACCCGCGTCCGAAGAAGGAAAGGAATAGGAGTATGCGTGCATCACCGCCGATGACAACTTCTGTTGAAGGGATCGACTATGCCTTGCGCGTCAGTGACCTGGGGAAAAGCTACGTCAAGGCTGACGGTACGGGTTTCCGTCTGCAGCAGGTCACCATGGACCTACCCATGGGTTACATCATGGGATTGATAGGCCCCAACGGCGCAGGCAAATCCACCCTGATCCGGCTCTTGCTGAACATGACTCGCCGAGACAGCGGAGAAATCAGCATTCTGGGCCGTGATCCCCTGAAACAGGAGGAGGAGGTCAAAGCAGATCTGGGTGTGGTCTTCGATTCCATTTATTTCCTGGAGACATGGAGGGTCAAGGCTGTCGAGCCAGTGATGGCACCCATGTATCCCTCTTGGAACAGTGATCGCTATCAGGACTATCTGCGTCGGTTCGGTCTGCATGAAAATCGCAAAATCGGCAAGCTCTCCCGCGGCATGCAGATGAAACTGATGCTGGCCGTCGCCCTCAGCCACGATGCAAGGCTCTTGATTCTGGATGAGCCCACCAGTGGTCTGGATGTCCTGGCCAGGGACGAGCTCATGGATATTCTGCTGGACTACATCGGGGACGGTCGTCACTCGGTGCTTTTCTCCACGCACATCACCGCGGATCTTGAACGGGTGGCTGACTTCGTCACCTACATCAATCGAGGATCTGTCTTCTACACCGGCCCCAAGGACGAGTTGATGGAGGCTTTTCAGATAGTGAGAGGAGGGCCGGACGATCTGGCTAGAGCACAAATGCCGCATCTGATGGGCTTGCAGCGTTCCGCCACAGGTTTCGAGGCTTTGGTGCCCACTGAACACTTGAAGGATTTTCTGGCATCGGCTTCCCCTGCCGCCGTGGAGCCTTCGGATGGCCGCTACCTGGTGGAGCGGGCCGACTTTGACAACATCATCAGACTGACCGCGGGCTCACCTGCCGCGACCGACAGGAATAAGGAGGTGGAGTCATGAAGGCGATAGCCAAGCAGATCAGGTTGGACATGCAACGTTTCTCAGGAGCAGGGAGAACCTGGGTCGGTGTGCTGATTTTCATGTCCGTTCCTCTCATCGGAATCCTGCTGAACCTGGTCATGGCCCTGACAGGCAATGACGGGGAAGATGCACGGACTGCGTTGACGGGAGCAGTAACCAGCATGGGAATCGGACTGCTTGTAGGCCTGGTATTCGGTATGTTCGTCGATTTCAGCAATACGGCAATTCGCTTGAACGGTCTGCTGCCCATAACACGTGATCACCAGGTATTCGGACGCTATGCTGCTGTAATTCTGCTGGTCTTAGTTCAGTCTTGCGGCTATGCAATATTCTTCTTCTACGCTACTGATTCATTTTTGCATGGACAGGACCATTGGCGCGACACTGTCTTGTTTGCTTCGGGGTTGTTCCTGTTGGAGTCTTTGCTCTTTGCAGTAGCTACACCCTTGTTTTATTGGCTGGAGCCAGTTAAGGCAATGATAGTCTTCCTGGCGCTTCTTGGTTTGGTGCCAATCATGGCCCTTATCGGCAGTTTGCTGCCCTTGGACTGGGGGACCTTCTGGAATTCAATCATGCGATCTTTGACTTCCGACCTGTGGCGGCCGATGGTCCTCGGGCTGGCGGTGATTCTGGCGGCTGATATGGTTTCGATGGTCATATCTCGCAAGGTCTATGCCAGGAAGGAGATCTGAGCCAATTTGTCCAGGTTTCAGGACTGCATGACCGCGTGGCGGACGTAGTCGGACATCTCCCTGGGATCGATGCAGTCCTGAAAGCGCACAGGTGCGCTTTCCAGGGCGCGCAGAGCCTTGGGAGGCCTGGTGTTGGTGGCCTCGGCCAGAATGTCCATGCAGCCGAAATCGCTGTCCGGGGTCTCCAGACCCAGGGATTGGCAGACCACCCGGGGGAACTTGTAAGGACTGGCCGTGGAAAGCAGCACACGGGGCACAGCGGAATCCCTGTCGGTCTGCCCGGTCATGACCTGGTAACCGCAGGCCGTATGCGGATCGATCAGGTATCCCCGGTCCTCCCAGCAGTTGCCAATGGCCGATGCCACCTGGTCCTCGTCAGCCCAGCCGCAGGAGAAGAGTCCGCGGATTCTGGTCATAACGGCTTCGGGCACCTGGTATCGTCCCGTGGACTCCAAATCGCTCATAAGCGAGGCAATCAGTTTGGTGTCGCCGTCGGCCATGTAGTAGAGCATCCGCTCCAGGTTGGAGGAGATCAGGATGTCCATGCTGGGGGAAGTGGTGGTGTAGAAGGGACGATTGCGGTCATAGATGCCGCTGGTCAGGAAGTCGTTGAGGACCCGGTTGCGGTCCGAGGCCACGGTCAGGCGGGCCACCGGAAGGCCCATCATCTTGGCATAGTATCCGGCCAGCACATCGCCGAAGTTGCCGGTGGGCACGCAGAACTCGACCGGATCCCCAGGTCCGATCACCCCCCGTTCCATCAGGGACCCATAGGCCCGGAAGTAATAGACGACCTGCGGTGCCAGGCGGCCCACATTGATGGAGTTGGCCGACGAGAGAACGGTTGAGGCCTTCTCGTCCAGCTCACAAGCCAAATCAGCGTCGGCGAAGATGGACTTGACTGCGGACTGGGCATCGTCGAAATTGCCCCGAACCGCGCAGACCTGCAGGTTGCCGCCCTCCTGGGTGACCATCTGCAGGCGCTGGATCTGACTGACCTTGCCTTGAGGGTAGAAGACGGTGATGCCCGTGCCCGGCGCGTCTGCGAAACCGGCCAGCGCCGCCTTGCCCGTGTCTCCGGAGGTGGCCGTAAGCACCATGATCCGTTCGCCATCATCCCCGGCCAGGGCCATCAGTCTCGGCAGAAGCTGCAAGGCCACGTCCTTGAAGGCCGAGGTGGGACCGCGGAAGAGCTCCAGTACGAAGTCGTTGCCGCCCAGGTCCACCAGAGGGGTGATTGCCGGATCGGACCACTGTTCTCCGTAGGCCGCGTCCAGGCAGGAGTCCAGCTGAGCGGAGGAGTAATCGCTCAGCAGTCCCGAAAGGACCAGTTTGGCCGTGCCCTTGTAGTCCAGGCCGGCAACCGTGGCAGGGTCGATGGTCAGTGCATCCAGTCCATCGCTGACGTAGAGTCCGCCGTCAGGAGCCAGGCCTCGTCTGATGGCCTGCTTGGACTGCAGCTGCTCCTTGCCGCCTCGGGTGCTGTGGTATGTGCTCATGGTTGCCTGCCCCTCCGCCATGTCGCCGAACTGATCATTACCAGGGCATTCTACCCCGTACAGGAGTCCGAACCATGACCTTGCTCGGCTCGCGGAGGAAACCGTCTATGGACTCCACGGCCTGCCAGGGGTCGGTATGGCGTACAGTATTGCCCACCAGCCCCTGTACCCGAGGCTGTAAGTTAAAGACAAAGGAGCGACCCATGGTCGAAGAGAACCCGGTACAGCAATCCTACGATGTCCTGAACTCTTCGATCTCGCAGGTGGATCCGGAGATAGCTGCACTGCTGGATGGAGAGTTGGAGCGTCAACGCGGTGGTCTGGAGATGATCGCCTCAGAGAACTTCGTGCCCAAGGCCGTTTTACAGGCCCAGGGATCCGTACTGACCAACAAGTATGCCGAGGGCTATCCTGGCAGACGCTACTACGGTGGTTGCGAGTGGGTGGACCAGGTCGAGAACCTGGCCCGGGACCGCGCCAAGGCCCTCTTCGGCGCCGAGTACGCCAATGTCCAGCCTCATTCGGGCGCGCAGGCCAACGCCGCCGTCTATCAGGCCCTGATCAAGCCCGGCGACACCGTGTTGGGCCTGGCCCTGGACCACGGCGGCCACCTGACCCACGGTATGAAGATCAATTTTTCCGGACGTTTTTACCATGCTGAATCCTACGGGGTCGATCCGAAGACCTTCCGCATCGAGCCCGAGATCATCCGCCAGCGGGCCCTGGAAACCCATCCAGCCCTGATCATCGGCGGATGGAGCGCCTATCCGCGTATTGAGGACTTCGCAGCCATGAAGGAAATCGCCGACGAGGTGGGTGCCAAGTTCTGGGTGGATATGGCCCACTTCGCGGGTATGGTGGCAGCCGGCCTGCATCCCAGCCCGGTGCCCTATGCCGATGTGGTCTCCTCCACGGCCCACAAGACTCTGGGCGGACCCCGCTCCGGGTTCATCCTGGCCCGTCAGGAGTATGCCAAGAAGCTCAACTCCTCGGTCTTCCCCGGTAACCAGGGCGGCCCTCTCATGCATGTGATCGCGGCCAAGGCCGTGGCCTTCAAGCTGGCCGGCACGCCTGAATTCAAGGAACGCATGGAACGCACCCTGGAGGGCGCAAAGATTCTGGCCGAACGCCTGATGGCCAAGGATGTGGCCGACAACGGCATCACCGTGCTCACAGGGGGGACGGACGTTCACCTGGTCATGGTGGATCTGCGCAACAGCGAGATGGACGGCCGTCAAGGGGAGGACCTGCTGGCCAAGATCGGCATCACCGTCAACCGCAATACGGTGCCCTTCGATCCGCGCCCGGCCTCTGTGGCCTCAGGTCTGCGCATCGGGACCTCCGCCCTGGCTACTCGCGGATTCGGCCCGGCCCAGTACGAGGAGGTGGCCGATGTGATTGGCACTGCGCTGGCCCAGGGCCCCCAGGCGGATCTGGATGCCCTCAAGGCCCGGGTGGACCGGCTGGTTGAGGCCTTCCCGCTCTATCCTGAGCTGGATCAGACCCACTGATTGGCCCTTGGAGGAGGGAGGTGCAGCAATGCCCTCCCTCCTCTTGTTATTATTGCCCTCGCTGTGGGTTACAATCGGTACAGAATATGGGTCTGGCGGACCCTTGAGGGCGAAAGGATCTGACGAACATGAGTGAAAGCGAGAACTCCGGTCGCCAGGATGTGTTCGATCGGGTCTGTGCCATGGCCGATGCAGCGGCTGCTGCACAGGCAGGTCTGGCGGGCGTGACCGGTCAGGCCAGGAACGCTCTCTTGCTGGCCCTGGCCGATGCACTGATCGACCAGGCCGATCAGATTGCCGCAGTCAATAAGCAGGACTGCACCCAGGCTTTTGAAGAAGGAATGAGCGCCGGTCTGATCGATCGTCTGCGTTTGGACAAGGTTCGTATTGCGGACGCCGCCCGGGGCGTGCGCATGGTGGCTGGGCTGACCGATCCACTGGGCGAGGTGGTTCGTGGCCATGACATGCCAAACGGCATGCGGCTCAATCAGGTGCGGGTTCCCCTGGGGGTAGTGGCCATGATCTATGAGGCCCGACCCAATGTCACCATCGATGTGGTGGCCCTCTGCCTCAAGTCCGGCAATGCGGCCCTCCTGCGAGGGGGTCACGCGGCCGAACGCACCAATCGCGCCCTGGTGGAGCTGATAGGCGGGGTGCTTCGTGAGCAGGGGTTGAATCCGGCTCTGGTGGCCTCCGTGGACCGATACGGTCGCGAAGGGGCCCAGGCTCTGATGAAGGCACGGGGTCATATCGACCTGCTGGTGCCCAGGGGTGGCCGAGGGCTGATTCGCAGCGTAATCGAGCAGGCCACCGTGCCCACCATCGAGACCGGGGCTGGCAATGTCCATATTTACGTGGACCGTTCGGTGGATATGGATCAGGCCATTCCCGTCATCGTCAACGCCAAGACCCAGCGGGTGGGTGTCTGCAACGCCGCTGAAAAGCTGATTGTCCACCGGGATGTGGCCGCTGAGTTCCTGCCACGTGTGGCCCAGGCGCTGACCCGGGCCCAGGTCGAGCTGCACCTGGACGCTGTCTCCATGGACATCCTGGCCGGGCATGGTCTTCCTGAAGAACTGCTGGTCCGCGCTGAGGAAGCCGACTGGGACCGTGAGTATCTGGATTTGAAAATGGGGGTGCGCGTGGTGGACTCCCTTGACCAGGCCATCGAGCACATCAACCGTCACTCCACCGGCCATACCGAGGCCATCCTGGCCAGGGACTATGAGGCTGTCGAAGAGTTCTCCCGCCGGGTGGATTCAGCCGTGATCATGGTCAACGCCTCAACGCGATTCACCGATGGAGGCATGTTCGGCATGGGTGCCGAGCTGGGCATCTCCACCCAGAAGCTGCATGCCCGAGGACCCATGGGTCTGCAGGAACTGACCACCACCAAATGGATCGGCTACGGCAGGGGGCAGGTGCGGCCGTGAACGAGAAGATCGAAGAGCTCTTCCAACGCGAGCACGACAATCCGCGTATCTGGCTGAGAGTGGCTTCAGAGCGGCTGAGCCTGCTTCGGTACGTCTTTCTGGTCCAAATCGAGGACGGCATCCCTGATGCAGACCAGCGCTCCTGCCTGGAGTATGCCGATGCAGTCCTGATTGGATGGCCGGACGAGCATGCCGATGATGTGTACGACCTGGACCAGGACCAGCTCAACCAGGTCAGGCATGACATCACCGTCATGGAGGAACGGGTGCCTGTCTTCCGCAAACAGGAGCAGGAGGGGCGCATTGCCGACCTGTCCGATTCATTGATAGCCATCACCGGATGCGTGGCCCAGGTTCGTCAAGCCTACCAGCCAGGCTTTCCCCTGCCCACCTACTCTGAGATCCGCCGTGTGGTCCAGGAGGAGTGGAATGCCGACATGGAACGAATTGATCCCGACCGTGTCAACCCCAGCGCCGAGCAGATGCGCCAGGAGGCGGAATCCGAGAATGAGGAGAACGCCTCGGAAGCCAGACGGGAGGGCGAGCAGGCGTGAACCGGATGATGTCTGAGCTGTCCAAGGAGGGGGAATCTGGACAGGAGCCATCAGATATTGACGGGGCCTGTAGGTCGGTCCACCCTAACCGTCGTCCCCGGGTTGGAATCATGGGCGGTACCTTCGACCCCATCCATAATGGCCACTTGGTAGCTGCCTCGGAGGTGGCCTGGGTCTACGACCTGGATGAGGTCATCTTTGTGCCCACCGGCCGCCCGGCGTTCAAGCTGAACAAGACTGTGACCAATGCTGAGGACCGTTATCTGATGACCGTGATCGCCACGGCCTCCAACCCCAAGTTCACGGTCTCCCGGGTGGACATTGAGCGCCCCGGCATCACCTATACCGTGGATACCCTGCGCGACATCAAGCGGATGCGTCCCGACAGTGACCTTTTCTTCATCACCGGGGCGGACGCCGTGGCCGAGATCATGCGTTGGAAGGATGCCAACCGGATGTGGGATCTGGCCAAGTTCGTGGCCGTCTCCCGACCCGGCTACTCCTCCAGCCTGGACAACCTTCAGGTGCCTGCGCAGCGGGTGGATACCTTGGAGATCCCGGCGCTGTCCATCTCGTCCACGGACGTGCGCCGTCGCTCGGCCCGGGGTATGCCGGTCTGGTACCTGGTCCCGGATGGGGTGGTGCAGTATATCAACAAGCACGGGCTCTACCGTTCGGCTTCCTGAGCTTCGTATACCGTCGGACTCGCCAACACGAACTGCCCTGCTGTGTCAGCGCGCGCCATTATCATGGAGGCTGTCCGCTTCAGCGAAAACAACGTTTGGAGATATGGTGAGCGCGATACTCAAAGGCAGACCAGGAAAAAATCTCATACTTGTCACAGGCCGGACCCATCCCAGACTCGCGGCGGACGTGGCCGATCAACTCGGCATTGACGTCCTGGAGACGACAGCATACGACTTTGCCAACGGTGAGATGTATGTGCGTTATACGGAGTCGGTGCGTGGAGCCGATGTCTTCGTTTTGCAGACCCACTCCGACCCGGTCAACAAGTCCATCATGGAGCAGCTGATCATGATCGATGCCCTCAAGAGGGCATCGGCGCGGTCCATCACCGCTGTCTGCCCACTCCTGGGCTACTCCCGTCAGGACAAGAAGCATCTGGGCCGTGAGCCCATCTCCTGCCGGCTCATGTTCGACCTGCTCAAGGCAGCCGGCGCGGACCGAATCATGTCGGTGGACCTGCACGCCGCCCAGTCCCAGGGCTTCTTCGACGGGCCCGTGGACCACCTGATCGCCATGCCCGTGCTGGTGGACTATGTGCGCGACCGGATGGACCTGTCCAAGGTGGCCGTGGTCTCTCCTGATGCAGGCCGCATCCGGGTGGCCGAGCAGTGGGCCCAGCGCCTGGGAGGCGTGCCCCTGGCCTTCATCCACAAGACCCGTGATATCACCCAGCCCAACAAGGCTGTGGCCCACCGGGTGGTGGGCGACGTGCGCGGCCTGGACTGCGTGCTGGTGGACGACTTGATCGACACTGGTGGCACCATTGCCGAGGCCTGCAACGTGCTGGATGAGGCTGGCGCCAACTCCATCACCATCGTGGCCACCCATGGCGTCATGTCCGGACCTGCCGTGGAACGGCTCAAGTCCTGCCAGGCCAAGGAGGTCATTCTGACCGACACGGTCCCCATTCCCCAGGAGAAGCGCTGGGACGGGCTGACCGTCCTGTCCATCGCGCCCCTGCTGGCCTCGGCCATCAAGGCGGTCTTCGAGGACGGCTCGGTGGCCCGCCTCTTCGACACTTATCCAGCCCATCACGGCCAGGGCTTCCTCTTCGCTTAAAGCCTTGCCTATCTGGCATGGCGTGGCGTAATCGTCCGGCTGTGGCATAATGAACCTGGCGGGGCCCTAGGGTTCCGCCTTTCCCCCATGGTGTAAAGGCAGCACACGGGTCTTTGGAACCCTTAGTCTTGGTTCGAATCCAGGTGGGGGAGCTTACGCTCGCCGATTCCGGTCGGAGACGGCCTCCTTGGGGTCGGTGACCAACCGAAAGGAACTGTCTTGGCAGTCAAGAAGATCGAAACCTGGCTCACCGACATGGACGGCGTGCTGGTGCACGAGAACACGGCCCTGCCTGGCGCTGCCGAATTCATCGACACCCTCAAGCGCAACAACCGCCAGTATCTGGTGCTGACCAACAATCCCATCTACACCCCTCGTGACCTTTCGGCCCGCCTTGGGCGTTCGGGCATCGACGTGCCCGAGGATAGGATCTGGACCTCGGCCCTGGCCACCGCCGACTTCGTATCCCGGACCATGCCGCGGGGATCGGCCTATGTGATCGGCGAGGCCGGGCTGACCACGGCCCTGCACGAGGCCGGGTTCATCCTTTCCGACATCAACCCGGACTATGTGATCCTGGGCGAGACCCGGACGTACTCCTTTGAGTCCATCACCACAGCCATTCGCCTGATCCTTGGTGGGGCCCGCTTCATCTGCACCAATCCTGACGCCACCGGTCCCAGCGAGAACGGCGTCCTGCCGGCGGCTGGCGCGGTGGCGGCCCTGGTGACCAAGGCAACCAACCGTGAGCCCTACTTTGTGGGCAAGCCCAACCCGATCATGTTCCGCACGGCCCTGAACAGGGTGGGTGGCCACTCCGAGACCACAGCCATGATTGGCGACCGGATGGATACCGATGTGGTGGCTGGAGTCGAGGCTGGTCTGAATACCTTCCTGGTGCTGACCGGCATCACTACACGATCCGAGGTGGAGACCTTCCCCTACCGCCCTGACCAGGTGGTGGACTCCATTCAGGATCTGATCGACATCGCCGAGAGCGGGGTGGTGGAGTTTTGAGCGGGGTGCAGACGCTGACCGCTGGCATCATCCTGGCCGCAGGCGAGGGTGTCCGCATGCGCTCGGCCCATCCCAAGGTTCTGCACACCCTGGCCGGAAAGACCTTTCTGCAGAGGGTCATGACCTCGGTGACCGCCCTCAATCCCGAGCTGACGGCAGTGGTGGTTCATCATCAGGCCGACCTGGTGGCGCAGGCTGCACGGTCCTACGATCCCCAGGTGCGCATCGTGCGCCAGGACAGCCGACCAGGCACGGGGCGTGCGGTCCAGTGCGCCGTGGACCAGCTGGATGGCGAGCTCCAGCACGACGGCCAGGTGCTGATCGTCGCCTCGGACATGCCCCTGCTGGACGCGGACACGCTGCATAGCCTGCTCGACTACCATGTCAGCTCCGGTGACGGAGCCACGGTACTGACGGTCAATCTGGATGATCCCACCGGATACGGCCGCATCATTCGCGACCAGGATGGACGGGTCCTGCGCATCGTCGAACAGCGGGATGCCACCGGCACTGAACTGGCCGTCAAGGAGGTCAACACCTCCGTTTACGTGTTTGAGGCTGACCTGCTGCGACAGGCGGTCCGCGGCCTGGACGACAGCAATGCCCAGGGAGAGTTCTATCTGACCGATGCCTTGGAGACGGCCCGCCGCCTGGGTCGGGTCGGGGCCTTCGCCGCTCCTGATCCGCTCAAAGTCGAAGGCGTCAACGATCGAATCCAGTTGGCTGATCTGGCCAAGGCCCATAACCTGCAGGTCTGCCGAGAGTTCATGCGCCAAGGGGTCACCATTCTGGATCCGTCCACCACCTGGATCGACGACGACGTGGTCATCCAGCAGGATGCCGTCATTCTGCCCGGTTGCTTCCTGCAGGGTCATACCGAGATTGCCTCGGACGCGGTCGTCGGTCCCTATACCACCCTGATCGACGCCATCGTCGAGCCACAGGCCAAGGTGGAGCGTTCCCATGTGCAGGAGACCCGGATTGGAGCCCGGGCCAACATCGGCCCCTGGACCTATCTGAGGGCTGGCAACGTCCTTGCCGAGGACACCAAGGCCGGGGCCTTCGTCGAGATGAAGAAGGCCACCATCGACCACGGGACCAAGGTTCCCCACCTTTCCTATGTGGGGGATGCGCACATAGGCCACGACAGCAACGTGGGTGGCGGATCCATCACGGCCAACTACGATGGCGTGCACAAGAACCGCACCGAGATCGGGTCGGAAGTGCACGTGGGCGCAGGGAATCTCTTCGTAGCTCCGGTCCAGGTGGGCGACGGAGTCACGACCGGGGCCGGTTCGGTCATCCGCCATCCGGTCGAGGACGGAGCCATGGTCTATTCCACCAATGACCAGCATCAGGTTCCGGACTGGAAGCCCGCCTGGGAACGGTAACCATGACAGCATCTGCTTCACAACGAGGAAAGGCGTGACAAGTGCCAGCATTGCAGGAATCCATCGACGCGGTCCGGGTGGCCGCTCGGGCTGCCAACGATGTCAAAGCCATGGACATCGTGGCCTTCGACGTCTCCCAACCCATTGCCATCACCGACATCTTCATGGTGGCCACCGGCAGCAACGAACGACAGGTCCTGGCCATCGCCGAGGAGGTGGAGAAGCAGCTGCATCTGCAAAAGAATCTGGATCCACGATCGCGGGAGGGCATCCAGGAGGCTCAGTGGGTTCTGCTGGACTACGGTGACTTCGTCATCCACATCATGCACAAGCAGGCCCGGGCCTACTACGACCTGGAACGGCTCTGGAAGGACTGCCCCCAGGTGGATGTGCAGTTGGAGCACCCCTTCACCCTTGCCGATGACGACCCGGATGACCAGGTGGCCTCCAAGGCGGATGATCTGAATGGGGATGATCTGCGCAGCCGTTTCGCTGACCCTCAGGACAACCATGACTGATTCGGATACCGCCGCTGAAAATGGACGGCATGTGCGCTCCTTGACCGTGGTCCGTCATGGGCAGACCGCATACAATGCAGGACACAGGATGCAGGGCCAGATCGACATTCCCCTCAACAGCGTAGGCCGCTGGCAGGTGGAGAGGACCGCCGAGGAGCTGCGGGCCGAGTATGTGGATGGCGTCCCCCAAGACCGTCATCTGCTGGTGATCTCCTCTGACCTGGGCCGTGCTGCCGCCACCGCCCACGCCTTCGCCGACCCCTTGGGCCAGACGGTCCATCTCGATCCTGGGCTGCGCGAACGCGGCTTCGGCGAGTGGGAGGGAGCCAGCGCCGATGAGGTTCGTCAACGCTGGCCCGAGGATTACGAATCCTGGTCCCGGGGTGCCGGGGGAGAGCTGCTCCACGGTGCCGAGACCAAGGCTCAAGTCGGCAAACGAGGCCTGGAAACCCTGAACCGATGGATCCACCGGGCTGGTCCGGACACGGATCTCATGGTCTTCTCACATGGGTCTTTCATTGCCGAGGCCCTTCAGGCTCTGCTGGGCATGGCCAGTGCGTACCCCGAATACCTGGGTCTGGTCACCATGCGGAACGCCCATTGGGCCCGATTGATGCCACGAGACCTGCCAGGCGGTGGTCTGCGCTGGTCCATGATCGACTACAATCGTGGTCCGGCCATCGCCATGCGGGGGGATTGGGACAATCCCCGAGGGCTGGTCCAGATCGACTGAGGTCCTAGGCGGTCGGCCGACCATCACACTATCGCCATGACCACCAGCTACCATAAGAGCGCAGCCACCAGCCGTTGGATCAAAAGGGGTCGGAGTGAAGCAGTTCTTTCATGACATTTCCTGGGCGCAAATCATCGCCGGCGCTCTTGCGGCCATGACCTCCTTCTGGCTGGCCGCCAAGATCGGCGTGGCAGGATCCATCATCGGCGTAGCCATCGGTTCCATCGTCTCCGCCGTGGCCTCGCAGATCTACAAGAATGTTCTGGAAGCCTCCGGCCAGAAGCTGCAGGAGTCCGTGGTCGGCAGTGCTGACCAGGATGATGATGACTCCAAAACAGGATCGAATGACGATTCGGATGCCGATGGACAGACCACCATGCTACCGGCCCAGGGCAAGGGTCGTTCTGACGATTATAGCGATGCTGCCGACGGATCAACCCAGGTCATGGCCCCTGTAGATGGTTCCACCCAAGTCATGCCTCCTGTCGGTGACGAAAAGTCGACAGCCAAGACCGGTAGGACCATTTCATCCAGCAATGGTCCAAGAACCCATGCGGCCTCCATTACGGCAACCAGCAGGAAAAAGCTGGATCAGCGCCACCGCAACGTCATCATCGTCTCCGTGGTGAGCGCCCTGGTGGCCGTACTGCTTTCCGCCTTGGCCATCAATGCCCTGACCAAAGGCGAAGGCACCGACAAGGTGGTTCGCAACGTCGTCAGCCCACCGGCCAGCCAGGTGGTAACCCCCAGCCAGGAGGAGGAGACTCCCTCAAAGCCCGCGCAGCGCACAGAGGAGCCTGAGAACCAGCCGACCCCGGGTGCCCCTCAGAGCCAGCCGTCCGGAACAAAACAGAACCAAAGCACCGAACAAGGGTCAGGACAGGTGCAGCAGCAGGGAGGGAAACCCACGAGCTCACCTTCGCCGTCTGCTGATGCGACCGGCTCCACGCCCAGTCCCTCAAACACGGCTTCTACGCCGCAGTCGTCACCGACGAGCACGACAAATTCCTCGCCTCTTAACTGATCTGCCGTTCGGCGCGGCACACGCATCCCACCATGTAATGTGACTAGGGTCACTTTCGGTCGGTCCATAAGGTCCGTCCCCAAGGATCTGGTCCCGAAGGCGGGACCAGCAATGAGAAAGGTGTGTATATGCGCAAGGTTCTGTGCTCTCCGGGCTCCTATGTTCAGCAGGAGGGCGCCATGGGAAAGCTGGCCGGGGAATACGCGGCTCTGGGCACCAAGGGCGCCCATCTGATCGTCGATCCGGTCATCGACGGGCTCTACCACGACGACATTGTCGCCTCCTTTGAGCACGATGGGATCCCCTACGAACTGATGAAATTCGGCGGCGAGTGCTCCATGGAGGAGGTCGACCGCCATCGTGCCCATTTGGGCGACAGCGACGCAGTGATCGGTATAGGTGGCGGCAAGACCTTGGATACCGCCAAGGCCGTGGCCCACTTCGCCCACCTGCCGGTCATGATTGTGCCCACGGCGGCTTCATCGGATGCGCCCTGCTCAAGGCTCTCTGTGCTCTACACGCCTGAGGGTGTTTTCGACCGTTATCTGCCCCTGCCTGCCAACCCGAACGTGGTCCTGATGGATACCGACGTGATCGCCAGGGCCCCGGTGCGCTTCCTGGTATCAGGGCTGGGCGATGCCTTCGCTACCTACTATGAGGCGGCTGCCTGCGTGCAGTCGAACGCGGTGACCATGACCGGGGGGCACGCCACCATGGCCGCCTTCGCCCTGGCCCGTCTCTGCCGCGACACCCTGCTGGAGGATGGGGTCAAGGCCGTGGCCGCTGCCAAGGCCGGTGTGCGCACAGCCGCTCTTGAGAAGATCATCGAGGCCAACACCCTGCTGAGCGGTCTGGGCTTCGAGAGCTCCGGTCTGGCTGCCGCCCACGCCATTCATGACGGGATGACCGCCCTGGAGGGCACCCACTCCATGCTGCACGGAGAAAAGGTGGCCTTCGGCACCCTGGCACAGCTGGTCCTTGAGGACCATCCCCTGGAGGAGACCCGCAGGGTCTACGGCTTCTTCCGTAGCGTGGGTCTGCCCACCTCCCTGGAGCAGATCGGTATTGGGCAGGCCAGCGATGAGGATCTGCTCAAGGTCGGCGAACATGCCTGCGGTCCTGACGAGACCATGGGCAACATGCCCTTCGAGGTGACCCCCACCGATGTGGCTCACGCCCTGCGCGCAGCTGATCAGCTGGGTAAGCAGCTCTGAGTTCTCTTTCTCTGATCCCTCTTTACAAGTACAGGCGGCCGCCGGCATGAAGTCGACGACAGCCTGTACTTTGACCGGTTTTGCGCTGATCA
The DNA here is from genome assembly GCF_016101165.1 of Bifidobacterium sp. W8114. Taxonomy (NCBI): domain Bacteria; kingdom Bacillati; phylum Actinomycetota; class Actinomycetes; order Bifidobacteriales; family Bifidobacteriaceae; genus Bifidobacterium; species Bifidobacterium sp. W8114. Next base: position 18,150 of record NZ_JACFRA010000004.1, on the reverse strand, counting down.
CCCTTGCAGGGAGGCGGCAGCCTTTCGTATGGTTTCCTGATCCGGGCAGGTGGCTGGACCGGGCTGTGTAGTGGAAAGGGCCCCTGCGCAGTTGGCCAGTGTCAGCGCCTCCTCGATGGGCAGGCCTTGGAGGATGCCGGCACAGAGGACACCCGCATGGGCATCGCCTGCACCGTTGGTGTCTATGACTTGAACCTGTGGGGTGGGAATGTACTTGCCCAGCCCAGTATCCGTGGGTTGGCAGTACCAGGCACCACGGGCGCCGGCCCTAAGAGCCACGGGGCTATCTAATCTTAGTGAGAGCGAGCGGCAGAGGGATTCCAGCTCGGTTGCATCGCCGGTCTCGAGTCGGCAGCCCAGACGTTCCGCCAGGATTGGTCCTTCGCGTTCATTGAGCGACCAGATCGGATGCAATCCGTTGACCGTGCCAAGCACATCCAGTGCAATATCGGCCACCATGGGTCCGACATCGAAGAGCACAGGGAACCCTTCGCCCTGGTGTCTGTGAGCGAATCCGACCAGGCTTCTGGTGTTGTACCTGTGGCAGAAGGAATATCCGCTCAGGTAGATGACGTCACCGGAAACCAGGTGCATGCTTTCGTATGTGCCCTCCGGTACACGGGTCTCTGCGCCCCTTGCCGATACGAAGGTGCGTTCGCCCGATGGTTCGATCATGGCCACTGAATAGCCGGTGTCACAGTCATCCAGCATAGGCCCTTGGGCGGGAACCTGCAGGGCGGCAAGGGCTCTACGGGCCATGTCCGCCATCGGACCTGTGCCAATCGCCCCCATATAGGCTATCGGTGCTCCCATCTGCCTGGCTGCGTGGATCACGTTGTATCCGCCGCCGACTTTTATGGCGCTTCGCCTGGCGAAAATGTCCCCTCCGCGCTCCGGGAGGTGGTCGATGTCCATAGTCAGGTCAACCACCACCTGACCCAGATGGAGGATCCTTGGCTCAGTCATTGCCGCTACCCCCCACCGCTGTGGAATCCTTGGAGAGGAGGTGCAAAATGGCGTAGAGGATTCCTCCCAGGAGGAGGGATACCAGCCAGGCCAGGCCGTTCCGGCCCAGGAAGCTGCCAGCCAGCGGTCCTGAGAACCAGACCTCGTTCTTGGAGACCTGGGCCGTCACGAACAGGAAGCCGACGACCATCCCCACCAGCCAGCTGATGATGGCGGGGAGGTTGACTCCGTGCCAGTACCAGTAGGGGGAATCGGCTTGAAGGTTCAGAAGGCCGTCCGAATCGTAGCGCTTGCGGGAGATCATATCCGACAGGAAGATGCCTGTCCAGGTGCTTAGCGGCACTGCCAGCAGGGAGATGAAGGTGACGAAGGGGCCGTAGAACCCGTCGGAGCCCAGCGTGAAGTACAAGGCTCCGCAGGTTGTCACCACCACATCGACCACGACAGCATAGACGCGGGGAATTCTGATCCCCAGGGTGATGGTGGTCAGACCGGCCGAATATACGGAGAGGTTGTTTGACATAAGCAGGCCTGCAAATGCGGCAATCAGATAGGGGATTGAAACCCATGCAGGCAGAGCGCTTCGAACCGCGGCGACAGGATCGGCGGCGGAGGCAATGGTGGAGTTGCCTGCTGTCAGGACCGATCCCAGGCCGATGACCACGACCAGGGGGATGCCGGCGCCTGCCGCCGCGGTCAGGATCAGAGGGCCTGATTTTACCGAGGTCTTCTGGTAACGGGCCATGTCTGCACCGGAGTTGACCCAGCCGATGCCCGTCCCTGCGGCTATGGTGCCGACACCGATAAGGAAGGCGCTGGCCGATCCAGGAGCATTGCCGATGAAGGAGGACCAATCTACGGTCGTGGCCAGATAGATGGCCACCAGCAGGGTAAGGGCTCCGAATATCCAGGTGGCCCACTTCTGCACAGTCAGAATGAAGGCGTGACCGGCGGCCGAGACCACCACTGTCAAGGCTACGAAGACGGCAATGCAGACAAAGATCAGGAAGGGGGAGCGCTTGGCATCGGCTGAAGTACCGAAGATGATGGCGATCAGGGAGAGCAACGCAAAAGCGCCGGTCATCGTGTTCACCGTCTCCCAGCCCAGTCTGGACAACAGAGCCACCAGTGTGGGACCTGCATTGCCTCTGACTCCGAAAATGGCCCGGGACAGGGTCAGCGTTGGGGCCCCTCCTCTTCTGCCTGCTATGGAGATTATCCCGACAAGTGCAAAGGATCCGAAGGCTCCGATGCTCGTGGCGAGCACGGCCTGCCAGAGGTTGAGGCCCTGGGCAATCAGGGTTGCTCCCAGGGGGATCCCCAAGATGGAGATATTGGCGGCGAACCAGACCCAGAAGAGCTGGCCGGGCGACCCGGTCCTCTGGTCCTCGGGCACGGGTTCGATGCCTCTTTGCTCAACCCTGGAGAGGATGGTGCCCTCTTTTGGTGCAGTTGACATGGATTGTCTCCTTTGACTCACGATGTGCTGAATGTAGTGATGACTTGTCTGGGTGGGCCCTATGGTCTTTAGGGGTTGAGTGGATTGTACATTCTTGTATTCGTGAAGGATTCCGCCGTATCCGTTTTGCGCTTTGCTACCTTAGGGCAATCAGGCCACGGGCGGTCTTCTGCAGGTCGAGGTGGGATACCGAAGCCACCTGGGAACAGAGTGCAGGGTCAAAGACCTCGGGGCCGGTGCATGCGCCGGTCATTGCGCCGGTCATCGCAGCGATGGTGTCCGTATCGCCGCCAAGGTTGACTGCGGCCAACAGAGCCGATTGTGGATCGTCGGCAAACCTCCAGGCCAGGGCAAAGGCGGCTGCCACAGACTCATTGGCCTCGACCGAGGTACCACAGTCCTCAATGAGGTGGTGCTCGAAGTCGTCCTCATTCTTGAATTCTTCAGACAGCTGTATTGCCTGGCGGGCGCGTGCGGGGACCGATGCCTTAGGGGTCCAAGCTCCCGGGGTCTCCATGGCGCTCACCAGGCGCAGGGATTCATGCAGTGCCTGACGAACGGTCATTCCTTCGAGTCCCAGACTGACTGTCGTGGCGATCAGCGCTGCGCTTTGGAAGCCTGCGACCGTGTCGTGGGTGACCTGGCAGGACTCATAGATGCGATTGGCCAGCCGTCTGGTGTCCTGGGGCCTGTTGGCTATGCCTACCGGGGCGACTCGCATGGCCGCCCCATTGGTGGTGCCGGTCCTTCCCGTGGTCATGATGTCTGCGCCTCGGCGAACCTGTTCCAGAGCCAGCTTGGTGGAGGGCCCGAGCAGGTCGAGCGATCCGCGTGACTTCATGTCGTCCTCCCAGGCCAGAAGGCGCTTGGCGAATTCCTTTGGATCGATGTGCCCCTTGCCCTCGATGATCAGTTCCGCCACGATCAGCGCCTGCTCGGTGTCGTCGGTCACAGACCCCGCAGGCATACCGGGAGCAATCGGCTGATCCGCGATGGCATCATGAAGGGTGTCAACCCTGCCGTAGGCCTCATAAATGGCTGCTGGGCTCATGCTTTGCGTGGGCATGCCCAGCGCGTCCCCCAAGGACAGTCCAGTAAGCGCGCCCAGTGCGCCCCTTTCGGTTCTGGTCATTGTTGTGCAAGCCTCCGGAGTCGTTGCGATGGGTCCATCAATCTGTCTGTAGATAGATTGCGAAATTTTTGATCAGAATCATTGTATGCCCTTAGAACATTGTCGGCACAGGCGGTGAAAGATGCATAACTTGCAACGGAGAATGAGAATCTGATTGAGTTCCACCTATGTGAAGTGGGAGATAAAAACAGTGCAGGCACACCAGGGTTACAGACTTGATCAAGGTATGGGTTCTATAGAGCGTGGACGACAATTGGCTGAGTTTGCCGCTGTGTCTTAGTCCAGGCTCTCGCAGTTGCAGAGGCGCTGGATATAAAAAAGAATCCCGAGATGACCTCGGGATTCTATCTGTGGAGCTAGGGGGATTCGAACCCCCGACCTTCTCCATGCCATGGAGACGCGCTACCAGCTGCGCCATAGCCCCGTGCTTGCCTTGCTTGGTGAAGCCTTGCTTATAGTACACCGGGATTGGCGAATGGAGCAACTCAGTGTGTTGCCCCGGAATTGCAGGGATTGTGAGCTATTTGATGGATTTTATCCTCGAATGGTCTTGAGTCATTCCTGAGCTTGCAAGTGCGCTAGCATGATGAACAAGGGGCGACCAAGGGGGTCGGCAGCAATGGAAAGGCGGCGGACCATGACCGGCAAAAACGATGCCGAAGTGCGGGCTGAAAAGCGGAACGAGAACCATCCTGGGGACCAGCTCATCATCAACTGCCTGCCCTTGGACCAGAGTGAACGACAGGAATTCCTCCAGGCGGCTCCAGGCGTTCGTCAGGAGTTCATTGTCGACACGGACATGCGGCAGAGCATGCATTGGCTCATCGATGTCCCTCAATCCCTCCGATTGGAGGCCACGATCATTTTGGGTAATCCGCCGGCCGAGCAGGTGGTTGCCTGCCGTAACCTGGTCTGGCTGCAGACCAGCAGCGCGGGTGTGGATGCCTACCTGAAACCGGGGGTTCTGCCCAAGGATGCCATACTGACCAGCGCCTCCGGTGCCTACGGGCAGTCGGTCTCCGAGCACATGTTCGCCATGATGTGGGCCCTGATGAAGGACCTTCCTGGTTACCGGGACAATCAACGCATGGGCCGTTGGGAACCTCGCGGGGCTGTCCTTTCACCGCGCGGTTGCCAGGTTCTGGTGTTGGGCACGGGGGATATCGGAGCCTCCTTCGCTCGTCTGGCCAAGGCTGTAGGCGCTCGGACCATCGGTATCAGGCGGCATCCCGACCAGCCGGTGGAGGGGTTCGACTGTCTGGCTGGTTTTGACGATCTGGATGCCCTGCTGCCTGAGATGGACGTAGTGGCTCTGGCCCTGCCTTCAACGCCGCAGACTAGACATATCATCGACGGCAATCGTCTTGCATTGATGAAGTCCACCGCCGTGCTGATCAACGCGGGCAGGGGAGATGCCGTGGACTGCATGGCTCTGGCCCAAGCCCTGGATAAGGATGGCATTTTCGGTGCAGGGCTGGATGTGACCGAACCGGAACCTCTGCCTGAAGACCACCCACTCTGGAGGCAACCACGCTGCCTGCTTACTCCGCATGTAGCCGGGGGAGCTCATCTACCCTCCAACATGGACAAGGTTCGGGAAATTTGCCTGGATAATCTTCGTCGGTTCATGGATGGCAGACCCCTTCGCAACCGGATGAGGTGACCGCCGTGCCGACAGAGCAAAGCTGCAGCGGCAACAGTCGTGGGCGGACGACTGTTCTGCGGTGGGTGGCCGTTCTGCTGGCGCTTGCTTTGATTGTGGCGGGCTCCTTGGCCTTGGCTGGCAGGTTGATGGGTGTCGGATCTGCTCGCCATGATAATCAAAATTCCTCTGCAAACGGCCGCAAGACCGCTTCCCATAGCCCTCCCGGGTTTTCTTCCGAGCAGACCGCGGCCCATCCGCCTCTGGCCTCGCCTGTCGATTACGACCACGACGGTGTGGACGATTACACGGCCATGGTGCGTGGAGCCCATCAGGAGGCCCGCCGCCATCCTCGTTATGACAGCGGCTACTATCAGGGCGGCTATCCGCCCGATGATCGCGGCGCCTGCACCGACGAAATCTGGAGGGCCTTCCGGCAGGCCGGCTACGACCTGAAGGCCATGGTCGACGCCGACATCGCCTCGTCTCCTGGGGCCTATGCCGGAGTCATCAGCAGGCCCGATCCGAACATCGACTTCAGACGCACCAATGTCCTCAACGTATTCCTGTCCCGGCACGCCCAGCGTCTGACCAACGACACCGCGGCCACCGACCAGTGGCAGCAGGGCGACATCGTCATCTTCGACACCTCCTGGCATATCGGCATGGCCTCGGATAAAAGGGACAGCCAGGGCATCCCCCTGGTTCTGCACAACATGGGTCAGCGCGCCAGGGAGAACGACTACCTGGGGTCACCTGGCCATCGTCCCATCACCGGCCATTTCCGATTCGACGCCTCCAAAATCCAACCCGCCGTTCTGCGCCCATGGAGGGGGTGACCCGGGACTACCCTGCGAAATTGAGCACGGCGGCAACTGGTTATCTGCTACTATCGGTTCGGCCAGACACGTCGGCCAGGTTCGAGCACGAGAGGCGGTGATGGCGATGATGAGAGTATTCAGCACCATGAACGGGCAGATCGAGCAGATCGGCAAGGCTTCCAAGGGCTCATGGATATGCTTATCGGCGCCCACCGATGTCGAGCTGGCCAACGTCTCGCAGTCCACTGGCATCGATCTGGCTGACCTGCGTGCCCCCCTGGACGATGAGGAGCGCTCGCGTGTGGACGTGGAGGACGAGTACACCATGGTCATCGTCGACATTCCCCGGGCCGAGGAGCGCGACGGCCGGGACTACTACGAGACCATCCCCCTGTCCATCATCGTCACCGAGGATCTGATCGTCACCGTCTGCATGCAGGACACCGTCCTGCTCCACCCCTTCATGGAGGGAACCATCCGGGGATTCAACACCTTCATGAAGTCCCGCTTCATCCTCCAGATCCTCTACCGCAACGCCACCCTCTACCTGCGCTACCTGCGCATCATCGACCGTGAGTCGGACCGGCTGGAGCTCAAGCTGCGCCACTCCATGCAGAACCGAGAGATCCTCATGCTGCTGGAGCTCAACAAGACCCTGGTCTACTTCGCCACCAGTCTCAAGTCCAACGAGATCGTCCTGGAGAAGCTGACCGGGCTGGAGCGTATCAAGCGCTATCCGGACGACGAGGACCTTCTGGGCGATGTGATCACCGAGAACAAGCAAGCCATCGAGATGGCCAACATCTACTCAAGCGTGCTTTCGAACATGACCGACGCCTTCGCCTCCATCGTCTCCAACAACGTCAACAACGTCATGAGGATCTTCACCATCATCTCCATCAGCCTGTCGGTGCCTACGCTGATCTTCTCCATGTATGGCATGAACTTCAACCAGGGCATGTTCGGTATGCCCTTTACCGACAAACCCTGGGGCTTTGCGGTCGTGGTGATTCTTTCGGGCCTGGTGACCGCCTTGGTAACCTGGTTCCTGACACGTTCGAAAATGTTCAAGTAGGGATCGGTCATGTTTGCACGCAGGATTGCGGCGGCTCTGGCGGCACTGGTTCTGGCGGTGCCCCTGAGCGGGTGTGGACTTCAGGAGGATCCCTACCGGGCGGGCTCCATCGGGCCCAAGATCAGCGTGGGCATCTCCTTTGACCAGCCCGGACTTGGATTCGCACAGTCCGGCCGGTACCGGGGACTGGATGTGGATGTAGCCCAGTATGTGGTTCACGAGCTTGGGTACGCCGAGTCGCAGATCGTCTTCCGTCAAGTGAAGCCTTCGGACCGCGAGCGCATGCTCGAGCAAGGCCAGGTGGACATGGTCGTGGCCGGCTATTCCATCACCCAGGAACGGCAGAAGCTGGTGGATTTCGCTGGGCCCTACCTGGCTGCGGGGCAGGACCTGCTGGTTCGTCGCACCCAGAGTGACATCGCTGGAGTTGAAGACCTGGCTCAAAAGCGGGTCTGCGTGGCCGCGGGGGCCACCTCCGGGGCCCTGGTGCGTTCGCTGGTCCCTCAAGCCCAGGTTCAGGAACGGGATGAGTTCCCCGAGTGCGTCACGGCCCTGCTCAGCGGGGACACGGATGCGGTCAGCGGTGATGACTTTGCCCTGGCCGGACTGGCTCATGTTCGCGGTGGCGGTCAGCTGCGCCTGGTCGGCAATCCCTTCTCCCATGAGCGATACGGCATCGGCCTGCCCCACGGGGATCCTGAGCTGGTGGACATCATCGACCAGGCCCTGAAGAGGATGATGCAGGACGGATCCTTCAAGGCTGCCCTGAGCCGGGCATCCAAGTCGATCGGTTTCTCCTTGGATGCCGCCGCCCGCACCCTTAAGCCTGGCGACCACTGAGCACGACTCCAGGCAGGACGACGGATGCTGGACATCGGCCCGGCCGTGTCCATGTGAATGGCGATAATTCACCATATGAACGCGAATGAAGACAGGGATCATCAGCAGACCCAGGAATCAGATCAGCCTCAATTCCGCTACGACGCCGCCATGGCTCAGACCATCGAGGAACGCTGGCAGCGGCGCTGGGACAAGGATGGCACCTTCTGGGCTGCCAACACCAAGGGCGACTTGACCGATGCCCAGGGAGACCACGCTGGGGGCCGCAGTCCCTACTTCGTCATAGACATGTTTCCATATCCTTCGGGCAAGGGCCTTCATGTGGGCCACCCCCTGGGCTATATAGCCACCGACGTGGTCAGCCGTTACCACCGGATGAAGGGCGAGAACGTCCTGCACGCCATGGGCTACGATGCCTTCGGACTGCCCGCCGAGCAGTATGCGGTCCAGACCGGGCAGCATCCCCGGGTCACCACCGAGCAGAACATCGCCAACATGCGCTGGCAGCTGCACCGGCTGGGGCTCAGCTTCGACGACCGCCGCTCCTTCGCCACCATCGATACCGACTATGTGCGCTGGACCCAGTGGATCTTCTCGCGCATCTACGAGTCCTGGTATGACCCCGACTACCGCCGTGCCGACGGAGGGACAGGATCGGCCAGACCTATCAGCGAACTGGTCGAGGCCTTCAAGTCCGGAAGCAGGCCCATTCCAGGCCATTCCGGTACTTCTTGGGCGGAGATGGACGAGGCCGAGCGCTCCGAGGTGCTCAACGATTTCCGTCTGGCCTACATCTCGCGCTCGCCGGTCAACTGGTGCCCCGGGCTGGGCACGGTCCTGGCCAACGAGGAGGTGACCGCCGAGGGACGCTCCGAGCGGGGCAACTACCCGGTCTACCAGCGCGAGCTCAAGCAGTGGTCCATGCGCATCACCGCCTACGGTCACCGGCTTCTGGAGGATCTGGACATTCTGGACTGGCCCGAAAAGGTCAAGCTCATGCAGCGCAACTGGATCGGGGAGTCGCACGGGGCTTCGGTGGACTTCACCGTGCCCAGCCCTGACGGCGATCAGACCATGGAGGTCTACACCACCCGTCCCGACACGCTTTTCGGCGCCACCTTCGCCGTGGTTTCGCCCGAGCATGACCTGCTGCAGCACCTGCCCCAGGAGTGGCCCGAGGACGTGCCCGAGCAGTGGAAGGGCGGCTATGCCAATCCTGCGGAGGGTGTACAGGCCTATCGCAGGGCCGCGGAAGCCAAGACCGCCAAGGATCGTGTGGACGAGGGCGGGGCCAAGACCGGCCTGTTTACCGGGCTGTACGCGGTAAACCCCATCACCGGGGCCGAGCTACCCATCTTCACTGCCGACTACGTCCTTATGGACTATGGCACCGGAGCCATCATGGCTGTGCCAGGCGGCGATCAGCGCGATTACGACTTCGCCGTCAAGTACGGTCTGCCCGTCGTCTACACGGTAAGCCCCCTGCCTGAATCCGGACAGACCCTGGACGACTATCGGGGCAAGGCGCCTTTCGTCTCCCACGACGGCATTGTGGTCAACTCCTCGGTCCAGGCCACCCAGGCCGCTGGCGACCAGCTCAGCCTGGACGGTCTGCGGGTTGACCAGGCCATCGAGAAGGTCACTGCCTGGCTGGAGTCGGCCGGCGTGGGCCATGGGACGGTTTCCTACCGGCTGCGTGACTGGCTCTTCTCCCGTCAGCGCTACTGGGGTGAGCCCTTCCCGGTGGTCTATGACGACCAGGGCCTGCCCCACCTGCTGCCGGACAACCAGCTGCCCGTGGCCCTGCCGGATGTGCCGGACTACTCGCCCAAGACCTTCGACCCCGAGGATGCTCAGTCCAGCCCGGAGGCCCCGCTGAGCCGCAACCAGGACTGGGTGAACGTGACCCTGGATCTGGGTGACGGGCCAAAGGTCTACCACAGGGACACCAACACCATGCCCAACTGGGCTGGTTCCTGCTGGTACTACATGCGTTACATCGACCCCAAGGACGACCAGCACATGGTCGATCCGGAGGAATACGACTACTGGCTGGGACCCAGGCATAACGCCACCGCAGGGGAGTCAGGCGGCGTTGACCTTTACGTGGGCGGCGTGGAGCACGCGGTGCTGCACCTGCTCTATGCCCGCTTCTGGCACAAGGTCCTCTATGATCTGGGTTACGTCTCGTCCAAGGAGCCCTTCCACAAGCTCTTCAACCAGGGGATGATCCAGGCCTACGCCTACACGGACCAGCGCGGCCAGTACGTGCCCGCCGCCGAGGTGGAGGAGCATGAGGAGGGCGGCAAGGTCGGCTACACCTGGCAGGGACAGCCGGTCAACCGCGAGTTCGGCAAGATGGGCAAGAGCCTCAAGAACATCATCACCCCTGACGACATGTACCGCACCTACGGGGCCGACACCTTCCGCCTCTATGAGATGAGCATGGGTCCCCTGGACGAATCCAGGCCCTGGAACACGCGCAACGTGGTGGGTGGCATGCGCTTCCTGCAGCGGCTCTGGCGCAATGTGGTGGACGAACAGACCGGCGAAGTGGTCCTGGACGAGGGTGAACCCGACCAGAAGACCCTGAAGCTGCTCAACACCACCATCCACGACGTGACTGCCGAGATGGAGGCCATGCGGCCCAACACTGCCATCGCCAGGATGATCGTGCTCAACAACCATCTGACCGGGCTGAATCCGACGCCCAGGGCGGCCATCGAGCCGCTGGTGCTCATGCTCTCGCCCATCGCTCCCCACATCTGCGAGGAGCTTTGGAACCGTCTGGGTCACAAGGAGTCCCTGGCACATGCCCAGTGGCCGACATGGGATGACCGCTATCTTGGCGAGGACACGGTCACCGCCGTGGTCCAGGTCAAGGGCAAGGTCCGCGGCAGGCTGCAGGTCAGTCCCGATATTGCACCCGACCAGCTCAAGGCCATGGCCCTGGCACTGCCCGCCGTCCAGGAGCGGCTGGGCGGCAAGGAGCCGCGAAAGGTCATTGTCAAGGCCCCCAAGATCGTGTCGGTCGTGCCGGCATGACCCTGCACTGCTCGCAGCCAGGCCAGGCTGTGGACAGGTGATGACCTTCGACCACATAGCCCCTCGACCTCGTATCGGGGGGCTTTACCATGTCAGGCTGGGCCCATGAGCATCAACATCACCAAGCCACCGGCGCCGCCGCTGCAGGCCTTGGCCCTGAACCAATCGGTTCGTTCAGAGGGGCCAGCCGAAGGTATGGCCAAGACCCAGGTTCGACGAAATCGGCCCGTCTGGTCATTTACGCCGCTGCAGGCCTTGACGGCCATCCTTATTCTGGTGGCGGCCCTTGCCGTAAGTCTGACCCTGCTGGCCCAGCAGGGTCAGGCCCTGGCTGCAGGAGTAACCATTGACGAGTCCGAGACCAGGTCATCGCCTCCTGCTAACAGCGATGTGAACAGCGCTGCGCACCTTGGCAAGCAGGCCTCGGGTAACGAACGTAGACGGAACACTCCGAATGAAGCGGGCAGCCAGCAGGCCGATCCGGTCTCAGGCTCCGCCCAACATACCGAAAAGGCCGACAATGCTGCTGCTTTGGCCTCCAGTGCCTCCTCGGGGTCGACCGATCAGGCGGGACGCGTGAATCTCAACAGCGCCAGCCAGCAGGATCTGGAAAATGTCAAGGGGATCGGTCCGGTCAAGGCTGCAAAAATACTGGAACATCGGCGCGCCATCGGCGGCCGATACACCTCGGTCGACCAGCTTCTGGACGTTCCCGGCATCGGTGCCAAGACCCTGGCCCGATTACGCCCATATCTGGTGGCACAATGATGGCCGGTCATTCAAGAGTTCACGATGCGACTGATCGGGAGAACGGAAGCAGCAATCTTCGGATGCTTCCCGCCGCTTGTCTGGCATGGGCGGTTGCCCTGCTGGTCCCTTGGCTGCTGGATCGGAACATGGGCGAATCGATGACAGGAACGTTTAAGGGCAGCGATTGGTCCAAGTCGGTAGGAGGTTCCAGAGGCGGCATGGCCGATGGGGGTACGGCCGGTGGAGGAATGGACATGGCGGTCTGGCTGGCGCCGCTTGTCCTGGCGCTTCCATTACTCCTTGCAATGATCCTGCTTGCCACCAGGTTCGTATTCTTGGTCGCCGCAGAGGACCCCGATTGCGGTGGCCGGGTATTTCGCCGGCCCCATCGCTCACGTGGGCGGAACCAGCTGCCCCGAGTCTGTATGCGTCCTGGGAACAAGGATCGCAGGGGCAAAAGTCGTTGGAACGAAAGCCATCGTAATACACCCTGTGTGGATACCACGGACACCAGAAAGACCAGTCATGAGAACACGGCTCATCGGGATATTCGGTTTCAGTGGCTGCAGCGATTCTCAAGCCAACACTCGTACGCTGGATCCAGGCGTTATTCTTCTTCCATACTTGTCTCACCCTCCTCAACCCAGGTGTCCACTGGGTTTGGTCCTCGGAGACTACCGATGCTGGCCGTCCTGGCTGCGGTGGCTTTGGCTGTGGCTACTGCAGCTGCAGTTGGTCATGAGTCAGTGCGCGGCGGGCCTGCAGCCCGTCAGATCCGTCAGGGGAAGGCGCTTGCCGAGGTGCGTGGCCGGGCTGTGGGCCCTATGAGCGCATCCTCCCGGCGAGGCTGGGACTGTCAAACGGAATTAAGGCTGCAATGGGTGACCGTGTCCGGGGTGCGCATGCCTTCCGGTGAACGGATCATGCTCTTCGCCCGCAGCCGGTCATGCCAGCTGCAACAGGGCGGACAGTATCGTGCGCGAGGCCTCTTGGAACCCTCCGCCTACGGCCGTTCTATGCCCTGGCTGGCTGTGGAAGATGGCACGAAACAGGTCAGGCCGCCATGGCCCGGCAGGCGATTGATTGCACGCATGCAAGGGGCCTTTCTCGAACAGACCAGCAGACTGGACGACCAAGGACGCATCCTGGTGCCCGGGTTGACCATGGGCATCCTGGGCAACCAAGCCCTGCCCGGATCGGATGGCTCTCTGGGCAGACCGGCGGTGGAGCCCGCCTATGCAGCCCGTCTGACCCAGGATTTCCGGGCATCGGGCATCCTTCACCTGATGGCTGTATCCGGCGGGCACTTCATGATCCTGGCTTCGTTGCTGGTTTCGACCATGCGGGCCCTGGGCTCGCCACCCTTGCTGATGGCTCTGGTTTTGTCTGCCGCCTATCTGGGTTTGGGTATGCTGATGGTCCCCGGGGATTCAGTCTTGCGAGCTCAGGCCATGGGGCTTCTTTCGGCATTGGCTCTGGCTGCCTGCCGGCCCGCCCAGTCAGTGAATACCCTGTCCTGGTGCGTGCTGCTGGTCCTGATTCTGCGGCCTTCCATGGCCGCAAGCTACGGTTTTGCGCTCTCCTGCGGTGCCGTGCTGGGCATAGCTCTGGGCAACCGGCGGTTGACGGCCCTCCTTGAAGACCATCTTCCGGCATTTCTGGCGCGCCCATTGGCCACGACCCTGTGTGCCCAGGCCGGGACACTGCCTGTGCAGGTGCTCATGAGTCCCGGACTGCCTCTGCTGGCCCCAATGGCCAACCTTCTGGTCACTCCTGTGGTCGACGCTGCCACGGTGACCGGCCTGCTGGCTCTGCTCACCTCCTGGCTCTGGCCTCCAATAGGGCTCTTGCTGGCGCGACTGACCTCCCTGGGTACCGGAGTCATGGCTTTTGCCGCCACATGGCTGGGTGAGGCTGTTGCTCCGGCGGCCTGGCCATCGGGGCCAGTCGGCAGTGCCTGCCTGCTTGGTCTGGGTCTGATGGCCGTGATTAATCACCGGTTGATTCGACTCATCCGTGCCCGGAGGCGGGACTGTTCATGGTCAGCGCTGACAGACGTGACCTCGGGGGTCCCCTTTCGTCCATCGGCCTGGGTATCAATCAAGGGCTGGTTGCAGCAGACCTATGGTCTTCTGACACAGTTGGCCTTCAAAAAACGACCGAGGTCAATGTCCAGTGATGAAGGGAGATTTGAGTCATGACCAAAGCTCAGCAGGAGAACCCTTCCGTCCATCTGGTGGTCGGCGGCGATCCCTTCCTCAACGGGCAGCGTGTCAAGGAGCTGTGCGCACAGGCATGTGCCGCCCATCCGGACAGCGAATACATAGAGATGGACGCGGCAGACTGCGACGCTTACGCCTTTCAGGAGGCGGTCGGACCTTCCCTGCTCAGTCAGACGGCCGTAGTCCTCCTGGATGACCTGCAGGCGGCCGATGAGGCCTTGACTCAGGCCTTGGTGGATTTCTGCCACGAGCCTGCGGAATCCGAATCCAGCATCGTCATTGCACGTCATGACGGGGGCAACCGGGGCCGCAGGCTTCTGGACCAGATGGAACGGGCCGGAGCAGTCATAGAGCGTATGCCGGATCTGAAGAAGTTCGATGACAAGGTCGATTTCGTCTATGGGCAATTCAAGGCCCATCAGCGCCGTATCCAGCCAAGGGCGGCCCAGCGTCTGGTCGATGTCCTGGGCGAGCGTACTCCGGAACTTGCCGCCATGTGCTCCCAGCTCTGCTTCGATTTTGACCAGGACCCAATGACCTTGGAGATTGTCAACCATTATTTGACTGATAACCCAGCTGTGTCCGGATTCGCTGTGGCGGACAGGGCCCTTGCCGGCAGACCGGCCCAAGCAGTCGTCGCACTGCGTTCAGCTCTGGAACAGGGCAACGAACCAGTATCTCTGATTGGAGTACTGGCCTTGAAGCTACGAACGTTGGGCAAGGAGGCTGCGATCGAGTCGGGATCCATTACCACGGCCGAGGCCAAGGCCGCATACTGGCAGTTACGAGAAGCCAAGAGGCAGTTGCATGGATGGACCTCCTCCGGTCTGGCGGCCTGCATCGAGGCCCTGGCCCAGGCTGATGAGGTCAGCAAGACCAGTAGCGGCGATGCCCGCTATGCTCTGGAACGTGCAGTGGAGCTGATCGCAGCCAAGGGAAGGACATTGGCATGAGCCTGCAGGAGAGCGCCGGGCGGCAGGATGGGTTCAGGCTGGCCGTGCCCACAGGCGATGATATGCAATGCCTGGGCAGAAACCTGGCCACCTGTCTGCAAGGCGGGGATGTGATCCTCCTGTCCGGACCTCTGGGGGCGGGCAAGACCACGCTGGCCCAGGGGCTGGGCAGTGGACTTGGAGTGGACGGCCCTGTAGTCTCGCCCACGTTCACCATTGCAAGAGAGCTGCGTGGCCATCTGTCCGACGGCTCACCTGTTACCCTGATTCACGTGGATGCCTACCGGCTGGGCGGACAGGACTATCTGCCCGGCGAGGATGCCGTTGATCGACTCCTGGACGAGCTGGAGTCCCTGGGTCTGGACGAGGAGTTGGAGGATCCGGGCCAAAGCACCATCATTCTGATGGAGTGGGGCGAGCAGATGGCTTCAGCGCTGGCCGATCAACGTCTGGAAGTGATCATCGACCGACCCGTCGATCCCCGGGAAGAGCCTGACGCGCCACCCAGCTCCCAGGGTCAGCGTATGGTACGTCTGCGTGCAGTGGGTCCTTCATGGGCCACCAGACTGGAGCAGCTGAGAAAGGCGATGACGGTATGAACGGGACCGATACACCCCTTTTGGTGATCGATACCTCGTATGGCTCGACTGTGGGGCTGACCGGACGGGAGCCTTGCATCGAGACCGACTCGCGCTCGCATGTGGAACGCCTCCAAATCAATATCGCCAAGGTCATGGATCAGGCTGGGCTGCATGCAGAAGATTTGAGGACCGTCGTGGTGGGATTGGGCCCTGCGCCCTTCACCGGGCTGCGGGCGGGCATCGTCACCGCCAAAGCCCTGGCATTTGCCACTGGCGCCCGTCTGTTGGGTCAGGACATCCTGGAGCCGCAGGCCCGTTATGCATACAGCCGGTTCAAGCAGCAGGACCAAGACCATACCCGGCTGCTGGTTCTGGCTGTCAACGATGCTCGACGTCGGCAGCTCTACTACCGTCTCTTTGACGACTTTGTAGATGTGGAGGCTCCGGCCAGGCCGCTGACCGAAATGAGCATCGACTACCCAGCTGCTATCTGTGAGAGAATCGCGGCCATCGCGGAGGAGCGGGAGTCTCTGGACCACGGTCCTGTCACTCTGGTCATCAGCGGCCACGGGGCTGGCCGCTACGCAGACCAGTGGGAGCGCCTGGATAAGCAATCTGATACACGGGTGGTGCTGGACGAAGGCTCCTTCCTGGAGAATGGGACACGAGGGACGGGTCTGATGGCTGCTTGTGCATGCCGACGTGCCCAGCAGGGGCTGGTCGATCCAGTGGAGCCGCTTTACCTTCGTCGACCGGACGTGTCGGTGCCCAATCCGCTCAAGCATGTAGCAGTCCGGTCATGATTCGCGCAGCGGCCTTGGGGGATCTGGACCAGCTTGTCAATCTGGAGGCACGGGTCTTCGGCGACCAGGCCTGGGGTCGGCAGGAGCTGCGGTTTGAGCTGTCCGCCCCTTCGCGCGCCTATCTGGTATGGGAGGACCAGGGTGCCATCCTGGGCTATGGAGGTTGTTGGTCGGGCGAAAGGGATGCCGAGCTGATGACTTTGGGAGTGTTGCCGGAAGTCCGGAATCGCGGCATTGCAGGGTCTCTGTTGGTAAAGCTTATCGCTTCAGCCGACCGTATGGGGTTGCAGCGCATGAACCTGAAAGTGCGCGTAGACAACCCCGCTGCCATTGACCTCTACAAGGATTTTGGCTTCTCCCAGACGGGACTATGCAAGGGCTATTATCAGCCTGAAGACGTGGATGCCTGGGCTATGACCAGGCCTTTGAGCTCGGTCGGACCGGGCCCGGTGGGCTCTGTCGGCCGCAAGCTTTCGAAAGGACAGGAAAGGATCATTGACCATGAGTGAGCCCCTGGTGCTTGGCATCGAATCCACCTGCGACGAGACCGCGGCAGCCCTGGTTCAGGGCAACTGTCTGCTGTCCAATGTGGTGGCATCCTCCATGAACGAGCACGCCCGCTATGGCGGCGTTATCCCTGAGATCGCCTCGCGGGCACACGCCGAGTCCTTTGTGCCGGTCGTCTCCAAGGCCCTCAAGGATGCAGATATGGACCTGTCCCAAGTGGATGCCATAGCGGTCTCGGCAGGTCCTGGACTGGCTGGATGCCTGGCCGTCGGCGTTTCCGGTGCCAAGGCGCTGGCCTGGGCGGCGAAAAAGCCCCTGTACGGCATCAACCATGTCATAGGACACATAGCTGTCACGCAGCTTCAATTCGGTCCCTTCCCCCAGAATGCCCTGGCTCTGATCGTCTCCGGCGGTCACACTTCACTTTTGCACGTGGATGACCTGGCGCGGTCGGTCCAGGTGGTGGGAACCACCCTGGACGATGCGGCGGGGGAGTGCTTCGACAAGATTGCACGTCTGCTCGGCTTCCCCTATCCCGGCGGCCCGCACATCGACCGCCATGCCCGTCTGGGCGATCCTCACGCCATCGCCGTGCCCCAAGGGCTGACCAAGGGTCGAGCCGGAGCCGATCATCCTTATGACTTCAGCTTCTCGGGGGTCAAGACCGCCGTGGCTCGATGGGTAGAACGCAGACAGCAGGCTGGGCTCGACATTCCCGTGGATGATGTCTGCGCCTCCCTGGCGGATTCCGTGGCCACCGTCCTGTCCCGTAAGGCCATGGCCGCCTGCCACAGGTTCGATACGGATACCCTGATTGTCGGCGGCGGATTCTCGGCCAACTCGCAGCTGCGCGGCAAGCTTCGGGAGTTCGGTGACCAGGAGGGTGTCAGGGTCCGTATTCCAAAGATCAAACTGTGCACGGACAACGGCGCCATGGTGGCCATGCTGGGCGTCAATCTGGTCCAGGCTGGATTGTCTCCCTCTGCTCCTGACTTCTCCATTGATTCGGCCATGCCAATGGACAGGATCCTCATGTAATCGACACGCCAAGTTGTCGGATACTACGGTTTGGACTATAGTATGGTAATTGTGTTCAACAAGAGTTGAACGGGACATTCCCGCATAGCTCAGTTGGCAGAGCGTTCGACTGTTAATCGAAATGTCGCTGGTTCAAGCCCAGCTGCGGGAGCTCTCAACCGCCGGTTCTCCGGCGGTTTTCTTTTTCCATCAGGTTTCTTGGCCTATAGGAACTAAACGCGTTGTTTTGGCCTATAGGAACTAAACGCGTTGTTTTAGGTTCTGTGTGTGGGTTTGGTTGTGTGTTGGTCAGAGTGTGGTGTTGGGGTATCTGACT